>QQUU01000087.1 GCA_003385605.1 Bacteroidota bacterium
TTGATTGGTTATTTATTTACCGAACACTTGGATTTTACCAATTATTAGGTATTGAATGAACCTTATATGTGTTGGAATTACACGTGATTCCAAACGTGTGTTCGGTAAATACCGAACATTTTGCCTTTCGGTAGCAGGCCTCGATGGTTATCGATAGTTACATGGGTTTACTTCCCTATACAGAACTTGCTGAAGATGTTGGCCAGTAGATCGTCGGTAGATATTGTACCAGTGATTTCGCCTAGTCCATCGAGCGCCAAGCGCAAGTCTTGAGCCAATAAATCGCCAGGAATACTGAGTTCTACCGCTTCGATACTTTTATCGAGCGCTAAAGAGGTTCTGCGCAATGCATCTGCGTGGCGAGCATTAGTTACAATGGTTTGTGAGGCGCTGTGTGAGGTCCAAGCTGTGGCTTCTTTCAATGCCGTTAAGAGCTCTGATAGTCCGTCTTTGGTTTTTGCGGCTATTTCGAAGATCTGACGCTTCGAACCCTTCAGTCTTGAGAGGATTTCAGTCGTATCCGCTTGATCAGATTTGTTGATGCACAAGAACAGTTCTGCCTGAGAAGCCGATTGTTCCAAATGTGCAATGCGCTCCTCTAGATCTGCTTCCGCCGCAGTGGCGTCAATGAGGTAGAAAATAACATCTGCCTTTTCAGCTTGCTCGAACGCCTTTTGGATGCCAATTTTCTCCACATAATCTTCTGTCTCACGAATACCTGCAGTGTCAATTAAGCGGTAGGTAAGACCGCCATAATTGAACGTATCCTCGACAGTATCTCGGGTAGTTCCTGCTATAGCGCTAACAATGGCGCGGTCCTCGCCAAGCAAAGCATTTAGTAGGGTTGACTTTCCAGCATTTGGGGCGCCGAGGATCGCAGTGGCAATTCCTTTTTTTAGTGCATTTCCGTACTTGAAACTATCAATCAACGCATTGACTTTGGTTTTCAGAGAATGCAGCATGTCGAGTAGATCTTTCCTTGAAGCGAATTCAACATCTTCTTCGCTGAAGTCTAATTCTAGCTCGATCATGGAAGCGAAATGCACCAATTCTTCTCTGAAGGCGGTAATTTCATTTGAAAAGCCTCCTTTGAGTTGGCGCAAGGCCACATCGTGCATGGTTTTGTTTTCGGCATGAATGAGGTCTGCCACTGCTTCTGCTTGAGCGAGGTCCATTCGGCCGTTCATGAAAGCACGCATGGTATATTCTCCTGGATCCGCTAGACGTGCGCCGGCTTCGAGCAAGCTTTCCATAATGCGGCTGACGATGTATGGGGAGCCGTGGCAGCTAATTTCGAAGCTTTCCTCACCAGTAAAACTCTTTCCTTCTGCGAAGTAGGTGATAAGCACTTCGTCTATGTGTTCACCGTCGATGCTGTAATCGCCGAAAAACGCACGGTGGGATTCTAATCCCGATTTTTGGATGCGTTTAGAGATGAAGTAGGGGGTGAGCAGCGCGGCGGAATTGGCCCCGCTTACTCTAACTATAGCTAATGCACCAACGCCTTGTGGTGTCGAAAGTGCGCATATGATATCGTCTCTAAGCATGGCGCAAAGATACATCGATAAGTATTGAGCAAAGAAATTTGTCAAGAAGGGAATTCGATTGCAGGTTGGATAGTACATTTGCACCAAACTCACAGAAAAAGCATCTCATGAGCGTACTAGTCAACAAAGACTCAAACATTATTGTCCAAGGTTTTACGGGTAAAGAGGGTACATTCCATGCCACTCAAATGATCGAATACGGAACCAACGTGGTTGGTGGTGTAACTCCAGGAAAAGGAGGCATGACGCATTTGGATCGTCCTGTATTTAATACTGTAAGCGAAGCCGTTGAAAAGGCAGGTGCAGATACTTCTATCATTTTCATTCCGCCAGCGTTCGCTGCAGATGGTATTATGGAAGCTGCAGAGGCAGGTATTAAAGTAATCATCTGTATTACGGAAGGCATTCCAGTAGCGGACATGGTGAAAGTGAAAGAGTACTTAAGCGACAAGGACTGTACGTTGATCGGTCCTAACTGTCCTGGGGTTATGACTGCAGGAGAAGCTAAAGTGGGTATTATGCCTGGTTTTATCTTCAATAAAGGTACTGTAGGTATCGTTAGTAAGTCTGGTACTTTGACTTATGAAGCAGTCGATCAGTGTACAAAAGCCGGTTTAGGTCAAACAACAGCTATTGGTATTGGTGGTGACCCAATCATCGGTACAACTACAAAACAAGCTGTTGAGCTCTTGATGAACGACCCAGAAACTGAAGGTATCATTATGATTGGTGAGATCGGTGGTCAACTAGAAGCAGAAGCTGGTAAGTGGATCAAAGAGAACGGTACGAAGCCTGTAGTTGCTTTCATCGCAGGCGAGACGGCTCCTGCAGGCCGTACAATGGGCCACGCAGGTGCCATTGTAGGTGGTGCTGAAGATACGGCTGCTGCTAAGAAAGCTATTCTTCGCGACTGTGGAATTACTGTGGTAGATTCGCCGGCAGACCTAGGTACTGCTATGGCTAAGTTGCTTGGTAAATAATCCAACATTTAATAAATACAGAGCCGCTTCACCATGTGAGGCGGCTTTTTTGTTTCAAACCGCCTTACCTTTACTACAATGAAACAAGTGAAATGCCCCTCATGCGCTCATTGGTATGAGGTTGATTCAGCACTAGATAAGTACCAGTACAAGTGTACACATTGTGAATCCGCCTATGCTGTGAAGACTGAAAAACAGTTGGAACGAGAAGAGGGTATGAAAGCTCCGGTAAGTAAGCCGCCGTTGACTTGGAAGCGATGGGGAGATATGCATTGGTCACTTGTTATTTTGAATAATATTGGCGTGGTCATTCAGACGATTATTTTCGCTATTGCCACCATTATTGGAATACTAGTAGCACCGTTGTAGGATATGGAATTCTTATCACCGAAAACCAAAGAACGAATCTCAAAACTAGAGGCTGAGAATACAGAACTGCAGCGTCAATTGATTGAGCAAAAGGGGAGTAGTTCGAAAAAGACTTCTTGGCCTTTAACGGTCGTTTTAGTGGTTATCACTGCCTTGGTAACATATCAGTTTCTCGGAAATTCGTCGATGAGTGAAGAGGAATTGACTCAAAAAAGTGTAGAGCTTTGGCGCGGTGGACAAGTAGTAGATACTGTTTTGACCGCTAATGACAAACTTATTTTTTCAGTTCAAATAGGATCTTTTAAAAACCAGACTATCAAAGAGTTAAGCTACGGTCTATCTGAAGCCTCTATGGTTGAAAAAGACAGTCTAGTTTTATTCGTTCTAGGCGAATATAACTCTCTACCAGACGCGCAGCAGGCATTAGCTCTTGTGGTTAACTTAGGTGTTGAAAATGCATTTATTGTTGCTCAGAAAAATGGAAAAGCAGTAGGTTTGCTCACTGAACAAAACCGCGAATAATTAAACACTATGGGTTTATTAGCAGGAAAGACGGCCATTATTACCGGTGCGTCTAAAGGAATCGGAAAAGGAATTGCTGAAGTATTTGCACAGCAAGGTGCGAACGTAGCATTTACATTCCTTAGCTCTGTCGAAAGAGGACAGGCGCTCGAAGAAGAGTTGAAAGCACACGGAGCCAATGTAAAAGGCTACCGATCGGATGCTTCAAAAATGGAAGATGCCGAGGCACTTGTTGCTCAGGTCGTAGAAGACTTTGGTGGTGTCGACATCGTTGTAAACAACGCTGGTATTACCAAGGATACCCTTTTAATGCGTATGACGGAAGAGGATTTTAACCGAGTGATTGAGGTGAATCTAAATTCAGTCTTCAACATGACTAAAGCTGTACAGCGCACATTCTTGAAGCAACGCTCAGGATCTATTGTCAACATTAGTTCTGTAGTGGGTGTAAAGGGTAACGCTGGTCAGGCCAATTATTCCGCTTCTAAGGCTGGTATTATTGGCTTCACGAAGTCAGTAGCACTTGAGCTAGGATCACGCAACATCCGTTGTAACGCCATCGCACCGGGTTTCATTGAAACTGAGATGACTGCTGTATTGGACGAGAAAACGGTTCAATCTTGGAGAGATGGTATTCCGCTCAAAAGAGGCGGTAGCCCAGAAGATGTGGCCAATGCTTGTTTATTCTTGGCTTCAGACATGAGTGCCTACGTAAGTGGGCAGGTCCTCAATGTTTGTGGTGGAATGTTGACTTGATGACTAGCGTAGTAGCTGCTATAGTTGCACTCAGTGCAGGATCAGTAGTTGCTGCGTTTCTATACTTTAAGCGAAGCGCTGAATTCCCATGGGATTTGGCGCTTTTGCGTTTGGTTTGGACGGGATTATTGGTCTATGCTCTTTGCGCTCCTCCCATATCTACAGAGCGCGAACAGTCTTTGAGGCCTGTACTTACCATTGCGCTCGATTCTTCAAGGTCTTTGGGTGTGTCAGGAGATAGCCTTGCCAATGCAGCCGTTGAAAAATTTGAAGCACTTGGGTATGATCCCATCGTGAGAGATTTCAATAAAAGCTCGGTGCCGTCCAACAATGCTTGGGCGTACGTTGGCGATGGACATATTGCAAATCTTTTAGGATCGTCCATTCCTACATATTATCTATTAGCACCCTCAAAGCCCTTGCAACCTTCAGGTCTTCTGCAAGGTATAGTTGTTCCACAACGCGTGCTAAGCAATGCTAAAATGAGGGTAGAAGTATTAGCCTCAAAAGAGGCGAATGTAGATGTATATTTCAATAGTAAAGTACATTCTGGGCGTAACATAGATCTACAAGCTCCGTCAAAATCGGGCATTTATAAACTACTAGCCGTAGCCACCATGGGCGGTCAGAAAGACAGTCTTACAACCTTAGTTGATGTCAAGGAGTATCTAGCGACCATAGCCCTAGTAACGAATGCACCGCATCCGCACGAGGCAATGGTACGTCGCTGGTGCGAGAGCAAGGGTATAGCTGTTGAGCGTATTGCATGGAATGAGCTCGAGCGGGTTTCCTCCATAAACGGTCCATTGGTAACCATAGGTGGGGGTAAAGTTGCCATAGAAAGAGCGCACAGCAGTGTTAAAGTGCCTATGCTCCATTTAGATGGAGGAGCTGTACCTGCCTTTTCAAAGCCTATTTTAATTCCTACGTTGTTGGATTACCAAGAAGTCGAGGTGTACAGCAAAGCTGAAAATGCTAGTATATCGGAAGGCGAATACCTTGATACTCGTGGCATTCATTGGTACAAGAGCGGTTTAGCTTCTGCCAAGACTCTTGATGCCTTTGAGGCACTCCTTGAAGAATTAATGCAACGATATGAACCCGCGCAATTGCGTCTAACGTCTCCACAACAAGTGTCGCTAGGAGAGAGTGCTCAGATTGCAGGGGCAGTTGTGAACAGTCGCTTAGAAGTACTCCCTGCAAATTTTAGTATTGAGATTCATCAGGGAGCTACGCTCATTGAACAGGTGACGCTTAGTCCAGAAGGGAATAGTGTCATAGGGACTTTCACACCTACAGTTCCTGGTATTTATAGGGTAGAGGCTGTGGCGAATTGGTCGGGTGGAGCCTTAAAGACCACTTCAAATCTACAAGTAAAAGATGTCGATGTAGAGAAGGTTCGACCGAGAAATCAATCACTGATCAACTCTTGGGCGAATGCCGGTGCTATGGACGGTGCAACACCCTTAGAAAATGTAGCTCCTACAGTCCTAAGTTTTGAGCAAAAAAATCCCCAGCACCTTCATGTTTGGTACTGGGGACTTGCCTTATTAATTGCATCGGCTGAATGGATCATTCGCCGACGTAGAGGTCTCGTTTAGAGATTGTTTGATAGGAATTCACCCAATTTAGCCGGTTCCATATTCTTAGCAACGATAACTCCATTGTCGTCGATGAGGATGTTTTGTGGGATGAATTGAATACCGTAATAAGTTGAAATCTCATTTTGCCAGTATTGCAAATCCGAAATCTGCGGCCAAGGCAATCCATCTTCTTTAATCCCTTTCTGCCATGAAGCGCCATCGCGGTCCAAGCTTACTCCTAGAATATTAAAACCTTGTTCGTGGTACGTATTGTACAGCTCCACAAGCGCTGGATTGGCAGCGCGACAAGGACGACACCAAGATGCCCAGAAGTCTACTAGAACGTATTTACCTTCAACAGCAAGAACATTTAGTGTACCACCTGTTGCTGATGTTTGAGCAAAGTCTTTGAACTGCATACCGATAGCCGAACGACCCATGGTTTCAACGCGCTCTGCAAGACGCGTGTAATCTGGGGCGCTGTGGAATTCAGGGCTTACCTGATCTAAAACAGCCTTCAAATCTTCATAGGTAAGATTGCTGCTTTGAGAAGAAAGGGCAATTGCCGCACCAAGGATATCGTTGCGCTTGGCAAATTCAATCTTCATGCGCTCTTGGCTTTCCATCAAATTCATAGCCTCCTCGCGAATCTCGTTCTGCGCATCAACGTCGTTTGAATCCATAGCCGTCATATATTTCTGCTCCAAAACCTGCATGGTTTGTCCGAAAAATGCGCTTTGATCATTCAATGCATCTGCACTATCATTCATGACGCCTGCCTCGATATTAAAGCCAGTCATCTCATCAAAGGTGATATTTACATCGGCACCGTCGTGGAAGTAGACCGCTGGTTGACCCAATTCCATGATCTGTACCATAGTGAATTGATTGTCAAAATCACTCAAGTTTGCAGTGAGTGAACCGTCCGTAAGATTTCCCTCGTAGATAACGGAGTCTCCTTCTAAAGTGACCTTAACGGGGCTATTACCTGCACTTGGGATATCAATACTGAGCTGAAAGCCGTCCGAACTTTCTCCGCTACAAGCAAAAAGTAAAGAAGCAACTGCGGCTCCCATGAATATTTTCTTCATTGTTTGTTTAAGTTTATACCCTGCAAATTACAACACTTACGATGAAGAAATTTCTTTCCCTACTGTTAATTCTTTCTAGTGTCCAATTCTCTTCCGCAAAGGAAGGCATGTGGATTCCAATGCTCTTAAATAACAACATCGCTGAGATGCAAGCCATGGGCTGCGAGCTCAGTGCCGAAGACATTTATAGCATCAATCACAGCTCGCTGAAAGATGCCATCGTCAGCTTTGGCGGTTTCTGTACAGGAGAGTTCATTTCTTCAAAAGGCTTAGTGCTCACCAACCACCACTGTGGCTATGGTCAGATTCAAAAGCAGAGCTCAATGGAGCACAACTACCTAAAGGACGGCTTTTGGGCCAATTCTATGGCTGAAGAGCTCAAGAATCCGGGATTGTTTGTAGAGCAATTGGTCTACATGGAAGATGTGACTAATGAAGTGTTATCCTCTTTGGATAAAAAGGAGGCTGTTCAAAACCTCATCGCCGCGAAAAAAGATGCTGACCCAGCATTGTTGTATGAAGTTGTTCCATTCTTCGAGGGTAATCAATATTACCTGTTGGCTACCAAGAAATACAACGATGTTCGCCTCGTGGGCGCCCCGCCAAGCTCTATTGGTAAGTACGGTGCAGATACCGACAACTGGGTATTCCCGCGCCACACAGGAGATTTCAGTCTTTTCAGAGTTTACGACGAAGCAGGCGCACCGTTTTCACCAGCACAGCATTTAAAAGTGAACGTAGCTCCTCGCACACCTGGGGAATTTACTATGGTTTTTGGCTATCCTGGTCGCACGCAGGAGTATCTGACGGCAGTAGAAATGGACCAATTAGTCAACGTAGAGAACGCTCGTCGCGTAGAAATCCGCGATGTTCTTTTATCCATCATGGATGCTGAAATGCGTGCGGATGCTGCTGTTCAGTTAAAGTATGCTTCAAAATATGCTCGTATCGCCAACGGATGGAAAAAGTGGATCGGCCAGATCGAAGGGGTAGCATTCACCAAAGGCGTGGACAGGAAGCGCAAGCTAGAAGCAGAGTTCACCGCTCGTATCGCGGCCGATGCCAACCTTTGGGACAAATACGGCAGTCTTTTAAACGATATCGCCGTGGTTAGTACACAGATGTCCGAAGGGACCTTCAAGCGCAATGAATTCATCGAAACGGTCTACTACGGAATGGAGTGGTTCAACCTGGCCAACCGATTGGGTAGAATGGAAGGAGAAGCAATGAATGCCGCTATTTTGAGCTTCGACAAAGACTTTAGCTACGAGGTTAGCGCTAAAACGACCGCGGCCATGCTCGAGATGGCTGCAACGGAGTTGCCTGAAATCGCAGATTTAACAGGAGATGCATCTGCCTTCAATACAGCAGTTCACAACGAACTAAAGGCTGTTACTGCTGCAGCGCAGCGTGGCGACGTTTTCGAATTGGACAGCTTGGCGCCGAAGATGTCTGCATTTACAGCTGGAGCATTTGGAATTTACAGAGCGAATTCGCCGTCGGCGGAATTGGCCTCGAAAGCTTCTGAATTGAAATCAACCTACATGAAGGCTTTGATTGAAGTATTTCCTGAGCGCAACTTCTACCCGAATGCCAATAGTACGCTGCGTGTGACCTACGGAAAGCTAGAAGGGGTGAGCCCTCGCGATGCTGTATCCTACGGAACCACCACCTATTTGGATGGAGCGATGGCGAAATACAAGCCAGGGGATTACGAATTTGATATGCCTAGTAAACTGATCGAATTGTACGACAACAAAGACTACGGCGACTATGCAGAGAACGGAAAACTACCAGTCTGTAATATTGCTTCAAACCATACCACAGGTGGGAACAGTGGTTCACCGGTGCTGAATGCACGTGGAGAGCTCATTGGCTTGAATTTTGACCGTATCTGGGAAGGTACCATGAGTGATGTGAACTTTGATGCAAACATCTGCCGCAACATCATGGTTGATAGTAGATATGTCCTGTTCATCATCGATAAATTTGCCGGCCAGCGCTGGTTAATCGATGAAATGGAGTTGATTAAATAAATGAAGAGATACGCATTAATTCTAGGTATTTTGATACTGGCGGCCTGTGGTCGCGCAGGGGAGGGGACCTACGAATTGGATGCGGCTTACACTTACTTAGGGGCCGATTTTCCATTAGAGCCCCCCTTAGATTACAGCAGTACTGCACCGGATTATATCACTCGTGACAATCGCCTAGACGGAGATGTAGATAATCGCAAGGCTACTTTGGGCCGAGTGCTGTTCTACGACAAGCAGCTCAGTCTAAACAACTCTATCGCCTGTGGTTCGTGTCACATTCAGGCGCACGCTTTTGGCGATAGTTCCCAGCAAAGTATTGGATTAGACGGGGGTCTGACTTCGAGACAGAGTATGCGCCTTGTAAACACTAGATTCGCCGCACTCCCAGCAATGTTTTGGGACCGTCGAGCAATCAACCTCAGAAACCAAGTTACGCAGCCTATTGAAGACCATATCGAAATGGGCTTCAGCGGCACGGGTGATCAGCCTGGCTTTGACAGCTTGTTGACTAAACTTCAAGGACTGCAGTACTATTCTGAACTCTTTGATTGGGCCTTCGAACAAGAAGGAACCACTATCAATAAACAACGTATCGCCCAAGCTCTAGAGCACTTTGTCAGTTCCATTGAAAGCTTTGATTCAAGGTTTGATGAAGGTTTTGCGGCCGCGGGTGACATTCAAGGATCCTACTCGAATTTCACTCCTGCAGAGAACAGAGGGAAGTTTCTTTTTAGAGCTCAGCCTCAACTTGATAATCAAAATGTACGTATTTCAGGTGGTGCTGGATGTGCGGGCTGTCACCGTCCTCCAGAATTTGACATCGACCCTATGAGCGGGAACAATGGTGTTGACAAAGAGGCTGGTAATCCAGCAGGCTTTGACACAACCAATACGCGATCACCTTCGCTGAGGGATATTTTCGGTCCAGACGGTTCCGTCAATACACCGATGATGCACACTGGGAACTTCTTGGAGTTCACAACCATAGTGGAGCATTATAATGAGGTCATACCGGATGTTAATAATCGTACCGTCGACGAACGTTTGGTTCGCGGATTAACCTCCGTAAAACTTGAGTTAACATCAACTGAACGTGCAGATTTAGAGGCATTCATTAGGACACTAACAGGTTCAAATATGTACTCGGACGAGCGTTGGTCTACGCCGTTTTAATGTGTAAAACTTACGGGCACTGATTATTGGGCAATTACGGGTGTTCGCCGTAATTTTAGCGCTTCAATAATTGATCATGAGAGATACTACAATTTTCGACCTAATCGCACAGGAAAACCAACGTCAGATCAATGGCATCGAGCTAATTGCTTCTGAGAACTTCGCCTCGCCTCAAGTTATGGAAGCGCAAGGTTCAGTTTTGACCAACAAATACGCAGAAGGATACCCTGGTAAACGTTACTACGGCGGTTGTGAGATTGTCGATGTAGTAGAAGATTTAGCGCGCGACCGTGCTAAGGAGCTCTACGGTGCGGCTTACGTAAATGTCCAGCCTCACTCAGGTTCTCAAGCAAATGCAGCAGTGTATTTGGCTGTGATGAAGCCTGGTGATACTGTTCTCGGTTTCGATTTGAGCCACGGTGGTCACTTGACCCACGGATCTCCAGTAAACTTCTCAGGTAAAACCTACAATGCAGAGTTTTACGGAGTAGAGAAGGAGACTGGCCTATTGAACTACGATAAAATCGAAGCTAAAGCGAAAGAGTGCAAGCCACGCATGATCATCGCAGGTGCTTCTGCATACAGCCGTGATATTGATTTCAAGCGTTTCCGTGAGATCGCTGATGAAGTAGGAGCCATCCTTCTTGCAGATATTTCTCACCCTTCAGGTATGATTGCTAAGGGCATTTTGAATGACCCAATGCCGCACTGTCATATTGTAACAACTACAACGCACAAAACTTTGCGTGGTCCTCGTGGTGGTATGATCATGATGGGAGAAGATTTCCCGAACCCTTGGGGCGAGACCAACATGAAAGGTGAAGTGAAGATGATGTCTAACGTCTTAGACATGGCTATCTTCCCAGGTATTCAAGGTGGTCCGTTGGAGCACGTAATTGCAGCAAAAGCAGTTGCCTACGGTGAAGCTTTAAGCGACGGATTTTTTGAGTACCAGCTTCAGGTAAAGAAAAACGCTGCTGCTATGGCGCAGTCTTTTGTCAACCGTGGTTACGACATCATTTCAGGTGGAACCGATAACCACTTGATGCTCATTGACCTTCGTAACAAAGGTGTTACCGGTAAAGCAACAGAGCAAGCTCTAGTAAGAGCACACATTACTGCAAACAAGAACATGGTACCGTTTGACGATAAGAGTCCATTCACGACTTCTGGTATTCGTCTAGGTGCTCCTGCAATCACTACTCGTGGTTTGAAAGAGGAACACATGGATACGATTGCAGATTTAATCGACCGTGTTGTCACTAACATTGATAATGAGAGTATTATCACTGAGGTAGGTAATGAGGTTGTAAAAATGATGCAAGACCGCCCATTATTTACGTGGGAGTAATTACATTCGTGAGGAACCAATACACCTCACAATGCAGAAATTAATTTTCAAGCGCTGTGGCTCTTTGGTCGCAGCGCTTTTGTTTTGCGGCCTAGCAAAAGCTCAGATTCAATTTGAGCCTGATCGCACGATTAAAGAATCTCGATTTGGCATCATCAAGAACACCATTTTAACCATTGACGACGACGCCAAGGCCATTGTTATGCGTCCACTCAAGAATCCCAATCTTGAAAAAAACGCGGTCAAACTATTCACTTTAGTTGCCACGGATTACATGACCACCAAACTTTTCCAAGACCATATTGAGCCTTTGGATGTTTACGTTAGGAGTGTAGTTTCTTTTCCACATCTCTTTCCGAACAATAGATACTTACGTCCCGTGGCTTATGGGGTTGATGGATATATGTATACGGGTGTTACGGCGATGTATGCTGCCGGGCTACTTACAGGAAATGAGAAAATGCAAGAAGCTGGAGTCCTGACTGTGAAGGCAGTGGTAGAATCTTATGTTGTTTCTCACCTTATTTTAAAGTCGGTTATAGGTAGACATCGTCCTGCAAGACCATTGGGTGATTACACACAAACAGACAGGGATAGCGAGTATCCATTCGTACACAGCCCTTTAGATTTTTTTAATCCGCACATCAATGTACTTGGCTCTAAAGCCTACGGCACTGGGTTCCCTTCGTACCACGCGACGATGTTCTTTGCCTTTGCAAGTGTGAATGCTAAGGTCTTTGATAACAAGTGGATTCCTTACGGTTTAGCGACAACTGCACTCCTTTATGATATCCGTGGCCATAACCACTGGGTTAGTGAATTAGTAGCTGGGGCGGTGATCGGTGAATTTATTGGAAAGGTGGTGTATGAGAATTACCACAAGCAGAGAAGTGAATCGGCCACCACTCGAAAGAAGAGAAAGTTTAATACAGATGTAAGTGTTGGACAAACTTTTGGAGTAATGGGTCCATCGCTAACTTTATCGTGGTAGTTTAGGCACTATTATTGCTTAAACTGGCGCGAAGATTATTTATACCATGAAGAAAATACTTCTATTTGCTGTTGCTCTAGGGATACTAAGTTCTTGTGAAACTCAAGAACCCGTTGATGTGAATACGGAGCGCTTTTACAGCTCACCCTGGAATGTAGAAATCACAAGAGCTCATAATGCCGTGGGTACGCTTCCTGCGGCAGAGGAAGACCATAGTGGTACGGTTACCTTGGATAAGGGCGGTTCTTTTCAATACAGCATGGAGGACTTAAACGACCACATGTACCAATGGTGGGGCTATAGTTGGTCTACGGACCAATTTTACATGAACTGGAGCCCCTGCTTGGACTGGTACATTAATGAGGCCGCAGACAGCATGTATTTGAACTACGATCACTACGATTACGATCCTAACACCGGGAATAGCTTCTATTGGAACTATTCGGTGTACATGACCAAATAGCAAAAAACCGGCCCTGAGGCCGGTTTTTTTTATTCCTGTAATTGTTTTTTCAATCTTGCTACTTCCTTCGCCAATGTGTTTAAAATTCTGAAGGTAATCGCCGTAGTTGCTAGAAGGCCTACAGTTAAAATGTAGATCAAGTATTCCATAAGTGTTGCTGTTTTAGGGTATAACCAAGAAAACCCGCTTGTGTTCTCGAGAAGCCTCTGGAAATTCGGCGTTAGAAAAAACATCATACTCGTTAAAAAAGCCTTTTATATTTCTGCATCGTGATTATATTTGCAGCCCCAACAATGGCGAGGTAGCTCAGTTGGTTAGAGCGCAGGATTCATAACCCTGAGGTCACGGGTTCAACTCCCGTCTTCGCTACAAGAAAGCCCGAGACAATGTCTTGGGCTTTTTCATTTCTAGGTTAAGCCTATTCTTCAATGAAGTCTAAATCACGACCAAAGGTTTCCTGCAGACCACTGATGGCCCAATAGGTGATGCACATCACAACGACCGCTGTGGCAATTCCGGAGTGGACGTAAGAAAAGGAGCCTTGAAGGAGCAGGAAAAGCGCCGTAATCCCGTTGAGTGACCCTCTGACCATATTGGGAATAGTCGTGGCAGCTGTGGCTCTTAAATTGGTCCCGAAATTCTCTGCACCAATGGTCACAAAAACGGCCCAGAATCCTGTTCCAAAGCCCATGATGCCGATGGCAATATACATCTGTAATGCACCGCCAGCAGTGAAGAATAATAGCATGCCAAGCATGGTAATGATGTAAAAAGCATGCATGGCCTTTTTTCTAGATTGCAAGTATTGAGAGAGTAGACCTATGATCACATCGCCTACAGCGATAGCACTGTAGCTTATCATGATTCCAATACCTGGTTCAATAGGTTCGGTTATACCCATTTGCTTCGCAAACTCAGGGGAGAAGCTGATGAGAATGCCTACGACAAACCATGTGGGCAGGCCAATTAAAATACTGCGTAAGTAGCGCATGAAACGCTCACGCTTGTTAAAGAGCATCAGGAAATTTCCTTTGACAATGTGATGTTGTGCGCTCATCTTGTGGTACAAACCGCTTTCGAATACGCTCATGCGAAGCAGCAAAAGTGCTAGACCTAATCCACCGCCAATGAAGTAACAAGTACGCCAATCAAACCATTGTGCGATAAAAAAGGCGAGCACCGCACCGGTCAAGCCAACACCTGCAACCACTGATGTGCCTATACCGCGCTTTTCTTTTGGCAACAGTTCACTTACCAAGGTGATGCCGGCGCCCAATTCTCCAGCGAGCCCAATTCCAGTAAAGAATCTAATCCATGCGTATTGCATGGGTGTTTGAACGAATCCGTTGAGCACATTGCCGATGGAGTAGAGGGCTATGGAAAGAAACAGCACACGTGTGCGTCCGAGCTTATCACCCATTATTCCCCAGAGAATACCACCAAGTAGCAAACCAAACATCTGGGTATTGAGAATTAAAAGACCTGTGTCGCCAGAATCGGTAACGCCAAGATCTGCCAATGAAGGGATGCGAATAATGCTGAACAGTAAGAGGTCGTAAATGTCGACGAAATAGCCGAGGGCTGCGACCCAAAGGATTGGTTTACGAAAAATTGAACCTGATGACATGAGTGTTTGTTTGCTTTCTAAAATAGCAAAAACATAGTGCCCTGAAGAACACTCCTGGCGATAACGTTTGGCTATTACACACTTAATGCTATATTGCAAAGACTATTAAACCTCATCATGGAAAAAGAAAAATTTGAATTAGAGTTTCCGCTACGCGCATCCCCAAAAATGCTGTTCCCGTTTTTGAGCACTCCCTCAGGATTGAGCGAATGGTTTTGTGACGATGTGAATTCGCGTACTGAGCTATTCACTTTCTTTTGGGACGGCTCTGAAGAGCAAGCCATTCTGTTGAAGAAAAAGCAGGACGCCCTAGTTAGATTCAGATGGGTAGAAGATGATGAAGAGGGTCTTGATACTTATTTTGAGTTCAAAATTCAAGTAGACGATCTCACTAAGGACACATCTATCATCGTTACAGATTTTGCGGAGCCTGATGAGATAGAGGAAGCCAAACTCCTCTGGGACAGTCAAATCCACGAACTACAGCACATTATCGGCGCGTAATGCGAAAGATGAAATACTTTTTAATTCCCGCAAGTCTGTTCTTATTGGCTTGCGGGATTTTTTTATCCCTCGCGGGCAGTAAGGAAGCAGCGCAGCTGGCATTCCACCGCAGCATCTATAGTGATACCGGTGAAACTATTATGTCCATGATTACCACATGGGGAGAGGGTACCTTATACGCGGTCGTTGTCATTGCATTCATCTTTGACCGCCGCTGGAAAATGGTGCTTCCACTATTAACAGGGGCTGCATTGAGTGCAGTGCTGGTGGCATTCTTTAAGAAAGTAGTATTTGCACCATCACCGCGTCCTTTAGCTGTTCTTGACAAGGCCGAGTTACTATTGTCGAATACTGCAGATATTCCCCTTCAGTTCGCGTTTCCTTCGGGACATACGACCACTGCATTTGTTCTCTTTACGATGCTGGCACTCTTCACAACACGTAAGGTCATCCAAGTTGCCTTAGTCCTTTGTGCCATTTTGGTAGGGCTATCCAGAGTGTATCTCATGGCACACTGGTTCACGGATATTATGGCTGGTGCAGTTTTGGGCATGGCCATTGCCTGGCTAAGTGTTTGGTTATGGCGGGGGTACCAACAAAAAAATCCGCCCTTGAGTGCAAGAGCGGATTCTAAATTCAGATTGCCGTTTTAATTACAGGCCGAGTTTCTTTCTTAGTGACTTAGGTAATGCGTCCTTGTGCATCATTACACTAATGGTCTTTAGGCGCATGTAACTGTCTGAAGCATACAAATAGCCTGGCTTAAAGTCGTTCGGGATATCGCCCCATGAATTCTTTACGATGAAGAATTGGTTGCCTTCTTGATCTTTTACGATGCCTTGAAGCACCATTCCGTGATCGTCTTGAGTCAAGTAGTTGTCGTACTGTTCCTGACGCATCTCTTGAGTGATCTCAGCCTCTGCATGCGGCGCAGAGTACACGGCGTTTACTTCTTCGTCAGACATCTCTTTCCAGCTCTGGTTTGGCATGACTGCAATACCGTTGCGAATAGAGAATCCTTTGTCGCTTACGTCACAAGCCCAAGCAACTGGGAACTTGTCCAAAAGAGCGCCTTCAACAACCTCCATCATTTCGTCCAACGGTAGGTTGTAAGAAGTACCCCATGTCCAGTTATCAGGAACTTGGATCTGACACGCTTCATACATTGGGAAGTGTGTCCATGACGTTAGTTGCACGTAATCGTCCGGATTTACGCCAATAACCTCGTCAGCAAAGCTGCGTGGGGTGTACGTTTTACCGTCGTAGCCAAATTGTGCAGGATCATCACCTAAGTAAGCATCAAGCACACCGTTGAAGCCTTTCTTCCAGCTTGTACTCAATTTACCGTTCTTATTTTCGATAACAGCATCTAAGATTCCTTTCAATGAAGCTTCCATTTCGCCATGACGGTTAATCTCAGTACCGTAGTTCAACCCATTGTAGGCTTCTTGTGGCACTGCACCGTAGTTTTTGATAACGTACATCACATCAGGCAGTGCGCCGCCCTGAGCGAAGTTCAAGTACCCGTGAAGACGGACGTATTTCTCTCCCTTGTCCTCGTATACTTTGCGAACGGTGAACATCTCAGAAATATCGATAGGCTCTTTACCCATACGGATCATCTCACTCTCTACGAATGAAGTAGTCGCGTACGACCAACAAGTCCCGGAAGCGCCTTGGTTCTTAACAGGAGTAGCCTCTATATCGACGACAGTTTCCCATTCATAGCCTAAAGGTGCATCGGCACCATTGTCTTTTACTTTGTTGATTAGATCAACTTGTGCAAATGCTGCAGTTCCAATAAGGGCGGCAGCGAGTGTTGCGCGTAATTTCATAGTGTATGTGTTGTTATTTGAATTGTGAACTAACTGGAGCTTCTTTTACTCCATTTGAATAATCGTAAAAACCTTCTTTCGATTTCACGCCCAATTTTCCTGCGGTAACCATATTTACGAGCAGTGGGCAAGGGGCATATTTTGGATTGCCCAATCCGTCATGTAGAACGTTTAAGATGCTTAGGCAAACGTCTAGGCCAATGAAATCGGCCAATTGTAATGGACCCATAGGGTGTGCCATACCTAATTTCATGATGGCATCAATCTCAGCGACACCAGCGACACCTTCGTGCAAAGAGATAATTGCCTCATTAATCATGGGCATTAATATGCGGTTGGCCACAAAACCAGGGTAATCGTTACAAGCTACCGGAATTTTACCGAGCGATTTACTTGTTTCTACAACGGCATTACAAACCTCATCCGAGGTACTGTATCCGCGGATGATTTCAACAAGCTTCATGACCGGTACTGGATTCATAAAGTGCATGCCAATAACCTTATCTGGACGCGAGGTCTGCGCAGCAATCTTAGTAATGCTGATAGAAGAAGTGTTTGAGGCGAGTATACAATTCGCAGGGGCCAATTCATCCAAGTCTTTAAAAATCTTGAATTTCAAATCCGCATTCTCCGTGGCTGCCTCTACGACTAAATCTGCGGCGCCTACGGCAGTTTTAAGATCTGTACCGGTGGTTAGGCGGCCAAGGGCAGCTGATTTCTCTGCTTCAGTGAGCTTTTCCTTAGCAATCTGGCGGTCCATGTTCTTTGCTATAGTTGCAACTGCACGTTCAAGTGCTGCTTCACTAATGTCAAAAAGCTGAACTTTATAGCCGCTTTGTGCAAAAACGTGGGCAATTCCATTCCCCATAGTCCCTGCACCAATGACAGTAATGTTTTTCATATGTGATAAGTTATTTGGGTTCTTATTTTCCTCGTCCTTGTAAGACGGTAACTAAGGTATAGAAGAGGATTTTGATATCACTCAATAGGGTGATGTTTTCTGTGTAGATTAAATCATAGCGTGCTCTCTCGAGCATCTCTGTGACATTTTCAGCATACCCGTATTTCACCATACCCCAAGAGGTAATCCCGGGCTTGACACGCAACAAGAATTTATACTGTGGTGCTTGAGCTACGATCTGGTCAAAGTAATATTTACGTTCGGGACGGGGTCCAACAATGGCCATATCTCCAAAAAGCACATTCAAAAACTGAGGCAACTCATCAATCCTATACTTGCGCATGGTGCGTCCCCAAGAGGTAATCCTAGGATCTTCTTCACTGCTAAGCTGCGGACCCAGTTGCTCTGCATCAACTACCATGCTTCGAAGTTTGATGATTTTGAACTTCTTACCGTTTTTACCCAATCGGCTTTGTCTGTAGAAAATTGGACCTGGTGAAGTGAGTTTTACTCCGATAATCCCACACAAAAGAATAGGGGAAGAAACAATCAAAAGAATAATCGATAAAACGATATCAAAAATGCGCTTAATGACTGCTACATGGGGCTGTACCAACTCCCTTTTGACCTCGATCATTGAGCGTCCAAAACTCTCCATCTTCACTTGGCCACTCAAAATGCTGAACAGGTTGGGTAGCACGTGAATGCGCAGTTTGACGTCCTCAAGGTCACTCACAATGTTCGCAATGGTCTCGCTATTTCCAGTAGCTAGGGCAATAATCACATCTTCAACATGATTGTCGTTGGCCACGTCTTTCAAAAGGGTGGTAGTACCGAGGTAAGGTAAAGGAGCGATGCGTGGATCGATCTGCTCACCATTCATAGTCATGTAGCCTATAAATTCATATCCCTTGGTTCGTTCCTGCTTAAATGAGTCTAACAAATCGCCTGCCTCTTTGCCAGCACCGATAAGTATGGTCCGGAAGGTGAGTTTTTTACTGTCCAATTGGTGGCGCACATACGAAGCTAGCGAGAACCTAAATAATCCGCTAGTGACTAGTAATGTTGCTGCGTATGTACCTAAAGTAGTGTAGTATTGACTGTAAAACTTAATGTAGTCGTCTAAGAAGATCAAGAAAAACAGCAGGGTGGAAGTCATCACCGTGGCTGATAGCGTATTAAAAGCTTGCTTGAGTCTACTTTTTCGAGTTAAGTCTCTGTAGGTTCCGCCTAGCGCACTAATCAGGACATAAAGAAAGGAGGTTAGCAAGGCTGCCCGCAGAAATTTATCGTCAAATTCAAGCGGCAATTCCACCCCAAATCGAGTAGGCTCCACAACAAGCTTTCGAACGGCATGCAAGGCCAGATAAGCCAACGATCCAGCGATTAGGTCTAGAACGACATAAACGATTTTCAAGCGTCCCTCAAGTACTTCTGCTCGATTCAATACAGTAGTTTTATGTTATCGATGAACACCGTGGCAGTATCGTCTGTACTGTTAATGGCGCCGAAAAACAGGTTGTAATCACCAGCGTTGGGGTAGCCGCTTACCTCAGTAACGAGGTTTAGGTATACTTTATTCCAATGATCATTCGGAAATAATGTGACTACAGGCGCCTGCAAGCTCTGTAAAAGCTCATTCGCAATAACACCAAAGGTCAAAGGCACTTCTGTTTTGTAATTGACTTCAAGCCAAACATTGGCACCTGCCTTCGGCAATTCAAAAGCTTCAGGGGTTCTGAATTCTGCTAGAGTCTTGGGCAGCATTGTGATTTTACCGCTTGAATTCGGTGTTTCTCCAGGATGCTGGTAAGAACCTTCTGCATCATCCACGATTTGTAACGTAGTGTCGCTTTGTGGCGCACGATTAAAACTTAACCCAACGCCATCGAAGTCCTCTACAATCCGGATCGTGAAGTTATCGTTGTAAGTAAATGTTTTTTGAACGTTACTCAATGAGCGCTTGCTATACGGTTCAAGGTCCCAAGTGAAATTCTTGGCCTTAAGCATTTCGTATTGATTCCGTTGCGTGTAGCTCCCGTTGATACTAATGCCCGGAATGATGCGAATTTCTTGCTTTTCTCCTGCCAAGACGGGGATTTCACAAGGTGGTATAAATGCACCAATCTGTGCTCCATTTTGTTCCACCCAAAGCGTATTGAGTTTTGACGAAGACGTCCCCTGAGTGCCCGTGGCGTTTACTAACAAGGTATCTACCGTTATATAAGCGACCTCGGGTGCTGGAGCTGTATCACAACGCTGAAAACCTAAGGCAATGAGACCTAAAAAGAGAATGATTGATAAACGCTTCATATGGAGTGACCAAAGTTAACGAATCAAAGCCAATCCTTATTTGTTAAAAACTCCAGCTAAAATCGACTGAATTCCATCTTACTTGACCTACTTTGAAGCTTGAATGCACAGCGATACTCCCATATTTCAAGGTCAACGAAAACAACTCTGTGAGCACTTAAAATCAGAGGGTTATGCATCTGATAAAGTATTAGATGCTATGAATCGTGTGCCGCGTCACCTCTTTCTTGAGAGCGGCTTTCACCAGCATGCCTACCAGGACAAAGCTTTTCCAATCGCTGCGGGACAAACCATCAGTCACCCATCTACGGTAGCCTGGCAAAGCGAATTGCTCGAGGTTTCCCCGGGAATGAAAGTTCTTGAAATCGGAACAGGATGTGGCTATCAGGCTGCGGTACTTGTAGAATTAGGCGTGAAGCTATTCACAGTTGAACGTCAAAAAGAATTGGTTGATTTCTCAAAAAAGATGCTCAAACTTCTTGGGCTGCGTGCAGAGCAGAAATTCGGTGATGGGTTTAAAGGGATGCCAGTCTTTGCGCCTTTTGATAGAATCATCGTCACTTGCGGAGCGCCCTATGTACCCAAAGCTTTGCTCGCTCAATTGAAAGAAGGTGGAATTATGATTATTCCTGTAGGAGAGGGTACACAGAAAATGGTGAAAATTCAAAAGATGCCTGACGGCAGCTTTGTTCAAAAGGTTTTAGGAGATGCTGCCTTTGTGCCTATGTTAAAAGACAAGGAGTAGCGTACCTTTGCTGCTGTGAAATCCATTGAAATCAAAAATAAAAAGGCCAAATTCGATTACGAGTGGCTCGATACCTACACGGCAGGCTTACAGCTTCAGGGCACTGAAGTCAAGAGCATTCGCCTAGGCAAGGCTTCTATTGCCGAGGGGTATTGTTATTTCAAAGATGGAGAGCTTTTTATCAAGAATATGAATATCGCCGAATGGTCTCATGGAAACATTTACAACCATGATCCCATCAGAGAACGGAAATTGCTCTTAGCAAAGCGAGAACTTGAGAAAATTGAAAAGGCTACCAAAGATCAAGGGATTACTGTGGTTCCAACAAAACTTTTTATCAGTGAAAAAGGGTGGGTGAAGTTAAATATCGCTGTAGCCCGGGGTAAAAAGAACTACGACAAGCGTCAATCGTTAAAGGATAAGGACGCTAAGAGAGACTTAGCACGATTAAAACGATACTAACATGTACAAAGGCCTCATTCGACCTTTATTGTTCTTGATGAACGCCGAGCAGGCGCATCACTTTACGTTTAAAACACTAAAAGTGTTGTTTCAAATACCTGGTGTGAAGGCTATTACATCATTGTTTTTTGGCTCGCTCAAAGGCAGGGAAAAACAAGTAATGGGATTGCATTTTAAAAATCCTGTTGGGTTAGCAGCAGGTTTTGATAAAGATGCCAAGCTCTACAATGAACTCAGCGCCTTTGGATTTGGGTTTATTGAGGTAGGTACTCTAACTCCAAAGCCTCAGGATGGGAATCCTAAACCACGTCTTTTCAGAATTGTAGAGGATGAAGCTGTTATAAACAGAATGGGTTTTAACAATGGCGGCCTGGATGCGGCGGCATTGCGACTAGCAAAAAAGAAAACCGATATCATTATTGGAGGAAACATCGGTAAGAACAAGGTAACGCCGAACGATGTAGCAACCTCGGATTACATTAAGGGTGTAGAGGCCCTGCATGATGTAGTGGATTATTTTGTGGTCAATGTCAGTTCTCCAAATACGCCAAACTTGAGAGAGCTTCAAGAAAAAGAGCCGTTGAAAGCATTGCTTAAAGAGGTTAAAGCGAAAAATGAAGCGCTTGGCGCTAAACCATTGATGCTCAAGATAGCACCGGATTTGACAAACGGTCAGCTAGACGATATTGTAGGTATTGTAAACGAACTCAAACTCAGCGGTGTTGTCGCCACGAATACTACCATTTCACGTGCTGGATTGAAAGCATCACAAGAGAAAGTAGCAGCTATGGGTGCAGGTGGATTAAGTGGTAAGATTCTTCGTGAGCGCAGTACTGAAGTCGTTCGCTACCTCAGAAATAAACTGTCAGCGGACATTGCCATTGTTGCCGTTGGTGGGATCTTTACAGGTAAGGATGCCAAAGAAAAGCTTGATGCTGGTGCCGATTTGGTCCAAGTTTGGACAGGTTTCCTTTACGAAGGGCCAGCAATGGTACGCAGAATGCTTCGTTCTTTGTAACTTCGGGTAGAACCCAATTACAGACCGAATGACCCATATCTCCATTGTAGAGTGTCCAAGAGATGCTTGGCAAGGATTCCAAGATTTTATCCCAACCCAGGAAAAAATCAATCACATCAAGATGCTCGCCAACTGTGGATTTCACACCATAGATGCAGGTTCTTTTGTTAGCCCACGCGCCATGCCGCAAATGGTTGATGCTCGACCCTTGTTCGCTGCATTGGAAGAAGTCAGGGCAACTTCCGACACGAAATTATTATCAATTATTGCCAGTGAGGGTGGTGCTAGAAGAGCTACAGAGTTTGACTTTATCGATGCCTGGGGCTATCCATTTAGCGTGAGTGAGGAATTTCAATTGCGCAATTCCCGCAAGAATATCAAGGACGGCATGGAAGACTTGAAACGCGTTAAGGAGTTGGCCGATAAGCATAATGTGGAGCTCGTTGTGTACCTAAGTATGGCTTTTGGTAATCCGTATGGAGAAGAGTATCATCGAGATCTAGTGCTAGAGCGCTTGCTTCAAGCTGAATCCATTGGAGCTGATCTCATCTCACTTAGCGATACAACGGGTGAAGGCACCACAGAAAAGGTTGTGGAGCTCTGTGATTTAGTAAAAAAGGAAAGCAAGGTCCCTTGGGGCGCTCATATGCACAGTACTTATGATGAGGCATCAGCCAAGGCTCAAGCAGCAATTAATGCAGGCTGTACTCGCATAGATACTGCTTTAAGAGGTTTTGGCGGTTGTCCTTTTGCCTCAGATGCACTCATAGGAAATATGCCTACCGAGAAAGTACTCACGGCGATTGAGGAAATGAACCAGGTTTCACACGGTCTTGATCCTTTGGCACTAGAAAGTGCATATAATAGTGCTCTAAACGTCTTTAGTGGCCGACATTAACGTAACTTTGTGCTTGTAGGTTGAACCACGGAGGTGGTTCTTAAAAAGGAACCCGATTGAAGTTCGGGGCTGTGCCAGCAGCTGTAACTCACAGTGAAAGCTTAACAAATCCACTGCAATAGCGGGAAGGAGTTAAGTGGGAGTGGGGAGCCAGAATACTTGACCTGCAATGAAAATTAGAAACTATTGCTCTGGGTCAAGCAATTCTGATGGTATGAAAAATTGGTTATTGTCCACATTATGTGTGGGCACACATATTCTTAGTGCGCAATCTTCGGATACGCTCAGCACGGCTACTATACTTGCGGAAGGACTTGACTTTTCCGAAAACAGGACAGTCGTGGATTCTACCCAATTAGGTTTACTAGATATAGCCACTTATTTACAAAAGGATTCCCGTTTTCAGATTCGTCAGTATGCGCCAGGCAGCATTGCTACTTTGAATTTAGGCGGTGCCAACAGCGCCCAGAGCAGAGTGGTATGGGAAGGTATTGATATCAGCAGTATGGCTTCCGGAGTCATTGATCTTAGCTTGGTGCCTTCAGTATTGCTGCCGAAAAACGGAATATCCTCCGGTGCTAACGCTGCACTTGGAAGCGAGAGTGGAATGATTGGTGGTCTAGATTTAAGTTGGCACGCTTCAGGCAAATCTTTCTTTTCTACGGCATTCGGAGCAAGTAGCATTGGCCTGAGGTCGTTCGTTGTTCAAAACGGAGGCGAATTCGCAGGTGTTCGTTACCGTTCATTCATAAAGACCGAGCAAAGTGATAATGCGTATCCCTACAGGCTAGGAAGCAATGATTTCACGATGCGCGGTATGGAATATTCAACGTTAACAGTTTTACAGCGCTATCAGGGTAAAATTGGAAGGGTTCGTTGGAATACGAATATTTGGTACACAGAAGGGACGAAAAATAGCAGGGGCTCTGTGCTTACTGCGGGAAACCTTAATCATCTCGAGGACCGTTCTGTTCGCGGGCTATTTGCTGCACAGAAAAGAGATGTGAAAGCAACACTCTTTTACGGTAAAGAATGGCAAGCATATACCGACACGGCATCATTTCTAAATCTCAGGGATACCAATACCTATGATCAGGTCTCTTTACGACTGGCTAAAGACCACAAACGCTATACTTCCAATATGGTTGCAAGTTACGTGCGTGGCGCTGGTACTTCACGTAACGCATCCTTAATACAGATTAACGCCAGCCACCTTCAACGCTTTGGAGAACATATCTCCCTTCTCGGAAAGGCATCGTATTGGAACGAAACTGGCTTTGGTGGGGCACAAGTGAATTGGACCGGGAAAAACCATCTAGGAAATCATCATTTCACGGCGGGTACGTTCTACAGGCTGCCAACTATCAATGAATTGTATTGGACCCCTGGTGGAAATCCCGATTTGTCAGCGGAACGCTCTTACGGCGCCAAATACAGCATAGCGAAGAAGTGGGAAGATTTGTCATTGTTCCTGAGCACTGATCAGCTTTACTTCACAAACCTTATTCAATGGACGCCGGGTGCTAATGGTTTTTGGAGCCCTGAAAATATAGAGCAAGCGTATACTTCAACGAGCTCAATCATAGGAAGTTATCATTACGGTTCTTGGTTTAATGAAATTTCATTGACCCATCAATACAGTCGGATACTTGAGGCTGTAATTGCAGGTAATGAAGGCACATCACTATTGTACAGGCCCGATTTTAATGCAGTTTATACCATTGTCTATGACGCAGGTGTATTTAACACACAATTACGCACCCATTACGTGGGCCAAAGACATACGCTTCGAGACAACAGTCCATTAGGGGCCATTCCGAGCGAATTGTGGATGGATTTGAGTGTGACTACGAAAATTCTCAAAAAGCTTCGCCTGCTTGCAACGGTACACAATGTGACCGGAGCTGAACGAAACTTCTTTTTAAACTACCCATTGCCAGGTAGGTACTATTCTTTAACCCTTCAACTAAATTCTAAATCATGAAGAAAGGAATCCTAATTTTAACCACACTTGCCTTCGCAGCGTGTACTAAGACACCATTACCTGCTGAACCGACGGTTTACGAGGACGCGCTTCTGATTCTAAATGAAGGTGCGTTTACAGGGGGAACAGCCACAATCGATGCTGTAGGTGGACACTCTGATACTGCAGTTCAGTCTGCATTTAGTACAGAAAACGGCTTTGCTCTTGGAAATATTGGCCAGCATATGATACACGCCGACTCTTTGCTAGTTGTTTCTATAAATAATGCGGGAGTGGTACGTGGAATTAGCAGAAAAACCATGCTCGAGCATTGGTCGACTTTAGTAGCAGGTCCTAGGTATGTAGCGGAATCCGGAAACAAACTCGTCGTTACTACTTGGTCGTCGGATTACATCAAGGTCCTTGATAAGTATACGGGTCAGCTCACAGATAGCATTAACGTTTTCGGGGTAAGTGAACAAGTACACGCCGATGGCGATGTTGTTTATGTGGGTCTCAATGGTGGGTTCGGTAATGATGACCGGGTAGCTGTCGTAGATCTTAATACAAGGAGCGTAGATACCCTTAAAGTAGGAGATAAGCCGAATTCGTTCGTACAGGTTGGTTCTGCAGTGTATGTACTGTGCGCGGGCTATGAAGATTGGTCGGGATCCGCATCTACACCGGCAAGTTTATGGAGGATTGAGAATGGCTCAGCAGCAGAGGTAATCGCTGCACCAACGAGCGCCGATCATGCAATAGCATTGAAAACGGATGGAACAAACTTGTACTTTTTGAACGCTTCATATTCAGGTGCCGTAGTGAAGACCTCTTTGGCTCCTGCTGTGTGGCCTTCAAATGCTATTACGAACACAGGAGGGTACAACTTAGATCTACTGGCAAACGTCCTATATGTTCACGATGCAAAGGACTATGCAAGTGCGGGTAAAGTGTACCAATACGATTTGAACGGTACGCTACTAGATAGTATTGACGCAGGAATTATTCCACGCCAAGCCTTGGTAAATTAAGCGTTGGCTGTTGCCTTCACTCTAGATTCAGCGAAACCTGCAATCGCAGAAAACAAGAAGCTAGAAAGAAGCTCAGGTGCATAAAACGGGATTGCTGCAGTATACGCTGCTAGTAGTCCCGTTCCTGTTTTTGGATACGGGCTGAAGGCACTGAACCATACCCCAAAGTTTGAAACGGCAAAGAAAATGATGCTTCCCGCAATGAGTCCTAATGCAGCACTTTTACGCGATTTACTCAAGTAACCCATTAATGAATATGCTGCGAAGCCCATGTAAGTAAACAAGCTACCTGAGTACATGAAGATAAATTCACCAGTAGGGTAGACTAGATTGTTAAGCACTAAATCAGTTACCATCATAGTACCAGCCATTAGGGCCAAAGACTGCCAAACGTTTTTACCAGAAAATGCAGTGTAAAAAGCTAATGCTCCCATCGCTGTAAAATTCGGGTAATGAGGAAACAATCGGCTGAGGGCGGCTACCAACGTGAGAACGGCAAATACGGTTGCTTTTGATTTCATTGTGCTATCGTTTACCTCACAAATATACTACGCGATTATTGCTCTACGAAAGATTTATACGTCCCGTCTGTATTGAGAACGATCATGGTGTTCTTTCCAGAAGTAACGGTCTTGATTTTTTCAATCACTTTAACCTCAGGCTTAGAGGAAGTATTGGAGTTTTGAGGGGTTGGGGTAGGTAAAGCTACTCCTGTCAATAAAAAGCGCAAGTCCAATTCCGGATCAAACGCAGCAAGGTTCATAATGAACTGTAACGATGGTTTGTTTCGCCCGCCCAGTATATGTACAACAGTTGATCTATTCATTCCAAGCTCTTTGGCGAGCTCAGGAGCTGATAAACCCTTTACTTTCATCCAGGCTTCGATTCGATTAACTACTTCTTGCATGAACGCTAAGTTAATTCAAATGAAACAGGTCTAAAGCAAAGCCGAGAAGAAGAAATCAACAAGTCAGTGTCTCCTCATTTTATGCAAAACCATAAAGAAAACCTAAACTTTAATAGAGATAATTTAATTAACTGAAAACAAGATTATTATGAAAATCTATAATAGCGTTTCACGTAGTGAGAAAAGGACCTCGTTTTGTCCGTCTATCAATTGGATTTCGATAGTTTTTGGAACGTCGTTTTGAAAATTAAGCCGCAACAACCCAAAGTGATTTGTTTCAGTTGTATTCGTATGAGTACGGTAGACGTTGTTTTCTTCGTGGTGTGGGAAGCTCTTTGCTGTAAGAGGCGATGCGGTTGCATCGTAGATCGATTTGCCATTGTCTGTGATTAGCTTGCTTATCTCGCCGTGATGTCTATCGCCCGTGAGAACTACAGGAATTCCAGAACTGTTTGATAATAAGTCAATTATACGCTGTCGCTCCTCTGGATAAATACTCACATTTTCGAAAGTTTGTGCAGAATTCAGGAACTGACCACCCATTAGAACAATCTTGATTTTAGCGCTAGAACTAGTGTAGGCGGTATCTAGCCATGCTAATTGTTCTGCGCCATAGAGTGTTGCTCCTGCAGAATCGACAGGGATTTTAAAGGTTCTGTTGTCTAGAAAGAAGAATTCTACAAGCCCGTCATGACTTGTTTTAGAACCGTAATAACTCTTGGGATTAGGCATGGAGTAGGAGGGCTTCCAGAAGTATTTGAAATAGTCCATAGTGAGATCTAATCCCTCGCTAAGGCTACTACAGTCGTTAGGTCCTGCATCATGATCGTCCCATATCGCCAAATGTTCGGATTTAGCGAGTACCTCTTGGAATTCTTCACGTTCGAATACAGCACTGTACTTAGCTTCAATGCTGTCTCGGTGTTTCCACTCGTCGTTCTTTAAATAGACGTTGTCACCAAGCCAAATCATGTAATCAGCGGTATCGAGGGCATTCGAAAGGTGAGGCAAGACAGAGAGATTGTACTCTGGATCATTACAACTTCCGAAAGCTACTGTTACTGATGTTTCATTTGTATCACATGACTGATTCAAAAGAAACAGTAGTAAGAGGTATTGTGGTTTCATTTGTAAAAGGGATTAGTCCTACAATTTCGTCAATGAATCTTAAATAAAGACCCTAAATTTGAATCCACGCAAAGAAATGATGGGATACACGTATAAAAACAACCAGTACCTTCCTTATAACGAGCTTATCGGCCTTTATAATTGGGATATTATTGGCTATTCTTCTGAAGAAAGACCAATTGTTAGCGCCGTATTAGGCGACGGTACTCGTGATATTTGTATTTGGGCAGGTATGCATGGGAATGAAACGACGGGCATTCACATCATTTTACAGCTCATTGAAATGTTTCAATCGAAACAAATTAATACAGCTGACTTCAAACTTCATATTATTCCAGTTATTAATCCGGATGCCTATGTTAGGTATACACGCCGGAATGGGATGGGTATTGACTTAAATAGGGATTTTAGATCCTTCCAGACCGTGGAAAGCGCAAAGCTTATCGGTTGGTTAAGAATGATAGAACCAGAATTGTGCTTTAATCTTCACGATCAGCGAACCATCTTCCATGTGAACGGGAACAGTGCCTTCACCTCGCTTTTGGTTCCTTCTAGTGAAAGTACTCGTGAGATAACGCCACTTCGTCGTCGAATCATGAATAGGTTGGGTAACGCCTTGAACGCCTTGAATCACGATTTGACTGGAGTTGGTCGTTATACTGATGAATTTTATCCAACGGCAGTAGGCGATTACTTGATGTCACAGGGTATTCCAAATATTCTTATTGAAAGCGGTGTAGCGAAAGGGGATTTGGATAGAACCAAAGCACGTGAATTTGGCGTTCAGGTCATTCTTCATTCGTTAACCGCCTCAGAGGAGACTGTACATACCTATGACAGGCTGCCTGTGAATGACAAGGGCCAACTAGAATGGGTGTTTACCAATGTATTGTATGCACACATGCGAGTGGATGTTGCTGTAAAGCGCGTTTTAGCCATGAACGGTCACCACAAAGCAGTGATATATACCGTAGACGACTTAGGAGATTTAGCTGCACGTCCAAGGCTATATGAAATAGACGGTTCCCATATAGGGCTAACTGAAGCGCTCAGTGTGGATCGCCCTATTACCGGTGATTTTGGTGCCGTGGTTTTCGAAGACGGAATTATAGTAAGCGGTCAATTGGAAGAATAGGCCCCTCGGTTAGAGAGGCCTAGTGCTAGAGCTATTCGGGCTTTTTACCGCCCAACATCAACATGTCTTTTGCGACAACCTCGGTAAAGTATTTCTTTACACCTTCAGCATTTTCGTACGAACGAGTTACTAAGCGGCCCGATATGCCGACTTTGTCCCCCTTCTTAAGGTATTGCTCCATCGTCTGTGCTAAACCGCCCCAGGCGATAATATTGTGCCAATCAGTCATGGTTTTCTTATTGCCATCACTGTCGCGATACACCGTATTGGTTGCTAGTGTAAATGTCGTTTTAACACTCTTGTTGATTTCTTTGGAATCTGGATTCATTCCAAGATGTCCGATCAATTGAACTTGATTTTCCATTGTTTTAAGGATTTAAGTATTAGTCCCAATAAATTGGCCTGGAATACGCTAAGCCCCTAATAATGTGGAAAACAATAGGTTTTAAACAGGACGTTTAATGGTATTTATGGTTGTAAAGGCCGAATTCACATCTGCACTGTGTACAATGAATGTAGCCTCATTAGTAGTTGAGATGATTTCCTTAATAGGCACCCCAGCGGAGGCAATGTGTTTGAAGAAGAAGTAATAGAGACCTATGACCTCTGAACTACTCGATGGTAAGCGCAGCGTGATTGAACTGAGTTCAGTTTCTGTACTCAATAAGGTTTCGCCTTGCATGGCTTTTTCCAAATACAATTGGTACTTCTCACTTACAATAATGGTGGTCTCTTCCATACCGCCTGTGAAGCTGTGAAATCCATCGTTGTCTTCAGCAATAGATTCAAGAAATGCCGCTTGTTTTGCTGGAAGGGCATTGGTTTTAACGTAGGTGTAGGTGACCAGATTTGAACGTACAATGATATCACCAAGCGATGCGATGAACTGCTGAAGCTTGTGTTGCATCTTGAGCTGTAGACGTGGCTCACGTCGACGAATGGCCATAACGAGTGCACTCTCTTTTACTTCTTTACCTGTACTAGCGGCTATTTCCGGCTGCAATAAACGGGCAAGGGAACTAAGATTAATAAGTTCTTCCTGAAGTGCTTCTTCCAAAAACGGTCGCTTCCTCAATGCTTCCTCCAAGGCCTCTCGTAAATTCATGTGCGTTCAATTTGTGGCAAAACTATCACTCTGTTTAATTTTAAACAAACCAATTCTATTTAAACATACCAAACATCCGCCTATTACGTACTTTTGTCTCATGAATAACGTCGTTGTCATAGGAGGGGGTGCTGCAGGTTTTTTTGCAGCCATATCTTGCGCTGAGGCGAACCCTGAACTAAATGTGCTGCTACTAGAAAAAGGAAAAGATGTCCTAGGTAAGGTGCTTATCAGCGGCGGTGGTCGTTGTAATGTTACACACGCTTGCTTCGACCCAAAAGAATTGGCTACCTATTACCCTAGAGGGGCTAAAGAGCTACTGGGCCCTTTTCATAAGTTTCAGCCAGGTGATACCATGGAGTGGTTTGCCGATCGTGGTGTAGAGCTCAAGATTGAAGCGGATAACCGCGTTTTCCCAGTGACCGATTCTTCATCAACCATAGCCGATTGTCTAATAGAAATGGCCGAAGCTGCCGGTGTACAGGTGCGTACTTCCTCTGGAGTCAAGGCATTTACTCAGGCTGAAGACGGTACCTGGCAAATTCTAACAACTTCTGGTGATTCATTAGTCGCAGATAAACTCATGGTTGCCCCGGGTTCTTCAAAAGGTATTTGGGACCAATTGAAGAAGGCCGGTCATAAAATAGTACCTCCTGTACCTTCTTTATTTACGTTTAACATCAAAGATCCGCGAATCAAAGGTCTCAGTGGAATTAGTCTACCTCATGCTACGGTTCAGGTTGCAAGTTCTGATTTAGAAGCCTCAGGTCCCCTGTTAATCACACATTGGGGATTGAGTGGTCCAGCGGTATTGCGTTTGAGTGCTTGGGGTGCACGCGAATTAAACGATAGATTTTACCGTTTCCCTATTCTGGTGAATTGGATTGGTCGCGATGAGGATGTAGTGGTATCTGAATTTCTTCGAGAGAAGAAGGAGAGTGGTAAAAAGCGAATAGGCAACCACACCCACTACGAGGTACCATTGCGACTATGGAAATCTATGGTTGATGCCGCAGGTATTCCAAATACTGCCACATGGGGAGATATTTCAAGCAAGCAGATCAAGGCTTTGGCAGGTGAATTGTGCAGTGCTGTTTATCAAGTCACTGGCAAGAGTACTTTTAAAGAAGAATTCGTCACAGCGGGAGGTGTTGATCTCAAAGATGTGAATTTCAAAACCTTCTCTTCTCGAGTTGTATCTAATTTGTTTTTTGCTGGTGAGATTCTAAATATTGATGGAATCACAGGTGGATTCAACTTTCAAGCAGCGTGGACTGGTGGTTTTTTAGCCGGCAATGCTATGGCTGGCTATCCCTTAGATTAGGCCTTTTTTAGAAAGGTCTTGTAAGATTTTCTTGCCACGACTTTTCATCCCTGCACTGCCTGTCTCTAGTGCCCATTGTATGCTTTCCTGAAGTTCATGGGCCAATTCCGGATACCTTAAGACCAATTTGTGAAGAATACTCATGCTGTAGACTCTGGGTGCCACAGCATCGCTAGGTGTCATCAATACTTTGAAGCAATAGTCTGCGAGTAGCCCTTCACGTTCTTCGTGTCGGGGCAATCTATATTTAGAGTAATACCGCAGGATGAATCGCACTTCTGCATCCGTTTGTGTTTTTTCAAGTTGTTCAATCATCATTTTTTCCTTGATGTAGAACACCTCTGGTCGTTTATCGCTGACGTGATGAAGTATCCAACTTCCTCTTAGTCGCTCTTTTTCATTGCCGTTAAAGGCATATTCCAAGACCTCTTCGAGTTTGTCAGAGTGCTGGGTAGCCCACTGTATCCATTCCTGATACACGTGTTCTTTGTCAATGGTGATTTCGTTTAAAGCGGTTTTTAAATCCATCTACAGAAAAAAGAAGCTATATAATGATGAAAATATTAGAAATCTAATTAAATTAGCATTGTAAAACTACCGATTAAAGATAGGTCTTATGAATTACGTAAAGAACAATCTCAAATTTCTTCGCAAGAAGGAAGCGCTTACGCAAGAGCAGTTGGCTACTAAGATAGGTGTGAAACGTGCCATGATTGGGGCGTATGAGGAGGGAAGGGCAGAGCCTAGACTCCACACGTTACAGCATTTAGCGGCGTATTTCCAGGTGCGTTTGGATGATTTCGTAAACAAAGACCTCAGTGGTTCTGGTTCTATTCCTAAGGCAGATGTAAGTGGTGCACAACTTCGTATCCTCCCTGTTATTGTTGATGGTACGGAGGAAAAGGAGCTGGGAACACTTGTACCGGTTAAAGCTTCAGCAGGTTACCTATCAGGTTATGGCGATGCCGATTACATTGGCGCACTTCCTCGTTTCTCTATGCCATTTCCAGAATTACCTCAGGATCGTACGTATCGCGTTTTCCAAATTCGCGGCGAGAGTATGTTGCCTATCAAACCGGGTTCTTATGTCATTACAGAATATATCCAGGATTGGAAGTCCATTCGTAATGATGAATGTTACGTACTCATTACTAAAGACGAAGGTGTAGTGTACAAGCGCGTCATCAACAACTTGCACATCGGCGAACTCATGTTAAAGTCCGACAACCCTCAGTTTGCCCCCTATACCGTTCCTGTAGATCGTCTTGTTGAAGTTTGGCGCGCTGTAGGATACACCAGTTTCGAACTGCCGTCTGCGGGCAATAACCAAGACATGTCGCAACTCATGCACATGATGGCAGATTTGAAAAAGGAAATGAATCAACTGAAAGACAACTAATTAAATCCTCGTTTTATTGGATTTTCTCCTTCAAATTGAGCGGCTCTTGGGCCGCTCGACTTGCCTGAGGACTGTCCAAACCCAGCCCAAATGGAACGCTCAATCCTACATATGGACCTCGATACTTTCTTCGTTTCTGTAGAAAGGTTGATGGACTCAAGGCTAAACAACCGTCCCATTATTATTGGTGGAACAGGAGATAGAGGAGTAGTAGCGGCATGTAGTTACGAGACTCGCAAGTTTGGTGTTCATTCTGCCATGCCTGTTCGTATGGCTCGTGAACTCTGCCCTGAAGCCATCATCATTCGAGGAAATTCTGCCAATTATTCCAAGTATTCAAACCTGGTAACAGATGTGATTAAGGAACAGGTTCCTGTTTATGAGAAAACGTCCGTCGACGAGTTCTATGCAGATCTCACAGGGATGGACCGCTTCTTTGGCACCTTTAAGTTCTCAAGCGAGCTTAGAGATCGCGTTATACGCGAAACAGGTCTGCCCATAAGCTTTGGTCTCTCTATCAATAAGACCGTTAGTAAGGTCGCTACCGGTGAGGCTAAGCCAAACAATAAGATTTATGTAGAGAAAGGTCTTGAACGTCCTTTTTTAGCACCCTTATCAGTACGTAAGATCCCGATGGTGGGAGAGAAGACCTACCAGACCTTGCGCAATTTGGGTGTACGACGCATCCAAACCTTACAAGAAATGCCCTTAGAGATGATGCAAAGTGTCATGGGTAAACACGGCTCGGTCATCTGGCACAAAGCCCAGGGTGTAGACCAAAGCCCTGTTATTCCTTACCAAGAACGTAAGAGCATCTCCACCGAACGCACTTTTGCGAAGGATACCATTGATGTGGTAAAGCTTGAAGGAATTATCGTGGCTATGGCAGAAAATCTAGCGTACCAGCTTCGTCGTGGCGACAAACTCACTTCATGTATTACTGTGAAAATTCGCTACTCAGATTTCAATACACATACTCTTCAAGCACGAATACCATATACGGCAGCTGATCATGTGCTTATCCCGAAGGTGAAAGAATTGTTCAAACGCCTCTTCGAACGCCGTCTACTGGTACGACTAGTAGGAGTCCGTTTCTCGCACTTGGTGGGTGGTGGCTACCAAATGAACCTCTTTGAGGAGAGCGAGGAGTTAAGTCGCCTTTACGGTGCTATGGATCATATTCGCCAGCGCTTTGGAGACCGTTCTGTACTTCGTGCCGTGAGTTTGGGAGCAAAGACCATAGGCCGTACCAACCCTTTCAATGGTGAGCCGCCACCACTGTTGGCAAATAGACATCGATAAAAGACTAACTTAATATTCTCCTAAATGTGTGGTAGATACGTAAATATCAGTAAAATCAAAGCCGTTGAAAAACGCTTTAGCGCTATTGTAGAGCGTCCAGATCTTTATGCGCCTAATACAAACATAGGTATAGGAACCCTTGCGCCTATTATCACCCAGGAGCGTCCAGATGTAATCAAACATTATCAGTTTGGTTTTACACCGTATTGGGCGAAGAAGCCATTTCATCTATTTAACGCTAGATCTGAAGGCGACCACAATAAGGAAAACGACACCTCTTACCGCGGTGCTAAGGGCATTACCACCAAGCCGGCATTTCGCCAAAGCATACGCTCTAAACGTTGCCTGGTATTGGCAGATGCCTTTATTGAAGGGCCTAAGGTAGAGCGTTTGTCTAAGCCCTATGTGATGTATAAGCGAGACGGTAGTCCGTTTGCCTTTGCAGGTATTTACGACACATGGGTAAATCCAGATACGGGTGAAATGATTGACTCTTTTGCCATCATTACTACAGTAAGTAACAAGATCACAGCAGCGATATCGCACCACAGATCTCCTGTAATACTTCAAGAGGAAGACGAGAGTATTTGGTTAGACCCCAGTACGCCGCTAGCAGAAGTTACGGATGTGCTACAACCTTATCCGGCAGAAGAGCTCAATGCGTATCCTATTTCAGCGGCCATTAAGAACCCTAGGAGCAATGGTCCAGAGTTATTGAAGCCTATAGGTCAGCGCATTATCCCCGAGTATGATTATGAGATTTATTCGCATCTCAGTTTGCAGGGAATGGGAATGACTCAGGCACGTCAACGCAAGTTAGATTTCGGTTTTTAATCCGCTTTTAAGTATTTGAAATGCTCGTAAATACGCACAGTTACTACAGTTTGCGTTATGGGGCCGTATCCCCGAAAGACTGGGTGAGTTTGTTTAAAGCACAGCCGTGGTCACACATGGCTTTGACCGATATCAACAATACTTCTGCGTGCATGACAGCATTGTATTTACTGAAAGATGAAGTAGGCAAGCAACCGGTCATAGGAGTAGATTTTAGAAACGGTACCCAGCAGAAATACGTTGTATTAGCCCGTAATTGGGAAGGTTTTAAGCAGATCAATGACCATCTTTCTTGGCACTTATCGCGTAAAGTCAAATTCCCTGAAAGAGCACCAAGAGAGTATTTGAAAGATACTTGGATTATTTATAAAAACAGGGAGGGAATAGAGGTTAGTGCGCTGGAAAACAACGAGTTGATAGGCGTTGCCCCAGAGCTGATTAGTTCGCTGCACATTCACAAATTGCGTGCTTACGAGCATAAGCTTATTGCTTTTCCTACTGCTACTTTTCGCGGTAAGCGTGATTTCAATGCACACCGACTCTTACGTGCTATCGACGAAAACACATTGTTGAGCAAACTGCAGAAGGAACAACAAGCTTCTGAAACAGACCTCTATTTAGACGACAAGGGGCTGAAAGAGACGTACAAAGATTATCCGTGGCTTCTACGCAATGCCCAGCAAGTTTTAGAATCCTGTCAAGTTGAATTGCCAGACGAACCTGCACTGAACCTTCAGACCTATACGGGTTCAAGGAAGAAGGATGTAAAGCTCTTGAAGAAGCTGTGTTATGACGGACTAACTTACCGCTATCCTCAGGCGGACTTTAAGGTGCGTGAAAGGATTGAAAAGGAATTGCAACTCATTGAGCAAAAGAACTTTGTGTCCTATTTCTTGATTAATTGGGACATTGTGAACTACGCACAAAAGCGCGGCTATTTCTATGTAGGGCGGGGGAGCGGTGCAAACTCTATTGTCGCTTACCTGCTCAAGATTACGGATGTTGACCCTATTGAGCTTGACTTATATTTTGAACGTTTTATTAATCTCTATAGAACTTCGCCTCCAGACTTTGATCTCGATTTCTCATGGCGTGATCGCGACGATATCACTCAATATATTTTCAAGCGTTTCCCAAACACAGCACTGCTAGCGACCTACAATACATTCCAATACAAAGCAGTAGTTCGAGAGCTAGGAAAGGTATTTGGTCTTCCAAAGCACGAGATAGATAAGCTCAGTATAGGAAAGTTTAATAGTGGAGACCTCGATCATCTTGCACACCTTGTATTGCGCTACAGCACCTATATACAGGGATTCCCTAGTCACTTGAGCATCCATGCAGGAGGTATACTTATAGCGAATGACAGTATACATTATCGCACGGCCACTTTTATGCCACCGAAAGGTTTTCCCACGACCCAGTTTGATATGGTCGTTGCTGAAGACATAGGTCTGCACAAATTTGACATCTTGAGTCAGCGGGGACTGAGTAAGATTCAAGACGCATTGGCCCTAGTTCGCAGGAACCATAAAAATGCCGAACCTTTTGATATCAGAGACTTACAGCGATTCAAAGAGGATGAAAAGGTCAAGGATTTATTGAGAAACGGTAAGGCTACAGGGTGTTTTTATGTAGAATCACCTGCTATGCGAATGCTGTTGACGAAACTTAGAGTCGATACCTATTTAGGCCTCGTTGCAGCCAGCTCCATCATCCGTCCTGGCGTGAGTAATAGCGGGATGATGCGGGAATATATTCTCCGTTTTACCGATCCTTCAAAACGCAAGGATGCACATCCAGTAATGCTTGAGATTATGCCCGATACTTTCGGTGTGATGGTCTATCAAGAAGATGTGATTAAAGTGGCGCACTATTTTGCCGGCTTGACACTGGGTGAAGCTGATGTTTTACGCCGTGGGATGTCAGGTAAATTTAGGTCAAGAGACGAGTTTAAACGTGTTGAAAATCAATATTTTAAGAACTGTAAGGAACGGGGATATACCGATGAACTTGCCCGTGAAATTTGGCGTCAGATTGAGAGCTTTGCGGGCTATGCTTTTGCTAAGGGACACAGTGCTTCCTATGCTGTGGAAAGCTACCAAAGCTTGTATTTAAAGGCGCATTATCCCTTGGAGTATATGGTTGCTACCATTAATAATTTTGGTGGTTTTTATCGGACGGAGTTCTACGTTCACGAGGCACGTAAGAACGGAGGAACTATTGAACCGCCTTGTGTTCAGCACGGTGATTATCCCACTACAGTAGAGGAAACGACGATTTATCTAGGTTTTGTGCTATTGCACGGACTGGACCAAAATATTGGGGTAGAGATTGCCAAAATACGTGAGGAGGGAGGGCTGTTTACTGATCTGGCTGACTTTATAGCCCGTGTACCCGCTGGTATAGAGCAAGTAAGTCTGCTTATTCGCATTGGTGCTTTTCGATTTACAGGGATAGCCAAGCAGACCTTGCTTTGGGAAGCCCACCACATGTTAAAGGGTCGAACAACCAAAGATGTAGTAACCGCTGTTCCTAGTCTATTCAAGGGTGCTACACAAAATCACGACTATAAGGTGCCTCTATTGACGCAGACTAGGCTAGAAGAGGCCTTTGATCAAATCGAACTTCTTGGATTCCCGCTGTGTAATCCCTTTGAATTGGCCGATGAGGAAATAGAACAAGGAACTACAGCAATAGAACTGTCGTCTAAACTGGGGCATTTTGTTATTGCCTATGGATACCTGGTAACGGTGAAGGATACAAAGACCTCGAAAGGTGAACGCATGAATTTCGCGACTTTCCTAGACGAGAATGGCGATTACATGGATAGTGTGCATTTTCCGAACATCGCCAAGCAATTTCCATTTCGTGGTAAAGGTCTGTACAAAATCCAGGGCCGTGTTACCGAAGAGTTTGGGTTCTTTAGCATTGAGGCATCTGCCTTGTATAAAGTTTCTATGATTCCCGATCCGCGCTATGAAGATGATATGGCGCGTCCTAAGGACAATTACAGTAAAACTCGGAGGACTATGAAGAAGGGGAAGAACTCTACAGCGATAAATTAACCATATCAGTCTTCTTTACAAAAACACTATTTAACATAATGTATATTATAATTCAAATAGATTTAAAGAGAAACACCGCAGAAGAAAAACATCCACCAATAAAAAACCCCAGAGCAATGCTCCAGGGTTTCTCTAAATCGTAACGGAATGTTATTTCAACAATTCGCTCATTTCCATAGACTTCTCGTAGTTACCTACTTTACGGTAAACTTCCGCCAAAGCACGAACGATGTCTAGATCGTCAGGATTCATTTCACGAGCATTCTCGAAATACGTTAAGCTCTCTTCAAAAACTCCTTTCTGCTTCTTTTTCAAAGAATCATACTTACGGCTTTCACTCAGGCTCAAAGAATTCATTTGCTCTGTAATCTTATTCGCACGGTCAATGTAAACAAGACCACACATGTACATTGCGTCAGAATTCTCTGGGTCAGCTTCTAACGCTGCTTTGTATTCTACAAGCGCTGCATCCAAATCTTTCAATTCAGTTTGAAGGATATTTCCCTTTACAAAGTGGTAAATACCTTTGCCTGGGTTTTTAGCAATCGCTTCATCTAGATTTGCCAATGCACCATCGTAATCTTTCTTGTCTAAGAATGACTGCAATTGAATGTCTAGAAGATCTTTGTTCTCTGGGTATAAACCACGAGCTTCAGTCAGCGTAGCTTCGTACATCTCAGTGTTTTCCATCTTCTTGTAAGCGTTAATCAAGCTGATGTAAACACTTGGACGAACATCTTCACCAATTACCGGATCTGAGGCCAAACCTAATTCAATCTCCTTCTCCATTGCCGCCTTATTCGGGTATTGCTTTGGTTGGCCCGAAGCCGCGTACGTTGCAGTGAAAGTGATTCCGGTATAACCTAGGTCTAAACAAGTGCGGAACGCATTCACACTAGACTCTTGATCGCCTGACATACCTGCGATGATACCAGCGTTGAACAACAACCCTGTATCTAGTTGTGCAAACTCCCCTAGCAATTCATTCTTTTTAAAGTCGAATGCAGCCATGTAACCGTTGTAAGAGGCTTCGTAATCTCCCGCTTCATAAGCTGCACCTGCCTCTACAAGGTAATTGTACGCGATGTTTGGAATCTCACGAATGGCATCCTCAGAGTAACGAGGCTTCTTTAGCGTGCTTTCGTATTTCAAGAGATCTAGGATACTTTCAGCAGCAATGCTGTTAGCATTATCAGCAAGACCTTTGATGGCTTCATCAGGTGAACCTGCGATCTGAGCATAGATCAAAGCACGATTGTAGTAGTACTTGGTCATGATCTTCTCTTTGATCTCAGCTGGATTCTTGCTTTCGATAATCGTAGTTGCCTCGTCAATAAAACCTTTAGCCTCAACGATTTCGTTTCCTCTCAATGCAATGATTGCGCTTGTTACCTTCGGCGCTTCTTGAGCTTGAACACTCAAAGTTGCGAAAGTCAATACTGCAAATAGTAATTTCTTCATTATTGATACTTCTTAATTAAGTGGTGCAAATGTAATTCATAGGAACGTTTACAAACACCACGCCATAATTAAATTACTCTTCGGTAGTTGTTGATTCCTCTGTCGATTCAGGCGCAGCTGCCTCAGTTGAACCTTCAGCGGCCTCTACTCCTTCTACCCCTTCAATTTCCTCTTCCTCTTCAGAAGCAGGTACCTTAGCGATAGACGCGATTTCATCACCTTTTCTCAAGCTTATCAAACGAACACCCTGAGTGGCTCTACCCATGACACGAAGTGTATCTACACCCATTCGTATCATAGTACCTTTCTTGGTGATAATCATCAGATCATCTTCATCCGTAACGGCTTTCAAACTAACCAGTTCTCCAGTTTTCTCAGTAACGGTAATGGTTTTAACACCTTTACCCCCTCTATTGGTAATTCTGTAGTCCTCTAATGCAGAGCGTTTTCCATAGCCTTGTTCGCTAACGACCATGACATCGAACCCATCTCCTTCTTTAACCACTACCATACCGACTACTTCGTCGTTTTCAGAATCTACAGTAATAGCACGCACACCTGACGCATTACGTCCCATTGAACGTACTTTGTCCTCAGGGAAACGAATGGCTTTACCACTGCGAACAGCCATCATAATGTCTTGCTCCCCGTTGGTCAATTTAGCCTCGAGTAATGTATCCCCTTCACGGATGGTAATTGCATTAATACCGTTGACGCGCGGGCGACTATAGGCCTCAAGCGAAGTCTTCTTAATGATACCTTGCTTAGTACACATGACAATAAAGTGGTTATTAATGTAGTCCTCGTCCTTGAGGTTCAAGACATTAATGAACGCCAATACCTTATCATCTTGAGGTATATTAATGAGGTTTTGAATAGCCCTACCCTTGCTTTGTCTCGTTCCTTCCGGAATCTCGAATACACGCATCCAGAAACAACGACCAAGTTCGGTGAAGAACAACATGTACTGGTGGTTTGTAGCAACAAAGACGTTCTCAATAAAGTCCTTATCCCTTGTTGAAGCTGCTTTCGCACCTACTCCACCTCTGTTCTGTTTCTTGTACTCTGAAAGCGGTGTACGCTTGATGTATCCTGCGTGCGAAATAGTAATAACTACTTCAGTATCAGGAATCATGTCTTCGATACTTACATCTCCACCAGCAAACTCAATGTCAGTGCGGCGATCATCACCGTACTTGTCTTTCATTTCGATGAGTTCATCCTTGATGATCTCCATGCGCTTAGCCTTGTCTGACAAGATGCTCTTCAAGTACTCAATCGTTTTCATGAGCTCCTCGTATTCTGCCTTAATCTTGTCTCTTTCAAGACCAGTAAGCTTCTGCAGACGCATGTCTAGAATAGCCTTCGCCTGAATTTCACTTAGTTTGAATTCAGACATCAAGCCGTTGCGCGCTTCCTCTGGTGTTGCAGAACCACGAATGAGCTTGATTACGGCATCTAGGTTATCGATAGCGATAAGTAAACCTTCGAGAACGTGTGCTCTTTTCTCCGCCTGACGCAGCTCATATTCTGTACGACGTACAACCACTTCGTGACGGTGATCTACGAAGTGTTTGATCATATCCTTCAAGTTCAATAACTCAGGACGACCGTTTACCAGTGCAATGTTATTTACTGAGAATGAACTTTGTAGCTGAGTGTACTTAAATAATTTGTTCAAAACTACATTAGGTACAGCATCACGTTTAAGAACGTATACGATACGCATACCCTTGCGATCACTCTCGTCACGGATATCTGAAATCCCCTCGATCTTCTTGTCATTGACTAGATCGGCAGTTTTCTTGATCATATCTGCCTTGTTGACCTGATAAGGAATCTCGGTAACTATGATACATTCGCGTCCTTTGACTTCTTCAATGGTAGCCTTTGCGCGCAATACAATGCGGCCTCTACCCGTGTGGAATGCATCTTTAACTCCTTCGTAACCATAAATGGTTCCTCCGGTCGGGAAATCTGGAGCGCTAATGTGCTGCATCAACCCATCTATCTCAATAGCGTTATCATCGATGTACGCATTAATAGCGTTAATACTTTCAGTAAGGTTGTGTGGCGGCATGTTTGTCGCCATACCTACAGCGATACCCGAGGCGCCATTAACGAGCAAGCCAGGTATGCGCGTTGGCAATACGGTAGGTTCCTTTAGGGAGTCGTCAAAGTTTAACTGCCAATCAACGGTGTCCTTATCAATATCTGAGAGCATTTCCTCCGCGATCTTACGCATGCGCACCTCGGTGTAACGCATTGCAGCTGGAGAATCACCATCAATCGATCCAAAGTTTCCTTGGCCATCTACGAGCATGTATCTCAGCGACCAATCTTGAGCCATACGGACCATAGTGTCATAAACAGAGCTATCGCCGTGTGGGTGGTACTTACCAAGTACATCACCTACAATCCTTGCAGATTTCTTATATGCTTTAGTGCTGGTCACACCCATATCGTGCATACCGTAAAGTACACGTCTGTGTACCGGCTTCAATCCATCACGTACATCAGGAAGTGCACGGGATACAATGACCGACATCGAGTAATCGATGTAGGAGCTCTTCATTTGCTCCTCAATATTTACGGGAATGATTCTTTCTCCCTGCGCCATATTGTCAGTATTTAAGTGGGGTTACCCCCGGTTTTTACGTAATTTTCAAATATAGCTTTTCGACCCGTGGTACCCGTTGATTAACCGCGTTAGAGTTGCTTCATTTATCCACAAATCGATGTTAACAAAACCTTACCTTAGTAAGTAATGTTGTCATAGTAAATGTGAGTAGATTGGTCTTTGATACCATGGCACACTTTGTGTTCAGCATTTACCAGCATAAATAGTCAGCACTATGGAAGAAAATTTTAGCCCGAGAGTCCGCGACGTAATCACCTACAGCAAGGAAGAAGCATTGCGTTTAGGACACGATTATATTGGCACAGAACACTTGCTTTTGGGAATCCTCCGCGACGGAGAAGGAACAGCTGTGGCCATTTTAAGGGATTTAGGACTGGATTTAAGCAACGTTCGCAATAAAGTTGAGGGTATCGCTGCACCTTATGCAACGAATGCTCCAGGAACGGGAAAAAACCTACCACTTACCCGACAGGCAGAGAAAGCATTGAAGACCACGTTCTTAGAAGCAAAGCTGTTTCAGAGCCCGGTGATTAGAACACCTCATTTGCTCCTATGTATTCTGCGCAATGACAATGACCCTATTAGTGCTGTAATGGCTCAAATGGGTGCTTCTTACGATGCTGTTAAAGGAGAATACCAAAACAATCATTTAGAAAACGAGCTTCCCTCCTCTTCTGCCTCGCCTTCCATGAGCTATGATGACGGTGGTGAATTAGAAGAAAGCGGTCCTTCACGCAGAAGTGCCTCAGGAGGTTCTTCTCAGCAGGGCAGAAAAGAGAAATCAAAAACTCCAGTTCTAGATAACTTCGGTAAGGATCTTACAAAGGCTGCCGAGCAAAACAGGTTGGATCCGGTAGTCGGACGTTCGAAGGAAATTGAGCGTGTAAGCCAAATTTTAAGTCGCCGTAAGAAAAACAACCCCTTGTTAATTGGTGAACCGGGTGTGGGTAAAAGCGCAATTGCTGAAGGCTTGGCACTGCGAATTGTCAATAAAGAGGTGAGTCGTGTATTGTTTGATAAACGTGTGGTTAGTCTTGATCTAGCTTCTTTGGTAGCTGGAACGAAGTATCGTGGCCAATTCGAGGAACGAATGAAAGCGTTGATGAATGAATTGGAAAAGAACGACGATATCATCCTTTTCATTGACGAGTTACATACTATTGTTGGTGCGGGTGGAGCTACTGGTTCGTTAGATGCTTCAAACATGTTCAAACCGGCTTTAGCTCGTGGTGAAATCCAATGTATTGGTGCTACTACCCTAGATGAATACCGTCAATTTATTGAGAAGGACGGTGCTCTCGAGCGTAGATTTCAAAAAGTGACAGTAGACCCTACTTCGCCGGAAGAAACAGTTCAGATTCTAAACAACATCAAAGACAAATACGAAGAGCATCACAATGTTCTCTATACACCAGAGGCCATTCAGGCTTGTGTGAAGCTCACTCAGCGTTACATCGCAGATCGTTTTTTACCAGACAAGGCTATTGATGCTTTGGACGAGGCTGGTTCAAGGGTCCATATTTCTAACATTGAGGTGCCTACCAAGATCACCAAGCTTGAAGAGGAGCTCGATAAGATTAAGGAGGAAAAAGTACGCGTGGTTAAATCACAACGCTACGAAGAGGCTGCCAAGCTCAGAGACGACGAAAAGAACGTACAGGCGCTTCTAGATAACGCACGTATTGAATGGGAAGACAGCCTAAAATTGAACAAAAAGACGGTTGATGAAGAGCAAGTAGCAGAGGTGGTTGCCATGATGACTGGTGTGCCAGTGCAGCGTGTAGCGGCCCAAGAGATGGATCGTCTTGCTGAAATGGAGGATTTGCTCAAGGCCAGTGTAATCGGTCAAGATGAGGCTGTCAAAAAGATTGTCAGAGCAATTCAGCGCAACAGAGCAGGACTTAAAGACCCAAAGAAACCTATTGGTTCTTTCATTTTCTTAGGGCCTACCGGTGTTGGGAAAACGCAACTGGCGAAAAAATTGACGGAATTGCTTTTCGATAACGAGGACAACATGATTCGTATAGATATGAGCGAATACATGGAAAAGTTCGCCATATCACGTCTTGTAGGTGCCCCTCCAGGATATGTTGGGTATGAGGAAGGTGGCCAATTGACTGAGCGCGTTCGACGTAAACCTTATTCTGTCATTCTGCTTGATGAAATCGAAAAAGCACATCCAGATGTGTTCAATCTACTTCTTCAAGCCTTAGATGACGGTCAGATTACAGATAGTTTAGGTCGTAAAGTTGATTTCAAGAACACCATCATTATCATGACCTCCAATCTTGGTTCACGTCAGTTGAAAGACTTTGGTACAGGTGTTGGTTTTGGCACAACGGCGAGAGATCAAAACAAACAAGATTTGGAGAAAGGTGTGATACAAAGTGCTTTGAAAAAGGCTTTTGCTCCGGAATTCTTGAATCGTATTGATGATGTGGTACTCTTTAATTCTCTTAAAAGAGCCGACATCCACGAAATCATTGATATTGAATTAAAAGGATTGCTTTCTCGTGTGGCAGAGTTAGGCTACGAGATTTCGTTGAGTGAAGAAGCCAAAGACTTTGTTGCTGACGAAGGATTTGATGAAGCCTTTGGTGCACGTCCTTTGGCACGTGCTCTTCAGAAACTTATAGAAGATCCGCTGGCGGAAAGAATTATCGGCAAACAGCTCAATGAAGGCGATGAAGTGATCATTGAACTCAAGGATAAAGAATTGACCTTCGAGATAATTAAGGCAAAAGAGGAAGCTTCTGAAAAGGCTCCTGAAGCATTGCCAGAATCGACAGAAGATTCTACCAAAGACGAGGCTTAGATTTCTATAATTGCATCGGCCCGCTCTTCAGTGAGTTTGTGTCCGATAGCATTTAGCATGGGTGATGGACGTACTGTAATGAAGTGCTCCCTCACCCATTCTTTTTGGTGCAGGTAATCGTTTTCTAGGTAGATGCCTACGAGATTCCCTTTCTCCATGAAGACTGCCCCACCCTCTTCTAAATCGATGAGCCACGATTTTTGATTCGACGAGGTTAAAAGTGCAAGAGCTTCTTTACTACTCCATCCGTTACGTTCTGCTTCTTGGAGGTAATTCGCGAGCCAAGTTTGTCCACTCACGTACGAACCAAATTTTCGAAGTGCACCGCTCCCGATGGCTTTTTGAACCACCCACTTAATTTCTCCCTTACCGTTCTCAAAAGCGTACAATCCAAACTTCAGCGATTGCTTCTTTTGCGCCTTGTTTAACGGAGGCCAATGCTCACGGATTTTATGGTCCTCATAAATTAAAGCAAGTGTTTCGTTGGGCAACAGTGTGTAGTCCACAGAGTGACACTCTTTCATCAATCGCTGGTATTTGGTGGTTTCCTGCTGTGTTGAGAAATGCTGTGTAATGCGTTGCTTAATATTATTGGCCTTGCCAATGTACAAGGGCAAGCCAAAAGCATCTTTAAACTGGTATACACCAAAACTCTTGGGTAGATTGTCATATTGCTCACTGGGCAAATGATCGGGCATTTGTATTCGTTTAAGTAGGCCAATTTTAGGATTTGTCAAGACCTTTTCGTCGTAATCTGCGTGCAAGCAGTGAATCAAGACTTCAGCAGCACACAAGGCGTCACTGAGGGCGCGGTGTGGATTGTCGTTCTCTACTTCTAGTTGTCGGGCCAAATTGGCAAGAGAATAGCGGCCAAATTCAGGGAACATTGCACGGCTGTATTTTACCGTACATAATTTGTCCATTCGCCAGGAGGTTCCGGCCTCTCTAAAAGCACGATCAATGAAACTGTAGTCGAAATTCACGCTATGGGCAACGAATACATCTCCTTTTAACTCCTTTTGTAGCGTAGGAATCAACTCCTCGAAAGTTGGCGCATCAGCCACCATTTCATCATCAATTCCTGTGAGTAATTGAATGTTGTATGGGATAGATCGATCCGGCTTAACAAGTGAAGACCACTGATGCGTAATCTTCTTGTTTTCAACATGAACAATGCCTATTTCGGTGATGTCATTGCCCGAGGGTCTACCCCCAGTTGTTTCTATATCTACTACCACATATTTCACTTCAGCAAATTAGCCAATAGGCGCGTTTAACCTCTACGCTTTGTTCTATATTTATCCTCATGGAATTATTGATTTGGATTTTATTGATTTTAGGTATCGCAGGTGCCGTTCTTCCTATGGTTCCAGGTCCGATTCTTACTGCCGTTGCCCTACTTCTAGCTTTAATGTCAGACCAAATCAATGGTGCCCTCTACTGGTTCTTTACAGTGAGTGGAGTTATGATTTTTCTCATTGACTTTTTCATGCCAGCATATTTGACCAAGAAATCTGGAGCATCAAAAAGGGCATCCAACGGCGCATTGATAGGTATGATATTGTCATTATTCACAGGGCCGGGTCTCTTTTTAGGAGCATTCATAGGCGCTTTTATTGGTGAATTCTCTGTGACTTCAGATGCTACGAAAAGTGCACGTGCGAGCATTTATGCTGTCTTAGGTGTATTTAGTGGCATGGCAATAAAGTTGTTCTACACATTGGCTATGCTCATCTTATATATCAGTCAATTGTATTTATGAGAGTAACTGTCGGCACAAATGAGATTAGCTACCCTTCTTTGGAATTGACAGAGGGTCTCATTCTATTTACGGGTCCTTCGGGGAGTGGCAAGACAACCTTGCTCAGGGCGCTGCATGGTGAATTACTAGTTCAAGATCCATTTAAGAATTGGCCTCAGGATAAAACGGCCATGATGCCACAGCAAAATACCTGGATTCCTTATTTGAAACTAGGTATCCAATTGCGACAATTTGGTGGGCCAACTGCAGAGTTAATTGCGCGCAAATTGCACCTTGAAAGACATTTGGGGAAATTTCCCAATGAATTGAGCGTTGGACAGCTACAAAGATTCTCGCTCGCCTTAACCTTAAGTCTAGATAGTTCTGTTTTCCTTTTGGATGAGCCTACGAGCGCCCTAGACGACGATCTCGCAGACCTTGTTTTTGGGCTGATAGATGAAAAATTTAAAGAATCGGACCGAACAACTATTGTTGCAGTGACTCATGACCCTCGGATGAAAAAATACTTCAGTACCGCTAAAACTTGGCAGTTATGAGCAGAGTGATAGCAGTTTGGAGTGGTCAATTACGTGCCAAGGGCATTCAATACGTTATGCTCACATTACTGACAGTTCTTGTCAGTGGTGGCTTTTATGCCTCTCGAATAACAGAATCGTACATCTTTAGTAAGTGGACTGAGAGTGCACAGTATGCTGATGTAATAGTTAGTTACAAAGGTTCTCCATTGCAGATTGTTGCAAGCACATTATTTAGAATGGAAAATCCAACTGGAAATATTGACAGCACAACGGCAGCATATTGGGAGAAACACCCTATGGTTGCAGCCTCGTGCCCAGTATCACTCGGAGACAATATTCAAGGCTACCCGCTTATTGGAACATCCCTCGATTATTTTGATTGGATGCAGATCAATGTAGTCGATGGTCATCTGCCCAATAACGATGCAGACGTGGTCGTAGATGTATCCTTGGCTGAAACGCTAGGATTGAGCATTGGAGATGAACTTCATTCTTCGCATGGCGGGGATTCCAATGGTGAGCAGCACGACCATCACCACTTGCAAATAGTTGGTCTTGTGCAAGCCCCAAGAAACGCGGACCAACAGGCCTTCTTCACGACGACTACTGCGTATTACGGTATGCACAATAACAAAGGTAAAGGGGATATTACAGCCCTCATGCTGCGATTGAAGAGCAAATCAGCCTTGGTCATGTTGCCAAGGGTCTTCGATCAACGCCCTAATGAGCAAGGGGCTTTTCCCGTTTTCATATTCGCGCAGTTACAGAAGCAATGGACACCAACCCTAGCTACCATGAAAAAGTATAGTGTTATTGTACCTGTGATACTTTTACTCATGTTCGGATTGATTGTAGCTTATCTGAACGGGACCGAGAAAGAATCAAAACGCTTTTACACCTTACAGAAATTACAAGGGTTCGAAATCTTTTGGCTGCAACAAGGTTTATCAATCTTTGCTGTATTAGTCGGTACGGTGCTCACCTTTTTTGTCTTAAACAGCATAGCTGGGTTTTATATTCATAAAGAACAAGGAGCCATTTTCTTACCGTTGCTCGTCGCGGTTCTCCTCGGTATCTCTCATTCCAAGCGTCCATGAAGAAAATTATAGTACTGCTTTTTGTTGTTTTAGGATTCAACGCCAGTGCGCAGCAGGTGTTGCCTTGGGAAATGTTGGCCGTGCCCTACTCCACTACACCTGATGGCCTGTACGAGCCACAGTTTCCTTCATGGCTTGATAAATACAAGAATACAGAAGTTGTAATTCAAGGTTATTTAGTGCCCGTTGATGTTGAAGGCAATCAATATGCTTTGTCGAGATATGCTTTCTCCTCTTGCTTTTTCTGCGGTAATGCTGCACCTAACACAGTTGTAGAACTTGTTTTTAAGGATCGGCCTGATGATTTAATCACGGACCAATTCGTTGTTGTTAAAGGCATTTTAGTTTTCAATGCCGACGATCCTTTTCGTTTGTTTTTCATACTTCAACAAACAGAATTTGCAGGATGAAAAAATTGATACTTCTAGCTGTTGTACTTCTTAGCTACACGTCCCAAGCCCAGATTAAAATCAAATGGAGCACCTTCGAACGGTTGCAATTTGAAGAGGTATATGACGAAGAGTCAGCAGCTTGGTTAGTAGCACCTATTTGGACGGAAGATTTGAAAAAGCTTGACGGAGAGAAAGTTAAAATCACTGGCTACATCATTGCGCTGGACGTTATAGGGGATGAATATGCACTTAGTGCTTTTCCTTTCGCTAGCTGCTTCTTTTGCGGTGCCAGTGGTCCAGAAAGCGTGATGGAACTGTCACTTGAGAACAAAACAAAATACCTCACTGATGAAGTGCATACGTTCGTTGGAACATTAAGACTGAACGACGGTACAGGCATATTTCCTATTTCCTTGGACAAAGCAAAATCAATCGACTGATGAAAAAGCTACTACGAATCTTATCAGCACTAATAGTGGTATTGGCTTTAGCGTTTTTAATGGGTCCAAAGCCTGATCAGCCTGCTTTCTTCAATGAATTACCAGAATTGGCCTCGCCTTTTGAAGAGATTGAAGATTCCATCCGCAATTACGAAAGTCAACATAATGCGCTAGAATGTGCTTATACCGAAGTCTTTTGGAGCGATTCACTGAGGCGAACCGAGTATTCCTTCCTGTATTTACACGGTTTTAGTGCGACCAAACACGAAGGAGATTCCTTTCGTTACATATTGCCCAAAGAATATGAAATGAATGCGGTATTTAATCGAATGGCCGGTCATGGACTGCAAGAAAACGACGCGGATAGAATGTCCACATTTACAGCTGAAAGTGCTTGGAATAAAGCCTTGTATGATTTCGCTTTGGCGAAAAGATTGGGCAAAAAGGTAGTTCTCGGATCTTGCTCAACAGGTTCATTATTGGCCTTAAGACTTGCTAGACTCTATCCGGAGGATGTTGCGGCTGTATTGAACTACAGTCCAAATATGGGGCTCCCAGATCCAAACTCAGCCTTATTAAATGATCCATGGGGCTTGCAATTGACTAAGTTGGTTTACGGCACTGAATACAGAATAGTTCCTGAACGTACAGACGGCATCCGAATCGTTTGTAAACCCATGGCATACAGCTGGGAAAGTGTGGTGCAAATGCAGCATCTGGTAGAGACGGCCATTTCAGAGCAAGAACTTAATGAGATACAAGTGCCCGTTTTGAACATGGTTTGGTACGAGGATGAGGAACATCAAGACTATGTTATTGATGTAGCCAAGGCTAAAGCCATGCACGAGGCTCTTGGTGGACCGAAGAAATGGGTTTCCACTGCTGCCAAGGAACACGTCATTGTGAATCACCAGCTATCCAAGGACCTCGAAACAGTCTACGCTGAGACCTATTCATTCTTAGACCGAATCTTGCGCTAATGGAATTCTACCGACCACAATGGCTTTGGGGTTTACTACTTGTGGCAGTGCCTGTTTGGATACATTTTTTTGGAATTCGAACAAGGAAAGCCAAGGTAATCCCTTCATTGCTGTGGTTGTTAAAAGTCAACCCGTCACAACGAAGTAAATCGCGACTTAAAGATATAATTGTCCTCCTGCTTAGAATCCTTACTATAGTTTTTGTAGTACTCTCCCTGGCTAGTCCGCGGTCGTCATTAAGTACAAAACTTTTACAGGTAGATAACTATCCTGCGAAATGGAATGAGCGAAATACTTGGATGCCTAAGCTGCTAGAAAATCTAGATGATGGCTTTTACCAATTGTACGATCGTCAAGGCACCTATTATGGAACGCATGAAAAGGCGGCTGTTCGAACTGTGGTTGAAAAAATGGCCTTTACTAACGCTCCTGTAGAGCGCGTCACCGGTGCTCTTCTATTGAGTTACGGCTTTGATAATTCCTTGCAACCACCAGCTTGGATTCCATTAAGGCAAACCAAATTAAACCTACCTATTGAAAAAGAAGTAAATCCCCTTGGTGAGCAAACTTTCAAATGGAAGGTGCTTGGTGAATTGACCCTACAAAAGAATAACAGGCTGGTAGATAGTAGATCAGACTCTACGTACAGTATTTCCTTGGATGAAACTGCTAACGGACAGCTTGTGGACTTGACGATATCACACGATTCAATACATGAGGACAACCATTTCTCATGGCGCCCTACTCCACATTCACGTCGCCTGATACTTTCAAACAACGTCCCATTACCTATTAATGAATTTATCACTCTCGAAGATTCTGTGGTACAATACAGCAGTGACTTGGCCATTAATTACGAGATATTCAACACCGTCGTGTTGCTTGGTTTTGACTTTATTCCTCCTTCACTAGAAGGTTATGCTGGCAAGTTGGTCCAATTTTCAAACGGAAATCAATACAACTACGGCGGCACGTCTATTCCGGAGTTGAGCCATCCGTTCTTTGTGAATTTCTTCATTGGTCCTTCGCTTCAAAATGCGTGGCCAGAAGTATCTAGTTATAACGATCTTGGGGAAGATCAGGAGCCATTATTGCGGCTTAACGGAGTTGTCGTTGCTTCTTTAAAGGATCGCGTATACCGGCAAGGTTTCATGCCCAAGGATTGGGCTCATCCCTTCTATAGAGCTATTAATCAATGGTCCTTAGGAAGTAGGACTCGAATCGAATATGTGCCTTTCTTAGGTTCTGATTTTTACGAATCAAATGTTCTTCTCGATGGTGTTGATGTCATTGAAAATCCTGAAAGTGAGTATTCACAAGGGTTTACAGTGAATTTGTATAATGAAAAATTGTACTTGTTACTAGCATTGCTTTGCGCGCTAATTGCGCTTATTTTTGTCAAAATCTAATCTTGATGAAGCTTCTATTCAAAAACGCACGAATCATTGATGTTAAAAGTCCTTACAATGGACAAGAGCTAGATATTCTCGTCAATGATGAACAAATAGAAGCCATAGGAAACCTCAAAACTGAGCAAGCTGATGGCGTAATAGACCTTAAAGGGTGTTGGCTTACCACTGGTTTTGCAGAATTACACTCAGATTTGGGAGAACCAGGTAATGAGGAATCCGAAGATTTGGTGAGCGGTTCGGCAGCGGCAGCTTCCGGAGGTTTTACTGCTGTAGGAGTTGTAAGTAACGGTTACCCACATTATGAGAGTAAAACTGGAATCGAATTTATCCTGAATAAATCAGAATCACTTCCTATTCACTTGGTACCAGTAGGAACGTTGTCTAAAGGTCGCAAGGGAGAAGAGTTGAGCGAGATGTTCGAAATGAACCAATTGGGCGCCCAACTATTCGGTGACTACAAGCAAGGAGTTTCAAATGCCAATCTTCTCAAACTAGGGCTTTTGTACACAAAGCCTTTTGGTCGAGTAATGGTTCACCCTGAAAATCATGAGCTAAGTGCTAACGGAAAGATGCACGAAGGTGCGACAAGTACTTACATTGGATTAAAAGGTATACCGGTTGTTTCAGAAAGCACACAGATTCAGCGCGATTTAAGCATTCTAGAGTACACTGAGGGTGCGATGCACATTGCTTCAGTCAGCACAGTAGAAGGCGTTGAGTGTATTAGAGAAGCTAAATCCAAAGGATTGAATGTCACAGCAAGTGTCAATATTCACCACCTAATCTTCACTGATGAGGATTTGGAAAACTACAATACGGCACTCAAGGTAAGTCCTCCTATCCGGACCGATGTTGAACGCAGTATTTTGTGGGAAGCTGTATTAGACGGGACGATAGATTGTATCGCCGTTGATCATCTTCCTAAGGATATTGAGCAAAAGCAATGTGAGTTTGATAATGCCGAATTTGGAATGGCTGGTTTGGAGGGTGCTGTTAGCGCACTATTAGATCGTTACGAGGTTTCAGAAGAACTCTTACAAGAAAAGCTCAGTACAGTACCAAGGTCTTTGCTGAATCTTCCGGATTTAACTATTCAAGAAGGCGCAACGGCAGAATTCACCATCATCGCCTCCGGTAGCGAACAGATCACAGCAATGGGGTCGAAAGCTTTCAATAATCCGTTTAAAGGGTTGGACGTAAATAACTTTATTAAAGGTGTTTACGTGAAGGGGAATTATTTATCGCTTCACGCTTAATCAAAGCAAACCTCCAAGCCATCATAGGATAAGTACATGTTTTCTGGCAGCTCGCTGGAAATCGTTTCGTGTAGTCCCATGTAGTGACTCATGTGAATGAAGAACGTTCGTTTTGCACCAATTTTCTTTGCTTGTTCCACCGCTTGTTCAAGCGTATAATGACTGAAGTGATCTCTGTGGTGCAATGCATCAATAACCAAGATGTCCAATCCTTCAAGTAATTTATAGGTTGGTTCTGGAATCTTATTGGTATCCGTCAAATAGGCCATTCCTCCTACCCTATACCCCAAGATCGGTAGCCTGCCGTGTATCACAGGGAGCGATTGAATATTTACTCCGTTTACGCTAAATATTTGACCGTCTTCCACCGGAGTTGCTTGTATCCTAGGTGCTCCCGGATAAGGCTGGGGCTCAAAGGCATAGTCGTATACCTTCTTAATTCTATTGATGACTCGTTGTTGACCATAAATCAACATTTCGTTACCCGTTCTAAAAATGATAGGGCGAGTATCATCTAGTCCAGCAATGTGATCCTGATGCTCGTGAGTAAATAGAACGGCATCTACATGAGTTAACCCTACGTTGAGCATCTGCTGCCTAAAATCGGGTCCTGTGTCGATTTGAAGATGTACGCCATTATATATGATGTGCACTGAACTTCTGCTACGATGATCCTTGGGATCTGAGCTTGCGCAAACCTCACAAGAACAACCTATAACAGGTACACCTTGTGAAGTTCCTGTACCTAAGAAATATAGTGTTCCGCTTTTCTTGCTCATTTGGTCTACTTTTTGCGCATTTTCCCTTGGAAAACGGACTTATCGAAGTTAGGAAGTTTTAAATTAGCACCAAGAACTAATCTCAGCAGGATTAATGACGCCAAGAACCATCCATACCACTGCGCAGAAAGCGCTGAAAATCAATCTTAACTCAGACATCTACGGCACTTTCGCTGAAATTGGTGCAGGTCAAGAGACGGTCCGTGAATTTTTTAGAGCTGGTGCTGCTTCAGGAACTATTGCAAAAGCAATGAGTGCCTATGATAAAGCATTCTCAGATGATATTTACGGTATTGAAGAGGACAAACGTTACGTCACTCAAAGTAGGTTACAGAAGATGCTTCGTCACGAATACGGTTTGATCGAAAAGCGTCTTGATAGAGCTAAGCATCCTAGTAAGACCTACTTCGCCTATGCAAATACTGTTGCCACGATAAACTTTGCGAAGACATTTAAAGGACACGGTTGGATGGGAATTCGATTCCAGACTAATCCTACCAGAGATACCAACGATATAATCCTGCACTTTAGATTACACGAAAACGAGGCTAAGCATCAGCAAGAAACAGTTGGACGTCTTGGTACTAACCTCATTTACGGAGCTTACAAGTTCTATGAAGACCCAAAACTCTTTCTAGAGAGCCTTTACGATAATATTGATAAAGACGCTATTGAGATTGATTTAATCAACTTCAATGGCCCTGATTTCACGGAAGTGGACAATCGTTTAATGTCTCTTCAGTTGATTAAGAACGGCTATACCGACGCAGTCATTTTTGGACCAGAAGGAAACAACCTGCTACCGGCTGAATTGCTCTATAAAAAGCATGTGCTAGCAATGCGAGGTTCTTTTAGACCTGTGACCAAGGTAAATATGGACATGATCAAATGTGGTTACGACATGTTTACCAACGATAAGAAGGTCGATGCAGATAAAACTGTCGTGTTGTGGGAAATTACCTTAAACAACTTGTTGGCTGACGGGGAACTTGATGAACAAGACTTCTTAGACAGAGCTGAAATCTTGTGTGCCTTGGGTCAGACTGTTCTTATTTCGAATTATCAAGAGTATTATAAGCTCGTGGACTACTTTGGCCGCTTCTCTAAAAAGCGCCAAGGATTGGTAATGGGTGTAAATAACCTCACGGAGTTGTTTAAGGATAAATACTACCGCGGATTACAAGGTGGAATTTTAGAAGCATTTGGACGTATTTTCTCGAAGGACTTGAAAATACTGGTATATCCTTTCATTGATCACGACAATGAAGAGAAAATCATGCGTAAAGAAGATGCAGAAGTACATCCTCGATTCAGACCTATCATCGATTATCTCATCTTCCACAATAGAATTCTTGATATCGACGACTTCGATCACGACATAACAAATATTTTCTCACGAGAGGTATTGAACCAAATACGCGCAGGTGAAGAAGGATGGGCGGACTGTCTACCAGAATATGTACATCACGTGATCAGAGATAAAAAGCTCTTCGGATATACAGGCGAAGCTCAAGAAGTTTAAGCGTTCGCCAAAGCTGTTTTAAATCGATCTAAACATCTTTCTCGGGCCCATTTGTGTTCTACAATAGGCTCAGGATATTGGGCAGTTCCATATTCTGGTACCCAGCGTTTAACATAGGTTAATTGTTTGTCAAACTTCTCAAGTTGCGAGGTAGGATTGAATACTCTGAAATATGGTGCAGCATCTAATCCTGATCCACTGGCCCATTGCCAACCGCCAATGTTACTAGCCAAATCAAAATCCAATAGTTTTTCTGCGAAGTAGCGCTCCCCTAGTCTCCAATCAATAAGCAAATGCTTCGTTAGAAAACTAGCTACAATCATTCGAACTCGATTGTGCATGTAGCCCGTAGTGTTCAATTCTCGCATACCAGCATCGACAATAGGATACCCTGTCCTGCCCTCGCACCAAGCTTTGAAATGTTCCATATTGGTCTCCCAAGGAATGAGATCATATTTCGGTTTAATTGCCTTTTCTCGACTGTGTGGGAAATAATACAGCGCCATTTGAAAGAAGTCTCTCCATATAAGTTCGTTGACGAAGGTGTCGTTACCGACGAGACCCTTTCGCAGAAGACTACGCACCGAGATGGAACCGAATCTTAAGTGCATACCAAGTCGTGTAGTTCCCCTTTCATTGGCAGGGAAATTTCGAGTAGCATCGTACGTCTTAATTATACTTTCGTCTACGTTAGACGATGGTAATGAAACCTCAGTAGCTCTAAAACCCATCGATTCTAATGATGGAATTACGATTGGCTGTTGCTTGAGAAAATTTTCAAAGTATTTAGCGTTGGGATAAGCCTTCGCATGGTAATCGGTCAGCTTTTTACGCCAAGCCTTACCGTATGGGCTGAACACTAAATATGGAGTGCCGTCGGCTTTTACTACTTCATTCTTTTCGAAAATCACGTGATCTTTTGCTCCGACCACGGGAACTTCATGCTCACTCCAATAGTTAAATACAAACTCATCTCGCTCACGAGCATAGGGTTCATAGTCACGATTCAGAAATACACTCCTTACTGTGTACGTTTGACTAAGCGTATTCATTGCCTCTTCTGGGGTACCATAGAATACATGTAAAGAGCTACCCATCTCTGTTAACTGGGACTGTAGCTCTGTCAATCGTTGATGTAAGAACGATACTCGAGCATCGGATTTATCCTCGAGTTTATCTAAGATGTTTCTATCAAAAATGAAAATAGGCACCACAGGATGCCCACTTTTCAGTGCTTTCCAAAGTCCGGCGTTGTCTTCCAGCCTAAGGTCGCGTCTAAACCAAAAAATACTTACTTCTTTCATCATCTAAATGACTCGAGAAATGCTTTTTTGTTCATGTCTTTTTCAAATTCGCCGTGGAAAGACATGGTAATTGTCGAACTACCGTCGTCTTCAATACCTCTTGTTTTTACACACATGTGGTCAGCTTCAAGATATACAGCGACATCATTTGTGCCTAGTCCTTCCATCAATGCCTCTGCAATTTGCCTTGTAAGTCTTTCTTGAACTTGTGGTCGCTTAGCATAGTGTCTAACAATACGATTCAATTTACTAAGGCCAACAACACTACCGTTGGGAATGTAAGCAACGTGACACTTTCCAATAATAGGAACGAAATGATGCTCACAATGTGAATGGACTTTGATATCCTTTTCAATGAGCATTTCATTGTACTGAAACTTGTTCGAGAACAACTTCATTTCTGGCTTATTGTCCGGATTCAGCCCCGCAAAAGCTTCTTTAACGTACATTTTAGCGACGCGTAAAGGCGTACCGTTTAAGCTATCATCATTAAGGTCAAGCCCTAAAATGTCCATGATATCACGGAATTTTTCAGCGATCAAACTGATTTTCTCATCTTCTGACATATCGAAGGCGTCAGAACGCAATGGAGTATCTATTGAAGTGCCCAAATGCGCCTCTACCAACTGTTCTAATTGCTCAGCCGTATAGCCCTTTTCGTGGTGTGTCATAATACTTTTATTTACCGCTGTATTCAACGTAGTTACGTGGCGTCTCGTAAAGCGTCACTTTTAATTCTAAGTCAGCACTGAGCACGCTTCTCAACCTGTTCCAGATAACATAGGCAATATGCTCTGCGGTTGGATTAAGCGTTTTAAACTCTTCTACTTGTACGTTCAGATTTTTGTGATCTAAATAGTCTTCTACCTCGCGTTTAATATGATCTCGTAGGACTTTCATATCAATGAGGTACCCGGTCTTAGGGTCGACATCCCCCGTCACATGAACAATGAGTTCATAGTTGTGACCGTGATAGTACTCATTATTACACTTCCCAAACGTTGCTGCATTCTCAGCAGTGCTCAATTCCGGATTGTGTAACCTATGTGCAGCGTTAAAATGTGCTCGTCTACATACCGTGATTCTCATTATGCCAATACTTTAAGAATCGGTCATAGATGATTTTGAACCATTCAGTGTACTTCTCAGGATGAGCTTTCATGTCTTCAGCCACCCAATCCACTGATTTCCAGTCAAAACTATCGACTTCTTCAGGGTTAATATTTGGATCTTCGTTGTAACGGGCAATGAGGACATGGTCCAGCTCATGCTCAGTTAAATCATTGTCCAATTCTGCTTTATAGATGAATGAAAAAATACGTTTGACCTCACAGGTAAAACCCATTTCCTCCATCAATCTTCTTGTGGCGGCTTCTTCCACAGTTTCACCGTCCCTAGGATGAGAACAGCACGTGTTCGTCCAAAGCCCACCACTGTGGTACTTATGCAGAGCACGTCTTTGAAGTAAAATTTCGTTGTCGTCGTTCATGGCGAAAACAGAGAATGCACGGTGCAGTTTCGCCTTTCGGTGCGCTTCCATTTTCTCCATCAGCCCAATCGGATTATCGTCCGAATCGACCAGGATAACTTGTTCAAGCATTGTAATATGTTATATCCAGTTTATGGTGTGTCTAACGTACGAACTTAAAAACAAACCATACTTCCTTTTGTTCGAAATACGCACGCGCTCATTCAAAATGATATCTGCATGTGTATTACAGATCTTCTTAAATAAACTGTAGTAATAAACGTATGCGATATAAACACCAAATCGGGCTCCTTTAGGAAGTTGTTTTATGCCTTCGTAGCCTGCTTTAAAGTCGATATCGATATCTGCCTCAATTTCAGCTTTTACCCGTTCGTTAAATTCGTTTAAGTCTACCCCTGGGAAATAAGTTCTGCCCAAAGCATGGTAGTCTGCGTGTAAATCTCTTAAGAAATTAATCTTCTGAAAGGCAGAGCCCAACTGCATTGCAGGCTTTTTGAGCTCCTGATAGCGCTTTTCATCACCATCTACAAAAACTTTCAAGCACATGAGTCCAACTACTTCGGCACTACCAAGGATGTATGCTTTGTAACCCTCTTCGTCATAATCGTTCTTGTACAAATCCATTTCCATGGACTTCAAGAACGTTTCAATTAAATCCCTATCAATATTAAAGGCATTCACTACTTGCTGAAAACTATTCAGTATAGGATTCAAACTGATTTTTTCATCTAATGCTAGATAAGTATCCTTCCAAAAGCGTTCGAGCAACTCTTTTTGCGGGTAATCCTCAAACGTATCAACGATTTCATCTGCGAATCTCACGAAGCCATAGATGGCGTATATAGGATCGTGATATTTCTTGTCAAGACCTAGTATACCTAGAGAGAACGACGTACTATACGCTTTAGTGGTCATTCTAGATGTGCGAATACTTACGCTGTCAAAGAGTGCTTTCATACCGCTTTCTTTATTTGATAGTCCTTCGCGATTTCTTTACTCACTACCTCCCCACTTATTAGGCAAGGTGGAACACCTGGCCCAGGTGTAGTAAGTTGTCCAGCGAAGTACAAATTGCTCACTTTTTTGCTCTTTAGTCTAGGCTTAAGAATTGCGGTTTGGTCTAATGTATTGGCAAGGCCGTAAGCGTTGCCTTTAAAACTGTTGTATTCTGATTTGAAGTCTTGGTACGCAAAACTGCGTTTGACAACCACCCTATCACGAATCGATGAACCAGTGAATTCTTCAAGACGATCCATCATTAAGTTATAATATTTCTCGCGAACTTCCTCAGTATCACCATCCATCCCTGGGGCAGTTGGCATTAGAAGGAACATGTTTTCACAGCCTTCAGGCGCCACACTTGCGTCTGTTTTTGACGGAGCACTTGCATAGAAAAGAGGTTTTGTTGGCCATTTAGGATCCGTATAAATCTCATGCGCATGCTGATCTAGCTCATGATCAAAGAACAAGTTGTGGTGCAAGACATTTGGCACTTCTCCTTTTATACCTAGGTAGAAAAGTAGTGATGAAGGAGCCATCTTGCGTTTGTCCCAATATTCTGGGGTGTATTCTCTGTATTCTGGAGAACTGATGACTTGATCAATATGATGGTAATCGGCACCTCCGACAACGATATCAGCGGTAAATGATCCCCCTTTAGTCAACACACTGACTATTCTATCATTCGAATACTTGAATCCTGTTACCTCCGCTGACGTTCTGAATTTCACCCCCTGCTCTTTCGCAACACGAATCATTCCTTGAATAATTTCGTTCATACCGTTCATTGGATACCAAGTACCCAACGACATATCGGCATAATTCATCAAGCTGTAAAGCGCAGGGGTATTCTGAGGTAAAGCCCCAAGAAATAACACAGGGAATTCGAGGATTGCCTTAAGTTTAGGATGCGAGCTAACTTCTGCAACATGCTTCCGAATGTCCTTGAGCATATCCAACTGAAAGAGGCCCTTGACAATCCTGAAGTCCATAAATTCTGTTAGAGAGCGCCCTGGTCTAAAAACAAGGTCTTTGATACCGACTTCGTATTTATACGCACCTTGCTTTAAAAACTTACGCAAACGCATTCCAGAACCAGGATCCAATCTGTCGAACATGGCTTCTAGCTCATCCATATTGGCGCTTTGGTCTTCGTGATCGTTTGGACCAAATACCACTCGATAAGAAGGGTCTAATCGTACTAAATTGTAGTGGTCTTCTACCTTGGTGTCAAATTCTGAGAAGTAGCGTTCGAATACGTCGGGCATCCAGTACCAACTAGGTCCCATATCGAAAGTGAAGCCGTCTTTTTTCCAAGAGCGGGCTCGTCCTCCGAGCTGATCGTTTTTCTCTAGAACAGTAACATCGTACCCTTCTCGGGCTAAAAAGGAAGCGGCACTAAGGCCTGCGAACCCAGAGCCAATAACAATAACTGATTTCATGTGATAAGGCGGTAGGCTGTTATTAGTGGCGTTGGTCGGCGAGTTTCTCCATCATTTTCTTACGTGCTAAGAAAATTCGGGATTTAACGGTTCCAAGAGGAATATTGAAATGCTCAGCAATTTCTTCGTACTTATATCCTTCGTAATGCATAAAAAACGCCTCTGTGTAATGGGGCTCAATGGAATTGATTTGTTCCATGATGTAGTCATTGTCCACATTCGCATCGGTTAGAGTTGTTCTACTCGCCTCTTTGCTATTTAGGAAGAATTGACTTTCCGTTTCATCAACAAAAGTGTTCTGTTGCTTTTTGCGACGGTAGTTGTTGATAAAGGTATTCTTCATGATGGTATACAACCACCCCTTGAGATTAGTCCCTGTGGCAAACTTATCTTTATTTTTAAGTGCCTTGAAATAGGTATCCTGGATCAAGTCCTGGGCATCATCGTGACGCTTGGTCAACTTCATTGCTAACTGGTGCAAAAAGTCGTGTTCACGATCAATTAATTCTCCAAATTCTGCGGTTGACATAAAGACAATGTTTAAGGTTGCTTCACCAAAGTTAAACAATATGTTCAAACATTTTGTCTAACGATGAATAAAATTTATTAAACAAGTCTAATTACCCACTAGATATGGGTGGTCAAATCCTTTAATGTGCTGTAAATGTGAATGTTATCCCCAAACTTATTTTCGGAGAAATCATTGAATTGATACCCGGTTAGGTGTACCTCTACCCCACGATCGTGGATAAGATCGTCTAAATCACGTAAATATTCTGGCAAATATTCGACGTCTGGGTTTGTAGTGAATACTGATATAAGTGCATCTATATTTTGATTATCCAACAAATCGGTTAGATACTCCTTCGGTAGACTTTGACCAAGATAAAAGACCCTATCACCCCGTTCTTTAAGAACATAGGCTAGATAGAGAAGTCCAATCTCGTGAAGTTCATTTGCTGGGAGGAAAAGCGCAAAGGTTTTTCCACTATCCTCTGCCTTCAATTCATCAAGAGCCGAATACAACTTCTGACGTATCATAGAAGACATGAAATGCTCCTGAGAGATACTCACAGAACCACTTAGCCAGAGTTTACCTAATTCTTGTATATAATCTCCGATTACTTTCTGAAACGTATCATGAATGCCGTGCTTATCGATGCAAGTTGACATGATAGTTTCGAACCGTTCAATATCGAAGTTTAGCGTACTTAATTTCAACTCGTTGAGTTCATAAGCATAGTTACCTTCGTAGGGATCTGCTTCAAGAGCCGATTTTGCAATTTCCTCTGGAGTTAACTTAGCAATCTGACCGATCTTCCAATCGTGTTCTAAAAGTATACTTACGTTTAAGATTACCCGTAAATCATCATCACTGTAGAAGCGAATGTTTGTACTGGTTCTCTTGGGTGTTATCAGTTTATGACGTTGCTCCCACGCACGAATAGTATGGGCTTTTATACCACTGAGCTGCTCTAGATCTTTTATGGAATAACGTGACTTCACGAAAAGCTAACGAATCTGGGGAAGAAAAGTTTTGTTCGTAGCAAGTATAAGTAATTACCACAAACTGACGAGGGTTGCTTTAGTATATTTGCGACAAAATTATAGTAGATGTCAATCGAAAAGGAAATCAGCATTCGCAGAACCTTTGGGATTATTTCCCATCCCGATGCCGGAAAAACTACATTAACTGAAAAGCTTTTGTTATTCGGTGGTGCCATCCAAGAGGCCGGTGCCGTTAAGAGCAACAAGGTTAAAAAGTCCGCGACATCCGATTTTATGGAGATTGAAAAGCAACGTGGTATATCCGTTGCGACTTCTGTGATGGGCTTCTATTATAAAGACAAAAAGATCAACATCTTAGATACACCAGGTCACCAAGACTTTGCCGAAGATACTTACCGTACACTGACGGCATGTGATAGTGTTATTGTAGTAATTGATGTTGCAAAAGGTGTGGAGCCTCAGACAGAAAAACTGGTACAAGTGTGCCGAATGCGTGCTACACCTATTATAGTATTCATAAATAAATTGGACCGCGAAGGGAAAGATGGTTTCGATCTTATTGATGAAGTAGAACAGAAGCTCGGATTGACTCTATGTCCCCTATCCTGGCCTATAGGTATGGGGCAGCGTTTTCAAGGGGTTTATAATATGTGGGAAAAGAACCTCAATCTATACAGCGCCGAGAACAAACAGAAAATTAGTGAGGGAACCTCTTTCGAAGATATTAGTTCACCTGAACTTGACGAATATGTAGGCGAAGAGGCAGCTACAGAGCTTAGAAATGACCTTGAACTTTTAGAGGCTGTGTATCCACAATTTGACCGCTCTGAATACCTGAGGGGTGATCTGTGTCCTGTATTTTTTGGTTCAGCATTGAATAACTTCGGTGTTCGCGAGTTGCTCGATTGTTTTCAAGACATAGCACCTGAGCCCCAGCCAAAGGAGGCCGAGCAAAGACTTGTCCGACCTAATGAGAATGAATTCTCTGGATTCGTATTTAAGATTCACGCGAACATCGATCCAAACCATAGAAACAGAATTGCTTTCCTAAAAGTAGTCAGTGGTAAGTTTGAGCGTAATAAAAACTATGTTCACACCAGAAGTGGCAAATCATTTAGAGTCAGTGCTCCGACTGCATTTATGGCTTCTAAAAAGAGCACTATTGATGAAGCATTTCCAGGAGATATTATAGGTATACCGGATAACGGTACATTCAGAATTGGAGATACACTAACTTCAAAAGAACAGTTGCACTATAAAGGTATTCCATCGTTCTCGCCAGAGCACTTCAGGTTCATTAACAATGCTGATCCACTAAAGGCGAAGCAGTTGAATAAAGGAATTGACCAGTTGATGGATGAAGGTGTAGCACAGTTGTTTACTCTTAAACAGAACAACAGGAAGATTATTGGCACTGTTGGCGCATTGCAGTATGAAGTGATTCAATACCGTCTCGAACATGAGTATAATGCGAAGTGCTCTTATGAAAACTTTCCTGCATTTAAAGCTTGTTGGATTGAAAGCAATGACGAGGATCAGCTTAAAGAATTCTCTACCTTGAAACAACGCTACCTCGCCGAAGACAAGTACGGTCGACTCGTATTTTTAGCAGATTCACAGTTTTCTTTACAGATGGCTCAAGACAAGTTTGATAAGATTACGTTCCACATGAAGAGCGAATTCTAATGAGTCACATCATAAACTATAGACTTAATCAATTCTCTTGGGCAATAGCTGCGTTATTGCTTCTTCCGCTATTGTTTACAAAAGGTATGTTCTTTGACGGGCTGACCTATGCTTCAATTGCGAGAAATATTAATGAAGGTGTTGGCACCTTATGGGTTCCTTCTTATACTCCAACTATCCATCCGGAATTCTACGAGCACCCTCCTTTTTCATTTGGATTACACAGTATATTCTATCGATTATTCGGTGATCAGCCTTGGGTTGACCGTATCTACCCGTATACTATGTACGGCCTAAGTGTACTGATGCTTAGAAGAATATGGGTATTGTTTATCCCTGCCGGTCACAGAGCTTGGATCCCTCAACTGCTTTGGACGTTAACACCAACGGTTATTTGGGTGCATCAAAACAATATGTTAGAAGCACCTCTTTCTGCAGCAGTTCTATGTGTTGTATGGCTTCTATTTGAAGGAACCATGAAAAAGAACTACTTCTGGAGTGTTCTTGCTGGGATAGTGTTCTTCTTCAGTTTAGGTATCAAAGGTCCGGTAAGTTTATTCCCTTTAATGACTTTGCCTATCATGGCCACATTGTATGCTGATCGAAGAAAAGCTGCATTGGTTTCGATGTCTATTATGATCATCGTATTTAGCACCCTTTTCTCCTACTTTTATATGTATCAACCGGCTTTTGAAAGTTTCTTTTCTACGTATCTCGATCAGCAACTTTTACCGACACTCTCGGGCAACCGCGAGCAAGCAGGTAGTGCTTTAGAAAGTATTTTAGAAGTTTTAAAGCAGTTGACCCTCCCTATTCTCGTCACTATTGTATTTAGATGGAGAAAAAAAGAAGCTTATACGTTGCAACGTGGAAGTGTATTCTTCTTCCTCCTTGCTCTGTGTGGTACTCTTCCTTTCCTATTGATGGACCGCCAACACCATTACTACTTTATGCCATCCATGGCTTTTTGGATGATGGGGTTTGCCATTCACCTTGCACAACATGAGTATCCATGGTCGATTCAGCGGAAAAAGTGGGTGAAGGTAATTTCACTTTCGAACCTCTGTAGTTGGGTTGTGGCCATTGGCCTAAGTATCTATTTCTCCAAAAGTCCGTCTAGAGATAAACATGTTATCCACGCACTCGAGGCAATCGAAGAATCATATAAGCCTAGTGCTGTAAAGGTAGATGCCCTTTCTGAAAACTGGCGTTTGGCAGCAATTGCGGAGCGATATACAGATTATCATTTTACGGAAAGTGATGCTGCATACTATATTTCAAACACGCCTGGAGAAGTCGCTGGATTTGAATTTGTAGAGCAATTTGCTAAGACGGAAATCTATCTCTACAAAAAAAGCCGCTAACCTTAAGGGCTAACGGCTCTCTGTATAATGTCATGGTATAGGATTATTCCTCTCCTTCCATGAATTGTTGCATGACCATGTTGCTTACTCCCATATTGCTGAATCCTCCATCATTATAGAGGTTTTGCATGGTTACACGTCGCGTGAGATCAGAGAACATTGTTACAATGTAATTTGCACAGTCTTCTGCTGTGGCATTACCTAATGGTGACATTTTCTCTGCATAAGCAATAAAGCCGTCGAAGCCTTTAACACCCGATCCTGCAGTAGTTGGCGTAGGGCTCTGAGAAATCGTGTTAACGCGGACGTTGTTTTTAACACCCCAATGGTAACCAAAGCTTCGTGCGATACTCTCGAGGTAGCTTTTGTTGTCGGCCATATCATTGTAGTCTGGGAATGTACGCTGCGCCGCCATATAGGTTAGCCCAAGAATAGACCCCCACTCGTTCATGGCATCCTTATTCCAGGCACATTGCATCACCTTGTGGAAACTCACTGCACTTACATCCCAGCCCTTCTGAAGCCAATCATAGTTCAACTCCGTATAGTGCTTTCCTTTTCGCACATTAACGCTCATTCCAATAGAATGAAGTATGAAGTCGATTTTACCCCCAAAATGTTCCATAGCACCGTCAATTAGTGCGTTTAGATCGTCGAGGCTCGTTGCGTCGGCCGGAATGATTGGAGCGTCAATGGCTTCTGAAAGATTGTTGAGCTCACCCATGCGCATTGCAATAGGAGCATTGGTCAATACCACTTTACCGCCTTGAGCATGTATTGCCTCAGCGGCTTTCCAAGCAATTGAATCTGAATTAAGTGCACCAAATACGATACCGCATTTGCCTTCTAGTAATCCGTTTGACATACGTTTTGTGTTTTTTCGTAATTCAAAAATAGCACTTACCGTGCGTTGAGCAATGTTTTCGCTTGATTCTTAGCGGCCTGAGAAATATTTTCCCCACTTAGCATTCTAGCAATTTCTTGCTCTCTCTCTTCAAGAGATAAAGGAACAACATTCGAAGTAGTAGAATCGACTTGTTGCGATTTTGATACCAACAAGTGTACATCGCCTTTGGCTGCAACCTGAGGAAGATGTGTAATGGTTATAATCTGCTGATTTACAGACATTTCTCTCATTAGCGTGCCGATTTTCTCTGCCGTTGAACCACTAATACCTGAATCTATTTCGTCGAAAAGTTGTGTGCTCAATCCAGAATCACGTCCTAAAACGGCCTTTAGAGCCAACTTCACTCTGCTTTGCTCACCTCCTGAAGCTACTTTGCTTAACGGTTGCATATTAGAACCAGGATTTGCAGCAAACAACAGTTCTGGTAGATACTTACCATATTTTCCAAAGGAGGTTTGATTCCAACTTAATTGTAGCCTAGCTTTCGGTAGGTCTACCCTCACGAGATATTCACTGAGTGTTTTTTCTATTTGGTCCGAAGCCGACTTTCTCAACAGATGCATATCGTTTCCAAGAGCATCAAGGTCTACCAATAATCGTTCACGTAACGCACTTAATCGAATCAGCTCTTCGTCCTTATTCTCCAATAGAGAAATACGCTCTCGAATTGCTTCGCGCTTTACCTCGAGTTCTTCAACAGTTAAAACCCTATGCTTTTTGACAAGAGCGTCAATACTCGATTTTTCCTGAAGCAAGGCATTGAATTCGCTTTCAGAGATTGTCTCATTCAAGCCATTAGAGATGGCCCGCTCCACTCCTTTTATATCGGCAATGATATTACGTACCTGTTCAAGTTGATCCTGAAGTGTTTCGTCGTCTGAAGCTTGCATTAAAGCAGATTCCAGTGAATACAGCTGGTCGAGCAATCCATTTTCGTTACTGAGAATACCGCTTGCTTTCTCGTACGAAACTTGCTCATTCCGAATAGATTTAGCCCGGAGAATTCTTTCTTCTAGAGATATATATTGTTCCTGTGTAACAGGTGATTTATTCAACTCTTCAAACACGAATTTCAAGTAGTCGAGATCTTCGGATGGACCAATATTTTCTAATTCCTTTATAGCGAGAGTGACTCTTCTATATTCAATGAATTTCTCCTCATAGTTTTTCTTCTCATCGCGAAATTCGACGAAGCTATCGATCAATGAAAGCTGTTCTAACGGCCTGTGAATGAGACCTTCGTCTTTCTGTGAGTTTATGTCCACTAAATGGCCTGTAATATCCTGTAAAGCCGAGGCTTTTGTAGGAGTATCGTTCACAAAACATCGTGTTTTACCACTCGGTAATATCTCTCTTCGAAAAGTGCTTATCGGTTCGAAATCAAGTTGAAGTCCTTCGAAAGCATCTTTCAGATGTTCTTCTATATCAATGGTGATCTCTACAACCCCTTTTTTGGTCGCGTCCTTGAGGATTCCTTTTGACGAGATTCTTTTCCCTAATCCTGCGTTAAGTGCGCCAAGCAGTATACTTTTTCCAGCGCCTGTTTCACCTGTGAGTACGGTTAAGCCACGAGTAAAGTCAAGATGCAACTCGTCAATTAAAATGAAGTTCTTTATGTAAATGGTTCTCAACACCTTACCTGCCGAATTTGGAGTAGGAACTTGCGTGTGTTCGGTCAATGGACTCTAGCATCGCTTGTAGACCTTTAATATCAACACCCAGCGACTCAGCTTCCGAATAAAGACTAATTATCTCAGGATTCTTAGCATCAAAAAAGAGATTCATTAAGTAGCTATTCGGACGCTTCTGATTTGGTTCCTCAAGCTTGCGAAGCGCTGTTGTTATTGTCGTCAATGCCTGTTTATGATTACTGCTCATGTGCATCAAATCTAAGCCTTGTCTGTGGTATAGATATAAGCACTCCTTTACAGGTTCAAACGCTGGTGAATTCAAGGCGTCCGATATCCAGAATCTATTTTTATTTCCGTCAAAACTTTTCCAACCACTTGCTCCACCACTACTCTGCGCTGTGGTAACGATGCTTTGAGCTATAGCGAATTCGGCATCTCCACCGTTCGATTTAAAGGTCGATCGATCCATACCTATGATGGTATAGGAATAAAATGCCAGTATACTACTAAGGTTGGTGGTGAATGTATTTTGCTGAAATTCAATCGGTTCATTTTCACGATAACTAAAGACTACATCTTTATCCAACACATTAAGCACCGGACTATTGTACTGTGAACCAAATACAGGGCGAGAATATTGAACTTGCAGATTACCGTCAAAACGAGCTCCATTCATAGCTTCAATGGTCAAAATGAAACTACAGGCTATTCTTTCTTCGTCTGAGTACTTGTGCTCGGTGAAAGTATACCCATTCAAAAAGCTCTGGATAGTATTTTCCAAGGCAACAAATACATCCTTATTAGTCGTTTGTATTTCAGGGCTTAGAACCTTCACAGTAGCCCGAAGTTCTTGGGCCTGCGCTTTAACTATGGCGACGAAAACAACAAGAACAAGAATAACCTTACGCATCGGATAAATTAAATTCACTCATGAATAACTCAAGTAACGATTTTCCCAGCGCAATCTTGCTAGTTAATGGAAAAGAAAAAGTTTTACCCGTTACTGTGTATACAGATACTTCATTGGTATCAGTTTCAAAGCCTACACCCTCTTTGCCTAAAGTGTTGAGAACTATTGCGCTAGCATTCTTTTTTATGAGTTTTTGCTTAGCGTAAGACTCGCCATCTCGAGTTTCAAGGGCGAAACCTACGAGAAAATTCCCATCACCTTTCATCTTGCCAAGTGTGCTAAGAATATCAGGAGTCTTCTCAAGAGAAATGGTCAATGAGTTACCCTCGTCAGACTTTTTAATCTTGTGTTCCGCTTGAGATACAGGTTTATAATCGCTCACTGCAGCACAACACACCGTTAAGGAGCTATCTGTAAACTCAGATACCATTGCACTGAGCATGTCGTCTGCACTAGTAACACGAGTAACTTTAATCCCTTTCAAATCGAGTGCAGCTTGTGTCGGTCCCAAAACTAAGTGAACATTTCCGCCCAAATCTCTAGCTGCGGCTGCTATTGCAGCTCCCATTTTACCGGAACTATTGTTTCCTAGGAATCGAACAGGATCTAAATGTTCGTGCGTAGGTCCTGCGTTGATAAGGACCTTTTTACCATATAAAGGAAGCGTAGAACTCAAGTATTCCTCTAAGTGGTCGGCAATAGCTTCAGGTTCTGCCATTCTGCCTTTTCCCACCAATCCCGAAGCCAATTCACCGTAATCAGAGTCAATAATGCCGACCCCTCGCTGTTCGAGGACCTTGATGTTATCCGAAGTTGCACCATTAGCGTACATATCAAGATCCATTGCAGGCGCTGCAAAAACAGGACATTTAGCGCTCAAATAAACCGCTGTTAAAAGATTGTCACAGGCACCTGTTGCCATTTTAGAAAGCGTATTAGATGAGGCAGGAGCAATAACCATTAAATCGGCCCACAAGCCCATTTCAACATGATTGTTCCAAACTCCATAAGCCTTTTGCTCATCTTCGATGAAAGCGCTGTAAACAGGACGTGTACTCAGGGTAGAAAGAGTCAAAGGGGTGACGAAATCCTTAGCGGCATCAGTAATGACAACCTGGACTTCGGCACCCCTTTTAATGAGTTCTCTAACTAGATGTGCGCTTTTGTAAGCTGCAATACTACCTGAAACGCCAAGCAGCACCTTGCGATTGTACAAAAGACTCATCGGATTAGATTTATTTCTCTTCTCCTTCTCTTCTGAAGTAGATGTTATTGTCTAACCACTCTTGCATTGCAAGTGCAGTTGGCTTTGGCAAGCTCTCGTAAAAGCGGCTTACTTCAATCTGCTCTTTGTTTTCAAAGATCTCCTCAAGAGATTCAGTCGAAGATGCGAACTCCTGAAGTTTCGCGTGTAACTCTTCACGAGTGTCATCGTTGATCTGCTCCGCACGCTTTGCAATAATTGTTAACGCCTCGTAGATATTCTCTGTAGGCGCGTCAATCTTGTTCGTATCGTGCGTTCTTGTGGTTTTATCCGCAGGCATTTTCTTGTAATCCATGTGCTTCGGGATGATTTATTTAGTCAATTTACGTAATTCTGGGAGGTATTCACTTTCTGGGTAAATCTCCTCAAGGTCATTCAATGCAGTATTGGCTTCAATAAAGCGCTCTTTTTGAAGCTCAGCGACACTGTTCTCGGCTAGCTTAAAAGCAGCTTTCGCTTTAAGATACATGGCTTCTTCACGATATGGAGTATCTGGGTATTCACTCAAGGTAGTAGTGAATGCAGTCATTGCAGCCTTGTATTTTCTCGTCTTGTAATACTGTTTTGCGATTTCGTAGCTCTTCTGTTCTAAGCGACCACGAAGATCCTCCATGTACTCGTTACACAAATCAATTTTATCCGATCCAGGATGTGTGTTGATGAACAACTGCAATTCATTTATTGCTTTGTAGGTGTAGGCTTGATCCAAGCTGTGCGTAGGCGCTTCTAAATAGTAACAGTATGCTGTTAGGTATGCAGCTTCGTCTGCTTGCTCGTTTTGCGGAAAGGTTTTGTAGAAATTCTTGAAGTGATAGCCGGCCAGAATGTAATCCTTCTGCAGGTACAACGTATTAGCGTAATAGAAATAAACCTCCTGCGCCTTTTCAGTACCACGATACAGCGTAATTAATTCATCAAATATTGGATACGCTTTGTTGTATTCACCAGCCTCGTAGTATTCTACTGCTTTTCCGAATTTAAAATCCAAATCCTTGCTCTTAAGCACTTCTTGGTACTCACCACATGAAGTTGCCATTACGGCAAGGAGTATGTATGTAAAGAATTTCTTTCCCATCATTGACGGGCAAAGGTAAGGTATTTACCAAACTTGTAAAGAGGAAATATCATCATAATCCCTACCCTTTTCTACATTGCTAATCAGCTGTTCAACCAGTACATCTGCGTAATCAGGAAAATCAATTTTATTCCGATGTGTACTGTTTAAGAATTCTTGCCAAATGGCCTTGCCATTCATGTCCAAAGAATCAAATACTTCAACACCAATTAGTGAGGCTGCAACTGCGTTAGAGGCTTGTTCATATTGTCCGTTAATCGGGCTAATGAGTAGTTTTTTACCGCAGTATAAGGCCTCGGAAGGTGCTTCGAAGCCGGCACCGCAAATAAGTCCAGTACATGTTCTAAAACTCTCGAGATAGCCTTCAACGCCTACTGGCTTAACAATCGTGTTACTCGATGAATACTGATTTTCTACTCGAGAAAACACTTCAAAACGTTCGTTTGGGAATTGAGCCGTAAAAGCAACTATTTCCTCTGCTGAATAGGAAGGCAAGTAAATAGTATAATGTCCCCTATCCTCTAATTCTAGTTCCCGGATTTCCTTCCTGATGATGGGTGGAAGTATGAATTCATCATAGTTTTCAAAGTGAAATCCAATGGCGTATTTCGATGGGGACATGTTCGATATCACCCACTCCCAGTGCCAGATACGCTTTGTAGGACGTGGGGTATTACCCGACCAAAAAGCAGCTTGATGGCTTAGTTGTAGAGAAGGTATTCCTCGCAGTAAACAAGCGTATGAAGCGACAGCTTCAAAATCGATGAATACGGCGTCATATTTCCTGACAGGAAGGAAAAAGACATCTTTTATGAATCGAAGTGGCTTGTTCCTGAAAAAGCTCTGCCAATAACTAACCGCCCCTTTCGAATCATAGACCATAGTGAGTCCATATCGGCGGTATTTTATGGGGAAATCTAATTTGAGATCACTTTGCGTACCTGCCACCAATACATCAACCTCGGCGTAGTTACTTAAACGGGGGACAAGATCTCTTGCTCGGGCGACATGGCCGTTGCCAGTACCCTGAAAAGCGTAAAGTAATTTCAAACTAACTATTTAAGAATTCCTCAGTAATCTTCGAAATTAGTTCTTTTGGGGTTAAAAGCGGGTCAGTTTCATCCTCCTCTCGCTGCTCCGGAGTACCGTTTTTAGGTGTGGTAAGGAAATCATGCTCATAAAGACTCCATTCGCCTCTAACATATTCAAGAGCCGTACAGTTCTCAATCCAATCTCCTGAATTCAAATACATCACTGTGCCTTCGTTTCTAGAGATTTTTCGCATAACAGGTTGATGTATATGTCCACAAATGACATAGTCATACTTTTTATCAATAGCCAATTCTGCTGCGACCCTCTCAAAGTCGCCAATAAATTTAACGGCGCCCTTTACACTGTTTTTAATGCGTTTAGAGAAACTGTATTTCTCTCTTCCAAGCTTTTCCAGTATTTTATTCAAAAATCTGTTCAATACGATAAGAAAATCATAGCCCCATCCTCCCATTTTCGCGATGAGTTTTGCTTGGTGAATGCTATGATCAAAAATATCACCATGGAAAAACCACGCCTTGGCACCTTTTAGGTTTAGGATGAGATGGTTTCTTAAATATATGTTCCCGAGGTTCCAACCTGTGAATCGGCGCAAGGCTTCGTCATGATTCCCCGTGATATAGTGCATTTTAGTACCATTACTTGCCATCTTTAAGAGGTTTCGAATTACCTTCAAGTGCTCTTTTGGGAAATAGGACTTTCTGAAATTCCATATATCAATGATATCTCCATTTAGCACCATAATCTTAGGTTGGATGGTTTTTAAATACGCATTGAGTTCTTTCGCATGGCAACCATATGTTCCCAAGTGAATATCACTAAGCACACACACATCCAGTTTTCTTCTCACTTGCATACTATTGGTGGTATGAGAACTAAAATGAAAAAGGCTAACGAGCAATCTATTAACTGCTTGTTAGCCTTCCGTTATTTAAGCTTTTGCTTTGTGTTTAGAGGAGGTTAATTCCTTCCAATTCTAATTTAAGTGCCTTTTTCAGTCCTTCACTAGCCACAATCAGCGGTAGCCTCACCGTATCTTCACATAAGCCTCTTAGCTGTAAAACAGCCTTAATCCCCGCAGGATTGCCCTCTGCAAATAGCAAATTAGTCAGGTTAAACAGCGATAGGTGTGCTTCTTTTGATGCAGACCAATTGCCTCGAACGGCTTCATCGTAAACTTTACAGAATACTTCAGGTACACCTTGTCCACTAACAGAAATGACGCCGTCGCAACCTAATCCTAACATTGCGAATGTTAGATTATCGTCACCAGAAATGATTTTAAAACCTTCTGGACGCCCTAAAACAAGTTCGGTAATCTGATCTAAATTTCCACTCGCCTCTTTAATCGCTACGATATTCTCGAAGTCAGTAGCAAGACGCAATGTAGTTTCGGCAGAGATATTCGAGCTCGTTCTACCAGGAACGTTGTATAGAATAATTGGCAAACTAGAAGCTTTGCTCAATGCCTTGTAATGCTGGTAAATTCCTTCTTGAGTAGGCTTATTGTAGTAGGGGCTCGCACTTAACAACGCGCTCACACCGTCAACATTAAATGCTGACATTTCTTGTGCAACGGCCACAGTGTTATTTCCACCAATACCGAAAATCACAGGTAAACGATTCGCATTCTTTTCTAGAACGAAATCTAATACTGCATATCGCTCTTTCTTGCTCAGCGTTGGGTTTTCTGCAGTGGTTCCATTAACTACGAAATAATCTACTCCACCATTGATGCAGTGTTCAAGTAGTCTTTCAAGGCCGTTAAAATCAATAGAGCCATCATTGTGAAAGGGTGTTATCAAAGCGACCCCTACTCCATTCGGTACTCCTCTATTCATGGTTGATTATCTTTAAGTAATTCACCAATGTCTCTAGTTTTTCTTCCAAACTATGGTTTCCAGGCACGGTGAAATCTGTGTCTTCATAAGTTCCTTGCAAATCTACGCGAAGCGCATACTTCCTAGCATACCAATACCAACCTAAAACATCATCATTGCACAAATTCAATATAAAATGTTTGTTTTCAGTCATCATAGGTAAAGCGATGGCCGGTTCGCCGCGCAAATTGATATCGTTAAGGTACAACACACTGCTGTTCACAGCTTGCTCCTTACTTCGTTTTTCCTTGATCCAGCGAACGCCCTGAGCTCTTTTAAAATAACGCTTAACCGTGGCCAATTCTTCTTCGGTACGATGAATTACTGTAACAGAAGCATTTGTATCTAGGGCTACATTCGTGCTTGGTTGCGCAGCCTTAATAAGCTGTTTGCGGTAATGGTTTTTTAGGAATTTCATAGGCCTAGTAACTCAATAAAATCTTGCTCACTTAAAATCGGCACCCCTAAAGACTCCGCTTTCTTCAATTTCGATGGTCCCATGCCTTCACCTGCAACCACATAATTTGTTTTACCACTAATGGACCCCACATTTTGACCACCGTATTTCTCAATGGTGTCCTTTAATTCAGTCCGAGAGAACCGCTCAAATACCCCTGAGACTACAATCTTCGCCCCGGTAATTGGACTTTCAGTAATACTTTCCTCAGTCTGAATCATTTCCATTTGCACACCAGCATCTACAAGTGCATCGAGAACCGTCGCATTTTTCTCAGACCTGAAATAGCCGTGAACTTCACGCGCAATAACCTCACCCATAGAATCCACGGCAGTGATGTCTTCAATAGTGGCTTCTGCCAGGGCGAACATCGAACCGAAGTGTTTCGCTAGCTTTTTCGCTACAGTGGCCCCAACGTGTCTTATTCCTAAGCCAAAAAGTACGCGTTCAAAAGGAACTTCCTTGCTCTGTAGAATCCCGTCCAGAATATTATGGACGCTCTTTTCCTTAAATCCTTCCAATTCTATCAACTCATCGAAAGTGAGCGAATAAAGATCTCCGGGGTGTTTTATAAGGCCTTTCTTTACAAAAAGTTGCACCGTTTCACTTCCCATACCTGCTATATCCATGGCCTTTCTACTGATGTAATGTTCTATTCTCCCACTTACCTGGGGCGGACAACTATCAGTATTAGGACAGTAATGCTGTGCTTCTCCTTCCTTCCGAACTAAGGAAGTTGCACATTCCGGACACTCTTCGATAAAGATAACTTCGGCAGCATCCTCAGCTCTTTTATCCAAGTCTACACCTACAACTTTTGGGATAATCTCCCCTCCCTTTTCTACAAAAACGCTATCGCCGAGATAAAGATTTAAAAGCTCAATCTGATCACTATTGTGAAGCGAAGCGCGCTTAACAGTTGTGCCGCCAAGCCAAACTGGTTCTAGGTTTGCCACTGGGGTTATCGCGCCAGTTCTGCCGACCTGATAAGTGACCTCGTTTAAGACTGTGCTCACTCGTTCGGCCTTGAATTTATATGCGGTTGCCCATCGTGGAGATTTAGCAGTAAAACCAAGTTCTTGTTGCGCAGCATAGCTATCCACCTTGATGACAATACCGTCAATATCGAACGGCAAGTCCTTTCGCGCAGTATCCCAATGGCCAATGAAGTCCATGATTTGATCGATACTATCGCATTCTTCAATGAATCGATTCTTTTCTAAAGGAACTTTGAAGCCCATTACACCAGCAGCGCGGATAGCACCTGCATGAGAGGGACTTACTACTCCTTCTGGCAAGACGTAATATAGATACGCATCGAGACCTCTTGAAGCTACCTCGCTGCTGTCCTGTAATTTCAGCGTACCTGAAGCACAATTTCGAGGATTGGCAAACGACGGCAAACCGGCCGCGGTTCTTTTACCATTGAGACTATTGAACGCTGCGTGCGGCATTACGATTTCACCGCGTATCTCAAAATCTTCCGGGAATTCACCGTTTAATTTCAACGGGATGCTTCGAATGGTTCTCACGTTGGCGGTGATATCATCCCCTTGAGTACCGTCTCCACGAGTTACTGCCTGGACCAAAACACCGTTTTCGTAGCGTATACCTATAGCAACACCATCGTATTTTAATTCACACACAAAGGTGGCCTCTGGCGCACTTTTTTGTACCCTGGTGATCCATTCCTGGATTTCTTCAAGCGAATAAGAATTACTCAAAGACAACATGGAATAGCGGTGCTGCACAGTATTAAAGCTTTTGGTAATGCCGCCACCTACTCGCACACTTGGACTGTTGGGATCAGCATATTCCGGATGAGCAGCCTCAAGGGATTCTAGTTCCTTTAAGAGCATATCAAACTCGAAATCAGAAATCACTGGAGCATCTTCGATATAGTACCTGCGGTTGTGCTCATGCAGCTGATTACGTAGTGCTTCTATCTTTTCCTTAATCCCCATATTGTGCAAAAATCATTCTGTCTTTCCCTTGCAAATCTTGCAATAAGTTAACCTCTTTAAAACCAAAAGAGGCACATAGTTCAATCATTTGTTCACCAAAATCCTCATGGATCTCAAAGGCCACATGAACAGGACTATTTTTTTCGTTCTCCTTGGCCAATTCAAGCAATCTTCGGTAGAACAGTAGCGCGTCGGAGTCTGGCACAAAAAGTGCTCTATCCGGCTCATAATCAACTACGTTGCTATCCATTGCTTGTGCTTCACTCTGCGGGATATAAGGCGGATTTGAAACGAGAAGATCAAACTCCCCCAATGCTTCTTCAAGTACGTCTAAGACCTTGAAATCAACATTTGCGCCCAGCTTCTCAGCATTGGCCTTTGCTGAATCAATAGTCTGTCGATGAATATCTATACCCATGATACTCCAATTAGGCCTTACCAACTGTAATGAAATAGCAATGCAGCCGCTGCCAGTACCTACGTCAATGACTTTTAACTCTTCATTTGAAAATCTTTCAAGAATCCCCGCTACTAACTCTTCCGTCTCTGGCCGCGGTATTAACGTATGCTCATTAACGACAAATGCTCGATCGAAGAAAAATGCTTCACCAAGAACCAATTGCACTGGAGTCTTTGCTTTTAGCAGCGTTAAATCGGCCTCGAATGAAGGAAACGAGACTTCCTCTTCCCTCCTCATTATCAGATCAATGGGAGACATATCCAATCTTGATCCAAACCAAAGTTTAATCACAGCCGAAGCCTCTCTATCCCCATAAATAGGAACGAGTACATCTTGTGCCTGTAGTTGATAATTAGAGAGTGTGAACATTTGGCTTGAAATTACATCACAGCCTCCTACCTTTGAGCTATGAACCACAGTAAGTTTCTCACACGTTGCCTACAACTCGCTAACTATGGCAGAGGCACTACATCTCCCAATCCTATGGTAGGTGCAGTCGTGGTTCACAATGGTATAATCATAGGAGAAGGTTACCATAGAAAGGCTGGACAACCTCATGCCGAGGTCATGGCCATTAGAAACGTTAAGGACAAATCATTCCTGAAACACAGCACATTATATTGCTCCCTAGAGCCCTGTGCCCATTACGGCAAAACACCACCTTGCTGTGAATTGATCTCGTCTCATGGTATTCCTCATGTGGTTATTGGTACTGGAGACCCTCATAGTAAGGTCGACGGTAAAGGTGTAGCGCATCTCAGAAATCATGGCATTAAAGTAGAGTTTGCGCCTTCACCACAGGTATACAGGCAGCTGAACGAGGTCTTTTGGACCAATATGACCAAGAATAGGCCTCATTTCACGTTGAAGTGGGCTGAGAATGCTTCCGGCCATATTGACGGGAACAGAACAGCCGAGGAGAAAGCTTTGAGCATAAGCGGTCCCTTAGCTGCATTGCGTACACATCAACTACGTGCATCTGTGGACGGAATTCTTATTAGTTCTAAAACTGCATGTTTCGATCGACCAAGTTTAACCACTAGGAAATGGTCTGGTCAAAGCCCTACCCCTATCATTTTACTTAGCCAAGACTTTCCCTTGCAACGAGAATGGCTCGCTAGCTTAAAAGTTCAGCCTCTAATCATCGGCAATAAATTACCAAAAGGGTATTCCGGAATCAATTGTAACCCTAGGAATCTAGATGAATGGGTACCCAAGCTGCTAGATTTTGGTCTGCATCACATTTTGGTTGAAGGTGGCGCAAGAATATTACAGTCCTTTATCAGTTCTGATCTTGCAGACAGCATTCATAAGTACATTTCAAAGGATCAACTTGAAGAAGGAGTTTATGCTCCTGAAGCACCAATACTTACTACAATTGCTCAACTAGGAAATGACCGTTATGAGCGTAGTTGATTTCTACTTTACGATTAATGAGCCCGTTTTGGGTGAATTAAAGGATAAGGGCAGCAAATTCAAAGCTTACCTCTTTCCAGTGAAAAGTGAAGAGAGCTTTAAAAGTCAGCTCAATTTCATCAAGGAACAAGAACCTAATGCGCGCCATCACTGCTGGGCATTCATTTTAGGTGAATCGGCCGATTTTCAAAAATCCAACGACGACGGAGAACCAAGAAACACTGCTGGAGCTCCTATACTTCGGGCACTTGTGAGCTCAGGATTGACAAATTTAGCCTGTGTCGTGGTCCGCTATTTTGGAGGCACGAAACTAGGCGTACCAGGTTTGATAGCAGCTTACGGTGGCAGTGCTGAATTGGCCGTTGCTAACGCCCCGAAGATCAAACGGATCATTTCTGAGGAGCTCATATTGAGCACAAGCTATGAGCACATGGCCTTGGTAGAGAGAATGATCAAAATCTATGACGCAGATGTTGTAGCTAGAGAACAACGAGAAAGAGTAACTTATACCCTAACAATTCGTCGGTCATTGTTCGGCGAGGCAATGGATTATGTCAAAAAGAATCATCACATTACTATTCACACTGATAGGTAGTTTAATCTTTGGCCAGAATGTCGAAGGATTAGAGCACGAGTATTTTACCACGCGCAATAGCCCGCATGCGCAATACCAACGATTTACTTATCGCTATCAAAATATCCCCATTCTCGAGCATCAGTATTTGGAAATTCGCTCGCTAGATGGACAAATGATAAAGACGAAATCATCACTCAGCCCAGAAGCGCGTGCCGCGCTTAATCCATCTCTAGAAGGCCCATATCTCTTGTGGAGATCCAGCAACTGGCTGTCCGTTAGACCCGATACGACTAACAACGGAGTCGAACATTATGTATCAATCTATAATTCTGATAATGAATTAATTGAAGAATTAGACTTAAACCTTCATTTTAATGACACGACTGTGCAGGTGCGTGTATTCAATCCAGATCCATTGACCCCCAACAACTTAAGTTATGGTGGTATATACACTGATATGAACGATGGCAATGCTGGGGTACTTGACAGTTTGACTGTACTCGACTCTGTGACCGTAGATGTTGTAAATGATACAGTTCGTTTAAAAAACGATTACATACATGTGATTGACTTCGATGCACCGTATATCAGCATCAGTACTGACCCTAACAATTGGGTTTCTGGAAGAGCCAACGATGAATTCGAACAAGTGATGGTAACCTACCACATTACCAAGCAAAACGAATACTTGAATGACTTGGGCTATGGAAATATTCTTAATTATGCCATTCATGTGGATCCTCAAGCATTAAATGGACAGGATAACTCAATGTTCAACTGGGGGACTAACCCTCCGCGCCTGTTTTTCGGAGAAGGCGGCGTAGACGATGCGGAAGATGCAGATGTTATTATCCATGAACTTGGACACGCCATCAGTCACGGTGCTGCTCCAGCCTCTACCAATGGTGATGAGAGGCGAACTTTTGATGAGGCATTAGGCGATTATTTCGCGGAGCGTTACGGCAGAATGAGCGGTGTTCAAAGCACGCGAATATTCGATTGGGACGGTAATAATACCTTTTGGAACGGACGAAGTGCCGTTTATGACGGACAAAAGGATTACAACACTATAACTTCATTTTGGAACATCTATCAGCACACAGATATCATGGTCGGTGCAATGCTAGAGTTTAGTGCGGCTACCACAGTTAATGACTCACTTGCGGATAAAATAGTTTTAGAAAGTTTGTATCAACTCATGTCCTTCCAAAGTTTGCGTGACATAGCGGAAAATATATTGTCTGCTGACTCAATAGTAAACAATGGAAACTACTCACAAGCTATTTACACAGCGTTTGGAGCACCAAAAAACATACTGAGCGGGATTTCTATTGAAGAAGAGGATAAAGGCCAGGAAACGCCTTATTTGAGTTATGAAGGCGCTGTTAAGGTGATATTTCCTTCTGACGAAACGTATTCGTACCAGATATTTAGTTTAAATGGTCAGCTCTTGTCTTCAGGAACTGCGTTGAATGAGTTACATCTCGAGGATGTTCCTAGTGTTATTCACATTACGAGTTCAACAGGAGTTACGACTGTGTTGAAGAAGCCTTAAGCAGTAGTGTTTTAAAATCTGCCGGACACTGTTTGGTTTTGAAGGTTTTGGTATCGACAAATACTAAGACTACTTTACCTGTTACCAAAGTTTTACCCTTCTTGTTCTTGAGCGTGTGGTAAAATGATATCTTTCTTGAAGGGACTTCGAGAATGGAAGTTTCAAGCACGAGTTCTTCATCGTATTTCGCTCCGGCTTTAAAGTCCATATCGAGATGGACAACTGGGAGCATTGTTCCAGACTTTTCCATCTCCGCGTAGCTCATGCCTAAATCGCGTAATAATTCGACGCGACCAACCTCAAAATAGGTGGCATAATTACCGTAGTAGACTACACCCATTTGATCAGTCTCAGAATATCTAGGACGAAACTCAAAAATTCCTTTCAAATTTATTTTTTCCATGAGGTAAATCTAAGATTTTTGAAAGTCGGTTTTTAGGATGGAATCTTCTGCAAGCCTCGAATTTTCAACACATTGAGACGATTGTGGTATTTTATACCGAAAAAATTTGGTGGTTTTATTTACGTACTGATAATCAGATAGTTACAAATCCCTTAAGAAAAACTTTTTATTAACACAACCCTAAAAAAATTTTGTTGAAAGAGAATTTATCAACAGATTTGTAATGCAAGCCAAAGAGGAAAATTTTCCTCTGCGCAGACCCCTTATTTTTAAGAGACACACGAACACGGTCTCGAGACTTGAACAACCTCGAGACAGGACCTTTTTTGAGCCATGAGTAAAACAGTTGGAACTATTTGGAATGAAGCTTTAGAATTTATCAAGGATAACGTCGATGACCAGTGTTATGACACTTGGTTTTCGCCGATCAAACCGATTAAAATTCAAGGCACCGTTCTTACCGTCCAAGTTCCTTCAAAATTCTTCTACGAATACCTTGAAGAAAACTACATTTCTTTACTAAAAGCAGCCATTACCAAAGGGCTGGGTGAAGGTGCAAAACTGGTTTATAGTATAGTCATGGAGAACTCCTATGACAACAGCACGCCGCCAACCATGAAACTTCCAAGTTCAGGACGTCGTAAGCACAAACCTCAGAGCGTCAATATGCCTGTGGCTATTACCAATGAAAAGAGTATCAAAAATCCTTTTGTGATTCCTGGATTGCAGAAGTTGAATATTGATAGTCAACTGAATCCTAACTACACTTTCGACAATTTTATCGAAGGTGATTGCAATAGACTGGCAAGATCAGCTGGTTTAGCGGTTGGAAAGAGTCCCGGAGGTACTTCATTCAACCCATTAATGTTATATGGTGGCGTTGGACTTGGTAAAACACACTTGGCCCATGCTATCGGTGTAGAAATTAAAGACAACTACCCTGAAAAAACTGTTTTGTACGTAAGCGCTGAGAAATTCACGCAGCAGTTCATTGATAGCATCCGTAACAACTCCAAAAACGACTTCGTACACTTCTATCAAATGATTGATGTGTTGATCATTGATGATGTTCAGAGTTTTTCAGGAAAGGAGAAGACTCAAGACGTTTTCTTTGAAATTTTTAACCACTTGCATCAAAACGGGAAGCAAATTATCCTGACCTCAGATAGAGCTCCTGTTGAACTTCAAGGAATGGAACAGCGCTTGTTAAGTCGCTTTAAGTGGGGCTTGAGTGCTGATTTGCAGAAGCCTGGACTAGAGACTCGTGTAGCCATCTTAGGTAAAAAACTGTACAATGACGGTATTGAGGTAGAGCAAGATATTGTTGAATTTATCGCCTACTCTATTAATTCTAATGTACGTGAACTAGAAGGTGCTCTTATTAGCATTCTAGCGCAAAGCTCTTTGAATAAGAAGCAAATCACCATGGAATTGGTAAAGTCGATGGTCGATAAGTTCGTAAAGAGTACGACTCGTGAAATTTCGATCGATTTTATCCAAAAAGTGGTTTGCGATTACTTCGATATGCCATTAGAGTTACTCAAATCGAAGACTCGTAAGAGAGAGATTGTACAAGCCCGTCAATTGAGCATGTATTTCTCAAAACAATTGACTAAAAACAGCCTTGCTTCTATTGGTCAGCAGTGTGGGAATAAAGACCATGCTACAGTACTGCACGCCTGCCGTACAGTGAATAATTTAAAAGAAACAGACAAGCGATTTAAGACTTATGTGGACGATCTACAGAAGAGATTAACACTCGCTTAATTTTATACTACGAATGCATAAAAGAGTCAGTATCTTCGGGTACTGACTTTTTTTTATGAATGTACTTATGGTATGCTTGGGAAACATTTGCCGTTCGCCCCTTGCACATGGAATTTTGGAATCTAAGGCACCTGAGGGTTGGTATATTGACAGTGCCGGCACGTCTGGTTGGCACGAAGGTGAGCGACCTGATACACGATCCATTGTTACGGCAAAAGGCCGCGGGTTGAATATTGATCAGCAGCGATCAAGACCATTTTTAGTCGAAGATTTTGAAAGGTTCGATGTGATTTTCGCCATGGACAGCTCCAATTATACGAACATTACGAGGCTTGCTCCAGATGAAGCATCAAAAGCAAAAGTGCGCTTAATCATGAATGAAGCTTATCCAGGAGAAAATAGGCAGGTGCCTGATCCATATACAGGTGGACAGCGTGGTTTTGAAGATGTATATGACATGCTTGATTTAGCCATTAAAAAATTCTTAGAACAGCACTCATGAAAGGATCTATATATCTAATTCCCAACAGTTTAGGAGAAGATAATTTCTCTGAAATACTTCCTCCAGATGTAGTGAAGATCATTGATTCACTAGAGTATTTTATTGTGGAGAATGAAAAAACAGCCAGAGCCTTTATCAAGCGTCTTCTTCCAGAGAAAATACAGCGAGACATCAACATGGAAATTCTTGATAAGCACACCGATCCATTGGACCTACCTGGTTTTTTAAACCCTGTAGAAAGAGGTGAGAATGTTGGGATTATTTCAGAAGCTGGAGTCCCCTGTGTTGCCGATCCTGGAGCAGAGATCGTTAGTATAGCACATCGTAAAGGACTCTCCGTCAAACCTTTAGTCGGCCCCTCCTCTATCCTTCTGGCACTAATGGGCAGTGGATTTAATGGACAGCAATTCACCTTTCGTGGATACCTTCCTTTCGACCAAGGGATTCGGAAGCGTGTTTTTCAGGCGATGACAAAGGATTTAAAGGACGGTATTACTCAGATCTTTATGGAGACCCCATACCGCAACAATAAACTTGTGGAAGAGCTTTTAAAAGTCCTCCATCCTGAGACAAAGTTGTGTATCGCCTGCGATATCACGCTGCAAAATGAGTACATTGAAACTAAGACTATTGCCGATTGGGCAAGTAATTTGCCTGATTTACACAAACGGCCAACCATTTTCCTCCTTGACTAAATGACTGATTGGAACCCAGAAGATAAAGCACTCATTGACAATGCGTTCAAAGATTTATTGAACAGTATTGAGTACAAGACAGATAAGGACGATGTCGATCTGATTAAGCGTGCCTTTCGACTTGCGAATGATGCTCACAACGGGATAAGGAGAAAAACGGGAGAACCGTACATCACTCATCCTATTGAAGTCGCACAGATAGTTGCCACAGAAATTGGTCTTGGCCCAACAAGTATTGCCACGGCATTGATGCATGATGTTGTTGAAGACAGCGATTATACACTTGACGACATTGAAAGCATGTTTGGTAAAAATATTGCCAAACTCATCGATGGTTTGACAAAGATCAGCGGTGTTACTACCGTCGACAATAACATGCAACTTGAAAATTACCGGAAAATGCTCCTCACTATCAGTGACGATATCCGTGTAATCCTTATCAAGATTGCGGACCGTATGCACAACATGCGCACAATGCATGGAATGCCCTCTCACAAGCAACTTACAAAGGCTTCTGAAACCCTATTTATTTACGCCCCTTTAGCCCATAGACTGGGTTTGTATCGCATAAAAACAGAGCTTGAGGACCAAAGCCTAAAGTACACGGAGCCCGAAGTGTATGCTGAGATTCACGATCAGATGGAAGCTCTGGAGAAAGCGGATTTCACATACTTAAACAAATTTGTCGCTACAGTAGAAAACGGGCTTAATGAGGCAGGGTTATCTTTTAAAATAAAGAAGCGGACAAAGAGTATATATTCCATTCGTCGTAAGATGAAAAACCAAGGTGTTCGCTTTGATGAAGTCTATGACAAGTATGCAATCCGAATTATTTTGGACTCTTCATTAGAGCAAGAAAAAGCCGATTGTTGGAAAGCTTACTCACTAGTAACCGAAAACTATAGTCCAAATCCACTTCGCTTGCGGGATTGGATCTCATCTCCAAAAAGCAATGGTTACGAAAGTTTACATACTACGGTGATGGGTCCGGATGGTAGATGGGTTGAAGTACAAATACGTACCGCGAGAATGGACGATGTTGCCGAAAATGGCTTTGCAGCGCATTGGAAGTACAAAGAAGATAGTTCTGGCTCTAACTCACTTGATACGTGGTTGATGAGAATTAAAGAATTCTTAGATGACCCTGATAACGATAACGAAGATTTCATTGAGAGCTTCCAGATGAATCTGTTCGCTTCCGAGATTTTCGTCTTTACGCCAAAAGGAGAAATGCGCACGCTGCCTAAAGGTGCAACAGCGCTTGATTTTGCTTTTGATATACATAGTGATGTTGGTGCACGCTGCCTTGGGACGAAGGTCAATGGAAAATTGGTTCCACTCTCTACCCCACTTAAATCGGGTGATCAGATCGAAATCTTGACTTCTATGAAGCAAGAGCCAAAAGAGGATTGGCTGAGTTTTGTGAAAACAGGAAAGGCGAAACAGCGCATTAAAAGATCGCTGAAGAAGGAAAAACAAATAATCTCCGGACAAGGCTATATGATGCTTGAGCGGAAATTGCGCGTTCTTAAGCTAAAAGCAACATCAAGTAACATTCAGAAGTTGGTCAACTATTACGGCCTAAAAAACCCAGAAGAACTGTACTACAAAGTTGGGCTTGGTGTCATTGATAACAAGAAGCTTCGTCAGTATGCACGCGAGACTTCGGGATTTGTAAACTATTTCCGTTCGAGAATCGTCAAGAGTTCTTACGCCAAAGCAAAGCTCGAAACCAAAGGTCAAAAGCCAAAAGATACTGGCGCAGAGCATGTTGAACTTGTCTTTGGAAATGACGAACAGCAACTCGACTATTCATTGGCCAAATGCTGCTCTCCTTTGCCTGGCGAACGTGTGTTTGGTTTCATTACAACTGCGGAAGGCATCAAAGTACATAGACACGATTGTCCTAACGCTGTAATGCTCCAAGGACGATTCGCCAATAGGGTCATGAAAGCGAACTGGGTTGCCACCGAACGGGCCAAGGTGACCGTGAATATTGAAATTACTGGAGCGGATAGAGTCGGTATCGTAAATGATGTGACCAAAATCGTATCTGGAGACTTAAACATCAATATTAAAGCCATTTCTTTCTCAGTAGATGACGGGTTATTCACAGGTCAATTAACCATCGAAGTCGCGGATAAAGTGGGATTAACAGACACTATTAACAATATCAAGTCACTAGAGGGAATTAGCGCCGTAAATAGGGTGGGTAAATTCAATTAGTAGAAGTATTTTAGCGCTTTAGTTCTCACATGAGCCATTTAGACGCACAGGAACAAGTAAAAAAGGTGTTTAGCACTTTTCTGGAGGAAAACAAGCAACGTAAAACTCCCGAACGCTTTGCCATACTTAAAGAGGTCTACGAGAGTAACGATCACTTTGATGTTGAAACCCTGTATCTAAACATGAAATCCAAGAACTATCGAGTATCGCGAGCAACACTTTACAACACCATTGAATTACTGCTTACCTGTGGGTTAATTCGAAAGCATCAGTTTGGTCAGAATCAGAGCTTTTACGAGAAATCGTATTTCAACAAGCAGCACGATCATGTCATTTTAGATTCAGGTGAAGTTTATGAGTTCTGCGACCCTAGAATTGAAAACATTAAAAAAACGATAGAGGAAGTCTTCAACGTAGATGTAAGCAGCCATAGCTTATACTTTTACGCAAAGAAGAAGGAATCCTAATTACTTAAGCCATGGCAGTAGATGTACTACTAGGTCTCCAATGGGGAGATGAAGGAAAAGGAAAGATTGTTGATGTACTTACGCGCAAGTATGACATTATCGCACGCTTTCAAGGCGGTCCGAATGCGGGACACACGCTTGAATTTGAAGGCAAGAAACACGTACTACACACCATTCCTTCTGGAGTATTCCATGAGAAGGTTTGTAACGTTGTTGGAAACGGTGTGGTAATTGACCCAGTTATCTTTAAGGGCGAATTGGACAAACTCATCGCACAAGAACCTGATGTACTGTCTCGTCTAAAAATCTCTCGAAAGGCACATCTTATCTTGCCATCGCACCGCCTTCTAGACGCGGCAAGTGAAGCTGCAAAAGGAAAGAAAAAGATAGGTTCAACCCTCAAAGGAATTGGACCGACATACATGGATAAAACCGGTAGAAATGGCCTTCGGGTTGGTGATATCCAATTGGACAACTTCCAAGACCTTTACAATAATCTCGTTACCAAACACAAGCAATTACTAAGTGGGTACCCTGATTTCACTTATGATTTAAGTGAACTTGAGCCGACATGGTTTGAAGCTATTGAGTACCTAAGAACGCTTGATATCATTGATAGCGAACCTTATGTACACCAAGCAATCAAGGATGGCAGAACAATTTTGGCCGAAGGTGCTCAGGGTACCTTGCTGGATATAGATTTCGGAACCTACCCGTTCGTAACGTCTTCGAATACAACTTGTGCTGGCGCTTGTACGGGCCTCGGTGTTGCCCCGAATCGCATCAAAAACGTTTACGGTATTTTCAAAGCGTACTGTACTCGTGTAGGTTCAGGCCCCTTCCCTACGGAATTGTTTGATGAAACCGGGGAGACGATTCAAGCACAAGGTCACGAATTTGGAGCCACTACAGGCCGTCCAAGAAGATGTGGCTGGTTAGATTTACCTGCACTTAAATACGCTATCGACGTAAACGGCGTTACAGAACTGATGATGATGAAAGCTGATGTTCTTAGTGGTATTGGAAACTTAAAGGTTTGTACCGCCTACCGCTACAAAGGTGAGGTCATTGAACACCTTCCTTACAAGCTTGAGGAGGACTTGATTGAGCCAATTTTCACTGAAGTTCCAGGTTGGGATGAAGATCTCACGAAGATGACCTCGGAAGATGAATTCCCTAAGAGCTTTAAATCGTACATCGATTACATCGAAAAAGAAGTAGGTGTGCCGATTTCTTTAATCAGCGTAGGCCCTGACCGAGCGCAAACTATTATGAGAAAATAATGATGAGGGCCTTTCTTTTTGGATGGGCCCTTCTTTTTGTCTGTACCTCTGCAGAGGCGCAGACAAAGATTCGTATTCTCAGTTCTGACATTACAGATATCGTTAAGCAGAAAGACGGCTCACGTATTTACTACTTGAGAGGAAATGTAGGCCTTCAACAAGATGTGGCGGTAATGACTTGTGATTCTGCCGTATTGATACAGCCTCAAAACGAATTCAAAGCATTTAAAAATGTTCGAATCGTTCAGGCAGACACAACAGTTATCACGGGGAATCGCTTAGACTACGACGGCGAGAGTAGAACATTTACTATCAGCCAGAATGTGCAGCTGACTACCCCATCTTCTCAATTAAATACCAAACAACTCTTTTACGATAGAAAGAGTGCAACCGCTTATTACACTGTTCGTAGTACCCTAGTGAGGGAATCGCTAGAGTTAACAGCGGATAGAGGGTCTTATAACACAGATTACGAAACGGTATGGTTGAGAGGCAACGTTGAAGCCTTAGATTCTACGTATTCCCTTTACACCGATACGCTCTTGTATTTCCCTAATACCGACAGATACGAATTTGCAGGGCCTTCCACCCTTCTTAGGGACAGCACCACTATTCTTTGCAGTATCGGCGAATATCTTGCAGAAAGTGCACAGCTCAATCTAGGCCAAGGCGCGAGCATCAGTGCTCCAGGTAATTATATCGAATCTGATTCGATTAGTTATAATCTCAAATCCGAAGCTGGACGACTTTTTGGTAATGCCCTAGTAGCTGATACTGCTCAAGGTCTCGTTCTGGAATCTGAATTTATTGACTATACCAAGGAACCCAACTTTGTCGACGCTCATTTCCCCGTGTATTACCGCCAGAGAATGGATGAAGACACATTATACGCGAAAGGCGATACTTTGCATATACGAACAGACTCCATGGGATACAGAAAGGTAGATCTACAGTACAATACTTCTTTTTACAGCACCGATTTTCAAGGAAAAAGTGAATTCTTCACCTACACTGAAACGAGCGAGGAGCTCACGCTGTATCCTAGTCCTCGTATGTGGAGTGAAAACAGCCAGTTTACCTGCGATTCCGCAGTATTATCACTTCTCGATGAAGCCTTAGATAGCTTGTTCCTGATGGGTAATACAGCTATCGTTAGTCTAACTGATGACTCTATTCACTTCGATCAAGCAGTAGGAAAAGAGCTGGAGGGGAAATTCATGGATAATGCTATTCACTCTCTTGAACTGCGCGGGAATGCCCAAAACATCACCCATAGTATCAATGACGATCAGGTAGTTGAGGGTGTAAACAAAACTGCGTGTGCGTATATATCGATAACATTCGAGGAAGGGAACGTAAGAAAGATAAATGCGAACAAGGGTGTTGAAGCCTCTTATGCTCCTTGGGATAGTGCAAGCGAAGAAATGAAAAGTTTACCCGGATGTACGCCACTATTTGAGCAGCGTACTTCAAAAGTTCAAACTAGGCCTACTATTCAATGATTTTGGCGATGTTCGGCTTGAAGTAGTTGGGGCCTTTTAAAACCTTACCATCCTCTCTGTAAATGGGTTTACCGTCCTCACCAAGTTTACTCATGTTACTGCGTTGTATTTCTTCAAAAACCTCTTCTATTTTGTGCTGCATACCATGACTCAGAATAGTTCCACAGAGGATGTACATCATATCGCCAAGCGCATCTGCAACTTCAACCAAATCGCCGTTTTTCGCAGCCTCTAGGTATTCTTCGTTCTCCTCAGCCATTAGCTTAAAGCGCAAATCAATTAAGTCATTATTAATAGTGGCTTTAGGCGTGTATTCATTCGGAATTCCAAACGTATCGTGAAATTTTTCGACGTGGTTTAATTGCTTTTTCATTTGCTCTATTTTATGCTTCAAAGAAAGTAAATTTGACGCTATGGAGAACATTACAACAGGACATTGGATTTTTGCTGGCATATTCGCTTTAGCGTTTTTGACCTTTCTATTTATCAGTTACCGCAAAGATTTAGCGATGCACAAGATTCACTACCGCAGTGGAGGTATACAAGTCGCTCTATTAATCGTCATCACACTGTTCGTTCTCTTTGTATTCAAGCGCCTTTTCTAGGTGGATAATGGCGTATATTTGTGGTGAGTTTAACCTAGCTCTACCCAAATACTATGACAGATAAGCAGAAGGAAATCAGTTACCTCGATTTCAAGAAAGAGATTCATCACGATTATTTTACCGCCGTTCTATCTCGTGAATGCTCGTTAATGGGTCGTCGAGAAGTACTTACTGGTAAAGCCAAATTTGGAATTTTTGGTGCCGGTAAAGAATTGGCTCAAATTGCATGGGCTAAAGCTTTTAAAAAAGGTGATTTCAGGAGCGGTTACTACAGAGATCAAACTTTCATGATGGCTCTTGGAGAGCTGGATTCTATCGGGTTCTTTACGTCATTATATGCTGTGACTGATGTTGAGCATGAGCCAATGGCTGGTGGACGTCAAATGAATGGACACTTTGCTACACGCAGTTTAGATAAAGATGGTAACTGGGTTGATCTGACCAATCAATACAACAGTTCATCTGACATTAGCCCAACAGCCGGTCAAATGCCACGTTTGCTTGGCCTCGCTCAAGCTTCAAAGGTTTTTAAAGAAGTAAAGTTTGAGGGTTCTGAGAAGTTCAGCAAGGAAGGTAATGAAGTTGCATGGGGAACCATCGGAAATGCTTCTACTTCTGAAGGTCTGTTTTTTGAGACTATAAACGCAGCAGGTGTCCTTCAAGTACCCATGGTTATTTCTATTTGGGACGATGAATACGGCATTTCAGTAGGTGCTGAATACCAAACCACTAAAGAAGATATTTCAGAGATTCTCAAAGGATTTCAGCGCGATGAAAAGGGCAATGGATACGACATCTTCGTCGTTGAAGCCTGGGACTACCCTGCCCTAATTAATACGTTTACGAAAGCGGGGCAGGTTGCCCGTGAGGAGCATGTCCCTGTAATGATCCATGTTAAAGGAATGACTCAGCCACAAGGACACAGTACCAGTGGTTCGCATGAACGTTATAAGAGTAAGGAGCGACTTCAGTGGGAAAAAGACCACGATTGTATCCTTAAGTTCGGCGAGTGGATGATTAACCAAGGAATTGCTACCCAAGAAGAATTGGACCAGCTCACAAAAGAAGCTAAAAAATCAGCTCGCGAAGGCAAGAAAGCGGCTTGGACCATTTATCAAGAGGTACCAAAACGTTTACGCAGTGAGGTGCTTTCTATTCTAAAAGCCATGCAACAGCAAGGCGAAAAAGGCATTTTTATAACCAATACTATCAAGGAATTAGAAGCTGTTGAGGACGTAGAAGTCGCACATAGCTTCAAAGCAGCTCGTAAAGCCTTACGTATTGTTCGTGGCGATAACCGGGTGGATACTTCCGCGTTAAAAAATTGGCTTGCATCTAGCAAAGCTGATCAAGAGCGCCGTTACAGCTCACACTTGTATAGCGAAAATCCTACCAACGATTTACTTTCCTCTACCCCAGCACAATACGAAGATGCACAAGAAGTGGATGCTCGTATTGTTATCAGAGATAATTTCGACAAGCTATTTGATATGTATCCCCAAACTATGGTGTTTGGAGAGGATAGTGGAAAGATTGGTGATGTAAACCAAGGTCTAGAAGGTATGCAAGCGAAATACGGTGAAACGCGTGTTGCAGATGCCGGTATTCGTGAAGCAACTATTATGGGACAAGGAATAGGTCTGGCCATGCGGGGCCTCCGCCCTATTGCGGAAATCCAATACTTGGATTACTTGCTCTACGCTTTACAAATCATGTCTGATGATTTGGCGACGGTACACTACAGAACTGTTGGTGGTCAAAAAGCTCCTACCATTGTTCGTACAAGAGGACACCGTTTGGAAGGGATTTGGCATTCTGGATCTCCAATGGGGACCATTATCAATAGTATTAAAGGGATGTATGTACTTGTTCCTCGCAACATGACGAAAGCAGCAGGTTTCTACAACAAATTACTCCAGTTGGACAATCCTGCCCTAGTGATTGAATGTCTTAACGGATACCGTCGCAAGGAAATGCTTCCAACCAATCTAGGAGAATTCACCACACCAATTGGTGAAGTGGAAATTATGAACGAAGGAACTGACATTACCATGTTGACTTACGGATCAAACTGTTTCATTGCAGAAGCAGCGGTTGCTGAGCTTGCTGAGCTGGGCGTAAGTGTCGAGCTCATTGATGCACAGAGCCTCATTCCGTTTGATACTAATCATGATGTGGCAGCTTCTCTCAAGAAAACCAATACATTGGTCATTGTAGATGAAGATGTTCGCGGAGGTGCTAGTGCATTCTTACTGCAGCACATTCTTGAAGATCAAGGCGGATATCAGTATTTAGATGCAGCGCCGAAAACGGTAAGCTCTAAAGATCATAGACCGGCATTCGCCTCTGACGGCGATTATTTTTCGAAGCCTTCGCTAGACGATATGGTTGAGGAAATCTATGCCATGATGAATGAAAAGGATCCGACCAAGTTTCCTGCCATCTAATGAAAGAACCTCGTCTATTTCCAAATACTGTGGCGGGTGTCCTTGAGGCACTTGAAATGAGCTTTGGAAAGGGCATTTATGCAGACCGAGTAGTCGAAAGATTGCTCAGGCAAAATAAAAAGTGGGGTTCGCGTGATCGAAGTTTCGTCGCAGAACACACCTATGAAATGGTGCGTTGGTGGGGCTTGTTATGGGCTCTTTACCAGCGTGAACCTTCCACCAAACGAAAGGACTTGCAAAAGCTCTTCGGCATCTACTGGCAATGGAGAGGTTATACCCTCCCCGATTGGCCAAAGTTTGATACGGTGCGAGATTTTCCGGTAAAAGAGCGCCTGGCACAATTAGATCGAATTCAAGACAAGGAGAGCTATGCTCATTGGTTCAATGAGCTTGCGTCGAATCAATTAGGCGATAAATGGCCCGTGATTGCACGAAACATGAACGTTCCCAATACAGTGAATATTCGTGTGAATACGCTTAAGGCGAGCCCTGAAGAGGTAGTAGAAGAATTGGCGGCGCATAACATAGAAGTGCATACGCATCCTGTATTTGAAAATGCGTTTTATCTGGAAGGACGTCCTAGATTGAATAACATACCTGGATTTCAGAATGGAAATTTTGAAGTTCAAGATGCCGGATCTCAGCAGATAGGGTATTTCCTAAATCCTTCTCCTGGCAGTACGACTATTGATGCGTGTGCGGGCGCAGGTGGTAAGACGCTACTGCTCGGTGCGTTGATGCAGAATCAGGGTCAGCTCATCGCCATGGATGTTGAAGGTCGGAAACTAGGCGAACTCAAGAAGAGAACGCAACGGAGCGGTTTAGATATCGTTGAAACCAGAGCTTGGGAAGAACCGAAGATTTTAGAAAAACTCACTGAAACCGCCGACTACCTCTTGTTGGATGTCCCTTGTTCCGGAACGGGTGTCATAAAGCGAGAACCCGACACGAAATGGAAACTGCAGCCAGAGCATTTAGAGCGACTTGAGGGTGTTCAAGCCGATATTCTCCACCGTTATCCTAGAATGCTCAAATCAGGAGGTACGCTTGTTTATGCGACCTGTAGTATTTTACCCATGGAAAATGGTCGTCAGGTACGACAGTTTTTGGAAAACAACGAAAATTTTGAATTGGTCGAGGAACGTACTGTTGACCCTGGAGCCCATAATGACGGCTTCTACATGGCAAAAATGAAGAAGAAATGAGGACGACAGAACAGGATAGCTTGCATTCAAACCTAGAACACAAGAGTGTTTCTGATTTAGTGCATGGAATCAATTCCGAAGATCAAAAGGTGGCACATGCTGTTGGTGAGCAAATACCCTCCATTACTGCTTTCATTGAGGCTTTGGTGCCTCGTATGGAGCAAGGTGGACGTTTGTTCTACATAGGTGCGGGAACTTCGGGTCGTCTAGGAATATTAGATGCCAGCGAATGCCCTCCAACTTTTGGCGTTAGTCATGATATGGTCATTGGCCTAATAGCCGGTGGTGATAGTGCCATTCGAAAAGCTGTTGAAAATGCTGAGGACAGTACTACCGGTGCTTGGGAGGATTTAAAACAATATAATATCCAACCTTTAGACACCGTCGTTGGTATTGCCGCTAGTGGGACTACACCTTATGTTATTGGAGGAATAGAAGCTGCAAATAAGCATGGTTTACTTACTGGTTGTATTACATGTAACGCAGGAAGTCCCGTAGGAAAGGTAGCTCAGCACGAGATTGCCGTAGTGGTTGGTCCTGAATTCCTCACAGGCTCTACAAGAATGAAATCGGGTACTGCACAGAAGATGGTGTTGAATATGATCACGACGGCTACCATGATCAAATTAGGGCGTGTGAAAGGCAACAAAATGGTCGACATGCAACTTTCTAACGATAAGTTGGTAGATCGAGGTACTCGTATGGTTGCTGAGGAGCTTGATATCGAGAATGAATTGGCCCAGGAATTACTATTAAAACACGGCAGTGTAAGAGCTGCTGTAGATTCATACAACAATGAGCGGAAATAAAAGCAATCAAGATCTCATCGTCGCAGGTCTATTTCGACTGGCTTGGTCCTTCCCCTTTATATTCGTTGGGCCGTC
>QQUU01000038.1 GCA_003385605.1 Bacteroidota bacterium
TTTCCGTCACCGTTAAGATCCAGAACGGCTACACAAGAAGCATTGGTTCCCTCTTCACCCAGTGAAACACTTGGCTTATCTGAATGGAAGTAAATGCGGTCTTGTTGACGTGTAGAATTATTGGGCATTTGGCTGCTGCCGGTGACCACTACTAGGGCGGTTTGACCAGTGCCTAGCGTTATGAGTGCAGCATCCACGTCTTCATGTGCTCTATCGCCCCACAAAAGGGTAGTATCCATCGTTTGTAAGTCTGCCCAGAGCGGTGCTTTACCGGTGCTGGCGCCCACAAAGAGCTTTCCGTCGAAATAGGCGCCCGCAGGACCTAATTCGTCTGTGCCTTGAATCAATAGCGGGGTCTCCACAAAGCTGGTATACGCATCTTCTTTATGTCCGAAGGGTAAAGTATCTAAGGCGGCCGCAACACGGCTCTTGTTCACGGTCTCTAAACCATCAACGATCATGCCTTCACCAGGACGAAGTGGGTTGTGTTCACCAGGAAGTAAGGTATAGGCTTCCGCCGTTCCGTTAGGCCATTCCACGATGATGCCCCCCCCGAAGTCGTCCACATTTTTACGGGTAGAGCTGTGACTAAGCCAAGAGCGTGTTCCAAGGTTCCAATGCGATTTTGCACCAAGGCGCTTACGGTAGCGTACGTTGTAACCGCCAAAGTCAACTGTTGTGGCGGCGGTGGCGAGGATATTGCGGTACAGGTGTGCGCGGTCGTCGAGGTTGTTGATGACCAGATCCAGTTTACCGTCATTGTCAAAATCGGCCACCGCAGATCCGTTACTAGTGCCTTTGAAATCGAGGCCCCATTTCGCCGAGGTTTCGACCATGCCTTTTGAAGTGCCGCGGTATGCGCGATTACTTACAAGACCCGGCGGCATCTGACTGTAAATGCTCTCGTCGGATTTCGCTACGCCTTCGCCGCTCGAGAGGAATTGAATGTAATCTAGGTCATTGGGACGACGCTTGATTCCGTTGGTTACATAGAGGTCTTTGTATCCATCACCGTCGAAATCTTCGAGCAGGACCCCCCATGACCAATCCGTGCTTTCAACCCCAAGGAGTGGGGCAACGTCTTCAAATACCGGTAGGGCCATTCCCTTGGAAGCGACATTGCCGCGTTGAAGGTGCGCACTGTTTTTAGGAAACTGTTCGACATACCCCTGCGAGCGCTTGTATTTGTGAATGTGGAAGGGCTCCGCACCCAGCGCATTTTTGCGCTCTACCTCGTCCCAAGGCTTCATGTCCAGGGTGAAAAGATCAGTGAGGCCATCTCCATTGAGGTCTCCGGCATCCACGCCCATGGTAAACTTAGAATTGGTCTGAAAGCTTTCATCTGTGGCCAATTCAAAACCCTCGCCAGCGCGATTTAGATACAGGTAATCATTCTCGTGAAAATCGTTGGCGACAAACACATCTAAATAACCGTCGCTGTTAAAGTCCTCGGAGACGATTGCTAGACCATAACCGAGCTGTGAGCTAAGCACTCCAAATTCTTCCGTTTTATCCTCAAAAACAGGCGCTTCTGGAGAGCCGGTATTTAAGAAGAAACGGTCTCCTGCCTTTTCATCGGTGGTGCCGCGTTGTGTAGCTTTGTTATAGGCCCCGGAAGGGTGGACACTGTGGCGCAAAACATAGAGATCTTGGTCGCCGTCATTGTCGCAATCAAAGAAAAGTGCCTGTTGGCCGTAGCCCGCTAAATCGATCCCTAAATCCTTGCTGATTTCAGTAAAGGTTCCGTCGCCTTGGTTGAGGTAGAACTCGTTATGCCCGTTCCAGATGTGGTAATTCACGGCGCTAACGTGCAGGTCGGGAAAACCGTCAGCATTGATGTCTACAACACTTACTCCCGTTTGAAAATCTGCACTTCCGGCCGCGGAAAGGTCTCCCTTGGTGAAATTCCAATTCCCTTGGTTAAAATAGAGCGCATTGGCGCCTTGGTTACGCACAAAGTAGATGTCTTCGAACCCGTTGCCGTCAAAATCGGCCACAGCAACCCCTGCTCCGTTGTAGAAGTAGAGGTAGTCCACAATGTTCTGTTGGTCGTTTTCCTCTAAGACATTCGCAAAGTCAATACCTGCTGCCTCGCTAACCTCTTCAAACAAGGTGGGTTCTTTGGGCGCTGATGTACAGGCACAAAGGGCAAGAAATAAGGCGATATGTGCCTTTTTCAGCATTATTCGGCGAGTTTGTATTCTTCCATAGGGCCATTAACCTTGGAGAAGAGCACATAGGTTGCATCGCCGCGCTTGTAGGTGATAATATCTCGCACTTGTCCTTCTACGTTGAGTCCGGACGCTGCTGTACCTGCTGCTTCAAACGAGCGTGTCCCGTCTGCAAGCAGCACGGTCCCTCTCGAGGCATCATACCTTCCCCATTCCGGCTGCACTTCAAAGAGGTTTCCGCCCATGATGATATCCTTTGCGCCATCTCCGTTCACGTCGACCACATCTATAGCATAAACCGGTGCGATCTGTGCTTCTAGAGGTAGTGTGCCTTGACTGAAGGTGCCGTTTCCGTTATTGAAGTAGATGACTGTCTGCAGCGTTTGTGCTTGGAGCAACGCGCTGCGCTCGAGTTGGAGGGTATCGAACACTTCAAATACACTTTTGCCTGCGTATTCCTGGTACAAGAGGTTTTCTTTCTTCAAATATGGCAGCTGTGAGATCAGGTTGTGTCGCAATACTCGTGGGAACAATGTGTCGCCCCAGTACGAACAAAGGATAGGGTCTGTTGAACTGTTTCCATCGAAGTCATTCACGAACAATGCCATCGGTTTTTGTACAGAGGCCTCTAGGCGACAATTCTCTCCAAGGTTACCCGCAATTACATCGAGGTTCCCGTCACCGTCGACATCTGTGAGCTTCATGGTATTCCAAAGCCCTTGGCTGTAGTTGAAACCGGCTTCTATCGTCTGCTCTTTAAAGCTTGCGTTGTCGTTGATCCAAAGTCGAATGCCCGACCAATCACCCACAGTAAATAGGTCGGCATCGCCGTCGCCGTCCACATCGCCTGCGGCACAATCTGTAATCATGCCGATGCGTTGGAACCCGCGAGTAGTTCTGCGCTCGTTGCGGAGTTCTCCGTTGCCATAATTCTTCAAGTATAGGCCATTAGCAGGGATGCCGTAGCGGCCTTTCAATCCTCTTGACGCAACAAACACATCGGTCAAACCATCGCCGTCAAAATCGGCCACAGCGATAGAGGAGGAGCGCACTGGAAGTCGCGGAAGTGCATTTTCATCATAAACGAGTTTTCCGCCGCCGACGTTTTTATAGATGCGGTCAAAAAGGTCGGTACTGTTGTTTTCAGCCTCCATAGAACCGCTTGCCACATATAGATCGAGATCTCCGTCTCCATCGTAATCGAAGAATTGAGCGTCGGTGTCTTCACTAGCAGCGTGTGCTTTGAAAGGATTTCGAGTAGCTTCTTCAAAGCCGTAGTAATTGGACCCTAAAAACAGTTTACCCGCTTCGCCAGCCGCACCACATTGGTAAACGTCTGTAAAACCGTCCCCGTTAATGTCTGCGTAGGCCAATCGCGCGCCTTCTGTGGTAACCATTTGTGGAATGAGGCGCTCCTCGTTAAACTGGCTGTATTTATTTTCTGTACGCGAGCCATATTCTCCTGAGGCCTGTAAAAAGGTACTTTTTGCCCGTGCAAGCTGGGTAGGCTGAGCATCTGCCGCCGTAAGAACGTAAAGGCTATCTGCAGCTACAGCACTCAAACGAGAGGTATTATCTCCCCAAACGATGGTTAAACTGTCGAGGCTAGTATGTGCACCAACACCAAGGTGTATTCTCGGATCTACAGAGCTTTGGAACCCTTTCATCGGGACCAATTCTGCAAAGAACATCTCCCCACCAGCATAGCCGTACACCTTAGCTCCAATGGCAGTCGCGCCGTTTTCATTGCGCAAATCCAACGAGATGCTGTGGTTTTCTGCAAGCAGTGTTTCAGCATTGTTGCGCCAGATGAACGGCGCTTGATTTGTGTTGTTGACGATCAATTCTAGATCGCCGTCGTTGTCTAAATCTGCATATACAGATCCGTTACTGTGGCTCGGTGCATCCAGTCCCCAATCTTCGGCTTTATTGACAAACTTGTACCCTTTCGCAACATTCTTGTACGCATAGTTCGGAATGCGCGTAGAAGGCATGAGGTCGATCAGCTCCTTGTAGTTGACCCCTTCTTTGGTGACGATGGAACGCATCACTTCCTCGTTGGAGATGTAATTGATGTAATCTTGGTCGGTGAGGTCGTGGTTGATACCGTTTGAGATATAGATGTCCCTCCAACCGTCGTTATCCAAATCGGCAATAAGTGCTCCCCACGACCAATCAGTAGCTTCTACGCCACTTAGTTGGCCGATCTCCGAGAAATCGCCTTCTGTGGTATTCAAGTGCAGCATATTGCGGTTGAACTGGTGGTAGTACCCCCATTTCAATTTCCCTTGATATACATCCCAGTTTTCAAAAGTGGTGGTCTGATTCAGTCTTCGAACACCTTGTGGAAGCATATCAGTAACAAAGATGTCCGGTGCCCCATCGTTGTTGATGTCGGCCATATCCGCACCCATGGATGCAAAAGACGTATGGCGCATGTGTTTTTCGAGCTCCTCGCTAAACGTTCCGTCTTGATTGTTGATGTAGAGGTAGTCTTTCTCAAAGAAGTCATTTGAGATGTAGATATCGTCCCATCCGTCGCCATTAACATCACCAACGGTGGTACCTAGACCAAAACCAATCTCGCTACCCATTATGCCTGCCGCTTCGCTGACATCGGTAAAAGAACTTCCGTCGTTTCGGTAGAGCTTATCACCGCCTTCAGCATCGCGCACTTCACGTGAGCTCTTTTCAAGATTAAAACTCCCTATAGCACGGTAGCTATTGTTTAGTACATAGAGGTCGAGGTCGCCGTCTCTGTCGTAATCAAAGAACACACCGTGGGTGCTCAACCCTTGATCAGCAACGCCCCACTCTTCAGCAACTTCGGTGAATGTATTATCGCCGTTGTTGAGGAATAGTTCGTTGGCACGGCTATCCCCTTTGATATCTCCAGAATTTGAGACATAGATGTCGATGAACCCGTCTTGATTGACATCTGCCATAGCTACACCCGTGGACCAGGCTTGCTGTCCAGCGACACCGGCACTTTCGGTGATGTCCGTAAAGGTCATGTCCCCATTGTTGAGGTAGAGGGTATTTGAGGTTTGGTTGGCTGTAAAGTACAGATCCATCCATCCGTCATTGTTTACATCACCCACTGCAACACCACCGCCATTGTAAAAGTTACGGTAGTTAAATACGTTGAAGTCCTTGTCGTAAGCAAGGTTGTTTTGAAAGTCAATTCCGATTTTTTTATTGTCCAATTGTGTGAATAGCGCGTCGATGGAATCGGCGGGCTGACAGGCAACAAAAAAGGCCAAAAAGGCCACGGGTAATATTCTTCGAATCATAGTGTGTGTAAGCATTGAAGCAGGAGTAGCAATATAAAAAAGAAAGCCAGCACTTTCGTGCTGGCTCCTTACTAAATACTTAGTTATATCGAACTAGAATTATTCCGAAGGGTAACCTGGGTTTTGCTCTAGGTTCGGGTTAGCTCCCAATGCTGAGAATGGAATTGGCATCAACTTAACGTAGTCTTCACCAGTTACTTCCTTAAGTTCCCAAGCGTCAGTGAACTTGCCGTGACGAATCAAATCCATACGACGTACAGCTTCCCAAGCCAATTCGAAACCTCTTTCTTCAAGAAGATCGTCCATTGACAAAGAAGTACGAGCTGTAGCACCAGCACGTGCGCGGATATCGTTAACAATTGCCAACGCACCAGTTTCGTCACCTTCAGCTAGAAGACATTCCGCTTTCATCAAAAGAACGTCAGCGTAACGTACAACAGCAAGGTCATTCTGAGCATCACCACCTGCAGCAGCGTTATCCACAGCCCACTTAAGAACACGGATACCGTCTGTTTCAGTTGCACCAGTGATACCTGGAAGAGAAGCTGTAAAGCTCAATGGGTTACCTTGACGGTCAGTCAAAGCGTTACCAGCGTCATCGTACTGCTGACCAACCAAGAAGATATCAGAACGAGCATCGTTCGCAGTATCAAACGTGTTGTAGAAATCAGCAAGCGTACAGAATCCGTTCCATGGAGAAGATGGCAACTGGTTGTAGTGCATCGTTCTCATGTGGATAGTAAGACCCATACCACCTTCGTTCAAGTTAGGAATAACGAATACAGCCTCAGAAGAACCGTCGTTAGAAGGTGTAAAGTTATCGTGGTAATCAGCCTCCAAAGAGTACTCACCACTGTTAATTACAGCATCACATGCAGCTTTTGCACCAGCGTAATCAGCAGTACCAGAGTATACCTCAGCGTTCAACAACAAACGAGCCAATAGACCGTTTGCAGCGCCTTTAGTTACACGACCGTATTGATCAGCAGCGTGAGATGCTTCCAAATCTGGAATTGCAGATTGCAATTCTGATTTGATGAAAGCAAATACCTCCGCACGTGTGTTACGAGCAGGAAGGTTTGCTGGATCAATAGCTGCGCTCTCTAGGATTGGCACACCACCGAAGAAGTCCATCAACTGGAAGTAGTAGTATGCACGCAAAACTTTAGCTTCAGCCATGTACGTAGCTTTGTTGTTACCAGAGAACAAAGCGTCATCAGCGTCCATAAGGTCGAAGATGAACTGGTTCGTTTGAGCCAAACCTTTGTTTGCGTCGTTCCATAGACCTACGATGTGACCGTTAGTTGGAGACCAGTTGTGCATGTGAAGCTCACGCCACACACCACCATCACCCCAGTCACCACCACGGGTAGGTACGATAGTTTCATCAGAAGAAACCTGGCTTACGTTGTAGTAGCTCCACAACCAAGGACGTAGGTTTCCGTAAGCATTTACGAGTACAGAGTAGTAATCGCCTTCGCTTGAGAAGAAGTTATCTGCGGTGATATCCTCGTAGATAGTTTCTTCTAGATCAGTACAGCTCTGGAACGTAACTGTAGATACGGCGGCGGCTGCAATCAATGCGATTTTTGAAAATCTTTTCATTGTATCGATCTTTTTTAAATTATTTCAAGTTGAATTTCACGTTCAACGCAATAGTGCGAGCACGTGGGTAGTTCGTGTAGTCAACACCCAATGAAGGAGCACCGTTAGCAGAAGCTGAAGTGTTCACTTCTGGATCGTATCCAGTGTAGTTTGTCAACAACAACAAGTTTTGACCACTCAAACCAACAACAGCTGAGTTCAACCATTGTGAACCTTCAACATCAACGTTGTAAGAAATGTTCAAGTTATCAAGACGCAAGAACGAAGCATCTTCAATCCACTGAGAAGAGTACGTTGGCGTAGACGTCAACATATCGTCAGAGAAGTCAAGTGCAGGAGCCAACAAGTTAATGTTGGTGTTCAAGTTATCAAGCGTAGTGTACTCCATTGCTGTGTTGTTGAACACAGAACCACCTTGCTGTCCACGGAAGAATACGCTAGCGTTGAATTTACCGAAGCTAAACGTGTTCAAGAAACCGTAAGTAAAGTCTGGCTGAGCCAAACCGATAACCTCAGCTTCATCACCGTACGTGTTAGAAGAAGCGTCGTATACGAGACCGTAGAAAGTACCGTAAGCTTCACCAACAACAAGTTTCTGAGCGAATGCACCTGATTGACCAGCACCAGAGATAGGAGCAGTCAAGATTTCAGAGTTTGTACCCAAATCTTCAACAACTAGTCTTGAACGTGACAAGTTGAAACCGATATCCCAACCGAAGTCAGAAGAGCTCATTAGAGCGTAGTTCAACATCAAATCAAAACCAGTGTTTGAAGTAGCACCTACGTTAGCCAACAATGTTGGAGCAACAGAAGGAGCTGGTGCAGGAACAGTCAATAGAAGGTCTGAAGTGTTTTTCTGGAACAAGTCCAAAGAACCGTAGAACTTACCACCGTTCATTTCCCAATCCAAACCGATGTTCGTAGAAGCTGTAGACTCCCAACGTAGACCTGGGTTAGCAGGGTTCAAGTAACCAGTACCTGAAGTAGTAGAACCACCGATAACAGCGTTAGAACCTGTACCGATACGTGCAATACTTTGGTATTCACCAATTGCTTCGTTACCTACAACACCCCAACCAGCACGCAATTTCAAATCAGAGAATGCTTCTGGAACGAAGTCAAACTCAGATAGACGCAATGCAGCTGCGAAAGAAGGGAAGATACCCCACTTGTTATCAGCACCGAACTTAGAAGAACCGTCACGACGAACAGTACCTGTCAACATCAACTTTCCACCGATATCGTAGTTAGCACGAGTGTAGAAAGAAACTAGACGAGACTGACCACGGTAAGAGTACTTGTCACCCAATTGTGCACGACCACCACCGTCAAGGTTGTTGAAGCTGTAGTTATCTGTAACGAATTCGTATGCAGTAGCACCGAAACCTTCGTAGTTGTTTTCTTGCCAAGAGTAACCTGCCATGAAGTTCAACATGTTACCAGCAACTTCAGCATCGTAGTTCAAGTAAGTTTCCAATACTTGAGAAGAAACTTGACCGTACTTCTGAGAAGCAACACCATTATCAGCAACACCGTAAGGAGTAGCTTTTGGTAGGTAAGTTTTACGAAGTGTATTATATGTATCGTAACCAGTGTTAGCAGTAGCGCTAAGACCTTCCAATACATCGCCTAGATCTAGACGAGCAGTACCGTTCATTGTGATACCAGTTGTACGAGCAACATCGTCAATTTCCAATGCAGCTTGAACTGGGTTACGAACAGAGTTAGAAACGAATGTGTAGTTTCCGTCAGCGTCGTAAACAGGAAGTGTCGGGTTCATCTTCATCACGTTAGTGAAAAGACCACCTTCGAAACCACCAGTTTGCTGGTAAGGAGTAAGGTTATCGTCTTGCTGAGAAACGTTGATGTTTCCAGAAAGAGTCAATTTACCGTCCAATGTTTTTTGGTTCATCGACAAACGGCTAGTGAAACGCTCAGTACCTGAGTTGATCACAATACCGTCTTGGTCTAAGTAACCAAGTGATAAACGGTAGTTACCTTCCGCAGAACCGCCAGACAAAGACAAGTTGTGCTGTTGTGCAACACCTGTCTGGAATACCTCATCTTGCCAATCTGTATCCGCGTTGCCTAGAGTGTTACCTAGACCGAAACGGTTTACAGCTGCACGGTATTCGTCAGCAGTCAAAAGATCCAACTTCTTAGCAAGCGTAGATGCACTTACCTGGTAGTTGTAATCAACAGCCATAGCGCTACCGCCTTTACCTTTCTTCGTTGTAATAAGTACAACACCGTTCGCACCACGTGCACCGTAGATAGCAGTCGCAGAAGCGTCTTTCAATACAGTGATCGACTCAATGTCGTTCGGGTTCAAACGAGAAAGCGGGTTACGCTGAGAACCACCAGTTTGACCAGTACCACCAGGTAGAGTGTTCGCTGACTGGATAGGCATACCGTCAATAACGTAAAGCGGCTCGTTACTAGATGAGATCGAAGTACCACCACGAACACGTACACTTACACCACCACCCGGCTCACCGTTGGTTGGAGTAATTGTGATACCCGCAGCTTTACCTTGGATCAACAATTCTGGTGATGTTACAACACCACCGTTGAAGTCTTCGGCACTTACCTGAGCAGAAGAACCCGTAAGGTCTTTCTTCTTCTGAGTACCGTAACCAATGACAACAACTTCTTCAAGTTGCTCAAACAACATGTCTGCTTGAGACATTGCATCGTCACCACCTTCGCCTTCACTCTGTGCATAAGCTACCTGTGATCCAAGTAGAAGCATCGAGCACCAAAGCGTCGTAGATGACAATACACGACGTAGATTTTGATTCATTATTATTTGTGTTAACGATTAGTTTACAAGTATAAAAAGATTTTTTCAATAGTGTACATAATACACTTAAAGGAGTTTATACCTGATAAATACTAATATAAAATACTGTAAATCAATGGTTTAAACATGAAGACACAGGGGTGTAATTCGTACAATGCAAAGAATTGTTTAATAACAACCCCCGAAATCCCTTAAATTTCTGTGGTTTTTAGCCCCAATTCCGCCCTTAATGGGGCCTTAAAGCGGTTTTTTAGAAAGAAGCGGCTTTGTTGCAAATGAGACAAAAGTGTGAAAAGGACACTTTTTCTGAACAACTCTAATGGCTAATTCAAGAATTCATATTAAATTTACACCAACTTAAGAGTAGCTTAGGTTTATTGGTTTGGTTAAACCCTGTCTTCGGGCAGGGTTTTTTTATGCCCAAACCTTACTCTTTTACAGTAAATACTCTAGAGATGTTAAAACCTAAGAATAGCCCGCCATTACCCGCGCTGTATGGGTTTCTAGCCATCCAATAGGGACCGTTCATCGCACGGGTATTCGAGATGTGCAGTTGAAAAACATGGCCGCCGGTTTCTATATCTACACCCAAAGCAAAAGGAGTGGTATATCTTTCGCCACTGCTAAATTCTCGATTGGACAAAAGGGTGCTTTCCCCCGTGAGGGCCATTCTATTTGAAATTTTATACCGAGCGCCCAATGTGATATGAGCAGTGGTATTTGGATCCTGGGCGGTAGGCACCAAATTGAAATGAACAACGGAAGGGCTCACTAAAGTACTAAGCTTTCGGTTCCATTTCCTGGCAATAACAGCTTGGTGCATGTAGGAGAATCTATCGCTCATAGCATGGTCAATACCATCAGTGTAGCGAGCGTTCCTGTAGTTAGTGCTGCTGTGTAAGGTGATGCTCACAGGGACCGTTTTAGTTCCCTTTTGTTGTTGAAGCAGCTGGTATTTAACAAATCCGTCTGCAACCTTTAAAAAGGAACTCCGCCCTATTCCAATATTTAGTCGATTGGTCACCCCGTAGTCAAGCTGCATCCTTACCTGAGCGTTGTCCAGGCCGAAGAAGTTATAGAGGTAATCGTCATTGAAACTACCAAAGCGGTGCGCCATTACAAACTGCAATACCCCTTCGCCGGGTGTTTCGTTTGTCGCAGCGTTGATGAGTTGTGTCCCCTTGAACGAAGCGTACACTACTTCGCTTGGTGTACTCTCTTCAAAAACATCGAAAAGATCGCTTTCTTGGGCTTGAACAGCTAGAGAACAAAGGAGTAAAAAAGAGTATAAAAGTGGTTTCATTATCGTGCTTGCAATGTGCAATCTACAGTGATTTTTGCCTGTGGGTCAATTTTGTTAGCAACAGCCCTTGGAATAGCGACTCCAAAGTCCTCTATGGTAACTGCAAACGAAGCTTTAAGACGAACAGTATTGCCGTCTTCGGTTAACGTGGCAGGTACATCAACTTCATTAGAAACCCCGTGAATATTTAATGTGCCGATGGCTCTTCCGCCCTTGTATTCTCCTTTGAATACCGCCTTTGGATATACCTCGCTTTCGACATAGTTCTCGTTGAAATGCTCTTGCATTAAAGCCCTTCTAAATTCGAATGATGTCATTAGTACTTGAACACCTAGTTTTCCATCTGCTGCGTCATAAACAGCAGTAGCACTATTGCTTGTTGCGCGAATATCTTCTAATGGAGAGCCTGCATCAAAGGTCAAAATACCCTGCCTGGTCAAGTATTGTTGCCCGCTCAAGGAAAGGCAAGAAACCATGGTGAGGATGGATAAGAGTGCTTTCATACCATTAATTATTTGGAGCACCTTGGTTGATCCAAGCCATGAGTTTTTTCTGATCGCAATCGCTGAGAGGCCCTGCCGGAGGCATAGATAAAGGATCGCTCATCGGACGCTCCACGCGGTCCATTAGAGCACCGCTCAGCGCTGAGTTTTGGATGTTTTCGTGACCTGCAAGATTAAGTCCGCCACTCGCACTGTTTCCATTGTGGCACATTTCACAGTTCTGTCCAATGATGGTCTTGATGTCTTGGCTAAAGGTCACGGCTGCAGTATCACAAGCACTACCCGGGCCGTATTTATCATCGATGTTATCTGACGTACAGCTCGGTGCACTAAGCAGGATCGAAACAAGTCCCGAAACGGTTAAAATTTTTAAAAGCACAGTAGTGCGCATGGGCAATAGTTTTCAGCGTAACAATTTAAATATAAAGCAGTTCCCCGTCTACATCAGAGAATTTGGCTGAGAGCAAGTCAATGTATTCTCTGAGCTGTACCTCGTCCTTTTCTTTAGGAGTCCCTGTTTTATAATCAATAACCATCAATTTTTGTTCCGATTCGATGATCAAGTCAGGACGCAATGTATCGGTACCGTTAATAATACTTCTTTCAGTGTAGACCACGGTACCTTCTTTTTCCAGGCTTTGTAGCACTTCCTTTGCGTTCATTTGTTCAAGTACCGAAGCCGCTCTCTCGTGAAGGTGTTTCGAAAATTCTCCACTTCTGTAAAGACGTTGCAGACCTTGAGCACGAAGTTCTTTTGGGTATTGAAGCAGTCTATGCAAGGCTGTTCCCCACTTCCGCGCATCAGCGCCTCCCTCGTACCATTTATCGGGTGCAGTCAATGCCATTTTCACCTCGAGAGCGCCCATTGTGGTATGCGCTGCAGCCATAATTGCTTCGGGTGCGTTCTCGTTTTTAGTATCTGGTGCTACGACGTTACCACAACTCCAAGACTGGGCCTCATAGCTCAGTGCCAAATGATCAAGTACCGCCTTTGCTAAATGACCCGGTGTTTTTCCACCCTTGAGCAAGAGGTGTAATCCTGAAACAGGGCGTGTAAGTGCCACGTAGACCATATTCATCCAGTCAAAGCGGTTCTTCGTATCGAGTTCTAGAATTTGATCTGATTCGAAGAGTTCCTTGTGGTCGTCCTTATAAGTGATGGGCATTTTGTCCAACTCGTCGTGAAGCGGGAAGTCCAACCACTGTTCAGAACTATCGGGCTTGAAGTTGATGTCAAAAGGCACGATAACGTGCTCAAATTCCAGGCCCTTGCTTTTGTGGATGGTCATCACTTTTATTGACGGCTTGCTTTCAGGTGCTTCGACATTCTTGTTCTTTGCTTGTTCTTCCCACCATCCCGGTAAGGTGGCGAAGGTTCCCTCCCTACTCTGGAATTCATAGATGAGATCAAGAGAAGCGTCGACCATGGCATTTGCACCTTCGAGGTAGCCAAAAACATCAAATGTTCGTACAGCAAAATCAAACAGACTTTCTGCAGGAGCCAGTAGTTGCGCTGCTCGAGGGTATTCCGAAATGAGGGCGCCAACGCCCTTGTCGACAACGGCTCTTTCAAATGCAAAGCCTTTATCAGCAGGGATTTTTCCTTGACGCACGAGGGCATGTGCCAAGGCAAATCGGGCCTCTTTATCTTGCGGGTTCAGGTAGAGCTTCGAAGCGGCATGAATAAGCCGTCCTTCGTGCGCATTGCTTAACACGAGACTGTCCGCGCTAAGAACAGGGTATCCCCTTTGCGTTAAAAAATTAGCAATTCTTTTCCCGTCTGCATTTCCTCGAACGAGGATAGCGATGTCAGAATAAGAGTGACCTCGATCGGCAAGTTCTTCTATGCGTTCAACCGTCTTTTCACAGGCACTATCCTTTAGATCGTTTGCATTATCGGCTTCTAACACGTCAACGCGTACTTCGCCTTGATCTTCGTTTTTATTCGGTTTTTGACCGACACGTTCTGACGAATAAACTTCTCTGTGCGCTTGAAGTCCTAAATCTGTATTAAGCGAGGAGAACAGGGCATTGTTAAAGCTGACGATAGCTCCGTGTGTTCTGAAGTTTCGTTCAAGCCTTAGGGTATCTCGAGAATAGAGTTCATGTCCTTCGGGATGTCCTTCAAAACGGTTAATCAGATGCTCGTTGTCGACCAACTTCATGAACTGTTCTGCCTTCCCGCCGCGCCACCGGTAAATGCTTTGTTTAGCGTCCCCGACGATGAGCGCGCTATTGTCATGCTCGTCCTTAGTGAGTGAATGCTCTATGAGTGGGTGCAAGTTGTTGAACTGCACTACTGAGGTGTCTTGGAATTCATCGATGTAGAAGTGCCAATATTTTTCACCCAGCCGGGCATATATGAATGCGGCAGGTTCTTTTTCGAGCTCTTCGGCAATGAGTTTATTGAACGCGCTGAGCGGCATGGCATTTTGGCTCTTTTGCAGTTCTTCAAACTTTGCGAGCAATGCTTTGGTCGCCGCCAAGTTTTGCAGTTTAGAGGTGGCTTCTTTTAGGAGAATTAAAGCGTGTTTGTTTTCGTCTTCAAAACGCTTAGCCTTAGCTAGGAATTCTTCCCAAGCACGGTTTCCCCCTTTTACATGCGATTTCCAAACGTTTTTACCAGCATCCAGGGGATGGAGGTGGAGTTTGCGCCATTTGGTAAGAATCTGACTCTTTACATTCTTTTTGTGTACAAGGGTCTCCGCTATATCCTGTTCTTCAAGGATTTTTTTCGCTTCATCTGAAAGGGTTCGCCCGGTTTCGCAGATGGCCGAAATTTTAGCGTCTAATTCTTGTTGAATTTCAATGAGGCGTTTGGGCTCAGGAAGCTTTTCTAAGTATTGCCAATGGTCTTCATTAAAACTGTTTTTGCCCTCCTTTTTAAGGTCGTAATCGGGATTGTGATTTTTGTCCCGATTCATGCGGTCTCGAACAAGAGCAACCAATGCCTCACGAAGTTCGTGCTGCTCCCCAAGCGTGCTGTAGAGCGCATCAAGAGCTTCAGTGATCATTGCGTCGAGGTCTAATCGGACCTCAAAATTATCATCGAGTTCTAGGTCTCGCGTAAAAGTGCGAACCAGTCTGTGTGTGAACTGGTCAATGGTTCCCACGTGTAGCGTAGAGTAATTGTGGAGCATGTGCTTCGCTCCCGCGGAGGCGCGAACTTGTAGTTCTTTTGGCGACAGCTCTAGGGCCTCCCAAATGGGCTTAAAGAATTCATTTTTTGCGGGTGCGCTCTCATTGCTGAATTCTAAAAGCTGCTTCAACAGTCGAGCCTTCATTTCATCCGCGGCATTGTTGGTGAAGGTGATGGCAAGGATTTTTTGGTAAGCCCCAGGCATGTTTGCCGGACGCAGCGCATTCATCAATATGTGTTGAACGAGGCTGTAGGTTTTTCCAGATCCTGCGGACGCATCGAGCACCAGAAACGGGGCTTTCGCAGTAAGAGGTGATGCGCTTGAAGTTGAGCTCATAGGAATTGGATATGCGGATATAATCGTAAGTTAAAACAGATGGGCCGATTTTGCGTTAACTTAGCCGCAAATAACTACAAAAAACCCTACTCATTATGGCATTTGAATTACCACAATTGGGGTACGCACATGATGCGCTAGAACCGCACTTTGATGCACGTACCATGGAAATCCACCACGGGAAACACCACGCAGGATACACTTCAAAGCTCAACGCAGCAGTTGAAGGAACAGATATGGAAGGCAAGTCAATCGAAGAGTTGCTTGCAAATCATTCAGACAATGCAGCCATCCGCAACAACGGTGGCGGTTACTACAACCACTGCTTGTTCTGGGAAGTACTTTCTCCAAACGGCGGCGGCGCTCCAACAGGAGATCTTGCAGCTGCTATTGACGAAGCGTTTGGTTCGTTGGACGGCTTGAAAGAAAAATTCAATGCTGCTGCTGCGACTCGTTTCGGTTCAGGCTGGGCTTGGCTGTGTGTGAAAGACGGTAAGTTGGAAGTATGTTCTTCCGCAAACCAAGACAACACGTTGATGCCAGGTGTAGGCTGTGGCGGTCACCCAATCATGGGCTTAGACGTGTGGGAGCACGCATACTACTTGAACTATCAGAACCGTCGTCCTGATTACATCGCAGCATTTTGGAATGTTGTGAATTGGGATGCAGTTGCTGAGAAATATGCAGCAGCGAAGTAATTCGCGGAGCTGACTAAGAAACAAAAAGCCCGAGCGCGAGCTCGGGCTTTTTTTATTTCATTTTATCGAAGTTATATCGCTTCATCGAGCTTTTCCACAGCGCGCTTCACGTCGAAGTAGAAACGGCCCCCGATACCAAAGTTCATCACCAAGCTTGGGGTGGGGACTACAGCTAATCCCGGGGAAAATTCGAAGAAAATATCCAACGGTAAATCGTGTAGCTCGTACGCGATTCCCAGTGGTGCGCGTGCATAGATTTGGTTGTCGTTCTCGTAGCTCTTGACATGCACCCCTAGCCCATAGTACAAAGGGATGGAACCGCGTTCTGCACTGATGTAGTCGTAATTGTGCAATAGGAAATCTACACCAAGGTTGATGCCTGAGTTTTGTCCAGTACTGTAGCCTACGGTGTATTGAAAGGCCTCACTAGAATTGTTGAATTTCTTAATACTAAAACCGCTTGGCTCGCCTACTGCAAGGCCGATGCCGTAATGTCCTTTGTAGTCTTGAGCACTCGCAGAAAGGCCTATCGTAAGGGCGGCAAGGAGAAGTAGTTTTTTCATTTTTTAGAGGAGTAGGTTGAGGTTGTTAAGGTTGTTCCATCCCATTTGGCAAAAGAATCTAAGGAGATCCAATCGCCCAATACAACGTATCTAGAGTCAATTTTAGTGCCATCCTTTCGCTCGTGGGTGATCGGTAAATCTTTGAGGTGGTGTCGGTGTCCGTAGATGAAAAAGTCGATGTTTTCATTTTCAAGAACCGATAAGCTGTGTTGGAGCTGGCGCTCTTTGTCGCCAAGGAAAGCATGGTCATCGTCGCTTTGAGAATTTCGCGAGGCACGCGACATACGTGCAGCGAAACCGACCCCGAAATTGGGGTGCAGCCGTCTGTACAACCACTGACAGACCGGGTTGGTGAAGATGCGTTTTATCATCTTGTATTTCAGATCGCCTGGACCAAGGCCGTCGCCGTGGGCGATGTAAAATTGGTCTGTACCTAATTGAATTCTTAAGGGCTGGTGATGCACCGTGGCGCCTAACTCTTCTTCAAGGTAATCGGTCATCCACAGGTCGTGGTTTCCAGTGAAAACATGCAGGTTCATGCCTTTGTCGGCCATATTTGCTAGGGTGCCTAACAAGCGGGTATGACCGCGCGGAACGACTCTTTTATACTCAAACCAATAATCGAACAGGTCGCCAACGATGTAAAGCGTTGCACAATCGTCTTCAATGGACCTCAAAAATTCCACGACTTTCCGTTCGCGCTGTTGACTTTGTTCAAGGGAAGGCGCACCGAGGTGTAGGTCGGAAATAAAGTAAGTGTTCTTCTTCACAAAGTGCAAGGTACATTCTTCTTTCAAGATATCCTTAAGGCTTGTTGCGCATGTGAACACAAAGGTTTAGTTTTGCCTAAAACTATTTATAGCCAAGGTGAAAACTCACTCAGAAAGCGAAGAAAATTACATTAAGGCCTTATATCACTTGGGCGGTGGAGATGCGGTATCGAATGGTGCGTTGGCGCAACGCGTAGGTGCCAAAGGCCCTTCTGCCACACAGGCGGTAAAGCGATTGGCCGCCAAAGGCTTGGCTGAGGTTATTCCGTACAAAGGCGTAAAGCTTACTTCAGACGGGCTGGCTCTCGCCAAACACATTCTTAGGAAGCACCGTTTGTGGGAAACCTTTTTGGTGGAGAAATTAGGATTTGGCTGGGAGGAGGTGCACCCTTTAGCGGAGCAGCTAGAGCATGTGCAAAGCCGGGAGTTAGTAGAAAAATTAGCTACGTATTTAGGTTCGCCTATTCACGATCCACACGGTGATCCGATACCGCAGGCAGATGGTGCCATACCCCCAACGATGGGTAATCCTTTGCAGCAGTTTTCCGAAGGCAGTCGACTTCGCATTGTTCGAGTGGAAGACGCGGGAACCGATTTCTTCAATCAGCTTGACCAGCTCAATATTAGCCTGGGCAAAGAATTTACTTTGATCTCCATTTCAAATTTCGACTCAAGCATCCAGCTTAAAGCTACCGACGGTTCGCTGTTTTGGCTGAGTCACAGTATGTCTTCTAACATTTACGCTATATCCCTATGAAAAGATTAATTACTCTGTTTTTTGCGGCTATTATGTTTAGCGCTTGCCAGCAGCAGGCCCATGTTGAAGTGCTTGCTACTACTTCGGTGATGGCCGATGCAGCACGTCAGATTTTACCTGAGGAAATCCAGGTAGTTGCCCTAATGCAAAGCAACATCGATCCGCATTCCTACAAGCCTGTGGAGAGCGATGTAGCCAAGCTAAATAGTGCAACAATTGTCCTTCACAACGGCTTGCACCTGGAGGGTAAGATGACTGATATCTTAGAAAAGGTAGGGCTTAGCAAACCCGTGTATGCTATGAGCAGCGCCCTGAAGCAAAATGACCTTATTGAGGTAGGGCCGAACGTACACGATCCGCACATTTGGTTTGACCTAAATCTGTGGGCTCGTTGCGTGGAAGGGTTAGGTGGATTCCTAGCCCTTCAGTATCCGGACCATAGAGACGATATTATCGCCAATACTGAATCTTATGCTGCAGAACTGCGCGCAGCACATGCAGATTTTGCCGCTGCACTGATGGATGTTCCAGATTCCAATAGAGCCATTGTAACGGCGCACGACGCGTTCTCTTATTTCGGTCGCGCCTTCGCCATTGAGGTAAAGGGGTTGCAAGGGGTGAGCACCGCGGCAGAGTTTGGAGTAAACGACATGCGCAGCACCGCTGAGTTTATTATCGATAGAGAATTGACCACAGTTTTTACTGAAACCTCGGTGAATTCGAAAAGCATTGAAGCGTTGAAGGAAGCTGTGGAACAGAAAGGCGGCGAAGTCAAATTAGGCGAGCCACTCTTCTCGGATGCACTTGGAGAACAAGGCACTCCGGAAGCCACTTTAATAGGTGCTTTTAAATACAATACGACACAAATTTTAAACTCTTTGAAATGATAGAAAAGAGCATTGAAGTACACAACTTAACCGTCAGCTACCACAGCAAACCTGTGTTGTGGGATGTTGACTTTTCACTGCCAACGGGCAAGATTGTGGGCATCGTAGGTCCCAATGGATCGGGTAAAACGACGATGTTGAAGACCATTATGGGCCTGATGAAACCGGACAGTGGATACACGGAGATTTTTGGTCAACCTTTGGATAAGGTTCGTGAGCGCGTGAGCTATGTGCCGCAGCGTGAAAGCGTGGATTGGGACTTCCCTGCCGATGTCATGGATGTGGTTTTGATGGGCCGCTACCGCAAGAACAATTTGTTCCGTCGCATTTCAAAAGAAGATAAGCGCATAGCCACAGAAGCTTTGGAAAAAGTGAATTTGCTGGAGTTTGCGCACCGTCAAATTTCTCAGCTTTCGGGTGGTCAGCAGCAGCGTGTTTTTATTGCGCGTTCTCTGGCACAGCAAGCGGATATCTATCTGATGGACGAGCCTTTTGTGGGGGTAGATGCAGCAACGGAAGATGCTATTTTACAGTTGTTGCGCGAGATGAAGAACCAAGGCAAGACTGTAGTTATTGTGCACCACGACCTTCAGACTGCAAATGAATATTTCGATCATATTGTTCTGTTGAATACTCGATTGGTCGCTGCCGGTCCTAAGGAGGAAGTGTTCACCAAGGAATTGCTTCAAGAGGCCTACGGTGGTCGATTGACCGTGCTCTCCAAGCTGGGCGATTTGATCAGTACCGAAGAATTCCCACTTCGCGAACCAGAATTCAAGGAAAACAAACCGGAGAAGTAAGCCATGGATCCTATTTTCCTCAAGGTACTTATTGGAACCACATTGCTCGCTTCTTCGGCGGCGGTGGTTGGCGCCTTCAGTTATTTGAAGGGGCAGAGCCTTGTTGGAGATGCCATTGCACACGCCCTTTTACCGGGAGTGGTTTTAGCCTTCTTGTTGGGCGATGGGCGCAACCCCATCTTCCTCATAGTTGGTGCTTTGGTTAGCGGACTTATCGCGCATTACGGCATCGGTTATATACAGAGCAGAACTAAGCTTAAAAGCGATACTGCCGTTAGTTTGGTGCTTTCCACTTTCTTCGGATTTGGCATCATGTTGATGTCTTTGATCCAACGATCGGGTCAAGGCCAGCAGGCAGGTTTAGAGCGCTATCTTTTGGGTAAGGCTGCAGCGATTACCATGGATGATGTTTATATTTTTTCTGCGCTCGCTGTGCTTCTGATGGTCGGTGTAGGATTGTTTTACAAGGGGTTTCAATTGATGACCTTTAACGAGGATTTTGCTTCTGCCATTGGCCTTCCGGTTACGTTTATCCGATTCACGTTTACCGTTCTAACGGTTCTTGCCATCACCATAGGCATCCAAACGGTAGGTGTCGTGCTCATGGCAGCCCTTTTGATCACCCCCTCGGCAGCCGCTAGAGCTTGGACGAAAAGTCTACCTACCATGTTGCTACTGGCCGCTGTTTTTGCGGCGAGTTCGGCGATTACTGGCACCTATATTTCGAGTGCTATTCCAAAGATGCCCACGGGCCCCTGGGTGGTTTTAGTCCTTGCTTTTTTCGGTTTTGGCTCATTGATTTTTGCTCCGGAAAAGGGATGGCTAGCCAAGCGTAGGAGAGCTATGGCGAATCAAAAGAAGACCGTTCGAGAAAACGTATTAAAGCTGATGTATCAGCAAGAAGAGCGCAGCGATCTTAATGTGGTATTATCGGATACAGACATTTTGGACATACGAGCCATGCGCCCAGAAAAATTGCGCAATGCTCTCAGAGATTTGAAGCGACGATTACTCGTTGTGGAGCATGGCAGCGGTTATGCATTAACAGAGCTGGGCCGCAGTGAAGGCCGCAGGGTAGTGCGTTTGCACCGCCTTTGGGAGCTGTATTTGACAGAGCGCTTGGGCATGGCCGCCGACCACATTCACCCGGGTGCGGAGACCATGGAGCATGTTATTACTCCAGAGATTGAAGAATTATTAGTTAAAGAATTGGGGAATCCAGAATTGGACCCCCACCAAAGTCCTATTCCTTATGAAGAAGCTTAGCCTTTTGGCAGCAGTGCTGCTCAGCAACCTTGCATGGTCACAGATTGACTCAACCATGGACCCGATCGCCACGGACCGTCCAGACATTACAGAGAGTGCCTTTATCACTCCCGTGGGCTGGTTCCAATATGAAGGCGGGTACCAATTCTCAAATAGCGTAGATAACCTGAGCACGAAAACCAATCGCCATCAGATTGAGGAGGTGCTTCGCTTTGGATTGACCGAGCGTTTTGAGGTAAGAGCAGTGATTAACGCAAATACGGAGGCGTACACGAGTCCTACCATTTTCATCAATCCCGCAGGCGTTCGAGGCATCGATCCAGTTACGGTAGGATTCAAATACAACCTCGCAAAGGAGAACGATAGAATGCCGCAGACGACTTGGCTTAGCCACCTGAGCTTTCCTCAAGTGGCCTTTGGTGATTACCGCGCAGTGACACAGGTGAATACCGTATTCCACGAGCAACGATTGATGATGGAAAAAGGCATCACGGACAGATTTGGCCTGGCTACAAACATTGGTGTAGCCGGTACTATGAGCGGTTCCAATGGCTTCATTAATGAAGGGATGTTTTCTTTTGCAGCGGGCTACGATCTGGGCAACAATTGGGGCATGTACGCCGAATATTTCATGGATTGGCAACTCATTAGTGGCCAATTCTTCTACACCCCCTACGTCGACGGAGGGATTACTAAACTCCTTTCCAACGACCTTCAGCTGGATATTTACGCGGGTTATGACCTCTCCAACACCTTTGGCACTCGCCTTCCAAGTACAGGCTGGTTCATCGGAACGGGTGTGAGTTATCGTCTTCCATTAGCTCATTATTTGCGTTAGTGAATCCCTCTCTATCCATAGCATTGGTAGCGGCTTTTATCGCCATAGCTTGCTCACTCCTCGGAGCCTTCTTGGTACTGCGGAAGATGACCATGGTGGGCGATGCCATTTCGCATGCGGTCTTGCCGGGCATTGCTATTGCATATTGGCTTTCTCAAAGCAGGGCTAGTCTATGGATGTTTTTAGGCGCAGCTATTGTTGGGGTTGGTGCCACCATAGTGATTGAGGTTTTGCGCAAAAAACTGCGGGTTCAAAGTGATGCGAGTATTGGTATGACCTTTACCTCGCTTTTTGCACTTGGCGTGGTGCTCATTACCTATTGGAGCGACAGCGTTGATCTCGACCAAGAGTGTGTGCTCTACGGCGAGATTGCATATGTGCCATTTAACCTCTGGTTGGTAGATGGGGTTTCTTACGGCCCAATTGCCCTATGGTCATCCGGTGCCCTCTTGCTTGTTGTTTTACTTTATATCATAGTAGGCTATAAAGGACTGAAGATGACGAGCTTCAACGAGGATTATGCAGCTGTTTTGGGCATTGCTGCAGGCCTGTGGAATTTGAGTTTGATGTCCATGGTGAGCCTTGCCACTGTAGTAAGTTTTGAAAGTGTAGGCGCCATCTTAGTCGTTGCGCTTTTAGTGGCTCCTGCAGCTACAGCTTACCTGTTCATTCAACGTTTGAAGCCGTTGCTCATTGCCAGCGCTTCTCTAGGTTTAGTAGGCGCTCTGGGCGGCTACGGACTGAGCAAGGTGTTAGAGACCAGCATTGCAGGCTCTATCGCAACAGTATTGGGTGCGCTATTTTTGATAGCTTTAATCATTCATTCATTGTCAGCACGAAAAACAAACGGGTATGCAGTGGAAGCTTAAGTCTTTTGAGGAGTTGACCCCACAAGAATTGTATGGGATTCTTAGGTTGCGTAGCGAGGTCTTCGTGGTAGAGCAAGACTGTGTGTATTTAGATGCTGATGGGTACGATGATAAGTGCTTGCACCTTTGGGCCCAAGACGGAGAGGAGTACGTGGCCTGTACTAGAATTTTACCCGCTGGAGTCTATTACGAGGAAGCATCCATAGGAAGGGTTATCGTCGCTAAAAGTCATCGAGGCGGCGTGCTAGGTAAAGAACTGATGCGCCGTTCGGAGGAAGCACTGTATGCCACAGGCGAGCGCGGTCCTATTAAAATCATGGCGCAGTCGTATTTATTACAGTGGTATTCATCCCAAGGCTATGAAGCTCAGGGTGAAGATTTTCTAGAAGACGGTATTCCACATCGTATTATGGTGAAAAAAGGGTAGGTACCGGAAGGCTATTTTAAATTAGCAAGAATAGCTATATCATTTTATCGCTTTAAAACTCAGGACGGTAGGCTGCCTAGTTATTAGGGCCTTACTTTTACATCAGTAATCTAGCTTACAGAACCTATTACGATCTCAATTACTTGTTTTTCAGTGATTCATAAAGAGACAACCGCCAATGACATTCTGTATTTCAAGATTATATAAAATATGTGTTATCATATTTTGATGTGTTAGTTGAAGCAACCCTGGATCTTTGATCCGGGGTTTGTTTTTTAGATAAAAGGGTATAGGTGACATTTATCACATAGTCATCGAAAAAGGCGCTTTAGTTTTGAGTGGAAACAAATAAACTAAACGCCATGTCTAAACATTACAACGTAGTCGTAATAGGTGCCGGAACAGGTGGCATCATGACTGCAGCTCAGATTAAAAATCAGAAACGCGATGCGTCTATCGCGATTATCGATCCGGCGGAAACGCATTACTACCAACCAGCTTGGACCTTAGTAGGTGCCGGTGCATACGATTATAACAAAACAGGACGCCCGATGTCCTCAGTAATTCCTAAAGGATGCGACTGGGTGAAGGACGCTGTAACAACTATTGATGCAGATAACAGTAAAGTAAACACTGCTAATTCAGGCGAATTGAGCTACGATGTTTTAGTAGCAGCGCCTGGTATACAGATTGATGTTGACGGCATCCCTGGACTAAAAGAAGGTCTAGAGGCAGGTGTGGTATGTTCGAACTATACCGATCCGAAGAAGACGTGGGAATTGGTCCAGAAATTTAAAGGAGGAAATGCGGTATTTACGCAGCCAACGACACCGATTAAGTGTGGTGGCGCTCCTCAGAAGATCATGTATTTGGCCGATGACCATTGGGCGAAGACAGGGGTGAAAAGTGATACCAATGTCATTTTTGCCACACCTGGATCCGTAATCTTTGGAGTGCCAGATTTTGCGAAGACACTGACCAAAGTGCTTCAACGTAAGAACATTCATTTTAAACCATTTTATGCCATTTCAAAGATTGATGTGGCCAATAAAGAAGTACACTTCACCAACGCGAAGCCGGGTGAGAACGATTGTGTAGTAAACGAAGGGAATGGCCTAAGCGAAAGAACGGAAGGTGATTCTGCCTACGTGATTCCCTTCGACCTACTCCACCTCGCACCGCCGCAAAGTGCACCGGACTTTATCAAAAACAGTCCACTTTCAAACGGCACACCTGGTGGTTGGATTGATGTAGATATCAATACGCTTCAGCACAATAAATACCCGAATGTCTTTGCCGTAGGTGATGCAGCGGCGCTCCCAACCGCTAAAACAGGTGCAGCGATTAGAAAGCAAGCACCAGTAGTGGCGGGTAATGTAGTTGCTATGCTGAACAGCAACAAAATCACTGACGCCCAATACGAAGGATACAGCTCTTGTCCACTTGTTACCGGATACGGTAAAATGGTGTTGGCTGAGTTTAAATACAATAACGTTAGAGATTCCGATCCGTTCCTCAGCAAATTTGTGGATACGACCAAGGAAAACTATAGCATGTGGATCTTGAAAAAGTTCGGTTTGCCGTACATGTACTGGAACCGCATGATGAAAGGTAAAATGTGATGTCTGTCATATTTTGATGTGTTAGTTGGAATGCCCCGAGCCTTGTGTTCGGGGCTTTTTTATTCCTTAAATTCGTTAGCATGAATACACCCAATGCAGATGGTGCAATCTCTCTGAAAGAGAGCATGCTCGAAGTTGAAGGTTGGACCTCCGAAATCTACCAGCGCAACTTCAACGACTTCCTAGACAGCCAGCCTTATCTAGTGGGCACTCTTATGGATGCCGACGAAGGCATGGAAGAAGGCGCACATTCTTGGATGCTCAAGGCCGTTTTGGTTTTGAAGTGGTCCTTCCAAAAGATGGGATGGCGCGCTACCATGCTTAGCGAAGAGAAATGGATCGGCATCATCGAATCTCGTATGGAGGTGTATGAGGAGCACCAAGAGGATAATGGGTTGGACATTCAATCCCTAATCAAGATCAGCAGCTCGCCCAATACCTTGAGTGAACTCTACCTCTATGTAGCTGAAAACAATGCCATGAGCAATGAAGCTGCGGGCAACATCCTTTTCCTTCTAGACTGTGCCATTGAAGCGATGGAAATGGCAGTATTGCAGGATAAAACAGAGAGTGACGCGTAATGGATAAAGCCGCACATATCGTCAGTCACATGATGGAGAACGACGCCTTTAGCCAGTGGTTAGGCATCGAAGTCGTGGCCAATTCCGCCGGCGCTGCCGTCTTAAAAATGGTCGTTCGAGAAGAAATGACCAACGGGTTCGGTATAGCTCATGGTGGCATCACCTATTCTCTTGCAGATTCGGCCCTGGCCTTTGCCTCAAACGGTGGCGGACGCCAAAGTCTATCCATCGAGACCAGCATCCATCACATTGCGAAAGTGGAAACTGGTGAGACCATTACTGCTACAGCCTCGCTGATTAGCGAGACCAATAAAACAGGTATTTACCAAATTGATATCACAGACTCTTCAGGGCAGCGCGTAGCGTGGTTCAAGGGAACGGTATACCGCACCTCGAAAGAATGGAACCTATGAAACAGACCTATATCGTAGACGGCGTTCGTACGCCTATTGGAAAATTTAAAGGCACCTTAGCTGCCGTGCGCACCGATGATTTGGCGGCCATGACCATCGCCAAACTCATGGAGAAGAATCCCGATGTGGATCCTAGCGCTATTGACGACGTCATCTTAGGGTGTGCCAACCAAGCCGGAGAAGATAACCGAAACGTAGCCCGTATGGCAGCATTATTAGCTGGACTTCCTTGGAGCGTTCCGGGCGAAACCGTCAACCGTTTGTGTGCCTCAGGAATGAGCGCAGCTATCCATGCCCACCGCGCTATCATGGCCGGAGACGGTGACCTATTCATCGCTGGAGGTGTGGAAAACATGAGCCGTGGCCCTTATGTCATGAGCAAGCCTCAGACGGCCTATGGTACGGACAGTAAGATGTACGACAGCTCTTTTGGATGGCGCTTTGTGAATCCTAAAATGAAGGAGCTCTACGGCACCCACGCCATGGGCGAGACTGCAGAGAACCTCGTGGAGCAGTTCGGAATTAGCCGTGAGGATCAAGACGCCTTTGCCCTTTGGTCGCAGCAAAAAGCTGCTAGAGCCCAAGAGCGCGGTAGATTTGATCTTGAGAAATTCGCCGTGGAGATTCCACAGCGCAAGAAAGATCCGATCGTCTTTACGAATGACGAATTTATGAAGCCGAATACCACCCTTGAAGCCCTTGGTGGTCTAAGAGCAGCGTTCAAAAAGGACGGTTCAGTGACGGCGGGCAATAGTTCCGGCTTGAACGACGGTGCTGTAGCATTATTGATGGCCAGTGGTGAAGCTGTGGAGCAGCATGGATTAAAGCCTTTGGCGCGCGTGGTGAGCTCAGCGGTCGCTGGTGTGGAGCCGCGGATTATGGGAATTGGTCCGGTGGAGGCGTCGAAGAAGGCTTTAGCAAAAGCGGGTCTGACGTTGGACGATATGGATATCATTGAGCTGAATGAGGCTTTTGCTGCGCAGGTTTTGGCTTGCACGCGAGAGCTTGGTTTGGCGGATAACGACGAGCGTATCAACCCGAACGGCGGTGCCATTGCATTGGGCCACCCGCTTGGGGTGACGGGCGGTCGCATCCTTCATTCTGCAGCCCTAGAGTTGCAGGAGACCGGTAAGAAATATGCCTTGGTGAGCATGTGTATTGGCGTTGGCCAGGGCTATGCTACCATTTTAGAACGCGCTTAAGATGGCTATATACCAATTCCTTGATTTCATTCCCGTAGTACATCCTACGGCCTTCGTACATCCCCAAGCGAATGTGACGGGCGATGTAATCGTTGGGCCGCATTGTTACATCGGACCCGGAGCTGTACTTCGTGGCGACTGGGGCAGGATTGTGCTCGAAGAGGGCGTGAATGTTCAAGAGAATTGTACCGTACATATGTTTCCAAAAACCGAAACGCGCCTCAAGAAGATGGCGCATGTAGGACATGGGGCGATTATTCACGGCGGGACGCTGGGTGAGAATGTACTCATCGGGATGAATGCCGTAGTGATGGACAATGTTGAGGTCGGTGAAGGCTCTATTGTGGGCGCATTGGCTTTTGTGCCGCAGAATACAGTCATTCCGCCAAGGAGCATCTTCGTAGGCAACCCCGGCAAGGTGGTCAAGCAAGTCAGTGATGAAATGCTCGAGTGGAAAACGGAAGGAACGAAATTGTACATGGAGCTTCCGAAGCAATGCCAGGATACCTTGAAAGAGGTGGAGCCGCTGAGGGAATTGGAACCCAACAGACCAGAACATACAGGAACCTATCAAACACACAAATAGATGAACACAGTTAAGAATTACATCCTTGGAAACTGGGAGGCAGGCAGCGGCACGGAATACACGGCGCGCCACGCGATCACGGGGGCAGAATTTGCTTCTGTGAGCTCAGAAGGATTGGATTACAAGGCTATTTTAGACTACGCCCGAAATGTCGGAGGTCCTGCCCTGCGCAAGATGACTTTTCAGGAGCGCGGACGCATGCTAAAAGCGTTGGCACTGCACTTAACGTCTATCAAACGCCAATTCTATGATGTGAGTTGGGCCACTGGGGCCACCAAGGTGGACAGCTGGATTGATATTGAAGGGGGAATAGGCAACTTATTCGCCAATGCATCCCTCAGACGCCAATTCCCAGACCTTCCCTACTATGTGGACGGCGACCTTGCCCGTCTTTCAAAAGAAGGTACATTCATCGGTCACCACATCATGGTGCCGCGCCACGGGGTAGCAGTCCATATCAATGCGTTTAACTTCCCTATTTGGGGGATGCTCGAGAAAATTGCGGTCAACCTGATGGCAGGTGTTCCCGCAGTAGTGAAGCCGTCGGAATATACCTCCTACCTCACCGAAGCGATGGTTAAGGCCATCATCGACAGTGGTATTTTACCGGAAGGTGCCCTTCAACTTGTGAGCGGTAAGGGACGCGGCATTCTTGACCACGTCGATTTCCAAGATATTGTCACCTTCACGGGTTCTGCAGCTACCGGGCAGGTGTTGCGCGGACTTCCTCATTTGAACGAGCGCTCGGTGCCGTTCAACCTAGAAGCAGATAGTTTGAACGCTGCGGTGCTGGGTCCAGATGTGAAGCCAGAAGATCCGGAATTTGCGCTATTTGTACGTGAATTGGCCAACGAAATGACGGTGAAAGCCGGACAGAAATGTACGGCTATTCGCCGCGCCATGGTGCCGGAACATTTGTTGCCTTTGGTTCAGGAGGCAGTGATTGCGCGCTTGCAAAAGACCGTGATTGGTGATCCTCAAGCCGAAGGTGTGCGCATGGGAGCACTCGCGACGCACGATCAGATCGGTCGTGTAGAGGCGGAGATGAACAAGCTGATGGCCGAACAGGAATTGGTCTTTAATCCAGACCTCGACCTTGTAGGTGCGACAGATGCAGGTGCGTTCTACACGCCAAAACTTTTTGTGAATAGCGATCCATTTGCCAAGACCAAGGTCCACGAGGTGGAGCCTTTCGGTCCAGTGAGCACCTTGATGCCGTACAAGACTATAGATGAGGCGGTCCAATTGACTGCTATGGGACGCGGTTCTTTGGTGACGTCGTTTGTGAGTAAGAACACTTCTGATATTGTTGCATTTACTTCTGAGGCGGCCGCCTACAATGGTCGTATTCACATCATCAACGAGAAGATGGCCAAGGAAAGTACCGGTCACGGTTCGCCGATGCCATTGATGAAGCACGGCGGTCCAGGTCGTGCCGGTGGTGGAGAAGAGATGGGCGGAAAGCGCGGCATCTTGCACTATTTGCACCGCACGGCCATCCAAGGCCATCCGGACGATATCACGGCCATTACACAGCAGTACCAGCCCGGAGCATCGCGTCCTGAGGCTATGCCGCATGTCTTCCGTCAGCACTTTGAGGAGCTGGAAGTAGGTGCTACAGTATACACTGCAAAGCACACGGTTACAGAGACCGACATTACCAACTTTGCCAATGTGAGCGGCGACAACTTCTACGCACACATGGATGCTACTTCGCTCGAGGGAACCATCTTCGAGGGCCGAGTGGCGCACGGATATTTCATCTTGAGCAAGGCGGCAGGATTGTTTGTTGAGGCGAAAAAAGGTCCCGTATTGTTGAACTATGGTATCGACGAATGCCGATTCACCAAGCCGGTTTACCCGGGGGCAACCATCGGGGTAAAATTGACCGTAAAAGAAAAGATCGATCAAGAAAAGCGCAGTGAGGACGATGTGGCTAAAGGCATCGTGAAGTACTACGTGGAAGTCTACGACGATACCGATGAGGTAGTTGCAGTGGCGACCATCTTGACCATGGTGAAGAAACTAGACCAGAGCTGATGAATTTCGAGCGGTTTCCCGGCGCACAGTACGCCAACATATTCAGTTACCTGCCTTCAGACGATAGAGAGGGCTATGCGGAATTGGACGAAGAGACCCTACACTTGGTGGGGGACGTTCCAGGATATGTGGGGTACGAGAGCGTGAAAAATGCCGAGGGTCGCAGCATCTTTATCAGCTATTGGCAGAGCATGGAGGCAGTGAACGAGTGGCGTGCGAACGCCCGTCATAAAGTCGCTAAGAGCCACGGGAAACAGTGGTATGCGGCCTACCACAGCATGCTCGTTAAAATTGAATATTCAGCAGAACACAATACCCAAATACTATAACCTATGAACGAAGCAGTGAACCAAGGCGGTGTAAATGTGGCCGTTGACGATCGCGGTTTAGCAACAGTTGAATTTTTCCACCCGCTGTCCAATTCTTTGCCGGGAAAGGTCCTCGCGAAATTGGCCAAGACCATCACGGAACTAGGGGAAAACGATGCCGTAAAACTCATCCTTGTGAAGAGTGCGGGCGAACGTGCCTTTTGTGCCGGGGCCAGCTTTGACGAGCTCATAGCCATTGAAGATTTAGATACGGGTAAGGTCTTTTTTAGCGGCTTTGCCAACGTGATCAACGCCATGCGCAAGTGCCCGAAGCTCATTATCGGCCGCGTTCAAGGGAAGGCTGTCGGCGGTGGTGTAGGCCTCGCCTCTTCGGTAGATTATTGTTATGCGACCAAGCACGCGGCGGTGAAACTCAGCGAGCTGGCGGTGGGCATTGGACCGTTTGTGGTGGGCCCTGCAGTAGAGCGCAAGCTCGGGTTAGCTGGGATGTCAGATTTAGCGATTAATGCCACAGAATGGCGCTCAGCAGAGTGGGCCTTCCAGCGCGGTTTGTACAATGATATTTTCGAAGATGCCGCAGCCATGGATGAAGCCATCGAGGCTTTAGCGGGCCGATTGTTGACCAAATCTGTTCCAGCCATGCGCGGATTGAAGAAGGTCTTTTGGGAAGGCACCGAGCATTGGGATGAATTGTTGGCCGAGCGCGCTGCGATCAGCGGCGAACTGATCCTGAGCAAGGAAGCCAAAGATGCCATTGGTGCCTTTAAAAGTAAATAATGCGCACACTTTTCCTAGCCGTTCTACTGATTCCTCTAGCTCTTTTGGGGCAAAGTGATACTGCGGCAGCGGGTTATCACAGGCAGGCGATTTACAGTGTTTCAGGCGCTTTTACAGAGGTAGATAATTGGAATGCAGGAGGAGAGAACAGTTCAAACGTGAGCTTTTTGTTGCGAGAGAATTGGACCAAGAAAGGCATAAATTTTACGACTGTTCACCTGCTAGAAGGAAACTACGGATTGAGTAGGCAGGCAGGCACACTGACTAAAAATGCCGATCGTTTAGAATTTACTACAACACTTACTGGCTCGCCCAAGACGACGGAATGGAACCTATCTAGTCAGTTTAATGTGCGCACACAGCTAGCACCTGGGTACGCAAAAGGAGACACTTCAGGCGTACCTATTTCAACTTTTGGGGCACCCATTTACGGCCAATTCTCCTTCGGTGTAGGGAATAACTCGTTCGAACATTGGCAGGTGTTTTTATCGCCTCTGGCCGGTAAGAGTACTACGGTTTTAGATGCGGATTTAAGAAACAAAGCCGCTTTTGGTGTAGATACTGGGGCCACATGGCGTTTGGAAGCAGGTGCTAAGATTACCCTGAACTACAACCAACAGTTCAGCGAAGCATTTTCAATCACTGCGAAGTCTGATATTTTCTACAACTATTGGGGTCCACTCTCAGCGACCGATTTTATGCTTGACATCATCGCTCTGTATAAGATCAAAGAGGCGTTCTCCGTCAATGCTCATGTCCAACTCATTCGGGATATCGATCAAATAGATGCCTGGCAACGCCGTTCGGTGCTAGGTGTAGGCCTAGCTTATACAATCAAGTAGTTTTTCTCAACCTCCGCTCCCTTCTCCAAAGCAAGAAAAAGAGGAGAATGAGCCCCGGTTGGAGCACCACAAAAACGAGGATGTTGGCGAGGTAGTAGCCGTAGCCGTATTCGCCCGGAGCGCCGCCCATCACTTGGAGGATGTAGACGCACTTCATAAAGAGGTCAGTGATAAATGCTTCCATGAAGACTTAACGCGAGGCGAAAAGTTATCGTACAAAAAAAGCCACCCGCGGGGTGGCTTCTCTAAGTCAATTAATTCTGAGAGTTACTTCACAAACACCTTGATCGAGGCGCTCATGTCGCGGCCGTAAGAAGCGTGTACACCGTTGGCGAATTGCATGCCTAAACGAACTTCGCCCATTGGTAGGGTTACTGTATCTGAAGTTTGACCGCCGCCGTAATGGATATTTACGCTATCTGCAGGAACCACTTCACCTTTTGCGAGGAATGCATTACCAATCAATAGGTGGTGGTGGCCTGTGCCTTCCACGATCTCACCCGCTGGGCGCACTTCCATGCCTTCCACACCGAACTCAACGTAAACAGGGTTGCTTACGGTATCGCCGTTTTCAAGATTGGCGAAGAATACGCGGCCAGTAGCTTCGTCCATTTCCTCCGGAGCCATGCTCTCGTGGTTGTGGTCATGGCCTTCGTGGTTTTCTGCCGGTGCTTCGGCTGGCTGGCTACAGCTAAATGCGATAGCGCCTAGCGCTGATAGTAGGAGTGTTTTTTTCATGTTATTCAAAGTCAATAAGTACATTATTCTTTTCAACAGCATCACCCACCGAAACGTTCACGGATTTTACCGTTCCGTCTTGTTCGGCCTTGAGCATGTTCTCCATTTTCATGGCTTCTAAGATGAGTAGTCCTTCACCTTTGGCCACCGTTTGACCAGGTTGTACCATCACGTCGAGCACCTTGCCTGGCATAGGCGCTTTGAGCTTGGTAGCCTTGGCAGAGTTTGCCGCAGACATGCCCATTTGCTCGAGAAGGAGGTCATAGTGGTCCTTGGCGTTTAGCTCTAGCAATTGGCCGTTGATTTTCAGCGTAAAGGTCTTGCCATTTTCGCTGCGCTCCACCCATTGCACGTAGTAGGATTTATGGTCCTTTAAAATGTGCCAAGTGCGACTGTCGATTTTTTCGATGTCTAGGTTGTAGTAAGTGCCGTCGAGCAATCCTTCCGCAGGGTTGGTATCTGGCGCAACTTCAAAGGTGTTCTTTCCTGTGATCTTGTACATGTGGTGGTTCTTTTACGAGTTTAAAGTTACTCGTTAGCCTCCAAAGTTTTGGTGTAGATTTTCGCTCCGTGTGTAGCAACAATCAATTCTCCTGCATCCTCACCAACAACAACTTCACCGCCACCGAAGGCGAAATAGCCGTTTACTTGGTCTTCACCTAGCGTTCTAGAGATCATCACAGTGTTGGCCGCAGTATCTGTAACTAAGTTCATTTCGCCGCCATAAGCACCGTTCCACAAAGCAGGATGGTTGTGCTTTAATTCAAAAAGGGAGGCATAGAAATCAGCATGATCTGGATTCGCGGACCAATTCACACCTACAGTATCCTTACTAAAGAATGGGAATCTGTAATCGATCCCAGCTTCTTGACCGGTGTACAACAATGGGAAACTTTGGTCCATCATGAAGGCAAGTGCAAAGAAGGCGCGCGCATCGTCGCCCATGCGCTCAATAGCGCTGCCCTGCCAGCTGTTTTCGTCGTGGTTGGAGGTGAAGTACAACTTCATTGCATCGTCGCCATATACGGTATCGTTTTTAGCCGCATAGACCTCAAGATCATAAACGCTCTTGTGGCCCTTGGCAATGTCGTTCATCATGTGGTGCAACTCCCATCCGTAATCTGCGTTGAAAGTGCTGAGCAAATGCGGCTCGCTCCATTCAGCGAGGAAGAAAAGTGGTCCGTGCTTCTCGCGCAACATTGGAATAGTGTGCTCCCAGAAGGCATAAGGCACCATTCCGGCCATATCACAGCGGAATCCGTCGATGCCTGTGTTGCTCACCCACCAGTCCATTTCTGCCGCCATAGAGTCGGTCAAAAGCGGGGTGTCATAATTCAAATCGGCCACGTCAGTCCATCCTGTTTTGCCGCCGTCGTTTCCGATGGCTTCCATAGGATAGCTGCCGTCCTCATCGCGCGTGTAGAAATCGTCGTTCGTTTCGACCCAAGGGTGGTCCCAAGCACTGTGGTTGGCGACCCAATCGAGTAATACATGCATACCCAACGCGTGTGCCTCATCCACGATAGCCTTAAAATCTTCAACGGTTCCAAAAGCTGGGTTGACCGCGGTGTAATCTTGGATGGAATAATAGCTGCCGAGCTCGCCTTTGCGGTTGCGCTCACCGATAGGTTGGATGGGCATGAACCAAAGGATATCCACGTTCATCTCCGCCAAGCGAGGGAGGTGCTCCTTGAAGGCATTCAAGGTTCCTTCCGGCGTGTATTGGCGGATGTTGACTTCATAAATATTTGCGTCTTTCGCCCACTCTGGAAGCTTTGCGTCTTCCCAGGTTGAGGTGGTTTCAGGTGCCGATTCCGGCGCGTTGCAAGCCGCCAAAGTCAGGGCAGCTGCCAATAGGGTAATGATAGATTTATTCACGTTCTAAGATTTCAGTTTGATAAGTAAAGTTGTCTGCAGGTACAGTTATGCCCCATTTTTCTAGGTAGCGGTCTTCATTACTGTTGTTAAAGAAGAAGCGCACTTCTTGTTCCATATACTTGCGTACAATGATGAGCAGGTGTGGTTCAGGTTGGTAAACGGTCGTTGAACCGTAGTTCAAGGCCATGATATTGCTCCGATTTTCATTGAGTCGCGCAATGCGATCAAAGAGCTCCTGCTGGCGTGGTGAAAAGTCGAACGGCATCATCTTTCTGTTGTCCGGGTCGTTCCCCCCGTGGAGGGCAATCTCGTCCCCGTAGTAGAGGATAGGAATGCCTGGAACTGCGATATTGAAAGCGTGCATGGCGGCCATTTTTCTATACCCACGCTCTGTAGGTTCTGGGATTTCGCGTGTCCAACCGGCTAGCTTGCTGTCTTCGCTCATGCTGAGGTGTCCAGAGGCCATAGAGGAGAAGCGCGGCTTGTCCTGATTGCCAGAAATATTACCCATCAAATGGTGGTGGCCGTAGTAGGTCAGACTACTCTCTAAAGCCTTGCGCAATCGGTCGAAGGTGGCCCCTTCTTGCGTGAACGCTTCGAATGCGGCATCGTAGAGGTTGAAGTTGAATTGGGCATCTACTTTGCCGCTACCGACATAGCTGGCAATGAGCTCATCCGAGCCGTAGGTTTCCCCAATCTGGTACACATGGTCATCGCTTGCAGCACGAATTTTCTCTGTGAGCAAACGCGTAAAATTCATCGGGATGTGCTTGGTTGCATCGTGACGGAAGCCGTCGAAATCATATTCTGTGATCCACACCAGGGCGCTATCGCTCATTAGTTCTGCGACGGTATCGTTACGAAGTTCGAGGGTCGGCATGAAGGTGTCGAACCAAGTCGTCAAGCGTTCCTCGTCCCAAAGTTGGGTGTTGAGTCGTCCGTCTGCCGTGTATTTATTGGTGGCCCAATTTGGATGTTTCTGGTACACCGGGTGTAACTCATGGACGTGGTTGGCTACATAATCTAGAAGTACATTTTGCTCCTTTGCATGCGCATCGTCGAGGAACAAATGCAGCTCTTCAGGTGAAGCGAAGCGGTGGTCCGGTTTGATATTGCTCACAGGCCAATATCCGTGGTATCCAGAGAACGTACTTACGGGTCCTCCTTGGTTCCACAGGCCCCAAGCATTTTCTGGGTTTTGTGTGATTGGGCTGATCCAAAGCGTGTTGGTATGGAGGGCATCAAAATACCCATCGGCCAATTTTTGGCGCAATCCCTCGACATCTCCTCCTTGATAGTTGGCACGAGGGTGCACGGCCGAGTCCTGAACCGGCTGATCGTTTCCAGGGTTGCCGTTGAAGAATCGGTCCACCATCGCGAAATACATGATGGAAGTGTGCCAATCTTTACGGTCCAATTCCTTTGTATCATGAACCACCTCGCCAAACTTCAAAGGGATCAACCAATCTCCGCCTTGCTGGCCGTTTCTCGCGGTATATAATCTGATCCATGCACGTTCCCATTCCTGGGCATCTGCAGGAATAGCAATGCTTAGTCCGTCCTCATCGCGTACAACGTCAATCACACGGTTGTTGAAGAATGCCAAAACCTCTTGGTCTTCCGGGATGCTAGAAAATCGGAGGGCGCCTTCGTGCACGAATTGGAAATCAATGGCTACAGGGGCTTCACCGCCGCCGCCTTCCACGGTCAAAACATTGTTGAAGCTTCCAAATCCATTTGGTACGGTTACTTCATTCGAAGGATCCAATACTTCTTCGCCGTTCACGACGAGTTTGTAGGCATATTCACCGGGTGCAAGTACTAGTGGTGCTTCCCATGCGTTGCCGGTCCATTTCAAGAAAGTGGCATCGCTGTTCCAAGCGTTAAATACCCCTTTAACCTTCACCTCTTCTCCTTCGAAACCAGGAATGCTCAAGGTGATGGCGCGTTTGGCGCCTCTGAATAATGGCAGGTCCATTCCTGAACGATGTGCAGTAATATGCGCGACGTTTAAATCATTCTCTAGGGTGCCGGTAAAAACTTCGCCATTGTATGAAAGGCCCTTCGGTAATTCAAGCTCACCGCGCATGTAATCGCTAATGACAAAATCGCTCTCTGTACCATGGTGAACATGCGGCGAAGCCAGATCAGAGGCTTGCATTCGAAGGGGTGCTGAGGGCTGAACGTCACAGGCAGCGAGCGCTGCGCTTATGGAGAGTATGGTTAAAAATTTCTTCATGTTCTATGGGCTAAAAAAAGGCGCACATGGCGCCTTTCTAAGATAGTATCAAATGATTAAGCATGTGCTGCTGCTGCAGTGGATGCGTTTTCGCCTGCAGCTATTTCAAACCACTGTCCGTCGATGGCAAATTTGGCTGGAGTGCCACTCACGTTTTCGATGGTCATACCTTCGGCAGTCAGGTTGGCTTTGAGCGTCGCGCCTCTCCAAAGAATGGAGAAGGTGAGGCCCTTCCATTGTACTGGAAGCTTTGGTGTGAAGTGCAGCTCTTCGTCGCGAATCTTCATGCCTCCGAATCCTTGCACTACAGACATCCATGTTCCCGCCATCGAGGTGATGTGCAACCCTTCGTGAACCTCGCGGTTGTAATCGTCGATGTCCAGACGAGAGGTGCGCAGGTACATTTCGTAGGCCTTCTCTGGGTAATCAATCTGTGCAGCAAGAATGGCATGTACACATGGACTCAACGAGCTCTCGTGAACGGTCTTCGGCTCATAGAAATCGAAGTTGCGCTTTACTTCTTCTTCCTCGTAGAGGTGATTTAAGAAGTAGTAGCCTTGCAATACGTCCGCTTGCTTGATGAAGATCGAACGCAAGATGCGGTCCCAGCTCCAGTGCTGGTTGATCGGGCGCTCGTCCAAGCTGAGGTCGTCGGCAGTGAGCTGCTCCTTGTCCAAGAAACCGTCCTGCTGCAATACCACGCCTAATTTCTCGCTCTTCGGGTAGTACATCTTCGCGATGATATCACTCCACTTCGCGAACTCAGTGTCGGCGTTCAAGGCAGTCTTGCTGGTAATAGCGCTAAGCGCGTCCGCAGCATTTTCTTTCAGCCAATTGTGGGCTTCCAACGTCCACTCCAGGGTCCACGCCGCCATGCGGTTGGTGTACCAGTTGTTGTTGATGTTGTTTTCGTACTCGTTCGGCCCAGTTACACCGAGCATTACGTATGCTTCTTTCTCTGCGGACCAATTCACACGCTGAGACCAGAATCGGCTAATACCTAGAAGGACTTCAAATCCTCCTTCGGCTAGATAGCCCCAATCTTGTGTGTGACGTATGTAATCGAACACGCCATAAGCGATGGCTGCATTGCGGTGGATTTCCTCGAAAGTGATCTCCCACTCGTTGTGACATTCTTCGCCGTTCATCGTCACCATCGGGTACAATGCTGCGCCGTCGGTAAATCCTAGCTTGCCTGCATTTTCAATGGCCTTATCCAGCTGCTTGTAACGGTACAAACACAAGTTCTTCGCCACCTCCGGCTGCGCCGTTGCGAGGTAGAAAGGCAAACAGTAGGCTTCGGTATCCCAGTAGGTAGAACCGCCGTATTTCTCGCCGGTAAACCCTTTCGGGCCGATGTTCAATCTATCGTCTACACCCGTGAAGGTCTGATTCATATGGAAGATGTTGAAACGGATGCCCTGCTGTGCTTCCGCATCGCCGTCAATCTCAATATCAGAGGTTTCCCATTTGTTGTGCCAGGCGGCTACGTGCTCACTGCGCAATGCTTCATAGCCTTGTGCCGCCGCCGCAGTAGCGCTCGCTGCTGCCTTAGCGTCCAAGCTTGACGCCTCGTGGTTCATGCTGGATAAAACCGCTGCAACTTTTTCAAGTTTCAAGGTTTGACCCTGAGCTACGTCATAGCAAGCGCACTCACTAACGAACATGTGCTTTGCATCAGAGCTCATGCCCCATTCTTGCGGCGCTCCGTCCAATGTGATACTGTTGCGCATGGCCACAGCCACCTCAAATCCGGTCTTTTTGGTCTTGGCGTGTACATAGCTTGCGCCCGCCTCTTGACCTTGAGTTACAGGCTCCCAAAACTTCTCGTCGTAGTTGCTGTCCTCGTTTTCTACATCGAAATCCAAGTACGAGCACAATTCAATTTTGCCTGAGAAATTCTTCGGCGTAACGCTGTAGGAAATAGTTCCAATCTCGTCCTGAACGATGCTCACTAAACGCTCGGCTTCAACAGCCACGATCTTACCTGAAGGAAGAGTGGCTTCGAAAGAGCGCTTGAGCAATCCGCTTTGCATATCTAGCTCGCGGTAGAAAGATGCTACTTCAGTAGCGGTATTAAGGTCCAATTCTTCTCCGTCGACCTTCACCTGAATGCCGATCCAATTACAAGAATTCAACACTTTGGCGAAGTACTCCGGGTACCCGTTTTTCCACCAACCTACTCTTGTTTTATCCGGGTAATATACCCCAGCAATGTAGGAGCCTTGAAGACTTTCACCGGTGTAGGTCTCTTCAAAATTGGCACGTTGGCCCATGCGGCCGTTACCAATCGAAAATAAACTTTCGCTCTTAGGATGATTTTCAGAATCCCAACCGCGCTCGATGATCTTCCAAGGGTCTACCTCAGTATATTTATTGAACATATGATGTGTGTAAGCTTCTTAAAAGTGAGCTACCAAAGCTTCAGGAGTCGTATCGCCCAATGCGGTGAAGTGGATATCTGCCTGCAAGGTCCCCGCATCGCCGATACCTACGCTTGACATACCACCGGTCTTTGCTGCTTGGACCCCAGCGATGGAGTCTTCAAACACGACACATTCTGACGGTTCTAGTCCTAGAGCTTCTGCTCCTTTCAAAAATACCTCCGGATGAGGTTTGCCGTTTACCACATTATTCCCATCAATTATCGCAGTGAACAATGGAGTGATGCCCAATTTTTCCAAAATCATGGGTGCATTCTTCGAAGCGCTACCCAACGCGATTTTGATGCCCTGGTCGTAGGCTGTTTGTAAGAAATTAAGTGCCCCTGGTAGTGCATCTTGCGGGCCTAAACCCTGCACTAATTCTAGGTACCACTCGTTTTTCTCGACCATCAACGTTTGGAACTCTTCATCGCTCACTGTAGCGCCCGTCCATTCGATAATTTTCTTGAGAGAATCTACTCGGCTCACGCCTTTGAGTTGCTCGTTTTGTTCTTCAGTAAAGTCGCCGCCCAATTTTTGAGCAAGTCGACGCCATGCTTGAAAATGAAAAACGGCGGTATCTACAATAACGCCGTCTAGATCAAAAAGGAATCCTTTAATCATGTGATCGGTTTAAACTTTATAGGCATCGAGCACTTTCAAGTACTCAAGGTGATACTTAATGAGTCCATCTACTGGCTTGCGCATGATCTGTCCAAGACGCATTCCGCGCTCTTCTAGCACCTCTTCAAGAATCTCATGGAAGATGGCACCAACGCTACCCACAAAGTGCACAGGTACTTCTTTGCAGTTGTCGAAACACGCGATGTGGATGTCCGCGAATTTTGCGAAACCTTCGCGTACAATCTGCTTCACATATGGGTTTTCCATGTGTTTTCCAGCAAAGCGGCTGAAAGACGCGAGGTATACGTTCGCATTAGGCTTGTTGTAAACGCTGGTGATGATTTCGTCTTTGTCCAATTGGTACGTGTTGAAGAAATCCTCAGCCATCTCGGCAGGCAGCTTTTTGTATAAGAAATCGGACACTAAACGCTTGCCTATGAAGCTCGCTGAACCTTCATCACCAAGAATGTATGCCAAGGCCGGCACTTCTTCGCTTACTTCAGCCCCATCAAAGAAACAGCTGTTTGACCCTGTGCCGATGATACAAGTGATTGCAGGTTCTCCTGTATAGGTCGAGTAGGCGCTCGCTACGAGGTCGTGATCGACATTAACGTGCGCATTAGGCATAACTTGTTTTAAGCCATCTTTAACGATGTCCTTCAAACTTTCTGAAGAAGCACCCGCACCATAGAAATAAACGAATTCTACTTGGGTATGGATGGTCTTAACCACCTCGTTCTCACTCAACTCCTCGTGAATAAAAGAAGCTGAATGAAAATAAGGATTGAACCCCATTGTAGAGAAGCGCTTGTGTTCAGTGCCGTCTGAGTTAAGAACTACCCAGTCGCATTTCGTAGAACCACTTTCTGCAATTAATATCATAGCGAGTTATAGTAAGTCCCCGCGGCCCAGCCGCGGGGACATTAAATAGTATTAAGCTAGACGCTCAACTAGGTTTGCCAAACGTGCAGAGTAACCTGCTTCGTTGTCGTACCAACCTAGTACTTTAACCAAGTTTCCTTTTGCTGAAGTAACACCAGCATCGAAGATACAGCTGTGCTTATCGCCAACGATATCAGAGCTTACGATTGGGTCTTCAGTGTACATAAGGATACCTTTCAATGGACCTTCTGCAGCTTCTTTCATTGCAGCGTTTACTTCTTCAGCAGTAACCTCTTTGCTTAGAGTTACTGTCAAATCTGTAGCAGAACCAGTGATGGTAGGAACACGCATTGCGTATCCGTCTAGTTTTCCTTTCAACTGTGGCAATACCAAAGCAACCGCTTTCGCTGCACCCGTTGAAGTAGGGATCATGTTTACTGCTGCTGCACGAGCACGACGCTTGTCAGAGTGTGGAGCATCTTGGATACGCTGGTCAGAAGTGTACGCGTGGATGGTACACATGAAACCGCTTTCGATTCCAAACTTCTCGTCCAATACTTTCGCCATTGGAGACAGACAGTTGGTTGTACACGAAGCGTTACTTACCATAGTATCGTCTGCAGTCAATTCACCGTCGTTCACACCCAAAACAATTGTTTTGATGTCGCCTGAAGCTGGAGCACTTAGCGCTACTTTCTTAGCACCTGCTTTGATGTGCTTGCCCATACCTTCTGCATCGCGGAAGAAACCAGTAGATTCAATTACTACGTCGATACCTAGCTCTGCCCAAGGCAAAGTTTCTGGATCGCGCTGAGCGTATACAGTAATTTCTTTACCGTTTACGATCAAGCTGTTCTCAGTGTGCTCAACTGTACCGTTGAAACGACCGTGTGCACTGTCGTACTTCAAAAGGTGTGCGAGCATATCAGTAGCTGTCAAATCATTGATCGCTACGATTTCTACGTTGTCATTTTCGATCAAGTTTCTGAAAGTCAAACGACCGATGCGGCCGAAGCCATTGATTGCAATTTTACTCATAATCTGGTGTGTTGTTAGGTTGCTAGAATTCTAGCGATTGTTAGCATTTCTTCGTCTAAATCTGTGGTCTTAGAAATTGCTTCTGATAGAGGCGTATAAACTACTTTTTGATTGATCATTCCCGTCATGACTTTCGCCTGACCTTCCATCAATCCCTTGACTGCGTAGAAGCCCAATACAGACGCTAAAACACGATCGTTGGTTGACGGTGATCCTCCGCGCTGAGTGTGTCCAAGGTTGGTAACCTTCACATCAATGCTTGGGAATTCTTTTTTCACTGCCTGCGCAATCTCGAATATGTCACCGAGGTGATTCCCTTCTGCGACCATAACGATGTTTGAGGTTTTACGCTTTGCCTGCGCTTTGCGTAGATCTTCAAACAAATCATCGTATGTGCTTTTCTTTTCCGGAAGGATGATGCTCAAGGCACCTGTAGCCATACCCGTTGAGGCAGCAATATATCCAGTATCTCTACCCATTACTTCAACAAAGAATAGGCGGTTGTGTGACGAGGCGGTATCGCGGATTTTATCGACACTTTCAATCACTGTGTTAGTGGCGGTGTCGTATCCAATAGTAAAATCGGTCCCGTATAAATCATTGTCGATCGTTCCCGGGACACCAATGACGCGAATGTTATGTTCTTCGGCAATTTTTAAGGCTCCTGTAAAAGAACCGTCACCACCGATCACTACTAACGCGTCAATATTTCTCTTCTTTAGGTTCGCTGCAGCCTTCGCTCGCCCTTCTGGCGTTCTGAATTCTTGGCTGCGCGCACTTTTCAAGAATGTACCTCCGAGTGCAAGGATGTGCTTTACACTGTCTGTGGTCAATTCTACGATATCATCTTCGATCATTCCTTCGTACCCACGGTAAGCGCCAAATACTTTTTTGCCGTGGTACAAAGCGGTTCTTGTAACGGCACGAATGGCAGCGTTCATCCCAGGGGCATCGCCACCTGAGGTAAGAACTACGATATTGTTAATCTCTTCAGACATGGTCGCAAAGATAGTAACTAAGTGTAAATAATACACTTATTAAATAATTACTGCTTATCTTCAAGGACCCCAAATTTAACAACATACTTAAACCGACCATGAGTGAATTGAAGGATATTAATCCAAATATCAGCGTTGACTGCGTAATATTTGGGTTCGATGGCGAGCGTCTCAATGTTCTCCTTATCGAAGAAAAAGATATCGGCCAGGGCATACTTAGAAAGCGTCTTCCGGGGGATTTGATTCACCGTGGAGAAGGGCTTGACGAAAGTGCAGACCGCGTATTGTGGGAGCTGGCAAGTCTCAAGAATGTTCACCTACAACAATTTCACACCTTCGGCGATCCACTTCGCGTCAATGCTGAAAAGGATAGAAAGTGGTTGGAATTGTACCGCTCTAATCCAAAAGAAAGGGTAATTACCGTGGCCTATTACGCCTTGGTTAAAATGGCCGATTTTGTCCCAAATCCGTCGAGCTTTGCGGGCGAGGCATTATGGGTCGATATTCGAGAGATTCCTGAATTGGCCTTTGATCACAATTGTATAGTTGATGTTGCCTTGACCAAGCTTCAGAGTCATTTTGAACTAAATAAAACGGCTTACGAGTTGCTTCCGCCGAGGTTCACGTTAAACCAATTGCAGCAGTTGCACGAAGCCATTACGCAGGAAGAACTGGACAAGCGGAATTTCCGTAAAAAGATCGTCCGTGAAAAGATGATTGAAGCCACGGAAGAAAAACAAAAAGGGGTGCTTCACAAGCCGGCCCGATTGTACCGCATTAAATCAGAAGATAGCCTCGCTTAACGCAATAAGCACCTCGTTCGGTTAAAAAATGGGCGGATTCAGTTAATACCGCCTTTTTACACGCTTCGAAGAATTAAGTGTATTCTTTACATTTGAAGAGTACAACACTTAACACCAAAACATGAAGCGATTCTCACGTTTTCTCGTGGCTCTTTCACTCTTAATAGGCGGCGCAGTTCATGCCCAGTCTGTTTCGGGGACGGTGGTAGATGAGTTCAATGAACCTTTACCGTCTGTAGCCATTTCAGTTGATAAAGGTGGAGCAACCTCTACCAATTTCAACGGTCAATATTCCCTTTCATTAAAGCCAGGGAAGTATGCCATTACTTATTCATTCATTGGTTACGAACCGGTGGTGAAGGAAGTAGATATTAAAGGCAAGCAAATCATCAATGTAACTATGAAGCCTGCAAGCAACCAGCTCGACGAGGTTGTGGTTGTAGGTTACGGTGTGGCTCGTAAGCGTGATCTCACTGGATCTGTAGTCTCGCTGAAGACCAAAGAGCTTACCGACATTCCAACACCTTCTTTTGAAAATGCCATTCAAGGAAAGGCTGCCGGGGTTCAAGTAATTACGGGTTCAGGTATCGCGGGCTCAGGCTCTATGGTGCGTGTTCGTGGTGTGGCCTCTATTTCAGCAGGTGGTGATCCACTTTATGTGGTAGACGGTATCCCAATTACACAGGATTATTTCTTGAACGGTAACCGTGGTGGTTTTAACACCAACCCATTGGCAACGATTAACCCGAACGATATCGAATCTGTAGAGATCTTGAAAGATGCAGCAGCAACAGGTATCTACGGTTCGCGTGGTTCTAACGGGGTTGTGTTGATTACCACAAAAAGAGGGAAGAGCAAGAAGTTGGCTTACAACTTCTCATCTCGCGTTGGTTTCTCGAACCCAACGGCATTGCCGAACATGATGAACAAGGACGAGTACCTTCAGATGTACGAAGAGGCTTGGGTAAACGACGGCAACGTTGGTGTGCCGGAACTACCAGGTAACCGCATGAGCTGGGCAGAAGCACAAGCTGCTGAAGGAACAGATTGGGTACAGGAAACCATCCGCCAAGGGATTAAGCACGGATATGACTTCTCTGCTTCTCGCGGCTTCAAGGGTGGAAACTTCTACGCCGGTCTTTCGTACAACGACAACCACAGCTATTTGGCGGGTAACTCTTACGAGCGTCTGTCGGGACGTATCAATGCAGATTTCGACATTACCAAACGATTCAAATTAGGATTGAGCACGTCGCTTTCTCGCGGGGTGAACAACCGTATCGATGCCGCCTGGTCAGGTGGTTTTGGTGAGGCAATGTCTCGTGCACTTCCTATTTATCCTATTTACTACGCAGAAGACGAGTACGACGACGACGGCAACCTCGTTGCTTCGGCTGGTGATTACTGGTTGAAAGGCGGTATTAGCCTCAACCCGGTAGCGCAGCGCGACATGAAAGATTGGACGGCTATCGAAGACCGCTCGATCAATAACATTACACTGAACTACAAGTTGAACGACAACTGGACCTTCCGCGGTCAAGGGGCGTTCGATTATATGCACTTCGAAGATCACATTTGGGAGAAGCCTGGTTACGATCCTACCTATAAGGATGCGGACGGCAACTTCTTGGGTCGTGCAAACATGTATCCGTACAGCGTGTACAACACTTCAGGTAACGCTACAGCGAACTACATCAAAGATTTGGGCGAAGACCACCACATCAACTGGTTGATTGGATCGGAGTACCAATACAATAGAATTAAGCGTTGGGATGGCTACTACGACAGCGAGGCTGTTGGTCAGATCCGCGAGACAGGTCAATGGGTAAATGATCCATTGAGCTACATTGAAGAATATGCATTTGCTTCTGCCTTTACTCGTTTGAATTACAACTTCAAAGGCAAATACTACGCAGAGGCGTTGATTCGTCGCGACGGTTCTTCGAAGTTTGGTCCTAACAACAAGTACGGAAACTTCCCTGCAGCTTCGGTAGCATGGGTACTTTCTGACGAAGACTTCATGGCCAATCTACCTGCAGTGAACTTCTTGAAGTTGAAGACTTCGGTAGGTAAGAACGGTAACTCTGCTATTCCATCGTACCAGTGGTTCGGTTACTACAACGTAGCCAACAACGGTTACGGCGGTCAGACCTACCGTTACCCTGTGATTCGCGAAAATGCAGATTTGCGTTGGGAGACTTCTACGACCTATGATGTAGGTCTTGAGTACGGATTGTTCAACGACCGCATTTCAGGTGAGTTGGCTTGGTACCGCAAGCAAACAAACGATATGCTTCTGAACGTGACGCTTCAAGGTTCTACAGGATTCGGTTCTTGGTGGGACAACGTAGGTAGCGTTTACAACACAGGTGTTGAATTTGCCATCAAATCAAGAAACATCGTCACAGACAACTTCACGTGGACCACAGACTTCAACATTGCACGTAACTACAACCAGATTACTTCTATCGGAGAGTACTCGCCAGATGCAGTAAGTGGTGGTACGAACGATACTCGTGTTGTTGTGGGAATGCCAATTGGTACCAACTACCTCGTTCAATTCTCGCACGTAGATCCGGCCAACGGTCTACCGGTTTACCTCGATAAAGAGGGCAACGAAACGTACACTTGGGATCTTCAGAATCGTGTAGCAGTAGGTAATGTAATGCCAGATGCTATTGGTGGTTTGACCAATACATTTAACTACAAAAACTGGGAGTTTGGCTTCATGTGGGTATTCACGATTGGTGGAGACATCTACGACAGCTCTTCGAAGCGCCAGATGGGTGTGGTGACCGATTGGAACATGCGTACAGATTTGTTCGACCGCTGGCAGCAGCCGGGTGATATTGCAACTTACCCGCGTCTCAGCCGCGACTACCGTACCTACGGTTCAAACACAGAGTGGATCAACACCAACCTATGGTTACACGACGGGACATACGCTCGTCTACGTAACGTGAAGTTGAGCTACCGTGTACCGCAAGAAAAATTGACCAAGAACGTAAAAGGTATGACCGTAAACATTACCGGTACGAACCTTATTACCCTCACAAATTTCATCGGTTTGGATCCAGAGATTGCTCGTGACTTCGAGAACGCTACCGACCGTAATATGTCGCCGAACATTACGTACCTCACGCCACCGCAGGAGAAGACGTACAACATCGGCGTAAACATTAACTTTTAATCCTTAGCAATCATGAAAAAGATAGTAGCACTTTTAGCACTTGTAGCGATTGTAGTAGGAAACTCATCGTGTGAACGTATCCTGGATTTCAAAGCGGATACCACGTCTCAGATTCCAGCAGATTCAGCCATCGTAACCATCGAGGATGCGGAGCAGCTGTTGGTTAGTGTCTATGATGTTGCGGCAAACGCCTTCAATGGCCGTTTCCAAAACATCCCTGAGGTAATGTCGGACAACCTTGCAGACCCGTTAGGTTTAAATGGCGAATATGCACAGATCTACCGTTGGACATCTTCGTTTTTTAACGGATCGTTTGGTGGTGAATACCGCGATGCATACATCGCAATCTACCGCGCCAACACCTTGTTGGAAGAGGTTGCTGACCTAGAAGGTGCAACCGCAGAAAGCATTGAAAGAATTTCTGCTGAAGCAAAATTCATTCGTGCCCTATGTCATTACCACGTGGTTCGTATCTGGGCTTTGCCTTACGGTTACACCTCAGACAACAGTCACCTCGGTATTCCATTAAAGTTGAGCGCCGATCAGACGCCGCAGATGCGTGCAACAGTAGCTGATGTTTATGCAGCAATTGTTTCAGATCTATTGGACGCTGAGGCAGATCTACCTGCAGACAACGGGATCTTTGCCGACCAAATGGCAGCTAAAGGCCTCTTGGCTAAGGTGTATTTGGAAATGGGCGATTTCGCCAATGCTAAAGCGAAAGCTGCTGAGGTAATTGGTTCGGGCTCTTTCAGCTTGGAGCAAGATTTAACGAAGCGATTCAACGACCATCCAAACACAAGTTTGCCGGCAGAATTCATCTTCACCTTGGTGAGCACGAATGAAGTAGTTGGCGGTGATACCTTGGTGGACGAGCGCGGTTCAGGTTATGTTTGGAACTACCGTTCTGACGACCCAAATGCCAACCCTGCACTCAAAGCATCTGCGGATTTATATGTTGCAGCGACAAGCGACACCAACGATCTACGCGGTCAAACGTGGTACGATATCCGCAACGCAGGTTCAGCTGACGAGTTGTACATGATCAGCAAGTTTGACGCAAGCTTTATCGATGTACCACTCATTCATTTGACAGAGATGTATTTGATCTATGCAGAATGTAACGTTCGTTTGAACGGCGATGCTGATGGTACAGGATTAGGCTACATCAACGACCTAAGAACACGAGCAAACGTTGCTTCCTTGAGTTCACTCTCGGTAAGCGATGTAATGAATGAGCGTAGGTTAGAGATGGCTTGTGAAGGCGACCGTCTCTTCCAGCTTAAGCGTCAAGGGGTGCTCGGCGAAATTCAGAAGATTAGAGGAGTCGATTGGGATTGCCCAGGAATGGTACTCCAATTCCCTAACTTTGAAGGAACCGCCCAAGGATTTATTTATAACGAAGAAGGAGGCTGCGAATAAAGCAGTTTAGCGATATGAAAAAAGTAACATTATTTATTGCGAGCGCCTTGTTGATCATGGGCGCATGTAAACCGGAGGTTGGGCCTATTGGACCAGCATACGAGGCCGGTGCAGGTATCGTAGGTACTTGGGAGTTGACCAACGCGGATCAAACAGATCTAACGCTACCCGTACCAGAAACTAGAGACATCAGTTCGTTCTACCAAAACAATCAAGATAAATGGGTGGTAGTGTTCAGCGAGGACAGTACCTACACTGTAAACTCACAGGGCCCAGGTTTCGATTTGTTTGGTGCCGGAGGTACTTGGAAGTACAACACACCAGAATTCCCTTCTGAGTTGCACCTCACTCAGTTTGACACCGTAACGACAGTATTGCCTTTGGGCAACATGCCACGTACGATTGATCAGAACGTGAGCATTGTCTACGACCGTATTCGTTGTGACAAGCCAAGCGTATCTTACAAATTAACGTTCACTAGAAAATAAGCTCAGATGAAAAAGATTAGCACACTACTCGCATTGACTTTGGGCCTAAGTGCTTCGGCTCAAATTTCTACAGTACCTGACGAGAATATTGATCCGGCAGATTCTTTGGAAATCATTTTTGACCCATCAGCTCTCGACCTCGCCGTAGGTCATCAAGACCTTTTGAAGCAGGCTGTAGATGCAGGTGAAGACATGTACATCTGGACGTGGAAGCCAGCCACACACCCGGACGGTCACCCGTATGTAAACGGCACAGGTTCTGCGCCTTGGAAGAACTCTAACGAGGCGATGAAGATGACCAAGAATTCCGACGGTACGTTCTCTTGGAAGATTGTTCCAACCTTGTTCTATGAGGTAGATGCAGCCAAGGTATACGCTGAGGATATTCACTTCTTGGTGAAGGCTAAAGACGGCGGTGGTTACGGTGATCCGGATGTAAAGACGGACGATCAGAGCATTGCAATTGACCCTCCTGCGACAGAGCGCAATCCGTTCTACCACTTCCCTACTAAGGTGAAGATTGACGACGTAATCACGTTGCGTTACGAGAACTGGAGAGAGGAAAAAGCATCGATGCAAAACCTTAGCTCGGACGACTGTTACGCGTATGCAAAGGTTGTGTATACCGATGGTACCAGCCAGCAGATTGAAAACACATTCAACGTTGGTTCTAATCCAGACCTACAGATGCAGGATGTGGGCGATGGCAACTTTGAGATGCTCATTGTTCCTACAGAGCATTTTAACCTGAACCCAATGAAGGAGGTAGATTACCTAGAATTTATCGCAATGCGTAAAAACTTTGCGAGCGGTGCAGACCGTGTTACAGAAGCGGTAGTTATTCCGATCTTCTGTCAATAATATTCGGCTATAAGCCAGCTTAGAACCCGGCCCAGTGCCGGGTTTTTTCTCAACTAACACTCAGAGAAACATGCAGAACAAACCTAAACTCAGTTTTTGGCAGATTTGGAACATGAGCTTCGGCTTCTTGGGCATCCAGTTTGGATATGCCCTACAAGGTGGATTCATGAGCCGTATTTTTGAAACGCTTGGTGCCGACGAGCACAGCCTTCCATTGTTGTGGATTGCAGCGCCACTTACGGGACTTATCGTGCAGCCTATTATTGGTCAGATGAGTGATAACACTTGGCATCCTAGGTTTGGTCGCCGTCGCCCTTATTTTCTGATAGGCGCTGTTCTTGCTTCTCTAACATTATTGGTAGTGCCACACAGCTCGGCGCTTTGGATGGCAGCAGGTGGTCTATGGATTCTTGATGCTACGATGAACATCAGTATGGAGCCGTTCCGTGCCTTGGTAGCTGATAAATTACCAGACAGCCAACGCAGTTTCGGTTTTGTGGTGCAGACGCTGATTATTGGTGTAAGTACTTGGGTGGCTTCAAACTTGCCGCTGATGGTGAGTTCTTTGGGCGTAAGTAATGAAGCTGCGCCAGGCGTGGTTCCGATGTCGGTTCAGGTGGCATTTGGAATTGGTGCTGCAGTATTCATCCTATCTATACTTTACACGGTCTTTACTACGGATGAATATCCTCCCGAAGACATGGAAGCTTTCCGCGCGGAGCAGAAGGAAAAATCGGGTTTAGCCAATACCATTTCTGAGGTGTTTAAGAACATCGCGGACATGCCAAAGACGATGAAGCGTTTAGGCGTGGTCCAATTCTTCTCTTGGTTTGCCTTCTTCTGTATGTGGTCTATGGCCAACCCTGCATTGACGGATCATGTATTCAATGCTGCGAAGCCCGAGGCTATCGATTTTGCCGTAAGTACTGCGGAGCAAATAGATGCTTATCAAATAGCGGATAAGGCGTTTAACGACGCATCAAACAAGGTGGGTTCGTACATGGGTAACTACGGTTTGAGCTCTATGGTATTCGCCCTATTGTTGACCCTTTGGACGGCTAAAAGACGTATCAATAGAAAGTTCGTTCACATGTTCAGCTTGTTCGCTGGGGCGTACGGATTCATTAGCATGTACTTCATTACTGAGCCGTCGATGCTGATCTTAAGCTTCGTTTGTATCGGATTCAGTTGGGGGTCAATCCTGTCTATGCCGTACGCGATGTTGAGTTCCACCCTTGATCCGAACAAAATGGGTGTGTACATGGGTATTTTCAACATGTTTATTGTCATCCCACAGATTGTTGCAGCGACATCGCTCACGACTATTTACAAAGGGGTGTTTGGTGAAGATCCAATCAATGCAATGTTGCTTGCAGGAACCTCATTAGTCATCGCTGGGTTGTCAAACCTCTTGATCACGAACAAGAAGGCCGTAACCTACACGCCTGAGGCATAATTAAAGCGGTCTTTTAAGCTTGCGGAATTCGCGAGGAGAACAACCCTTGACTTTTAGAAAGGAGCGGTTGAATGAAGAGCTAGAGTTGAATCCACTTTCCTCAGCAACTTCTGACATCGGCTTGTTGGTATTCACCAGAAGGTGTGAAGCGACTGTTGTGCGCAGTTGCATTAAGTAGTCGATAAAAGTCAAGCCAGAAGTTTGGCGGAACCAACGGCTAAAACTTTGTTCGGTCATGCTTGCGACGTCTGATATTTCAGAGAGAGTGATAGCACGTTGATAATTGTCCTGAATGTATTTCGAAACGCGCTCCATGCGCTTGCTGATCTTCTGACTCATGACATTGCTATAGGCACTGGTGGTAGAGATGGTTTTTAGTTCTCTTCTCTCGGCAATCGAAGCCATGAGGTTGAAGAAGGAGCCCATACTTTTAAGAGAATTGGTCCCGACAATATTTGCAAAGTCCTCGTGTTCTTCAGGAGTGAATTGGCCGAGATCTACACCAAAACTCATCGCCTTAAAAAGTGGCCCTAAGGCGGCACTTTCTTTGAATGAGTTGAGCCATTCTTGAGTAAACTGAAGTCCCCAACATTCGCGGTCCATGATCATCTCTTCCTCGTCAGAAGCTACAAAGTTGTGCGGTAGGTACGGACCAATTAAAAATGCTTGCCCAGCCTTGAACTCCACGATTTTGTTACCTATGAAGGCGAGTCCTTCGCCTTTGACTACGTACGTGATTTCAATCTCCGGGTGGTAGTGCCAATAGTCTGTAAAAATAGAAGGTCCACGCTGACCCACACGTTGCGACAGCACATAGCTGTGGTAGCTTCTGTCCTTTTCGGCAATTCGTATGTTTTCGATCGTGGCTTTCATCGCTCAAATTCAAAGATTTTAGCTTCCCAAGGGTAGAACACCGAACCGCCGCCTTTGTCGGAGCTAAGCACGGGTTCTTTGCCTGACCAGTATTCGTGGCTCCTCATCTTGTCTGTGGCGTTTACAACCAATATCCATTTGGAGTAATCGTTTGCAGCCTCTAGGATATAATAACCGTCTTCTGGCACTCTTTGGGTAAACTGAACGGCTCCTCTGGTTTTTCGAAAAGCGCCCAATTCTTGACACAAATTTAATAATTGGCCGCCAATTATGCTATAATCAGGGAACTCTTTGGAAAATCCTGGCATGTCCTCGCGAATGGCGCCATGGTTCTCGTGTCCCTTCAAACCAAGCTCTGTTCCGTAGTACAATACAGGAATGCCACGCATAAAGTAGAGTAGTGTCAAAGCACTTCTTAGCTTGTCTTCACTACCCAGCTGGCCGAGGAAGCGCCCGTCGTCGTGATTGTCAACGAAGGTGATAAGGTCTTCCGGGCGCTCGTAGAGGTAGTCTGCGGCGAGGCGGTAGTACAAGGCACCTGCACCTGTAGCCCAACCGAATTGCTCAGATTCATCGGCCTCATACATCTGGTGGATCGCTCTCCATAAGGTAAAGTCTGTAACGGCATCGTTGCCTGTCCAGCCTGCGCTCACATTATCGTTGGGTGCAAAATAGAGCTGTGATGCTTCACTGTAGGCCCAAGTTTCTCCAAAGATGAAGAGCTCAGGGTATACCCTTTTGAGCAGCATGTTCAACTCCTTGAGGAATGTAGGATGGGAAAATGCATAGGTGTCGCAGCGCAGGGCATCTACACCGAAGGATTCGATATACCAAAGGGTGGAATAGGTAAGGTATGAGGCGGTTAACGGATGCTCTTGGTTCAGGTCGGGCATAGCTCCTGCAAACCAACCTTTTTCGAACCGGTCGATATCGCCTTTCGACGCATAGGGGTCTGTCAGCGAGGTGAATCGGAAGCTCGAATAAGGAATGGAGCCATTTTGATTCCAGTGTACCATAGAGGAATCGGGCATCAATTCTTGAAGGTAATGCGAGGACCCCCAATGGTTGTAAACGACATCGGCGACGTGCTTTAGGCCGCGCTCTTGCATTTGCTTGCTTAGAGCGGCGAGGCCTTTGTTGCCGCCGTAGCGCGGATCTATTTGATAGTGGTCTGTGATGGCGTAGCCGTGGTAGCTGTCACGAGCCATATCGTTTTCTAGCAGGGGGTTGATCCAAACGGCGGTGGCGCCAAGACGTTCGATATGACCAAGTCCTTGCCCAATGCCCTCGAGATCTCCTCCGTGTCGGGCATAAGGCTCTTTAAGGTCGGTGCCGCGCTCACGCATGCCTTTGATGTCATCGTTCTTTGGATTTCCGTTGTGAAATCGGTCCGGGGTAATGAGGTAGATGAGGTCCTGGTCGCTTAGTCCTTGAGGCTGGTAACCGCTGCGCTCAAGAAGGGGGTATTTGATGTTTCTGCGGCCAATTTTAAAGGTGATTTCTTGCGAGGCAAGGTTGGGTAAGATTCGGAATTGGACCCAGGCTACATGATCGCTTATGATTCCCCATTCGAGTCTTTCTGCACCCTTAAAACTGTGAATTTCGGCCTTTGTAAATCCTTCGCCGGTGATGAATACTTCTACAGTATCCAGGGGAAAATTGCTCCACCAGTTTGGTGGGTCAACGCGGTGAACACTTTGCCCTTTAATTGTAGTAACCGAAGCGAGGCACAAAAGAGAGAAAAGAAAGTTTAAGGCGCTATTCTTCATTTTTTGCGGGATAATGCGACAATATGGTTAAAAATTGGCAGAATTGGACACCAAAAGGAACCTGTTGTGTCTTAATTTTATAGGGTATTCGGTACACTAATTACTAACCAATCATTTTTATATGAAAAAGTTTTACGCTTTAGCAACTGCCTTGTTCCTAGGAATGGGCGCATTTGCACAAACTTACAGCGTGACCTTCCAGGTTGATATGGGCTCTGCTACAATCAACTCTAACGGTGTTCACGTTGCTGGGTCATTCCAGTCTTGGTCTCCAAGTACTACTTCTATGACTCAGGTAGGTACTTCTTCAATCTACTCGACTACAGTTACTGTAAGTGGTGGTCAGTTGGAGTACAAATTCTTGAACGGTAACGCATGGGGCGACGATGAAAGTGTTCCTGCACCGATCCAAGTAGGTACTAACGGTAACAGTAACCGTTGGGCTGTGATCTCTCAGGATACTACACTTCCAGCAGTAATGTTCGGTGGTGCTGCTCCTGCAGGTCAAAAAGCGATCCAATTCAAGGTGGATATGGCGCTTCAGACTGTTTCTTCAGATTCAGTTCACGTTGCGGGTAACTTCCAAGGTTGGGATCCAGCGAAGTCGCAGATGGTAAACTTTGACGGCGTACACCGTTACATTGCTTATGTAGGCAAGACGGATTCTACGTACTTCAAGTTCATCAACGGTAACGGATGGAGTGTTGTTGAATCGGTTCCTTCTACTTGTCAGGCTTCTTCTGCAGGTATCAGCCAAGGTGATAACCGTTTCTACACAGATACACTTAGCGGTATCTACGAAGTATGTTACTCTCAGTGTGGTCCATGTACAGTAATGCCTACGTACGACATCACTGTAAATGTTGATGTAAGTTCTTTGACTGCATGTTCTACTATCGATTCTGTAACACTTGCAGGTCCTATCAACGGATGGGGTGGTGAGTTGATGTCTGATCCAGACGGTGACGGCGTATACTCTATCTCTTACATGGGTGTTGATTCAGGTGATTTCCAGTTCAAAGCACGTTACCACGTAGCGGGCGCGACCAACTGGGAAGGCGGTGGTAACAAGGTTATCACAGTTAGCTCTGATTCTGTAGTTGCTCCTCGTTGTTTCGGTAACGATACCTACGGACCATGTCCTACTACGCCTCCAACGGCTGACGTAACGTTTATCGTTGACTTCACGCAAGCTTCTTTCACGCCAGCTGATACGATTTACTTGATGGGTAACTTCACGCAGTGGAGCTCAAATGCTATCCCAATGGTGGCACACTCTCAAGCAGGTCAGTACATCGCTACAGTTGCACAGTACTGTCCAGGTACTATGGAGTACCGTTTCTCTAACGGCGACCCATCAGACAACTCTAACCACGAGCCAGTTCCTGCTGATTGTGGTGTAGATAATGGTGTAGGTTCTTACAACCGTTTCTTCGCGCGTACCGGTTCTGCAGATACTGTTCAGCACATCTACGGTGCTTGTTCATTCATCTCTGTTGAAGAGAATGCATTGGATGCAGTAGCGATCTACCCGAACCCTATGACGGATGTAGCAACAATCGCTCTAGGTACTTCTGATTTCTACACAGTTCGTGTAATGGACATCACTGGCCGTTTGGTTGCTGGTATGGACAATGCTCAGGGCAATGTAGAGTTGAATGCTTCTGAAATGGGTCGCGGTATGTACTTCGTGAACATCGCGAACTCTAAAGGCGAGTTGAGAACAATGAAGGTTATCGTAGAATAATCTCTTACTCATACAGTTCCTTTTTGGAACAGAGCCCCCCGGCGCGCAGCGCCGGGGGGCTTTTATTTTCAGGATTTTGAGCAAAAAAAAGGCGGCCGTACGGCCGCCTTTATGAGTATTTATTGTGGTCTGTTTTACAGGACTAAGCCGTTCTCAACAGCAAATCGAACAAGCCCCGCAGTGTTATTCATCCCTAGTTTATTCAGGATGTTTTGACGGTGGTTATCAATGGTCCGCTTCGACAAGAAGAGTTGTTTGGAGATTTGCTCATTGGTCAGTTGGTCACAGATGAGCTGAATGATTTCTATTTCGCGTTTACTCAATCGGGCCACAGCAGGGTTATCGCTTTTAAGATCCGCAGCACCGATACCGAGAATTTTCTTTTCGATCAATTCATTGGCGAGGGCTTGTGTGTAACAAAGCTTTCCTTCAAGCACGGTTGTTATGGAAGCCACAAGTTCTGCCGTTCCGACACTCTTAAGAACATAACCTTTGGCACCAGCTTCAAGCATATTTGCTGCGTAATCCACATCTCCATAGTTGGAGAGTGCAAGCACGCGAAGACCTGGATGTGCTTCAAGGGCTTTCTTTGTCAAAGTTGGACCGTCGGTTTCTTCCAACTTGTAGTCCATGATGACGATATCGAATTCTTTTCTATTGAGCTGTTCTGACATTTCAATGCCATTTCCAGCCTCTGAAACCTCGAAACTATGTCCTTCGAAGTCTCCCATTTCGAGCATAGTTTTAATACCATCTCTAAGGATAGGATGGTCGTCCACTATGAGTATTTTGACGCTTTTCTTTGCCATGGTTGTGTGTAAATGCGCGGTTTTGAGTGCGTTAAATATACTAAGATTTGTTTTTGACTAAGTATTTAGCTTGAAAACGGGGTATTAATTTTGTGATTTTGAATCAATTAGAAGTCGACTTTGGATGAAGTCCCGGAATTGCACTATATTTGTCAAAACTTTTTGGCACTCAAAAGGGGGACTTCGGTCCCCTCTTTTATTGCCGGTAATTGATGGAATACGCAAAAATTGAAAAGGCCGCTGAACAGGCCACGGTTGAGAATAACGCTTTTTTGGTAGAGCTTGAGGTGAAGCCAAACAACGTAATCATTGCCTATGTTGATGCGGACGAAGGTCTTTCAATGGATCAGATAAAAATGATCAATAGGAAGATGGAATCAGAATTGGACCGCGATGTGGAAGATTTTAATCTTACAGTAAGTAGTCCAGATTTGAACAGGCCATTGAAAATTTGGCGCCAGTACAAGAAAAATGTCGGTCGCTTTTTAAAGGTGAAGTTCGAAGACCGTCAAGTAGAAGGAAAGTTGGAAAAAGTGGAGCAGGACTTTTTGGTTTTGAGTGTCCCTCAAAAGAAAAAGAGTGCGCCGCACGTGGAAACAGAAATACAGTTTGCCGACATCGTAGAAGCGAAGGTGGCAATCAGATTTAAATAGAAGTTTTAGTTTTATAGATAATGGAAAATCAGGCGATTATCGAAAGCTTCCTCGCTTTTAAAGAGGAAAAGAACATCGACAGAACCACTTTGATGGCCTTCATTGAGGAGGCGTTCCGCAACCAGTTGCGTAAGAAGTACGAGACCGATGAAAACTTTGATGTTATTGTAAACCCGGATAAGGGTGATTTGGAAATCTGGCACAACAGAACGGTAGTTGAAGACGGTGCTGTTGAAGATGAGAACCAAGAGATTGAGTTGAGTGCTGCACTTCGCATCGAACCGGATTACGAGGTTGGTGAAGAAGTTTCTGAAGAGATCAAATTGATTGACCTTGGTCGTCGTTTCATCTTGGCATTCCGTCAAAACTTGGTCAGCAGAATCCAAGAGCACGACAGTTCAGAACTATTTAAGCGCTACAAAGACCTTGAAGGTGAAATCATCACGGGTGAAGTACACCACGTTCGTCACCGTGAGGTAATCGTTTATGACGACGAAGGAAATGAACTAATTCTTCCTAAAGATCAAATGATTGGTGAGCGCGAGTTCTTCCGCAAAGGAGATCCTATCCGCGCGGTAGTGAAGGAAGTAGTATTCCGCGGTACCAAGCCTGTGGTAATTATGTCTCGCACGGACGAGCGTTTCTTGGCGAAGTTGTTCGAGCAAGAAATTCCAGAAGTATACGACGGCCTTATTACTATTAAAGGCGTGGTTCGTATTCCAGGTGAGAAAGCGAAGGTTGCTGTAGAATCTTACGACGACCGTATCGATCCTGTTGGTGCCTGTGTGGGTATGAAAGGATCGCGCATTCACAGTATCGTTCGCGAATTGCGCAACGAGAATATTGATGTAATCAACTACACCAATAACCTACAACTCTACATCCAACGCGCATTGAGCCCAGCGAAGGTAACCTCATTGAACATTGATGAGGATAACCGTCGCGTTGAAGCTTTCTTGGCTCCGGATCAAGTGAGTTTGGCTATTGGTCGTGGAGGTACTAACATCCGCTTGGCAAGTAAACTGGTAGACATGGAAATAGATGTTTACCGCGATGATATCGAAATCGAAGATGATATCGAACTAGATCAGTTCAGCGATGAGATCGAAGGTTGGATCATCGACGAGCTAAAGAAAATTGGATGTGATACTGCGAAGAGCGTATTGAAGTTGACAAAAGAAGAATTGGTTTCAAGAGCCGATTTGGAAGAGGAAACTGTAGAAAACATCGTCTCAATTCTCAAGCAAGAATTCGAGGAAGAATAAGAAACACTAAAGATACTCTATGAGTAGCGTCAGATTAAGTAAGGCCACCAAGGAACTCAACATCTCTTTAGATAGAGCGGTTGAAGAATTGGCAAAAAATGGCCACGACATTCCAAACAACCGTAATACCAAGATCACGGAGGAGCAGTACGGCGTACTGAAAACTGCCTTTGCAGATGATCTTGAGCGGAAAAAAGCTGCCGAAGAGGTGAGCCAGCAGTCGAAGGAGGAAAAAGAAGTTCTTCGTGGCGGTGCTGAGGAGGTTGAAGCTCCTGCTCCTGTAGTCGAGGCACCGAAGGAAGAGCCAGCACCTGTGGCTGAGGCACCGAAAGAGGAGCCAAAGGCAGAAGAAAAAGCAGAAGCTCCTGCGCAAGAGGAACCTGCAGGCGGCTTGAAGGTGATGGGCAAGATTGATCTTGACGCTCAGAAGCCAAAGAAAAAGGCAAAGCCGGCAGCAGCTGAAGCACCGGCAGAGAACAAGAGTCACAAGCCTACAGAGAAGGGGCCGAAGAAAGCCGGTGGTGGCGCGAAACTAAAAGAGCAAGCGCCAACCAAGAAGGCTGAGGAAAAAGCAGAGGCGGCTAAGCCTGCTGATGCTGAAATCAAAACCAAGTACGTAAAGATTGACGGTCCTAAGTTCACTGGTCAGAAGATTGAACTTCCGGTCGAAAAGCCAAAGACGCCGAAAAAGAAGCGTACTCGTATTAAAACTCAGGGACCGAGCGGTGCTACTCCAGCACAAGCGGATCCTAGAAGCAGAAACCAACGTGGAGGTAATAACCAAAACCGCGGTAAAGGGAAAGGCCGTCGCAATCAACCTGTAGTTCAAAAGCAGGAGTTGACTGATGAGCAAATCCAAAAACAAATTAAGGAGACCTTAGAGAAACTTACTTCTGGTAAGAAAAATAAGGGTGCTAAAATTCGCCGTGATAAGCGTGCTGAGCGTCGTGAAAAAGAAGAGCTCAGAGACATGCAGGCTGCGGAGGAAAGCAAAGTATTGAAGGTAACAGAATTCGTTACAGTTACTGAGCTTGCCAACATGATGGAGGTAAGCGTCAATGACGTTATTGGCTCATTGATGGGCGTAGGCGTCATGGTAACTATGAACCAACGTCTTGATGCAGAAATGCTGGAGATGGTGGCTGAAGAATTCGGCTTCGGTGTCAACTTCGTCGATGAAGAGGTAACAGAAACGTTCCAAGAAGAAGAGGACAAAGAAGAAGACTTGAAACCACGTTCACCTATTGTAACGGTGATGGGTCACGTTGACCACGGTAAGACGTCGCTTTTGGATTATATCCGTAAAGCCAACGTAATTGCTGGTGAGGCAGGGGGAATTACTCAGCACATCGGTGCCTACAACGTGAAAGTTCATACCGGTCAGACCATTACCTTCCTAGATACTCCGGGTCACGAAGCCTTTACGGCGATGCGTGCTCGTGGTGCACAAGTAACGGATATTGCCATTATCGTAGTAGCAGCGGATGATGCCGTGATGCCACAGACAAAAGAAGCAATCTCTCACGCTCAAGCTGCGGGGGTTCCAATCGTTATTGCGATCAACAAAGTTGACCGTGAGGTGGCGAATCCAAACAAGATTATGGAGCAGCTTTCTCAAGAGAACATCTTGGTGGAAGATTGGGGTGGTCCTATCCAGTGTCAGCAGATTTCTGCGAAGACGGGTTTGAACATCGAAGAGCTTCTTGATAAGGTACTTCTCGAAGCAGAAATGCTCGATTTGAAAGCTAACCCAGATAAGAACGCTAGCGGTACGGTAGTAGAGGCCTCTTTGGATAAAGGTCGCGGTTACATGTGTACAGCACTCGTTCAAGCGGGTACCATGAAGGTTGGAGATTACGTTCTAGCGGGTCAGTACTCTGGTAAGGTGAAAGCGATGCTCGATGAGCGTGGCAACCGCATCAAAGTGGCAGGCCCATCGACGCCAGTAAACCTCTTAGGTTTGGATGGTGCGCCTACTTCAGGTGATAAGTTTATCATTATGGAAGACGAGCGCGAAGCGAAGCAGATCGCAGCGAAGCGTCTGCAGTTAATGCGTGAGCAGAGCGTACGTTCGCAGAAGAAGATGACTCTTGAAGAAATTGGTCGTCGTCTGCAAGTAGGAGATTTCAAAGAATTGAACATTATCCTTAAGGGTGATGTGGACGGTTCAGTTGAAGCACTGTCCGATTCTCTTCAGAAGCTCACCACTGAGGAAATCCAGGTCAACATCATTCACAAGGCCGTTGGTCAGATCTCTGAAAGTGATATCCTATTGGCAACAGCATCTGAGGCTATCGTTGTTGGATTCCAAGTTCGTCCTTCAGCACAAGCGCGTAAGCTTGCTGAGAAAGAGGATGTGGAGATCAGAATGTATTCTATCATTTACGACGCGATCAACGAAGTTCGCGATGCGATGGAGGGTATGTTGAGTGCAGAGATGAAAGAGGAAATTAAAGGTGCTGCAGAGATTCGCGAGACCTTTAAAATCTCGAAAGTGGGTACCATCGCAGGTTGTATGGTCACCGAAGGCACCATCGAGCGCAATCACGATGTACGTGTAATTCGCGACGGTGTGGTAGTGTACACAGGAAAACTAGGTTCTTTGAAACGCTTCAAAGACGATGCGAAAGAAGTTCGCCAAGGGTTTGAATGTGGTTTGAACATTGCCAATTTCAATGACATCAAAGTAGGCGACGTTGTCGAAGCCTACGCAATGGTTGAGGTGAAGCGTACGCTTGGCTAATCCATAAGATACAGATACCAAAAAGCCCGGCCATCGGCCGGGCTTTTTTATGCTTTAAAGTTTCGGTTTCTAGTGCAGAATGAGGGCACCCACAGCAAACAGAGCGCCGTACACAATCCCAATCCCCAGGATCCAATACACAAACAGCTTCAGTGTAGAAGGTGCCTCAATCTTCTCTGATGGATCCATTCGCATCTCAACAGGCTTCCATGCGCCACCAGGCTGTACGGTCTTGTAAAATTCGACAAGTGTATAGGTCGGTGTAGGGTTCGTCAAATACATAGTTGCTATCCATGCCACAGTAGTAAACCCGACGGTAAAGAAGAAGCTGTTTGGGAATGCCCAATCAAGCACACTATGTGCAAGTGCATATCCGACAAAGGGTGCAACGGTAGCTGCAATCTCTGTCCATGCATTGATGCGCCACCAGTACCATCGTAGGATGAGCACAAGCCCTAAGCCGGCGCCACACTCCATAATGAATTGCCACACCCCTGCAATGCTGTCCATGAAGCTAGTCACTAACAATCCCATAATGGCAAGGATCAAGGTGGTCAATTTCGAGATGTATAAACTCGTTTTCTTCGGCGCATGTGGATTTATAAATCTTAAGTATCCATCGTTAATGAGATAAGATGCCCCCCAATTCAATTGGGTCGACATGGTCGACATATAAGCGGCAAAGAAGGAGGCCAATAACATCCCTAAAAGCCCCTGCGGCAAGAAGTCACGCATGATAAAGATGTAGCCGAAGCGGTAATCTTGGTTGTATTTCACTGCCTGCGGCAATTGCGCTCCATACACCTCTGCCCAGCTTTGAGACCACGTGAGATATTCTGCCTCCTGCACCTCATTCATTGGTTCGAAATCTGCCTCACCGGCGAGCATTTCGTAGGTGATAAAACGAGGCATGTCCTCCGCAGGATTTCCTTTTGAACCGTAAAGAGCGATGGCACTCAGGGCCACTAAAATCCACGGCCAAGGGCGTACTGCGTAGTGACCTATCTGAAACAATGCACTCGCTAGAAAAGAAGAGCGTTCGTCTTTGGTTGCCAGCATGCGCTGCGCGCTGTAGCCGCCACCACCGGGCTCTGCGCCAGGGTACCAGGACGTCCACCAAACCATTCCAAAGAATGCCAAGAAGGAAGCCAGGGTGATTTGGTAACTGCCCTCACTCGAAGCTTCGCCACCGATGGACGGCAAGAATTTAAACGTTTCTTCAGGCAAGGCCGCTTTGAGCCCTGCTACACCACCCACTTCAGGGGCGTCTAGAACATAAATGGCCAAAGCAATGGAGCCCGCCATGGCGAGAAGGAATTGGAACACATCCGTATAAACCACTCCTTTCAAGCCACTAAAACTTACGTAAACGACAACGCCCAGTAGAGCAGCGCCAGTCCACAGAAAAGCTTCATTATAGGTCAATCCAAAGAACCCTTGGAGTAGGGTGATCATAGCGACATTTACCCAGCCCATGATGAGGACGTTCATGAAGGCGCCGAGGTATACGGCCTTAAAGCCACGAAGCAAGGCAGCGGGCCTGCCCGAGTATCTGAATTCAATGAACTCCACCTCTGTCGTAAGTCCGGAGCGGCGCCACAATCGAGCGAAAAAGACTGTGGTGAGCATGCCACCTGCGAGGAGGTTCCACCAAAGCCAGTTTCCACTGATGCCGTACTGCCCAACCAGCTCTGTAACGGCCAGCGGTGTATCAGCGGCGAAGGTGGTTGCGACCATAGAAATACCGGCGATGTACCAGGGTAATGACCTGCCGCCGAGGAAATATTCACTGATGGAGGATTTCTTACTGCGGCCGAAATACATTCCGATAAGGACGGTAGCTACGAGCAATGAGATAAGGACCGTGAGGTCTATGGTGCTAAGGTTCATGCGCCTATTTGCGTTTGCGTTGGAAGAATTGGGTCATGATATCGCCACATTCTTCCTCCATAATTCCTGAGATGATTTCCGTCTTCGGATGTAGTTCGCCACCGTGCTCTTTGAAGCCACGTTTGGCATCACTAGCACCATACACGACCCGGCCTATCTGCGACCAAAAAAGGGCGCCGGCACACATTGGGCAGGGCTCAAGGGTCACGTAAAGGGTGCATTTTTGGAGGTATTTGGCACCTAAATAGTTCGATGCCGCGGTGATGGCTTGGATTTCTGCATGTGCAGTGACATCCGTGAGTCTTTCTGTAAGGTTATGGGCACGTGCGATGATGCGGCCGCCAGCGGTAATTACAGCGCCTACGGGGACTTCACCCTCGCTGGCGGCTTGCTGAGCTTCGGCAAGCGCAGCCTTCATAAATATGCTGTGATCATTAAGGTCTATCATCTTCCACGCAAAATAGGGAATTGGCCCACAAGTTTGGCTATTTTTGCGGTTCAAACAATTAGTACCATGTACAGATCACATACTTGTGGCGAATTGCGCGCCGCACATATTGGACAAACAGTAACTCTTGCAGGTTGGGTACAACGCTCGCGTGAATTAGGGGGGATGACTTTCTTGGATTTACGTGACCGTTACGGAATTACTCAGGTTGCTTTCAATGAGGAGTGGGATGCCGATTTGTTGAAGGAAGCAAGAAAACTAGGCCGCGAGTGGGTGGTACAAATTGAAGGTGAGGTGATCGAGCGTCACAGCAAGAATGCCAATATGCCTACTGGTGACGTGGAGATTAAGAGTGCCAAGCTCGTCGTATTGAACGCGGCAAACACACCTCCGTTTACTATAGAAGAAGAAAGTGATGGTGGCGAAGAACTTCGCATGAAGTACCGCTACTTGGATTTACGTCGCGGTCCGTTACAGCGCAATTTGGCGCTGCGTAACCGAGTGAACATCGAGGTACGCAAGTATTTGGATGAGCAAGGTTTTATGGATATTGAAACTCCATTCTTGATCAAATCTACGCCAGAGGGTGCACGTGATTTCGTAGTGCCTTCGCGCATGCAAGAGGGCAAGTTCTACGCTTTGCCTCAGAGTCCGCAAACCTTTAAGCAACTCTTGATGGTTAGTGGTTACGACAAGTACTACCAGATTACGCGTTGTTTCCGCGATGAAGATTTACGTGCAGACCGTCAGCCAGAGTTTACACAGATTGACTGTGAGATGGCCTTTGTAGAGCAAGAAGACATTTTGAATACGTTTGAGGGGTTGTTGCTTCACTTGTTGAAAGACGTGAAAGGTGTTGAAATTGATAGCGTGCCGCGCATGACCTATGCAGAGGCGATGGAGCGCTATGGAAATGATAAGCCGGACATCCGCTTCGGGATGGAATTGGCCAACCTAAACACACTTACTCAAAACCTAGGTTTCATGGTCTTTGACCAAGCCGAGACTGTATTGGGTATCGCAGTGCCAGGGGCAGCTTCATGGACGCGTAAGCAGATTGATAAGTTGACCGATTGGGTGAAGCGCCCAGATATCGGCATGAAAGGTATGGTGTACTGTAAAGTCAATGAGGACGGTACCTACAAGAGTTCTGTAGATAAATTTTACACGCAAGAGCAGCAAGCTGCATGGGCGAAGGCTGCGGATGCGAAGCCAGGCGATTTGATTTTGATTTTGGCTGGTGAAGAGCGTTTGACGCGCAAGGCAACGTCTGAATTGCGTCTTCACATCGCAGAGGAAATGGGGCTAAGAAACCCTGAGGTATTTGCACCGCTATGGGTGATGGATTTCCCGCTATTGGAATGGGACGATGAAACAGAGCGTTACCACGCGATGCACCACCCGTTCACTTCGCCGAAGCCAGAGGATATTGATTTGATAGATACTGAACCGGGCAAGGTTCGCGCAAACGCGTACGACCTTGTATTGAACGGTAATGAGATCGGTGGCGGTTCTATTCGTATCCACGACAGAGCGCTGCAAAGCCGCATGTTCGATTTGCTCGGATTTAGCAAGGAAGAGGCAGAGAAGCAGTTCGGTTTCTTGATGAGTGCCTTTGAATACGGTGCACCTCCGCACGGTGGATTGGCTTTCGGTTTTGACCGATTGGTAGCCATCCTTGGTGGTGCTGAGGTCATCCGTGACTTCATTGCCTTCCCGAAAAACAATGCAGGTCGCGATGTCATGATTGATGCTCCTGCTACTATTGATGAGGAACAGCTCAATGAGTTAAAGCTCGTAACTACTGCGGAAACGGAGGAATAGAAGGGCCCGATTTTTGTAGCTTTAGGGTCCTTAACACATCCTTATGCTACGGAAGATTACATTATCGTTAGCCTTTATCGCCGCCACTTTTATTGCCAACGCTCAACAGCGCGAATCTAATACCTTGACAGACAAGGAGGTTCGAGAGATGACGTGGGTTGAAGCCATGCAAGATTACCGTGTGAACTTCAATACAGTTGTCGATAAATTCAACAAAGCACATCGCGGCGTACCTTACGAAAAAGGACACGGTATTAAGCAATTCCGTCGCTGGGAACACATGATGGGCCAGCGTGTGGATGAAAATGGTGTACGTCCTCATCCGGGACTTTTGTACCAAGCCATCCAAGGTCAAAACAACCAGAGTACAAACGAATACGGAGAATGGACTGCAATGGGTCCGTACAATGCGCCTTCTAACGGTGGAATTGGCCGCATCAACAATGTCGCTTTCCACCCGAAGCACAACGATACCATCTATGCAGGTGCTCCTGCAGGAGGTCTGTGGGTAAGCTACGACGACGGTCAGAGCTGGCAGACCTTTACGGACGAGTTAACTAACATTGGTGTGAGTGATCTAGCCATCGATCCGGTACATCCTGATACCATGTATTTGGCAACAGGTGATCGCGATGCTGCGGATACCTACAGCTTTGGTCTTTTGAAATCTACGGACGGTGGTGTGACTTGGTCATCAACAGGATTGTCCTACAACGTTAATCAGAATTACAGAATAGGTCGCGTAGTCGTGCACCCGGATAGTACCAACATCGTGATAGCAGCGACTAATGGTGGTGTATACCGCAGTACGAACTACGGATCAACATTTACTCTCGAAAGAACAGGTGCCTTCTACGGTATAGAAATGGGCCGTGGTGATACAGTTTATGCAACGACTTCGGGTTCTTCTCCGAAGATTTACCGCTCTGCAGATGCTGGGGACAACTGGACCCAATTAACCAATGGTCTTCCAACTTCTGGTAAGTACCGTTGTGAGGTAGCAGTTTCAGGTACCCCGGGTAAGTTGTACGTCGTATACGGTGACAGCAACTACGGATACGGCGGTGTCTATCGTTCAACGAACGGTGGAAACAGCTGGTCTTTGATGAGTTCAACCCCAAACATCATGGGTTGGGCAAACAACGGTTCTGGTTCTGGCGGTCAGGCATGGTATGATTTGACCATTGCCTGTGACCCCAATGCTGAAAACACCATCTATGTAGGTGGGGTAAATATTTGGAAGTCGACCAACGGTGGATCAACATGGTCTATTGTCGGTCACTGGTACGGTGCAGGCTCTACGCCTTACGTGCACGCTGATCACCACCACGCGATCTTCCGTCCAAACACATCGCAGTTGTATGTGGGTACAGACGGTGGAGTGTATAAAACTTCTAACGGGGGTTCTTCTTGGTCCGATTTGAACGACGGAATGAACATCACCCAGTACTACAAAATAAGCCAGAGTACCTCAGACTCTTCGTTGGTTTTGGCAGGTGCCCAGGACAACGGTTCGCACATGCGTTCAACCACTATGAACTGGAGCGAGGTAACCGGAGGTGACGGAATGGACAATGGGGTTGATGCGGTAAATGACAACCGCATGTATACTTCGGTGTACTACGGTTCTTTCTACACGAGTAACAACGGGGGTGCATTTTTTAGCCCTATCAATAGCTTGACTCCATCAGGCTCAGGAAACTGGGTAACACCGTTCCAGGTAGATCCAGTAACAGCGAACACTGCATATGCTGGGTTTAAGAAAATTTGGAAGACGACCAATGCTGGAAGTAGCTGGTCGGCAACCTCTACCAACAACGTCAACGGAAACTCCAATATTGACGAGTTTGAGATTGCACCGAGCAACACAAACTACATCTATGTATTGATCAACCAAGGCGTCTATAAATCAACCAATGGCGGTTCGACTTGGTCGACCATTACACCAAGCGGCTCGTTGTCTCCTGGAAATAATGTTTTGGGCATAGCCATTGATCCAGACGATGAGGATCACATTGCTATTGCGATATCGGGCTTTAACAGCAACAAGAAAGCCATGGAGAGTTTTAACGGCGGACAGAGCTGGACGAACATTTCTTCTGGTCTTCCTAACGTCCCTGCGACTGCTGTGATTTTTGAAGGAAACAATAGCGACGGTATCTACGTCGGTACAGACATTGGAGTGTATTACAAAAGCTCCAACTACCCGTCTTGGGTAAGCTTCAACAAGAACTTGCCGAACGTCATTATTAATGACTTTGAGATGTATGCGGATGAATCAATGCTGCGTATTGGTACCTACGGTCGCGGTGTATGGCAAAGTCCACTGATGGTGGGTCTAAGCACCGTTCCAGAGGCTTCGTTTACTGCAGATCCTGTGAGCACTTGTAGTCTTGGAGATACAGTCCAATTGACTGACAACACTTCGGGCCAGCCTACTTCATGGTACTGGCAGATCACACCTTCTACATACAACTTTGTGGGTGGAACCAACGACAGTTCTCAGTTCCCGCTGATCACATTTACTGCAACGGGTAATTACACGATCTCTTTAACGGCTACCAATACCTATGGAAGTGACGATACAACGCAGTACCAAGCCATCTCAGTGGGTGGTGCAACTCTTCCTTTTGTTGAAGATTTCGAAAGCGGATTAAGCGGATGGGAAATCATTAACCCGGATAATGGCATGACTTGGTCGTCGGCGACGGTTGGTGGAACGACGCCAGGGTCTACAGCGATGACAGTGGGTCACTATTCTTACAGCACTACAGGTGCTGTAGACGAGCTCGTTTCTCCACCGCTTGATTTCTCAAACGACACTTTGGTAAGCATGACCTTTGAATATGCTTCGGCCTACTATTCTTCGAGCTACAGCGATAGCCTAAAGGTGTATGTAAGCGACGACTGTGGTTCTTCGTGGGCCGAGGTTGCGGCATGGAGTTCTGCCGATGCGAACTTTAGCACTGCGGGCCAATTGACCAGTTCGTTTGTACCAAATGATAGCACCAAGTGGTGTCACGGAAATAGCGCTATTGCGTGTCCATCGATTGATCTCGACGCGTACAGCGGCATGTCGGGCATTCAAGTGAAGTTCGTGGCCATCAACGGATACGGCAACAACGTATTTATAGATAACATCAACATTACAGGTCAGGCGCAAGTAGCCCCGGTAGCTTCGTTTACTGGAGATTCAGCAGCTTGTACGGGTCAAGTATTGAACTTCTTTGATTTCACAACGCCAACCCCGGCAGCACGCACGTGGTACTTCCAAGGAGGTACACCGTCTACGTCAAACGCACCAAATCCATCAGTGACTTATGCTGCTGCTGGATCGTATGACGTGAAGCTGGTAGTGAGCAATGCTGCGGGTGTAGATTCAGTCACCTTAAGCAATTATGTGACTATCACACCGGCTCCTGTATCTTCCGTAGCGTTGTCTGTGAGCGCAACAACGGTTTGTAAGCACGACAGCGTCTTCGCAACGGCAACCGGAACAAACGGTGGTCTAACCCCAGCCTACGACTGGTACGTGAATGGAACAGTAGTGCTTTCAGGTTCAACGAGCTACAGTGGAACATTCAACGACGGCGATGTACTGAAAGTAGAGATGACCAGTTCAGACGACTGTGTTTCTGCGAAAGTGGTGGCCGATTCAATCACCATCAACGTCAACCCATTGCCTGCAGTGACTCTTAGTTCACAAGGGTATGTATGTGAGCTTGACGGACCTCAGCAACTTAGCGGTGGTACGCCAGCGGGCGGTATCTACTCAGGAACAGGGGTGACAAATGACTCTATCTTCCCATCGGTTGCCGGTGTAGGTTCACACTGGATCTACTACACGTACGCAGATGCAACTACAGGTTGTTCGAATACGAAGCAGCGCACCATGAGTGTACAGCCTGCACCAGGGAAGCCAACAGTGAGCCAAGATGCTACAACAGGTGAATTGGTAGCAGCAACACCGGCAGGATCGTTCTCGTACGAATGGTTGGATGCGAATATGGACCCAATCGCGGGTGCAACTTCTGCAACCTACATGCCAACAGCCAATGGCGATTACTACGTGAAGATCATTTCAAACATTCAGTGTTCGAACGTATCTGATGTGTACAGCGTAAACAATATTGGCCTTGACGAGGAGTTGCTTGCAGGTTTTGAGATCTTCCCGAACCCAGCAACCAACTTGTTGACCATTCGTACCACAGGAGACGCTGAGCTGCGCGTTATCGATGCAGCAGGACGTACAGTCCTTGTAACAAACATTACAGGCACTCTTGACCTAGACGTTCAAGGTTGGGCACGTGGCGCCTACATGGTACAGCTCATCAAGGGCGATGTAATTGAAACACTACCAGTGATGCTCAAATAGTGCCACTGAAATATTGATAAACAAAAACCCCCGGCCGTGAGGCCGGGGGTTTTTTATGATTAAATCTTCGGAGCCGAAGCCCTCAAATATCTTGATTTAGGCAACCACCATGTGGTTAATCATGCTCTTGAACAGCTCTAGACCGTCTTGGTTGCTAAGCTCAGCATCTGCAGCACGCTCCGGGTGAGGCATCATACCAAACACGTTCTTGTTTGCGTTACAAACACCAGCGATGTTCTCGATAGCACCGTTCGGGTTTTCAGCATCAGTTACTTCGCCAGCCTCTGTTGAGTATTGGAAAAGAACTTGGTCGTTTGCTTTAAGCTCGGCCAATGTTTCTGCAGAACAGTAGAAGTTTCCTTCACCGTGTGCGATAGGGATCTTGTAGCCGCGGCTGTGGTCAAGGTCAGCAGTAATACCTGCAGTCTTGCTCACTGGCTTGATGAATACATTTTTACAGATGAACTTGTGGCTGTTGTTGTGGCGTAAGGCACCTGGCAACAAACCACTTTCTGTAAGAATCTGGAATCCATTACAAACACCAAGAACGTAACCGCCGTTGTTTGCGAAATCAATCACGCTGCCCATGATTGGGCTCATCTTTGCGATGGCACCCGAGCGCAAGTAATCGCCGTAAGAGAATCCACCTGGAAGTACCACACAGTCTACCCCTTGTAGGTCAGTATCCTTGTGCCACAGGTTCACTACTTCGTAACCCATGATGGTTTCCAATACGTAAATCATGTCTTGGTCACAATTTGACCCCGGGAAGGTGATTACACCAAACTTCATAGCGTTCGCTTTTTGTTCGTGGCAAAGGTAAAGCCTTTAAGCCAATTTTGAAGTAATGACTTATTAAGGATTGTACACACTTATGGGGAATATTTTGCGTTGCCGTCCCGTATTGTCCTGAACTCGAACGAAGAGCAAGTAAACCCCACTCTGTGGTGCCATACCATGCCAATCAAATGGCCGGATCTCTACTTGCTGCAACCCCTCGCTCAAGGCCTGCTTTTCCATGGGGAAGGCGATGGGGCGGCCGGAGGCCGTGTGGACCGACAGTGAGAGCTCAGCGCCGGCCGCCACACGAAGGCGAAGCAAGGCTGTGGGGGAGAAATTTAGGGGATCGTAGGAGATGTTGGGTTGGAGCAGTTCAATATTGAAATTGGGTTGGAGTAGGTTTAAGTGTGCTATTGAATTGGGCGCATTTGGAGAAGCTTCACTGGGGTTGGCGTGATTGAAATGGTGCGGTGACCAGTTGAGTGAATCGGCCCCTGAAACCAGAAAGGAAATGCGTTCTGCACTGTGTTTATCGTACAACGGGTCATCCCAAGGAGCATAGGTCATGGCATCAATGCGCTTGCCGAAGGGACCGATAAGTTCTAATGCAGTCGGTTGGTTGGGGAGTGAAAATGGGGCAGGGATGGCTAGGAATTGGTCCGGAAGAATGAGGGGAAATAAGATTTCCTTGGCGTTAAATGGGGCCACATCGGGGTCAATGAGATCGACATCGGCCCATCCAGTGATGGGAACCTTGCGCAATTGAAGTTCATGCATTGCCACTGGAAAGGAATTAGGGTTGTGGAGTTCAATGAATTCCTCTAGGCTATCTGGGTTGAAGTGTACCTCCGAGAGGTGAATGTGTGAGGTATCTGGCCACTGGATAGGTTCGAAAAGCACAGTGGTGTCGCCTAGAGGCTTGGGCAGTGGAACGCCTGTGGGCAGCAGGAAGGGTCGTAACGGATCGTAGTGGGGCTGGAGTTCTGCTACAGATTCAAGGGTCATGTACGGCCAGAGTGAGTGTGGAAAATGAGCAAAGCAGTGGCCTTGGGTATCGGTGAAGAAGGCAATAGGTTGTTGATACGGAAGGCTGCCTGATGTTTTCCATTGCGGGGTATAGGTGGAAAGGGGTTCAGGGTGGAAATGGTTCGAAAGGCCGTTGAGGCTATCCGCAGTGAGCAGGAAATCGCCCATTTCTTGATGGGACTCGAAGTTGTGCTTGTAGGGTTGAAGGGTGAGGATGATGCCGTCTTTTTCAATGATTAGCACGGCTTCTTCGGGGAGTTTTAGCGCCGAAAATCTGCTCAGTCCGCTATCTATATCGAGCGAGTAACCTTTGGTATCGCCGTCTTTTTCGAGCACAGTTAGGACTGCATTTTCAATGGCTAATTCACTTTGCAGGTCGATAAAGTGGCCGCCGTAGTTCTCGAAGGGATGGACGGCAGTGATCCAGCACGATTTTGCTCCGGGGTATTTTATATGTAGCGAAGTGGTTGAGCCATAGCTGAAGTTGTGCGCTGCGTCTTCGGCCGGGGGGAGCAATAGGTCGAAGCTTCCCTGAGGCAAGGGGTGCTTACTTTCTGCATGCCAAATTTGGTCGTAGTGGTTGGTTATGGTTAGGGTGTCGAGGAATGTGCCGTCGCTAAGAAGGAACGCGTTGGTGCTGCCTGCCGTTTGGCACCATTCGTCCCATTCAATTACTAAGGTAAATGGGTCAAGAACGTCGGATTTCAGAATTTTAGGCCCGAGGGTGTCTGGAAAATCATAGCCTTCGGCCAAGAGTGTGGAAAACAAAAACTTATCCACACGAGAGCTGGTGTAGCGGGCATAGATACTTAGTGATTCGCTACGCATCAGCGTGCTGTCCGTGCAGGAAAAGAGCAAGGAATCTGCATCGTAGACCTCAAACTTTGCTGACGTGTCGCGCAGAATTTTTAGGGCCAATTCAGGTTTACTCTCGTCGACGTATTCGGGAATAGATGCTAGCACTGAGTCTTGGTAGGCGTTGTGCAAGACTAAACTTAAGTGGTCTGAGGAGGTCCCGCCCAGCTGTATGGCATAGTAATTTCCGTTGTTCTCTATGAATCTGAATTCGCAGTAGTTGGAGCTCGACGGATTGAATTCCATGGTCGCCCGCAAGCGCCATTGCCCACCAAGACCCGCTAGGCTCGGGCGCCGCCAGGTCAACGACCCTGCGCTCGGCGCAGCCGAGCGCAGGCCTTCAGTCGAAAAATTCATCCAAGCAGTATCCCCGCTCCATGCGGCTGTGGGCGAGGTCAAGGAGTCGGAAATGCGGTGGAATTGGCCACAGATAGTGTTAGAAATGAGGCAAATCAAAAAGGTTAGTGCGAGACGCAACAAGGGGCTTTTCATACGGCGGATTAAGGTTAGCTTTGTAGGGTTCTAAATAAGTTAGTGCATTTATGAGAATTGCAGTAGTGGGCGCTACCGGAATGGTGGGCCAGATCATTTTGAAAGTTTTGGCGGAGCGCAGTTTCCCGGTAACGGAGTTAATTCCAGTGGCATCTTCAAGAAGCGTTGGAAAGACGGTAACCTTTGGAGGCCGCGATTGGACCATCAAAAGTTTAGAGGATGCCGTTGCTGCTGCGCCGGATTTAGCCTTGTTCTCAGCGGGTGGGAACACCTCTTTGGAGTGGGCACCAAAGTTCGCGGCAGTAGGGACGCGAGTAGTAGATAACTCAAGCGCCTGGCGTATGGACCCTACCAAGAAATTGGTAGTTCCTGAGATTAATGCGGATGTATTGACCCAGGAGGATATGATTATCGCCAACCCAAACTGTTCGACCATTCAATTAGTAGTCGCACTTAATCCATTGCACCAAGCCTATGGCGCGAAACGTGTTTTGGTGAGCACGTATCAAAGCGTTACGGGAACGGGTAAAGCAGCCGTAGACCAGCTCGAAGGTGAGCGCGTGGGTGAAGATGTGGACATGGTGTACCCGTACAAGATTGACCGCAACTGTATTCCGCACTGTGATATTTTCCTAGATAACGATTACACCAAAGAGGAAATGAAGATGACCCAGGAGACCGTTAAGATCATCGGTGATGAGGGCATCAAATTGGCCGCGACTGCAGTTCGTGTGCCTGTTCAAGGTGGACATAGCGAGAGCGTGAATGTGGAGTTTGAGCGTCCTTTTGACATAGCAGACGTTAAGAAGCTTTTGAGCGAAACGGATGGGGTAACTCTTCAAGATCAGCCAGAATTTAATACGTATCCAATGCCGCTGATGGCAGAAGGAAAGGATGATGTTTTTGTAGGCCGATTGCGCCGTGATTTCACTACAGAGAACGCACTTAACATGTGGGTTGTAAGTGATAACCTGCGTAAAGGTGCTGCAACTAATACCGTTCAGATTGCTGAAGTGCTCTTGAAGAAGGGCTTTGTGAAGAACTAAATCTTTTTCACACTTCGTTAGTAGAATGGCGGAACAGGTGGCCTCCTTTTTGTGTTAGTCCCTATATGAAGATTAAAGTATTAGCAATGGCTGTGCTCGGGTTGACTCTGAGCTGTACAGCACAAACCAACAAGAAAATGAGCGATGCGTACGCAATGGCGGTTATTCCAGAGCCTGCCGAGGGACAAGAAGTAGCTGTTTTAGCTTCGGGGTGTTTCTGGGGAACAGAGTTCTATTTACAGAAAGTACCTGGCGTTACGGCAACAACCTGTGGTTATACCGGTGGTGTGGTGAAAAACCCAACTTACCGAGAAGTATGTACGAAGCGCACTGGACATTACGAGGCAGTGCACGTAGTCTTTGACCCAGAGCAGGTAAGTTTTGAGGAATTGGCCCGTGTATTTTTTGAAACGCACGACCCAACTCAGCGCGACGGTCAAGGCCCAGACATTGGCCCCCAATACCGCAGTGCTGTATTCTTCCAGAACGAAGCACAACGAGAAGTAGCACAGAAACTCAAGGACTTATTGATCGCAAAAGGGTACGATGTAGCCACGGAAATCCTTCCAGCTGCTGAATTCTATTCTGCAGAAAACTACCACCAAGATTATTACGACAATAAAGGAGGAACTCCTTATTGCCATGCACCTAGAAAGCTCTTCTAGGATTGCATTAAAACAAAAAAAGCCCGAGCAACTGCTCGGGCTTTTTGTTTAATTCAGTTTGCGATAGTCGCCGGGACTTTGGCCCACTTTCTTTTTGAATAAACGCGAAAAGCTTTGAGGATATTCAAAGCCTAAATCATAGGCAATTTGGCTAATGGAATCGTTAGACCCAAGAAGCATTCCTTTTGCGGAGCGGACGATATAGTCGTCAACGTGTTCTTTGATTCCCTTACCAGTTTCTTTCTTCAAAAGGTCGCTTAGGTAGTGCGCCGACATGTTCATTTCAGCACCGAAATACGAAAGAGAAGGAATGCCGTGAGTTAAGTGTAACTCTGAATTGAAATAGGCTTTGAGGAGCTTTTCAAATTGGCCCACAAAATCACTATTCATGTTCGTACGCGTGTAAAACTGACGATCATAAAAGCGCATACAATAGCTCAAAAGCAGTTCGAGATTCGATACGAGTAGGTTTTGACTGTGTTGGTCAATATTCTGAGCATATTCAGTTTTAATCTGCTCAATGACTTGAAGCACAACATTGGCCTCTTTATCGCTTAGGTGGAGCGCTTCATTGACCTCATAGGAGAAGTAGGTAAAGCTGTCTATTTTATGATTGAGCGGCGACTTCAAGAGGAGGTCCGGATGAAATAGTAAGGTCCAGCCCATGTTTCCTTTGAGTTCTTCTTTCTTCGGTGAAGTGAAAACCTGACCTGGGCTTCCAAATATGAGCGTTCCTTCTTGAAAATCATACGAACTCCGGCCGTAACCTAGAGAGCCACTCACCTTGTCTTTAAACATTACAGTATACATATCTGAGGTGAATCGGACATTGAATAAGGCTTCGTCCATCCCCTCCATGCTCATTGCTTCATTTTCATTAATAAAGCTAATCAGTGGGTGTTGTGGCGCGGGTAAGCCCAACAGCTCATGAAATTGCGATACGCTTGTTATTCGAAGTAGGTCGGTCATTTTAAACTGTAATAAGTATCAATTCCACCAAATCTCTTGGTCGTAATTCAAGGTGTCTAACGAAATGGGTGCTCCAATCTTTGGAATTAAGATAGGCATTTCCAGTTCCTTCGCTTTCTGAGTGACACGTATGGCAGGCTCATTCCAATCGTGAAGAGCCAACTTAAATGATCCCCAGTGAATAGGCATCATTCCCTTGGTACCTATATCAACAGCCGCCATAGCCGTCTCTTCAGGAGCCATATGAATCTGGGTCCAATTCTGATTGTACTGGCCACATTCTAGCATTGCGAAATCAAAAGGACCATACTTTTCGCCGATGTCTTTAAAGTGAGTTCCGTAACCACTATCGCCACTAAAGAAGAGCCTATTGTTGGTGCCGTGGATTACCCAAGAGCCCCAAAGGGTTGAAGAGTTGTTATTCAACCCGCGCCCGCTGAAATGTCTCGATGGGGTAAAGGCGATTTGGATGGAGTCAATGCTATTTTCATCCCACCAATTGTGCTCATGAATACGGCTGCTATCTATGCCCCAAGCTCTAAGATGTGCACCAACGCCTAATGGAACATAAAAGTCCTTTGTTTTATCCTTCAAGGCTTGAATGCTTCCATAATCCAGATGATCGTAATGATCGTGCGAGATTAAAACAGCATCAATCTCTGGCAACTCTTCTACCTCGATTGGGAGTTTTTCCGTGAATCTCTTCGTTCCCACGAGAGGACTTGGAGAGGGATGTTGACCAAGCATTGGGTCAATGAGAATATTCTTTCCATCCATGTGAAGTAGGAAGGCAGAATGACCAAACCAGATAAGCCTTTCAGTGCTATTCTCTGCAATTTCAGTAGAATCTGCATCCAGAACCGGTAAGTCGTGATCCGGCTTGGACTTAGGATTACCCTTGATATAGGCCTTCATCAAATCAATAGAGCTTGAAAAGGTGAAATCCATAGTCGTCTCTACAAGATTCATGAATTTACCATCGACATAATGGCCGCTCTCCTGGTAACGTATTTTATCCTCTTGAGAATGCTTGCCGCCCATTTGTGGACTCACATTCACGAATACGGCAACGATGATGACCATCAATAGAAGGGAACCTCCGAGTATATATCCAATCATCTTAAATAGTCTTTTCATAGTTAGGGCTACAGAGCTACTAAGATAGGCCTACCAAAGGACGCGCTTTGGCAACGAGTTTCTTGGCGGCCTCCATATCGTTGGCATGCGGGTTTGGCGACTTCATTGGCCAACCACCTTTCTTACACTCCTTATCCCGGTAAAGGACACTGTGCTGGCTGAAGTATTCACCGCTGTATTGAGTAACATCATCAGACAATAGACAATGTAATGACGTCTGTGCGCTCTCCCAGCTGCTATCACTAAAGCCAAGTGCAGAGAATACAGGAGTTAGCATTGCAAGTAAAGAATCCATAAATGCACCGCCGCCTTTACCAAAGTTTGATCGTGCCCAACCTGGGTGAATCGAGTAGGTGGTAACCCCAGTGCCTTCTAAGCGCTTTGCAAGTTCCATCGCATATTGAACCGATGCGGTCTTTGCTTCACCGTAGGCTGCGAAGTTGTTGTATTTTCTATTCTTCCAATGCAGATCGTCTAAATGAACTTGGTAACGGTTTTTCGGACTCCCTGCATGAACCACTGAAGAGAGTATAATCATTCTTGCTTCTGGCGTAGCTTTCAAGGTATCGAGGAGCAATTCTGTCATTAAAAAGTGTCCGAAGAAGCTCGCTGCCATGGTGATTTCAAATCCGTCTTTGGTGTAGATGGGCTCATTTTTCATGTTCACCATACCCGCATTGCATGCTAAACCATCCAATTGCTTATGCTTTTTATGAAACGCTTCAACGAACGCTCGAACAGATGCTAAATCTGCCAAATCACATCGCATAATCTCATACGTGCCTTCGAACGAGCCGAAATTTTTAGCAGCTTCTTCGCCTGCCTCAGTACGGCGAACCGCCAAAACCACATGCGCTCCTTGCTTTACAAGTTGCTGTGCGGTTTCAAAACCAACGCCTGAGTTTGCACCGGTGACGATGTATGTTTTTCCTTTTAAGTCTTTCTCGAAAAGGGCTTTATCTGCCCAGATTAAATTTTTGCTTGCCATGATTACGGTTTTTTAACAGTACAAACGTCCGATAACAAATCGGCCAAAACGTAACAGAAAAAAGAAAGGTTGTAACCAAAAGGTCGAAGCAAAGAAAACCCCCAACTTGAAAGAAGGGGGTTCTAAAAAAGTATTCTTTGAAAGTTACTCCGCCGGCTCTTCCAATACGAAGTCTTCCATGAATTTAGTGGTGTAAACACCTTCGCGGAACTTCTCGTTCTTAATCAGTTGTTGGTGGAACGGAATAGTCGTTTTAACACCTTCAATGATAAATTCGTCCAAAGCACGCTCGAGCTTGTCCAAAGATTCCTCACGAGTACGAGCCGTGATGATCAGTTTAGCAATCATAGAATCGTAGAACGGTGGGATAGCGTATCCGCTGTAACAGTGCGTATCTAAACGTACACCGTGGCCACCTGGGGCGTGGAATGAAGTAATCACTCCTGGCGAAGGACGGAAGTCGTTAAACGCATCTTCTGCATTGATACGAACTTCAATACTGTGCATCTGAGGCAAGTAGTTCTTTCCAGAAATCGGCTCGCCTGCGGCAACTTTAATCTGCTCACGGATGAGGTCAAAGCCAACTACTTGTTCTGTAATCGGGTGTTCTACCTGGATACGTGTATTCATTTCCATGAAGTAGAAGTTTCTATCCTTATCTACCAGGAACTCTACAGTACCAGCGCCTTCGTAAGCAATGTATTCTGCTGCTTTCACAGCTGCTTCACCCATTTTCTTACGGAGTTTATCCGTCATAAATGGGGAAGGTGTTTCTTCAACCAATTTTTGGTGGCGACGTTGTACCGAACAATCGCGCTCACTCAAGTGACAGGCTTTACCGAAGCTGTCACCAATAATTTGTACTTCAATGTGACGCGGCTCAAGGATAAGTTTCTCCATGTACATGCCGTCGTTGCCAAAGGCAGCTGCAGCCTCGCGACGAGCACTGTCCCATGCGCCTTGAAGTTCGCTCTCCTCTAGTATGGCACGCATACCCTTACCACCACCACCGGCGGTCGCTTTGATCATGACTGGGTAGCCTATTTCACGGGCTTTAGTCACTGCGTCTTCATAGGTTTCTAGGATACCTTCAGAACCTGGTACACACGGCACACCGGCTTCTTTCATGGTCTCTTTAGCAGTAGCCTTGTCTCCCATTTTATCGATCTGATCACCAGAGGCGCCGATAAACTTGATGCCGTGCTCCGCACAGATGCGTGAAAACTTCGCGTTTTCACTCAAGAATCCGTATCCTGGGTGAATAGCGTCGGCATTGGTAATCTCTGCAGCAGCAATAATGTTAGGAATGCTGAGGTAGCTTTCCGAAGATGCTGCAGGACCAATACATACTGCTTCGTCCGCGAAACGAACGTGCAATGAATCTGCATCTGCCTTAGAATAAACGGCCACCGTTTTGATGCCCATTTCTTTACAGGTACGAATCACGCGAAGTGCGATCTCACCCCTATTGGCAATGAGTACTTTCTTGAACATAACGAGTGTGTTTTCGTAAGGTTACGAAGGATCTACCAAGAACAATGGCTGATCGTATTCGATAGGGCTTTGATCGTCAACTAGAACTTTAACAATCTTACCACTTACTTCACTTTCAATCTCATTGAAGAGCTTCATCGCCTCAACGATACAAAGCACATCACCTGGCTTAATCTCAGAACCGACTTTCACGAAAGCATCTTGATCTGGAGATGGGCTGCGGTAGAATGTTCCAATCATTGGAGACTTCACCTCGATGTAGTTGCTGTTGTCCTCTGCTGGAGCTTCTGCAGCAGGAGCAGCAGGAGCTGGGGCAGCAGCTGGTGCTGGAGCTGGAGCAACTGGCATGGCAGCCTGAGGAGCAACGGCTTGGATAATGGTCGGCTGATCAGAACCTTCTGATGCAGTTTTAATGTTAATCTTGAAATCTTCAGTTTCTAAACTCACTTCTTGAGCGCCGCTTTTCGCAACGAATTTGATGAGTGCTTGGATTTCTTTCAAGTCCATGTTCTTGTGTATTTAGGAATATGAATTTACGAGTTATTTTTTATCGATGGCCCATTTGACCCACATGGCTCCCCATGTAAATCCGCCACCGAAGGCTGCGAAGAAGATGTTATCACCTTTCTTAAACTTATCTCTAAAGTCCCAAAGGCCTAAAGGAATCGTAGCAGAGGTAGTATTACCGTAGTTCTGAATGTTAATGACCACTTTTTCACTAGTGAGTCCCATACGACGCGCTGTAGCATCGATGATTCTCAGATTGGCTTGGTGGGGAACCAAATAGGCCACATCATCACCAGTAAGTCCATTCTTTTCTAAGAGCTCCGCAGAAGTATCTGCCATGCGACTAACGGCAAAGCGGAATACGCTTTGACCTTCTTGACGGATGGCGTGCTGTTTATTGTCAATAGTTTCGTGAGAAGGAGGAAGGAAAGACCCACCTGCTTCGATGCGCAAGAAATCGCGGCCTGTAGCATCCGTACGAAGAAGCTCATCTTGTACGCCAAGACCTTCATAGTTTGGCTCCATCAGTGCTACGCCACAACCATCACCAAACAAGATACAAGTAGTACGGTCGGTGTAGTCTACAATAGAGCTCATGACATCAGAGCCCACTACCAATACTTTTTTGTATTTGCCAGATTCTATATACGCTGCTGCATTACTTACGGCGTATAAGAACGAAGAACATGCTGCTTGCAAGTCAAAAGCGTAGGCATTCTTGGCACCAATCTCTTGTGCGATATATGCTGAAGTGATGGCAACCGGCATATCACCAGTTACTGAAGCTAGAATAACGAGGTCAACGTCTTCAACGCTCACTCCGTACTCCTCCTTCATGGCTTCAACGGCTTTGATTGCTAGATAAGAGGCCCCACGGCCTTCTTCTGGTTTAAGGATGCGACGCTCCTTAATTCCGGTTCGAGTAGTAATCCATTCGTCATTGGTTTCGACCATGGTTTCTAACTCGGCATTCGTTAGAACATACTCTGGAACATACCCTCCGATCGCTGTAATTGCTGCTTTCATCGTGTTTTCTTGTGTGGGCTAAAATAGGCGGTCTATTTTTAAAACCTCATTTAAAACAGAAAAAGTAGCCTTTTGAGGGGCTACTTATCTGTAAATCAATGATTTGTAAGATTAGGCTTATGCCTTCTCCATGACTACTTTACCCTTGTAGTAAAGTTTTCCTTCGTGCCAGTGAGCACGGTGGTAAAGGTGTGCTTCGCCAGTAGTAGGGCAAATCGCTAATTGCTGATCGGCCGCTTTGTAGTGAGTTCTGCGCTTGTCTCTTCTCGTGCTTGACTGTCTGCGCTTAGGATGTGCCATATCTAATACTATTTATTATTCAACAAGTTTTTTAATTGATCCCATCTAGGATCAGTCTCTTTTTCATTTTCCTCTTCGTCTTCTATAAAATCCTCAAGGCCATTTCCAGCATTCGGTCCATTTAGTTTGGGTGGAATGCTTAAAACGACTAATTCGTACAAGTACTGAGCAATGTTAAACGAGTGTTCGCCATGCGGCAAGATGAGTAACTCATCGTTTTCGTCGTTGTATTCCTCACCAAACTTTACCTGCATGGAGAAACTATTTTCCAGTTCCTGAGTGTAGGCTTCGTTCGTCACGTCGCAAGGTGCAGTAATGCTTCCGTTGAATGAAAAGTCCAAATCAAGAACAGTTTCACTTTTCAACATTATCATCTGAGCTACGCCTTTTAAATCGCTGTAGTCTGAGAATTCAAAAAGTTCAAAGAACGTATCATCCAAATCGTAATTAAACTCGTGAGAACCAAGCTTTAAGCCACTAAACGTTATGGTAAAGTCTTTGGTCTTCATTAGTTCCCCATCTGAATGAGCGTGCAAAGATATTCAAATTGTTGAAAACTTCTAACGCTTCTCCTTTTGTTTTTTGAGTGGATTCGCTGTGATTTCATCGTAGACCTTACGGCTGTTTACAATATCAATAGCTGCGAAAACCGATGTCCTGAAGGATGATTCGTTTGCTTTGTTTTGTCCAGCAATGTGCATCGCAGTGCCGTGGTCAGGTGAAGTTCTTACCGCAGTTAGTCCTGCCGTGTAGTTGGTTCCGCTTCCCATGGCCAGTGCTTTGAAAGGCACAAGTACCTGATCGTGGTACATACCTAATACTGCGTCGAACTTCTGATCGTAGCCTTGTCCAAAGAAACCGTCTGCAGGGAAAGGACCTCTTACGATTGCTCCTTTTACATCGGCTTTTTCAATGGCAGGTTTTATAATATCTGCTTCTTCCGAGCCAATGGCACCAAATTCTCCAGCATGTGGATTCAATCCTAAAACGGCAATACTAGGCTTCACGCAACCAAAGTCGCGTTTTAAGCTCTTTGCAAGCAGTTCAATTGACGCTGTAATGTTTTCCTCTTTTAAGGTATCGGCAATTTTACTCACAGGTACGTGTCCGGTGACCGTGGCTACCTTCAGTACATCTGAAGCCAAAATCATAAGTACCTCATCATTAAATGCCTCAGCAAGATACCCGGTGTGTCCTGCAAACCCCTCAACCTGAGCAGCGATGTTGTGCTTGTTGATTGGGGCGGTAACGATAGCATCTATCTTCCCTGATTTCGCAGCTTCTATGGCCGCATCGATGCTTTTCAACGCATACGAACCACTTACATCCGTAGGAGTTCCAAGGCTGAGTTCGACATTGTCATCCCAAGTGGTAACTAAATTGGCCTTCTTATCCTTGATATCCTCAAGAGAATCGCAGAGGTAGAAATTAAAGTCTTTCATTTCCAGAGCATTCCTGTGGTATGAAGCCACTTTGCTAGAAGCAAATACTACGGGAGTACACAGATCAAGAATCTCTTTGTTTTCAAGGGTCTTCATAATTACCTCGAGGCCTATTCCATTAAGATCGCCACAGGTTATACCAATGGTTGGCTTTTCGAAGACAGGCAATTGTATGTCTTGTGAAGCACTTCGCTCAACAGGCGCATTGAACAAATCTGCCTGTTCTTGTAACTGCTGCGTTTCCTGTTCAGAAACAGGTGTTGCCTTAACATCTTTAGCAGGTGCTTTTTGTTTATTGCGGTTGCGGTTTCGATTCCTATTTCGGTTGCGTCCTTTCCCTTCAGAATTCCCTTCAGAATCGTTTTTAGGAGCATCCTCTTTGGATCCGCTAGCTTCGCTCCCTTCTTCCTTTGGCTTGCGGTTACGATTCCTGTTGCGGTTCCTGTTGCGGTTGCGATTTCTGTTATTGCCCTCGCGACCTTCTCCTTTGTTTTCGCCTTTTGGCGCATTTTCCTTATTGTCGCTCATTAGTAGTTGCTTAAGAAATCATACAATAAACGAACCCCGATTCCTGTACCCCCTTCTACTTGGTAGCCAACACGCTTGCCCAAATGAGCAGGACCCGCAATATCTAGGTGGATGTATGGATAATCCGTGAAGTGTTCTAAAAATTTACCTGCAGTGATTGCTCCTGCTTCAGGGCCGCCGATATTTTTGAGGTCTGCAATAGGACTTTTCAAAAGGTCCTTGTATTCGTCCCAGAAAGGAAATTCTACGACGCGCTCTCGAGTTTTGAATCCACTGGTTTGTAAGGCCTCCATTTTTTCTTTTGGCGCATTCCCCATTCCTACGATGGCATAGCGGCCAATTGCTCTAGCTGCAGCACCGGTAAGCGTTGCAAGATCGATGACTAACTCAGGGTTGTATCGTTTGGCATACACCAAAGCATCAGACAGAATTAATCGGCCCTCAGCATCTGTATTCAATACCTCAACAGTTGTCCCGTCTGAAATGGTGATTACATCTCCTGGCGTTACTGCGTTTTTGCCTGGGCGGTTATCCGTAGCAGGTACTAGACCTACTACATGAATGGGAAGTTTTGCTTCAGCGATGGCACTCATCGTACCGATTACTGCCGCTGCACCGCCCATATCACTTTTCATGGTGTCCATGAAGTTGCTTGGTTTCAAGCTAAGGCCACCAGTATCGTAAACAACACCTTTACCGACCAGAACTACAGGTTGCTGGTTTGAGGCACCTTCGCCTTTATACTCCATGATGGTAAATGTTGGCGGTTCAACAGAGCCGTAGTTCACTCCGAGTAACCCACCCATCTTGAGGCTTTCAATTTGCTTCTTCTCCAAAACCTCAACCGAAAATCCGTGACGCTTTCCTGCTGCTTTCGCCTCTTCGGCGAGTTTCGTTGCAGTGAGGTCAATCACTGGGCGGTTTACGAGGTCACGAGCCAACAATGTTCCAAGTGTTGAGTTTTTAATGCGTTGGATGTCCTCCGCGTTTTCATCCTCAACTTGAATTTGAACAAGGCTGTTACGACGCTTATGTGCATCACTAAAAAACTTTAGAAACTGGTAATTACCCAAAACAGCTCCCTCGCTCACTTCGGCTTGAAAAGGACCTTCGAGTTTTACGCGGTCCAAGCCAAGACCGTTTACTTTTCCTGCAAGGCTGTTTCCTGCAAGACGCATTTTTTCCGCACGCTCATTGGCTTCGAGTTCTTTGGTAAGCTGGAAGGCCCAAACAGTGGTTGACCCGTCCTGTAATTCCATCCAACTTTCTTCGAATTTGGCGGCGTAAGCGTCAAGGCGGTTCTGAAGAGTTTCTGATATGCTTAGGTTATCTCCTTTTTTGTAAACAATTGCCACTGGGCCGTTGTAATCAGGAGTATAGGTAGTGATGTTCATAGGAAATCGATTATCTGTCAAATGTACTATTTTAACCAACCATAAAGAAGCACTCCATGTTTACCGGAATTATTGAAAATTTAGGCACTGTAGCTAAGGTAGAAAAGCACCAAACGAATCTCGAATTGTACGTTGAATCTAGCTTGGCTTCTGAGTTGAAAATTGACCAGAGTGTGGCACACAACGGGATTTGTTTGACGGTCGTTGAGATCTTTGGCGACCGTACTTACAGAGTAACTGCTATTGACGAGACCATCGCTAAAACCAATATCGGCGATTTAGTAGAGGGCGATAAAATCAATATTGAACGCTGCATGACCATGGGAGCTCGCCTTGATGGACACATCGTTCAAGGCCATGTGGATCAGATTGGTGTATGTGAGGGCGTCGAAGAACAAGACGGCTCTTGGATCTATTCATTTTCCTATGACCCTTCCCTCGGCAATGTAACCGTAGAGAAAGGGTCGATTACTGTCAATGGGACTTCTTTGACGGTAGTTAATTCTGTGGAAGGCGGGTTTAGTGTAGCCATTATTCCTTACACTTATGAAAACACGGTATTCCATACCCTACGTAAGGGAGATAGAGTTAACTTAGAGTTTGATGTCATCGGGAAATATGTTGCTCGCATGATGGAAGGCTATAAGAAATGAGAAGACTCGAAAAAATTGGCGTTTTAGACGACGAGCGTATTGCCGTTGATGGACTAGTTTCTCAGCTCGAAAAGCTGGTGCCTGAAGTTGAGGTAAAGGGGTTCATGTACGCGCAGCCATTTGTAGAATGGTGCAAGGAATCAAAGCCCGGTTTGGTCTTTCTAGACATGGAGATGCCAGGCGCTTTGGGTTTAGACGTTGCTCACCAGATCAAAGCTTATGTAGGAAACATTGTCTTTGTAACGGCACACAGCCATTACAGTCTTGATGCTTTCGAAACCGCTGTGGATTACATCCTCAAGCCCGTAATCAAATCTCGTTTACAGCAGTGTTTGAATAAAATCTCAGATTTAGATCCGGTACCGCTCTTTGAAGAACTCAACGTAAAACTCCCGTTCAAAGGTTCTTATCAGCTCGTTAAAGAGAGTGCTATTGTTATGCTCTCAGGCCAGCGAAACTACACGAACGTTATTCTCGAAAATGGAGAAACGCGATTGGTCGCAAGAACACTCAAAAGCTTCTCTGAAGGACTTAGTGATCGATTCTTACGTGTACACAAAAGCATTATTGTTCGAAGTGATGCGGTAAAGGAAATTCAATGGGGTGCACGACCCAAAATGGTATTGACGAACAATGAGGTGGTCGATGCTTCAAAAGCAAGGTTAGATGAATTGGGCATCGAACCTTAAAAATTGGGCCCTATGTTGCTTGGCATTCCTTCTATTCGCTTGTCAAGAAACTCAAGAGCGTCCGGCAGAATTGGTCACCATTGAATTGACCGATAATTTTAATGAACGCCGAAAGCTTCTTAGAAAATTAAGTGAAAGCAGCAATGAGTATAAGGCTGCTTGGGGTTCCATTTACCTCTGTCAATACGACGTTGGGGAATACCGTTTTGTATCGGCACTGGACCACCTTAGTAAGGCAGAGGATCTCATTCTTCAGCGCAATATAGAAGCGCTAAAACCAAAGCTATATTATCTCAAGGCACATATTTATTGGAACCTAGGATTAGACATTACTACGGTGACGGACTTCTCTTTGAAGGCCATCGGTTTAGGCACGGGAACCTCCAAAAGAACCTACGAGGGGAATTACGCCACGTACTTGCTAGATGCTGGAGAATACGAACAAGTCATTGAAATCGAGGAGCGATTGGTGGGTGAATTTGAGGCAGAGGGCTTCAATGTCTCAGAGGCAAAAGCCGTTTTAGGTGCTGCGTATTACTATTTAGGATTACAGGATATTGAGCGCGACAATAATATGGAAGTTCAAGACCCTTTGAGGCCGGGGTTCATCGATGATATTGAACAAAATACGCGATACGTCAATCGAGGCCTTTTATTAATGAAGCAATCGTTGGCAACCCTAGATGGTGTACCCAATGTCGTTGACAAGCAGCACGTTTATGAAAGAGCATTGGATATTGGCGCGTTGTCCAATGAGGAAATAAGAGCATGCTTGGAGTTTGCAGAAGCAAATGAACTTTGGTCCCTTGCCTACAAGGTTCGGAATTCTACTGAGGCGGAAGTTTTAAATGAGACTTCCGAAGAAGCTTCTCAACGATTGACCGAAGTATTGATTAAAAATCTTGAAGAGAAGGAAGCCTTGAAGCAAGAGATTTTGGAGTATGAATTCGAACGTTCCAAGAGAGAAGCAGCGGCCCAGCGAAGTCAAGAAGTTTCGCGCCAGATTACTTCAACGGTAGCCTTGTTCGCTGCCTTATTGATTTTGTTGGTGCTGGTGATCTCTTACCGAACCCAGAATTTGGCCAATCAAGCTAAGATTGAAAGGCAGGATTCGAACATCCTCTTGGCCAACTACAAAAACCGTATTCGTCCACATTTCTTGTTCAATCAGTTGAACAATGTCAATGGTTTTATCAGCCAGGAGAAATGGGAGGAAGCGCAAGAGTATATCGGACTACTTAGTGTACATCTTCGGAGTACTTTGGAGAATTCTGAAGTGGAAAGCACAAAGGTTCGTACGGAGTTCAAGCGCATCGAGAACTATGTGGCCCTTCAACAAAAAAGCAGTTTCGCTCATGTGAAATTCGAAGTAGAATTGGACCAGATTTCAGGCGATGTAAAGATCCCTGGTGGTTTGCTGCAGCCGCTTGTAGAAAACAGTTACAAGTATGCAGGCAATGCCTCTGAGCACAACTCTTGGATCAAGCTCACTGCTCGGACAATGGGCGATGCCCTGATTATTATGGTGGAAGATTCAGGATACGGCTTCCTTGAACGAGTTCCCGGCACAGGAAGTGGACTCGCATTGGTTCAAGAGCGTATCGAATTCAATAGAGCGAAAAGCAGTCGCCCAGAGCTTTGGCGCCTTGAAACAGACTTTGGAAAAAGAAAAAGCACCGTGAAACTCACGATGCCTTCTAGATTGGTTTGATTAAACCCTCGGGGTTTATTGTTGCTGTAAATCTAGGGGTAATGATCCCGGTATTGCACGTTGACTTATCGTAGAGGATATGAATTTATCGTAGCGTAAATCCTCTAACATCCATGTTGCCACCACAGAGTATTATTCCTGTTTTACCAGGGGTCTCTTCGCGCATTGCGGCGGCTATTCCTGTTCCTGCAGAAGGCTCAATAAATTGTTTGATGGTCTCCAAACAAGTGTGCCATCCCTCCTGAATCTCATCTTCTGTGAGCAATGTGATGCGGTCTACATGCTCTTGAATTATGGGAAAATTCTTATGCCCCAAAGATGTTTTCAGACCGTCTGCAATGGTATCAGTCGATTTAGCAGGGGTCCATGTTCCGGAGGTAAAACTTTTAAAGGCATCGTCGGCAATGGTAGGTTCACAACCGATAACCTTGGCCTTGCCAAAATAGGTATTGGCTAATGCGGCTCCAGCAAGGAGTCCGCCGCCACCGACAGGCACAAAAATCTGATGGAGATCCGGATGTTCTTGAAGCAGTTCATACGTAGCTGTAGCTTGGCCAGCAATGATGTTATAGTTGTCGTAGGGATGGATCAACAGCGCCCCAGTTTCCTTACGCACTTGTTCAGCCGTTGTCTCTCGAGCCTCAAGAGTAGGCTCACAAAAAGTCACTATACCTCCATAGTATTCTACCGATGCAATTTTCGCCTTTGGCGCGTTCGAGGGCATTACTACATAGGCCTTAGCACCAATCTGTGCTGCCGCCCAGCTTAGGGCTGCACCATGGTTTCCTGAGCTGTGGGTGAGTACCCCATTTTTCAAGGCTTCCTCCTTGTGCACGAGTACCGTATTCATGGCACCTCTAGCTTTAAAGGCACCCGTCATCTGCAGGTGTTCGCATTTCAGATAGAAATCACCATTGGCAAGATGATTGAACCTTGGCGCTTTAAGAACGGGAGTTCTTGATACATAGGGCGCAATACGCTCTGCTGCAGCTTGGATATCTGCCGCTGAGGGAACAGCCGTAAGTGAGGAGGCCTTGCTCATGAGTAATAGTCTTTTGGTGGAGGTTCCACGAACGGTTCGTCCGAAGATAACTGGCCGACAAGAAATTCCATCAATTGATGTTCAAATTCGATGAGATCTTGTTCTCCTAAGACTTGGCCATCAAAGGCCCCGCCTCGGAGCAAAGACTCGGGCTGTGGGCTTTGCATTTTATACATGCCTATGCGCCAAGGCAGCGGTGAAGTGGCAGTTCCGCTTTTCCAAAGCAGCCAAGCGTATAATAAGCATTGAAGCGCCTTAGGCTTTTTACCGTTCCATAGATCTTCCCATGTACTCAAACTGAGCTCGGAAGGTTTCATTCGCCCTGTTTTGTAATCCCATACGGTTAGTCTACCGTCGGTCATTTCAATGCGGTCTACCTTCCCTACGAACTTCAACGGTAGATCTAGAGAAGGATGCTGCATCTCGAATTCCAGCTCTGTTTCGACACCTTTTAAAATGGTTTTCCCGGCTTTTGCGCGCAGGAGGTCGTAATGGAGGAATTGATCCAACATCTTTTTGCATACCTCCAAGGTGACCAGATTTCGACCTTGGTACAAGGCTGATTCAGAATATCCTTCTTTAACGAGGCGTTCGATTCCTAATTCGAGAGCTTTCTGGGTCCATTCGTCAACATCAAATACCGGTAGGGGTTTTCCGACCAACGGTTTATACAGTTCTTCTAGACCGTGGTGGATGAGGTTACCCATAACCAGAGCCGACATACTTTCTTCTACTTCGTCTTGCTCTCGAACGCGAACCAGTCTTTTTTGGTAAAAATCGTGTGGACGTCCAGCGAGCTCATTTAGACTGGTGGCACTCATACCTCTCTTCATCCAATCTGCCATGGCTTCTTTTACGGCATCAGAACGCTCAGCATAAAAGCGATCCTCAATAGAGGAAGGGTGTATTGGTCCATTGTTGAAAGCTCTTGGATGTATGGTGCACGCACCTTGCTGGAGTTCCTGCTCCAGCTGTACGATGTAGCGTGAAGGCTCTCCGCCGCCCATAGCATCGGTGTTTGTGTTGTACACAATTACACCTTCTGAGCAGCGTTGCAAGATTCGATAAAAGTGATAGGCGAAGATGGCATCCTTCTGCTCGTAGGTTGGAAGGTCGTAGGTCTGTTTGATATCATAGGGCAAGAGCGAATTGAATGAGCGTCCTGCAGGTAAAACCCCTTCATTAACTCCGGCCATAATTACATGGCTAAAGTCAAGGGTACGAGATTCCAAAATTCCCATTATTTGAAGTCCTTCGAGCGGCTCTCCGACAAAGTCAATAGTTCCACTTCGCAGTTGTTGTTTAACCAGCTTCAATACCGATAGGGTATCTACTTCAGTGCTACCGAGCGTGCGTTCAAGCTGTTCAAGCAAGGTGTGGATCTTGTACGTCGTATTGATGACCATGGTATCTCCTCTCTCACGGGCTGCTACGTGCTCAAGCCATTTTTTGATCGAGTTGAGTACAGAGATGCCGTGTGCAGGTTGAAGAAGATGGTGGTATCCTTTCGGCCCTTTGGCCAATTCATTGGTCCATTCTTTTGAACTGGTGAACACCCTATTTCCCTTAATGATGCTTTGGTTCCATTCCCTAGGTCCTTCTTCTATCTCGCCGAGGTAGAAATATTTATTAAAGAGCGGATCGCTAAACAGAGCACTTAGGCTCCTGTGGTAATAGGTCCAATTTTTCCCAGATTTCTCATTCTTTAGTGCATATTCAACCGCCCCAATCCATAATCTTACAGTCGCCGCAACCTTTGTTTGATCCAAGGGGTATCCCATGGTGATGTTGACCTTATCGTATGATTCGGGCAATATGCTCAGTACTGGATTTAAAAGTGTTTCATCAGCAAGAATGACGGCAATATTTTGGGCGGGAACGCCTTCATTGGCCCAGCGTTCCAAAGTGGCCGCAACGGTCTTCGCTTGTCCTGAATATTTGGACGCTCCAACAGGAGTGATTTCTTTTGGGACGGTGAGAAAGTCGCTAGAGCGGTTTTTCGTGGTGGGGACATCGTTGCCGAATATTTTTTGACGGTTTTTATGAGCCCGTAGAAAGAGTCCGGCTTCGTGCTCCTTCATGTCTACATAATGCGGATCAAGGTCCCACATTACAGTGGTATTCCAATGGTTTTTTAGCTGGCCGATGATGGTTAATTCCGCGGTATTCAAAGCATTTAGACCCGCAACTAAAACCCTCTTTACCCCATTGCGGTTGAGGTAGCTGTCAATGCGTTCGAGATTTTCGCTGAGGTATCGTGAAGCTAATCCGCTGTGTGCTTCGCCACGCGCTAATAACGCGTCTTTAAACCGTTCGTAGGTGCTTGGGAGCAAGGCAACAAAATCCGAATAGCGTCCCATGAGGGCCGTTTCATTTTCTGGATCGAGGTCCCATTCCGCCAATTTCTGCACGTTGTATAAATCGCCAAGTACATGTGCGGGATTGAGTTTGTAGCGATCGATCTCTTCGAAATCGGACAAAAGGGTTTGTCCCCACGAAAGAAAGCTCCCCAACGATTCGGGTTCACGGTCTGGGTAGGCTTCATACCTTGCCTCATTGTAGCACTGGTGCAATTCGATAAGTAAAACGAGTGGCTCGACCACCAGAAGATTACCCGCATTTGAGATAAATCCATCCACGGTTGTAAACAGCGGTAGAAGCGTCGGTCCTTCTAGGTGCGGTTTCAGTGCCTCACGCAAAAAGATTTCCGCCCGTTGGTTCGGAAGAACGACCATCTGCTTGTGCAGTGGCAGGGGTGATGAAATCAACTCTTGCGCGATTTGCGCGATGAATGTGGACATGGATTACTGGAACAGGTTGCTCCCCTCAATGTAATCAAAAACCGCTTTTGGAAGAAGGTTTCGAAGCGCTTTTCCTTCGGCAAAACTGCGTCTTATGAGTGATGCGCTGATTTCCATTTTTGGTGCATTTACCAAACGCAGGTTTGGAAAGCGTTCTTGCCAATGTTGTTCAGTGGCCACTTCATCCGGAAGCGGGTGTCGCGGATAGACGAGAATCTCATGGTTTTCCAAGATGCTCTCATAGTTGCGCCACTTGTGGAACGATTTGAGATTGTCTTCACCCATGATGATGCTAAAGCGATGCTCCGGGTATTTCTCGCGCAGGTAGGTGAGTGTTTGCGAGGTATAATTTGGCTGCGGCAAGCTGAATTCGATATCACTGGCGCGCAGTCCATTTTGTCCCTCTATGGCGAGATGTACGAGATGCAAGCGCTCACGATCGGGCAACAAATTGCTCTTCTTTTTGAAAGGATTGTGTGGAGTGACCACCAGCCACACTTCGTCGAGGTCCCCATATTTCTGAAAATACTCGGCCAAAGCAAGGTGCCCAATATGTATGGGATTGAAGGTGCCGAAAAACAGACCTACCTTCTTCATTGTGCTCCTAAAAAGTCCTTTAGAATGGCCAACGCCTCTGCCTTGGCGGTATCGAGATCATCGTTTACGACCACCTTATCAAATTCAGGCGCACGAGCCATCTCAATGGTTGCTTTCGCCACGCGCTGTTGTATTTTTTCCTCGCTATCTGTGCCTCTACCTCTAAGGCGTTGCTCCAAAATCTCTACTGATGGTGCCTGCACAAAAAGGGCCAAAGCACGATCGCCAAATTGACTTTTGAGATTCAACGCGCCCACGACATCGATATCAAAAACAACCACTTTTCCTTGCGCCCAAATGCGCTCCACTTCGGAACGAAGGGTGCCGTAATAGGTGCCGGCATAGACCTCTTCCCATTCCAAGAGCTCGTCCCCGGCTACATGAGCTTTAAATTCTTCGCTGCTTAAAAAGTAGTAGTCTTTACCGTGCTGCTCCTTACCTCGAGGCGAACGCGAGGTCGCTGAAATGCTAAAACTGAGCTCTGGAAATTGTGGCAATAGATAGTTTACCAAGGTTGATTTTCCTGCGCCAGAGGGTGCAGAGAAGATGACCAATTTTCCGTTGTGTTCGCTCATTGCTTTGACAGAATTAATACCGCAAAGGTAGTGGAGATGAAGGAATTGGCTTTGGTTAAAAGTAGAGGTATATTGTTGTCGTGATTAAGAAAGTACTACTCGCACTATTTGGCCTTTTCACCGCCGGCCCGTTGAGCGCACAATGCTCCTTGGCCTTGGCGTCAGATTCCTTGGAAGCCTGCGTCGGAGATACCATCTTTCTTTCTGCTTCTGGGTCCAATTCTTACCAGTGGTCTCACGATGCAACACTTAGTTGCGACACGTGCGCTTCACCCTACATCATTTTGACGGATACGGCACAATATGTGGTGGTTCAGGGAAGCAGCCAAGTCACGCAGATGGCGACTAATGGAAACTTCTCTTCGGGAAACTCAGGTTTCTTGACCAACTATACCTACAACGCCACATCCATTTGGAACGAAGGAACCTACGCGGTAGGCCCTAACCCAAATTCGGTCCATCCGAACTTTGGTTCTTGGGGCGACCATACCACCGGTACCGGAAATTACATGTTGGTCAATGGTGCGACAGGAACCAACAAAATTCTGTGGCGTCAAACCAAAACATTCCCTCCAGGGGCACAGGTGACCATGCGTTGGTGGGCACTCTCTTTTGTATCACCAGCAGGACAGCTGCAATTGAAATTATCAGGGACAAATATCGGTGGCGCAGCCTCCACGCCGACTTCTACAGGTACCTGGCAACAGACGTCAAGAACCTTTACGGCACCTGCTTCAGGAACGGCTATCTTAAACCTGATTACATTGGCTGGCCCTGGTTCAGGAAACGACTTTGGCATAGACGACATCTCCTTCACCTACGAATGTGAAGCCTATGATACGGTTTGGATTTCCCCAAAAAGTGAAGCTCAGATCCTCTTGGATTCTACGAGTATTTTTGGCTGTGATAGTGTGTGTTTTGAGTTAGAAAACCAACTGGATACAAGTGGACTATTGAACTATCAATGGGTGCTCAATGACGGAACAGTGGACTCATCCTCAACCTTTTCACACTGCTTGTCCGATTCCGGCGATTACTACGGCTACTTATTGACCTCTTCCAACGAAGGGTGTACGGATAGCGTCGCACTACCAATGATTCGTGTAGGACATACCCGCAAGCTAGACTCTTTGGTCATTGCCAACGACGGTAGTGTGTTTTCCGGAGCAGTTCAGGTATTGAATTCAAATGAGGTAATAGGTTTGGGTGCCCATTATGAGGCTGTCCTATCCCAAGGGATAGATTCTATTTTCATTTCAGCGGGTAGTCAGAGTTGGAACGATGGGAATATTACGGGCAACCAATTGGCATCCGGGTGGAGTCCTGTAGTCTTAGATGCAGAACCGCAGACGGTATGTGCATTCCTTTACACTTCAGAAGGTTGTGTAGATTCTATCTGCCAGCAAATCGCCTTTTTCCCTACCGTCGAAGTACCCAATGTCTTTACGCCCAATAGCGACGGGGTAAATGACGAGCTGGTGCTACAGACAACGAGTACGGACCGAATAAAGACGACGATATACAGCCGTTGGGGAACGAAGGTATTTGAGAGTTCAGTCCTTGGTGAATATTGGGACGGTAGATTCGAAGGACGTCCTGTGGCTCCCGGGGTCTATTTCCTTACCGTCGAAGTAGCGAATCCGTATGCGCCATCGCCAATTACAGCTACGGCCACTGTACACCTGCTACGTTAATCATTAAAAAACCCTTACCACGACTGTAGCAAGGGTCTTTTGAGCAGTTCAGGTTGGCGCTTTAGGCTAAAGCGTAATGCTGTAGTAGCCTTTTTTTTGAAGGGTAAATCCGTAAAGGATGCCGTTATCTACTTTGGTCATTTGTGCAGGGATGGCCGAAGGATCTACGCCAAACTTTTTCAATGAGAAGCCGCAAGCGACAAGCTGTACCCCTTTTTCTTCAGCCAGCTTGATGATCGGGTCCATGATTTCAGGATTCACAAGATCTTTAACGGCTTTTCCGCAGATCACTACGTTAAACTCGCCAAATTGCTCGCCGTCCATTTCAGCGAGGTCTCCAGCTGCCAATGAAATGGCTTTGAGCTGCTGCAAATTGCGGTTAAGAACAAAGTAGTTCTGTGTTCCTTCTGACTGTGCAGAAAGTGCCTGTGGTGCAAACAAGCCAAAGATTAGGGCTACGGCAAATAGAAATTTCTTCATCTTCATTTTTTTAGTGGAAGTGGTAATCGGTTCCCGGTAATTGAGACAATACGTTATCGCCTAAATCCAAAGACACGGCACGTCCATCACGAACAGG
>QQUU01000049.1 GCA_003385605.1 Bacteroidota bacterium
ACCACCTTCATAGTGGACGAAGCGGGTCTAGTGGCGACAAACAACGACAGCACTTTAGGCGGCAACTCATTGCTTGAAGATTTACTCACCTATGTCTTTTCGGATCCTTCTAACGGTCTAGTGTTGGTAGGTGATCCTGCCCAGCTTCCTCCCGTTGGCCAGCCGCAGAGTCCAGCGCTAAGCGCAGATTGGTTCATTGGTGCAGGTATTAATGCTACAGAACACACCCTGAGGATGGTCGTTCGTCAAGCATTGGACAGTCACATCTTAAAGAATGCAACACAGCTTCGAGAGCTGATTGAATCGGACTCATCAGAACCGCCAAAGCTGATTCCTGGAGAAGATTTTATCCAAGTCGAGGACGGATATCACCTGCAAGAAATCTTTGAACAACTCTACGCATCAAAAAGCGAGGGAAATACCATGGTCGTTCGTAGCAACAAAAAAGCCAACAACTACAACCAAGGCATACGAGGTCGAATCAAATTTCAAGAAGATCAAATTAGTGCTGGGGACCAATTCATGGTAGTTCGAAACAACTATTTCTGGTTACCTGAAACCTCAAAAATGGGATTCATCGCCAACGGAGAAATAGGCGAAGTGCGGTCGATCAGAAACGTTCATGAACGCTATGGGTTGACTTTTTGTGAGGCCACCGTAGTATTTGTGGACTACCCTTCAGAAGATGCCATCGATGTCATCCTCAATCTGAGCACGCTGAGTTCTGAAGGCCCTGCCCTGAGCAGTGCGCAGAGCAACTCGTTGTATGAGCAAATGCTCGCAAAGTTCTCCTACCTCAGCTCAAAGAAAAAGGTGTACGAAGCCATTAAGAATGACCCGTACTACAATGCGCTACAAGTGAAGTTTAGCTACGTGATTACCTGTCACAAGAGCCAAGGCGGCCAATGGGAACAAGTGATCATTGAGCATCCATACCTGCCCGATGGGCCTTCACCAATCTATTATAAATGGCTCTACACGGCATTGACTCGAGCATCACAGAAAGCTTATTTATTGGGGTTCCCTCCGGATTGGTTTGACGTATCTTAGCACCCTTATCACAGTACCATGAAATACATCATAAGTCGAATAATTTTAGGTCTCATTGGTTGGAAAGTTGTCGCCCCTGAGGAGATTAAAAAGAAGGCCAGGAATACCGTAACAATCGCCGCTCCACACACTTCAAACTTTGATACCTTCCTCGCCCTAGGTACATTTTGGCAAATGCGTCTGCCCATGAAATTCCTTATCAAGGATTTTTACACGAAGTGGTATTTCTTTGGCTTCTTTACTTGGTTAGGAGCGATCGGGGTAAACAGAGAACAACGTTCCAACTTGGTAGCCACAAGTGCAAGACTCATGAAGGAGGGCGACATTAATCTTATTGTAAGCCCTGAGGGCACTCGCAGCTATGCGGAAAAATGGAAAAGCGGATTTTACTACATCGCGAAAGAAGCAGGAGTAGATATAAGCCTTGGCTTTGTCGATTACAAAAACAAACGCGCTGGTATCACCAAGGTCATTTCACCAACAACTTTGGAGGAAACGAAAGCAGAATTGACCGCATTTTATAAAGACATCCAGGGCAAGTATCCTGAGAAGTTCAATACAAACATGAAGTAGTGGCTCGAGAAGTGTTGCATTTTCCAGAGGCGTTAACTGCATGTATCCAACTCAAAGAGGAAGGGGATCAGGAGCTCATCTTTGATGCTGTCCGAAAAAAGTGGCTGGTATGTACGCCGGAGGAATGGGTAAGACAGCATGCGGTTCAATACTTGGTCGCTTTGGGATACAGTATTCATCACCTACAAGTTGAAAGTGGCTTAAAAACAGGGTTCAATTCAAAGCGCAGTGATATCATCGCCAATATTGATGGGAAACCGGAGGTACTGGTTGAATGCAAAGCACCAGAAGTCGCTCTGAGTCAAAAAACCTTCAATCAGGCGTTCAACTACAACAATACCGTTGGGGCGCCATTTATCTGGCTGACCAACGGTTTACAACATCTCTATTGGGACTGTAGAAACAACAAACAACTCGAGCAGTTGCCTAAAATCGTCTAGCGAAGTCGATCGAGCGAACGAACCTTTGCCTCGTCTTTCTGTATGCCTTTTGAGGCCAAAAATGCCAATACAATGTTGACAAACGGCACCACAACACCCCATGAGGCTGAGCCACCTTCGCCTTGAATAATCCAAATCAGTGCGCCTAACACCACGAGGCTGACCAACATACCCAAGCGAACGATGAGCAATTGAAGGTTACGATTGTTGTACAAAAGAATAGACCCAGAAAACAATGCCATCGAACCCCCAAAGCCGCCAAAGGTTGATGCATTGGCCGTCGCAGCGAATGTTGCACCTTCTAAAGCGTACATAGGTAATACAAATGCTGCCAATGCGCTAAAGATTGCAGCGGCGAATAAATAAAGCGTCTGAATGCGTTGAATCATGGGTTAAATATTTTGACAAAGTTGAAAAAAAATCGGCTTTACCCCACCCAATATTGCGAAACTCACTATTATTGTAGAACAATGATCGAAGGAAACCTACCTATCGGTTTCTTTTACAATTATTCCCACACACATGTTGACTGAAAAAGATTTGCAATCGCGCAAATTGCCTGAATTAAAAGAATTGGGCAGTAAACTAGAAATACCAAAAGCCAAAACCATGAAAAAAGGCGAGTTGGTAGATGCTATTAAAGTGAAACTGAATATTACGTCAGAAGCTCAGGCTCCTAAGGAAGAGGCTCATCAAGCCAAACCGGAGCAAGCGCCTAAAAAAGAGGCCGCTGCCGAAGGAGGCAACCAAAAGGAAGGCCGTAAAGAGCGCCATCAAGGCGATCACCAAAACCGCAAAGGGCATAAGAACGACCGCAACCGCAACCATCATAACAACAACCGTCGTCGACCAAAAGAATTTCATTTCGAGGGCATCATTGCCAACGAAGGTGTTCTTGAAATCATGCCCGACGGCTATGGGTTCTTGAGAAGTTCAGATTACAACTACTTGAACTCTCCAGACGATATTTACGTGAGCCAAAACCAGATCCGAAGCATGGGTCTAAAAACGGGCGATACCGTTAGCGGAGAAGTTCGTCCACCACGTGAAGGCGAAAAGTACTTCCCGCTCGTTAAGGTGAACAGCATCAACGGCCGTAGCCCGGAATTTGTGCGCGATCGTGTAGCTTTCGAGCACTTGACTCCTTTGTTCCCGAACGAAAAATTTGACATCACATCACGTCAATCCTCGACTTCCACACGTATTATTGACCTCTTCTCTCCTATAGGTAAGGGGCAGCGTGGTCTACTCGTAGCTCAACCAAAGACCGGTAAGACAACCTTGATGAAAGAGGTTGCCAACGCCATTGCAGCGAACCACCCAGAGGCATATATGATTGTACTTCTAATTGACGAACGTCCGGAAGAGGTAACCGATATGTCACGAAGCGTAAACGCGGAGGTTGTAGCATCTACGTTTGATGAGCCTGCAGACCGTCACGTTAAGGTGGCCAACATCGTCCTAGAAAAGGCGAAACGCATGACCGAATGTGGTCACGATGTGATTATCATGCTCGATTCTATTACACGCCTTGCTCGTGCTTACAATACCGTGAGCCCTGCCTCAGGGAAGATTCTTTCAGGTGGTGTGGATGCCAACGCACTGCAAAAGCCGAAGCGCTTCTTTGGTGCTGCACGTAACATTGAAGGCGGTGGTTCATTAACCATACTAGCGACAGCTCTAATCGATACCGGTTCGAAAATGGACGAAGTGATCTTCGAAGAATTTAAGGGAACAGGTAACATGGAAATGCAGTTGGATCGTCGTATTGCGAACCGTCGCATTTGGCCAGCTATCAACCTCATCGAAAGTGGCACACGTAAGGAAGACCTACTTCTCGCTCCAGATGTACTGCAACGCATGTGGATTATGAGAAAATACCTGGCAGACATGACCCCTATCGAGGCCATGGAGTTCCTAAACGATCGTATGCGTCAGACAAAGGACAATGCAGAATTCTTGATTTCAATGAACGGCTAAGCAGGGCCGATTTGGATATAGACACGACCGGCGCCCGATGGGCGCCGGTTTTTTTATACCTTGAAGGAAACAAAACCTAAAACGATGAAAAAGATCTTTTTACTCGCTTCACTCCTTTTCGCAGCACTGGGAGCGCAAGCACAATCCGTGGAAGTCTCTCTAGGGACAGGCGCGTTATTGAATGGCCAACTCAAGCTCGAGGGCATGTACCATTTAGACGATATGAAAACCGTCAATCTAGAGATGCGCTTGATCAACAATGAGCTGACGTCGGATGATGAAACCGTTCTCGCCGCAGCTACAGGATTCGTATTGAGTCCCGAGTTTATCATGTATTTTGACAACTCTGGAGATGATAATGAAGGAATGTACCTCGGTGCCTATGCTCGATTTAAATCTATGGCTACTTCTGGGTGGGAAGAAATAGATGATAATTTGAATCTCGTGGCCGCAAACTTCACACAGACAGCCCTCGGTGTAGGATTAAATCTTGGTTGGCACGGTGCCCTAGAAAATGGAATCACTGTTAGGGTTTATGCAGGTGCTGGCTACAATGCAGTAAATACCATTACTCATACCGATACGTATGAATCTGCCCTTTCAATGGTTTACGGCGTACCTTTCCATGTGCGCTCGGGAATCAATATTGGTTATAGATTCTAGAGATTAAGGAATAAAACAAGAGACCGGCGCCCGATGGGCGCCGGTTTTTTTATACCTCGCTGGCAAATTGCTTTTCGTAAAGATTGAAGTAGGCACCTTCTTTCGCTAGGAGTTCACTGTGATTGCCCATTTCAATTACCTTACCCTTGTCCAATACAATGATGCGATCTGCGTGCTGAATGGTCGACAGTCTGTGGGCGATAATCACAGAGGTTCTATCTTTAGTTAACGCTATTAATGCGCGTTGGATGAGTTCTTCTGTATGAGAATCAATACTCGAAGTGGCCTCGTCGAGTATCAGGACTTTTGGATTGGTCACATATGCTCGTAAAAAGGCAAGAAGCTGACGCTGGCCTGCAGAAAGAACCCCACCGCGCTCTTGGACATTATAATCTAATCCTTCAGGGAGCTCTTCAATAAATTCTGATATACCAATGGCTTCGGCAGCCTCGAGTAGAACCTCGTCGGAAATGCGATCGTCCCCAAGAACGATGTTCGCACGCACGGTATCAGAGAATAAGAATACATCTTGAAGCACCAAGGCAAGCTGCTCACGAAGGGCATGAACATTAATTTCCTTAAGTTCTATTCCATCAATGGTGATGGATCCATCGCTGTACGGATAGAAGCCCATCAGCGCAGAAATGATGGTGCTCTTTCCAGCTCCAGTGGCACCTACTATAGCGACTGTTTCTCCTTGAGCTACTTCAAAGCTCACATCCTTAAGAATAGGCTCATCAGGGTTGTAACTAAAGTGGACATTTTTAAAGGCAATTTCACCCTGTAACTCGGCTATTTCTTGAGTACCGTTAGGCTCAATCTCATGATCGCTATCGAGCAATTTCAACACGCGCTCGGAAGCGACCATACCCATCTGTAAGGTGTTGAATCGGTCAGCCAGTTGACGAAGTGGTCGAAAAAGCATCCCTATAAAAATGATGATTGCCGTAAGCTCTCCTACCGTAACAGTGCCGCCGGTTGCCGCATTCATACCACCGTACCAAACGGCCAAACCAATAGACATGGCGCTAAGGACCTCGATGATTGGGAAGAACAGGGCGTAGTAGAAAATACTTTCAATGTTTGCCTTGCGATGACGGTCGTTGATTTCCTTGAATTTATCCATCTCCTGGTCCTCACGACCAAAGGCTTGAACGATGGACATTCCACTTAAGTGCTCTTGAACGAAGGTGTTGAGATTACTTACCTCTGTACGTACTTTTTGAAAGGCCCCTTTAATTCCACGCTGAAACCAGCGGGTGGCTACGAAGAGTACAGGTATTACACTTAAGCTCACCAATACCAAAACTGGATTAAAGAAGAAGAACATGGCTCCAAGCATCACTAAAATGCGGAACAAATCACCGAAGATGACCAAAATACCTTGGGAGAAAATTTGTGATATGGTTTCGATATCGGAGACTACTCTAGTTACCAGTTGACCGATGGGTGTACGGTCGTAAAATCCCAAACGAAACGTCTGAAGCTTGTCGTAGAGTTCTATTCGAATGTCCTTAATAATGCTTTGTCCGAGCCAATTGGCGGCATACATGAAACCGAATTGGCCAAGAGCTTCAATAACCAGTAAAGAGACCAATAAGAGCATCAAGCGTATAAGCTCTGGCGCATCGTTCATCAATATTGCATCATCAATAACGCTGCGAATGAGGATGGGGCGAGCCGTCCCTAGCCCACCCAAGGCGATGGTCAAGAAAACAGCGAAAATAAAAAGCACTCTATAGGGTCTGGCATAGGCCATTACCTTTAGAAAGAGCTTAAAGTCAAATGCTTTTCCGCCGACCTGAGACATCTTAGAGGTTATTATAGGTTACGTTAGATAGATATAAGCCCTGAGCAGGGGCACTAGTTCCCATGGCACCCCGATTTTTTTGCTGTAGCCTCTTATGAAAGTCTTCTACCGTCCATTTACCGCGTCCAACTTCATATAAAGAGCCCACGATAGCGCGCACCATGTTTCTCAAGAAACGGTCTGCAGTAATGTGAAAGATCCATAGATCACCGTGTTGTACCCATTTCGCCTCGGTCACGTTACAAAGAGTCGTTTTGTTATCGGAACCGCTCTTACAAAAACTGGCAAAGTCCTCTTCTTGAAGCAGAAGTGCTGCAGCGGCATTCATCTTTTCTACATCAGGCATCTTATCCACCATCCATGCCGCATCTCTGTGGAAAGGCGAACCGTTGTCGCACATGTAATATTCGTAACTGCGGGAGACTGCATCAAAACGAGCATGCCAATCACTGGCTACTTCACGAGCTTCAAAAATGCGGATCGCCGGATCTAAGAATCGGTTTAATCGGTGTACTAAGTGATCCAAATCTTTGACATTTGTGGCCAATTCCGGCTTCCAGTCAAAATGCACATACATCTCCTTGGCGTGAACACCGGTATCAGTGCGGCCCGCGCCCATGGAGGAAATAGGTTGATTTAAAAGCTTCGAAAGCGCATCGTCGAGATCGCCCTGAGCCGTGCGGTCGCTTGGCTGTATCTGCCAACCGCAAAATGGGGCGCCGTCAAAGGCCAATCTCAGGAGTGTTCTCATTACTTTTGGTACTCGTTGCTACGCCAAAGGTACGCTTGTGCAGGAAAAAAGGACAAAAATCTTATTGCTCTCTGACAATCACAGTCACATGGACGACCGTGTACTTGAATTTTGTAGCCAGGTTGATATGATCTGGCATGCTGGGGATATAGGATCGCACGAAAGTATGGATGCCTTGGAGGCCACCGGCAAACCGGTGGTAGCCGTATATGGTAACATCGACGACCACACCATGCGTGCACGATACCCAGAGCATCAGAAGTTCTTCTTAAACGGTGTGAAAGTATGGATGACCCATATCGGAGGCTATCCACCGAAGTACAACATGCGCACCAGAGAAGCCATTCGTAAGGAAAAACCCGACCTGTTTATCTGTGGTCACAGTCATATTCTCAAGGTGGTCAATGACCCTAAAATTGATTGTTTACATATGAATCCCGGTGCTTTCGGACACCACGGATTTCATAAAGTTAGAACCATGCTGCGCTTCGATATTGTTCAAAACCACCCGAATACCCGTGGAAAAGTGGAGAACCTCGAGGTGATAGAATTAGGAAAACGAGGGCAACTGCGCTAATTTTGCGCTTTAACGAAGAAACATATGTCTACTGCCTTACATGCCATCACTCCTGTAGATGGTCGCTATGCTTCAAAAACTGCAGAGTTAACCCATTATTTTTCAGAGTTCGCTTTGATTAAATACCGCGTTCGCGTGGAAATCGAATACTTCATCGCCCTTTGTGAGACTGGTGTTGAGCAGCTAGCTGGTGTAGATTCAGATTTATTTGAACCACTTCGTGACATCTACCGCAACTTTCAAACTGAAGATGCGCAGAAAATCAAGGACATCGAGAAGGTAACCAACCACGATGTGAAAGCCGTGGAATACTTCATCAAGGAGCAGTTCGAAGGATTAGGATTAAGCCAATACCAAGAATTTATCCATTTCGGACTGACTTCTCAAGACATCAACAATACCTCAGTGCCATTGAGCATTAAGGACGCATTGAATGAGCTCATCTACCCGCAGCTTGAAGCCCTTATCGAAGCCATCGATGCAAGTGCTACTGCTTGGGACCATATTCCGCTTTTAGCACGTACACATGGCCAGCCGGCCTCTCCTACCACATTAGGAAAAGAATTTAAAGTATTCACCGCCCGCTTGCGTGCACAGCTTGAGCAACTCAAAGCAATACCGCACAGCGCAAAATTTGGTGGTGCTACAGGAAACTTCAATGCACATACAGTGGCGTATCCACAAGGCGATTGGCACAGTTGGGGCGATAACTTCGTAGCCAACTATTTGGGCTTGTCGCGCAGCTACCCAACCACACAGATAGAGCATTACGACAACCTCGCTGCACAATTCGACGCACTGAAGCGCATCAATAACATCTTTATTGACTTCTGCCGCGATGTTTGGACCTACGTGAGCATGGATTACTTCAAGCAGAAAATCAAGAAAGGTGAAGTGGGTTCTTCAGCAATGCCGCACAAGGTAAACCCAATTGATTTTGAAAATGCAGAAGGAAACCTTGGCCTAGCCAATGCGTTGTTGGAGCACTTAGCTGCTAAATTGCCTATTTCTCGACTACAACGTGACCTTACCGACTCAACCGTATTGCGTAATGTAGGTGTGCCTTACGGCCACCTAATGATTGCTATCGCGAGCATGAACAAAGGCTTGGGCAAACTACTGGTAAATGAAGCTAAAATTGCGGCAGATCTTGAGGCCAACTGGGCTGTAGTAGCTGAGGCCATCCAAAACATCCTTCGTCGTGAAGGCTACCCTAAGCCGTATGAAGCGTTGAAGGAATTGACCCGCACAAACAGCGCGATTACCGCTGAAAGCATCTCAGCATTTATTGATACCTTAGAGGTAAACGACAGCATTAAAGCCGAGCTCAAGGCCATTACGCCAAGCAACTACATCGGTCAGATGCGCTCTTAACCTATGAAGAAAAAGATATTTCAAGGGATTGCGGTCGTCGTTTTGGCGGCCGTTTTTTTTGGACTCTATGAATACTTCCGAACGCCTCAAACCGCATTAGAGCGTGAGGCCAGCTTAACGCTAGATTCACAAGGACTAGAGATGGCTGTGGGCATGGAAAACTTGATGCCTGGTGATATTGCAGAAATTTCAGGCGAGATTATCGCATCCGAAAGCCAAAGTGTTGAACTTATTGGTGGGGTAATTATTACCCGCAGTACAGAGGACCAAGCTAAATGGCCTAAAGCAGGTTCTGCAACCTTCAAAGCAAAGTTTGACGGTGTTGAAGAGGACGAATTCTTTGGAGAACTCCTATACCGCTTCAGTGGCGGATTTCTTATAAAAGGACTGCAGTCGGAGAATCTGAACCAACCCAATGGCGAAGAATAGCGACAAAGCCAAGGCGCTGTTTCTCAAGTCTCCTGTCAACCATTCTAAAATCCCAATGGAGAACATCCCCACGGTCGTGGCGAGTTTTTCCATCACGTCGTAAAAACTGAAGTACGTACTGTGGTCTTCAGTCTTGGGAAGCATCTTACTGTAGGTACTTCTAGAAAGACTTTGTACCGCACCCATCACGAATCCCAGTCCCATACCCACAGCATAAAACTGATTAGCAGTCTGCACAAAGTACGCTCCGAAACAAATGACCATCCAGATGCCTACGCCTATGATTATGGCGAAGGTATTGGAAGTGCGTTCGCTCAATCGTGCAAAAACCGCTGCTCCTGCAATAGCCACAAATTGAATAATAAGAATAGTGACAATCAACTGGCTGCTTTCCAATCCCAATACTTTCGATCCGAATACTGCAGCCAGGAGAATAATGGTCTGCATCCCGGTGGAATACCAAAAAAAACCGCTCAAAAATCTACGCAACGCCGGCAATTCTCTCAATTCCTTGAGAACTACCAAAAGCTCTTTCCAAGAAGACCAGAACAGCTTTGATTCAAAATAGTCCTTCACTTCGTCTTTGGGTAACCGGCCAATGGCAGGCAATCCAAAGCCCAACCACCATATACCAGTAATTAGAAAAGAAACGCGAGTAGCTATACCCGCATCTGCCAATCCGAAGGTATCTGGCATCTGAACCAGAGCCAAACAGAATATGAGTAGTAAACCACTTCCGAGATATCCCAAGGAGAATCCACGTGCAGATAATCGGTCCTGAATATCTTTTGGCGCTATGATGGGCAGGTAAGAATTGTAAAAGACAAAAGAACCCGTAAATCCTAGACTAGCAAAAAAGGCCAGCACTAATGCGAGACCGGGATTACTAGAGGTAAAGAAGTACATAAGCATGGTACTCACACCCCCGGTGATCATAAAAGTATTCATGAAGACCTTCCTGCGGCCGGTTTTATCTGCCATTGCCCCTAGATACGGGCTGAGTATACTAATGGTTAGAAAGGATGCGGCGATCACATAATTGTAAATCACCGTGTTCTCCCATTCAGAACCTAAAAAAACCACACGAGCGTCATTTTCCTTGGTTACCGCCTCGTAATAGATGGGAAGCAGTACGGTGCTAATGACTAATGAATACACAGAATTGGCCCAATCGTACATGGCCCAGCTGCGTTGAATCTTGTTAAATTTCATATGGTCTCAAAATACAAAAGGTTGAGGCACAATAATTGATTAACTTGGGCAAATAACCACCAAGACAAAATGAAAAAGTTTCTTCTCGCATTGTTCGTTTTAGGCGCTGGCTTCACGGCTAAGTCGCAGGACATGCTCATCTACAAGGACAAAACTATTGATGAAGTGACCATCATGGAGGTAACTCCAGACTTTATCAAGTACCGTGAATTTGGTTCCCCAGTGAACTCTGTCATCTTCACCATTGAAAAAGACTACTTACAAAAAGTAGTTTTTGAAAGCGGACGAGTGATGGACTTTAGCCAACAGATGATCGACGACGCACGAGTTTATGCCGGACAACGCGACAGGGCTCTGAAAATTGACGTTGCAGGATTTAGTGCGAATTACACCTTTGTGACCTACGAGCAAGCGGTGACCCCATCTACTTCTTGGGAAGCTGGATTCATTTTCATCGGTGCGGGTTACGAAAATCAAAACGGTTGGAACGACGCCGAAAACGCTATGGGCGGTGCAATCAATATGGGGTACAAGTTCAAGCGTAGTCCAAACTTCTATATGCAGCGCATGCGCTTCGGCCACATCATGAGAGGTACCTACGTAAAACCCAACCTCTTTGTAACGACGTACAACTACGATAAAATAGATTACGATCACCCACCAGATCCGGTAACTTTCATGTACCCTTCTACACGTGAAACAGCCGTAGCAGGTTCTCTACAAATGGACTTTGGAAACCAGTTGGTTTTCGCTGACCAATTCGTTTTAGACTATGCCGCAGGCATTGGTTACGGGTTTACTACTAAAGATTCCTGGAATCCTTCGAACTACGGATTCTTAGGCGGTGCTGGGCCTCAAATGGGTTCTCCATACACCTTTAGCTTCACGCTGCGCGTAGGTTATTTAATGAATGGCAAATAATTGACCCACCGATAACGAGTAATAAAAAAGCCCGGCGCAGTGCGCCGGGCTTTTTAGTATCTAGTCCGCTTTAAATTAAGCGTTCTGTGCTTTGATCAAGTTCAATGCAGAACCTGCCTTGAACCACTCAATCTGCTGTGCATTGTACGTATGATTCAACTTGATAGTATCCGTAGAACCGTCAGCATGAACAATCTCTAGCGTCAACTGCTTGCCTGGGGCAAACGACGCAAGATCCGTGAAGTTGAACGTATCGTCTACTTGGATCAAATCGTAATCTGCTTCGTTATCGAAGGTCAGACCCAACATACCTTGCTTCTTCAAGTTTGTCTCATGGATACGAGCAAATGACTTCACGATCACTGCGCGAACGCCTAGGTGACGTGGCTCCATTGCAGCGTGCTCACGTGAAGAACCTTCGCCGTAGTTGTGATCACCCACAACGATAGAAGGAACACCCGCTGCTTTGTATGCACGAGCTACGTTAGGTACCTCATCCACTAAACCGTCCAATTGGTTCGTTACAGCGTTGGTCTCTTTCGTGTATGCGTTAACTGCACCGATCAAACAGTTATTTGAAATGTTATCAAGGTGACCGCGGTAACGCAACCATGGACCTGCCATTGAGATGTGGTCGGTAGTACACTTACCAAAGGCCTTAATCAAAAGCTTGGCGCCTTCGATGTTTGCACCGTCCCATGGAGCGAATGGGCTCAATAGTTGTAGACGTTGTGAATCTGGGCTCACCACTACTTCTACACCTGAACCATCGGCTGCAGGAGCTTGGTAACCGTTATCTTCTACATCAAAACCAGCCGATGGCAATTCGTGACCTGTTGGCTCTGCCAATTTCACCTCTTCGCCATTTGCGTTGGTCAATGTATCTGTAACTGGGTTGAAATCTAGTTTCCCAGAGATTGCGATTGCTGCAACCATTTCTGGTGAAGTAACGAATGCGTGTGTGTTCGGGTTACCGTCCGCACGCTTCGCGAAGTTTCTATTGAACGAGTGAACGATAGAGTTTTTCTCTTGCTTCTCAGCACCTTCACGTGCCCACTGTCCGATACATGGACCACAAGCATTGGTAAAGATTCTCGTGCCCTCTAGTTTGTTAAACGTATCGATCAAACCGTCACGCTCTGCAGTGTAACGCACTTGCTCAGAACCTGGGTTGATACCCAAGATCGCCTTTGGAGCAATGCCTTTCTCTACTGCATCAGCAACGATAGAAGCAGCACGTGTCAAATCTTCGTACGAAGAGTTGGTACATGAACCGATCAATGCCCACTCAATATCCGTTGGCCAATCGTTCGCTGCAGCTTTCTCCTTCATCTCAGCAACTGGTGTAGCAAGATCCGGAGTAAACGGTCCGTTCAAGTGCGGAGTCAATTCGTCTAGGTTGATTTCGATCACTTGGTCGAAGTACTGCTCAGGGTTTGCGTACACCTCAGCATCACCTGTCAAGTGCTCAGCTACTGCATCAGCAGCATCTACTACATCTTGACGACCAGTAGCTGCCAAATAGCGACGCATGCTGTCGTCGTAACCGAATGTTGAAGTCGTTGCACCGATCTCAGCACCCATGTTACAGATGGTTCCTTTACCGGTAGCACTCAAACTTTCCGCACCTTCACCGAAGTACTCAACGATACATCCTGTACCACCTTTCACTGTAAGGATACCTGCCACCTTCAAGATGACATCTTTAGGCGCTGTCCAACCGTTCAAACGACCGGTAAGCTTCACACCAATAAGTTTCGGGAATTTGAGCTCCCAAGGCATACCTGCCATTACATCTACAGCATCTGCACCACCTACACCGATAGCGACCATACCTAGACCCCCAGCGTTTACTGTATGAGAATCTGTACCGATCATCATACCGCCTGGGAAGGCATAGTTTTCAAGAACTACCTGGTGGATAATACCAGCACCTGGCTTCCAGAAGCCGATGCCGTATTTGTTACATACTGAGGAAAGGAAGTTGAATACCTCGTTATTCTTGTTGATCCCGTCTTGCAAATCTTTGTCTGCACCTATTCTCGCTTGGATCAAGTGATCCGCATGAGCTGTAGAAGGAACCGCTACTTTGTCTTTACCTGCTTGCATGAATTGCAACAAAGCCATCTGAGCCGTTGCATCTTGCATTGCTACACGGTCTGGTGCAAAGTCTACATAGCTAGCACCGCGATCGTACGCTTGGTTTGCCGCTCCATCCCAAAGGTGAGCGTATAAAATTTTCTCAGAAAGTGTAAGTGGCTTACCTACTGCTTCACGAGCAGCAGCAATGCGCTCTGGATAGCGCTCATACACTTTGCGAATCATGTCGATATCGAATGTCATATCAGAGTGGTTTTTCGCGTTAGTGGCACGAATTTACTACATAAATAGACTTGTTCGGCATGAGTTTTAGCTAAGATGTAATAGCTACAAACTATTCCCGAAAGAATCTCAAAAAGAGACACTTAGAAATGAGAAATCAGAAAAATAAAGGGACTTTAATTCCGAATTAAGGAATTAGCACTTTTAAATTGTGGTGCCAATTTTCGCCTTCTACACGCAATACGTGAATTCCGGTACTCCATCCTAACGTACTTAAGTGGTGAGAAGCCTTAGGATCAGCATTGTACAGCTCCTTGCCTTGCATATCGAAGATGCGTAAACCAATAGGAGAATCTGTACTTACATCCATGCTATGACCGTCCTGAGCAACACGAAGATTGCGCAACACGCGGTCCATCACATCAAGAAGTTCAAAAGCAACGGTAAAGGAAGTATCCTTCTCAGGGTTGAAACTCCAATCCTTAATGGTGAAGCTCTTCGCACTGTCCGCGACATCCATACGCAGCCATCCAAAACATGCGCTATCGTCCTTCAAGATGCGCAACCCTAGGTAACCGTCTGTTACTGGACCTGCCCAGTTGGAATTCGGATAAGCAACACCGTCCACCAAGAACGCCATGTACCCTACTTTCAATGAGTTATTGATGCCAGAGAATCCAGCACTCGGGTTCAATACTGTTCCAGGAACTGCGTTAGCTACATAGTTGAAGCTATTCGCAGCAGCGCCCAAGGCAAGGTTTCCTTCAATACTGTCGCCAGGGCGCAGAAGGATGGAAGTTACATTACCTAATTGGCCACCGTTAAGAACATGTTCAATGGTAAAGTCAACGATGGTATCGCCGTCTAAATCCAATTCAAAAATGCCATCCACAACAGTAGTGTCGTCGATATCTGTATACAGCAATTGTGCTTGTGCAGAGTTCGCTCCAAGGACTGCAGCAGCAGCGCCTAAGTACGATGAGATTTTCTTGGATTTGTCGTTCATGTCGGCAAATATAGCTTAAAAGCGTCTGAGCTGCGGGGAAATAACAGTCTTTAACAACGAAATATCAACCTTCTTATTCACGGCAGAACTCAGCACATTTAGCGACTGATGAAGCTCGCTCGAAATCTCACCAGATCCGACAGACTCAAGCAAGGACTCAAAAGACAGATCAATGATTTCAGTATACGGGTCCAATTCCAACACCAATGCCGTCTTCTCAAACTCTTCAGACCAATTCACCTTTTCCCGCCAGCCCAGCGGCACCTGCTCATTCCCTTTCATTCTCCGCTGACTTTGAAGGACTGCATCGAGATCTCGGTGCATACGAATCACCACCTTTCTCCCTTTGGGCAGAGGCGCCTGGCGTAAGAGTGGCTCCACAATCTTTATAGCTTTACCCCGCTGCTGCTCCAGCCACCCAGCATCTAGTTCCCACTGGCGCACCTTTTCGTGCTCATAATACCCCTTGGCATTGTGCTCGTCTTCACTTCGCACGCCATCCGAAACGGCAGCAACCCCACAAGCCTCAAGCAATTGCATCGCTAAGGAAGTACCGCTGCGCGGCGGACCGGTAACAATAAACAAGGGCTCCTTCTCTTCAACTTCTAGCAGCTTCATCTGTAGCGCCTTCGCCGTCCCGGCTTCCTCCATCATACCGAGTTTGGCAAAACAGAGTGCTGCGAGACCGTGTAAAGCAGGTTGGTAAAACAATAAGTTCAAACTTTCTAAAGCAGCGTCCAGGGCATCGTCCCACCTTTGCAATAGCAAGAAAGTGCGTGCACGAAGGTTCCAAACATCTACCCCCTGATGCGCTTCATTATCTAATAGTGTGGTCAATTCTTCTAAATTCCCAGCCTTCAGGAGCAATTGGCCCCACAAGACTACGACGCTCTCGTGCGAGGCACTGTTCAGCCCCGTAGGAACTTCAACAGTACCTGTGGCCTTCAAGGTGAGCAAGGCCTGATAATACGACCAGATCAGATTTTCCGGCGCATCTGCCTTGTTCACGATCTTTTCTAAGGCGTTGTAGTTGCCGGCATCGGCAAGTACAGAGGCCGCTAACTGCAGATACCGTTCAGGTACTTCGGGGCGATCTGTGAGTGGTTCTATCACCCGCCATGCCTCGGAGAGACGTTTTTCAGCGCGCAGACTTCGCGCCAAGTAGTAGCGATTCTCTTGCAGCCTTCCTTCTTCACTGACCAATTGGTTTTCGTCCAAATACCCCAAGTCCACCAAGGATTGCAACAATTGCTCGTCGGCAGAGAAAGTTTCTTCGCTAATTCGCGCATCCCCTGATTTCAAAATTTGTACTTGCTTTCCAGTGAACGGCACAGGCACCCTACCCTCCATGGTCTTCGGTGCTTTTAATCCATGCGCAGCCAAAACAATAGGCGCAACATCTAGTAGATTCAAGCCTTTCCAATTTAACTCGTCGGTAAACAGCGGACCCTTGGCCGCGAACACCCCGTGGAAGTTGTGTTCCAATGCTGGCGCTCCAGCATGCTCCGGCAAGGCAATACTTCGATCCTTACCAGAAACAAAGCCGTGGTCACTAATCAGCAACGCGGTGCCATTGGGGTCCAATTGGCCCATGAGCACAGTTAAACACAAATCGTGCAAGCGGTACGCACTTTCCACAATATGCTGATACCGGGCAAAGTCATCATCACTCACCCCATGTAGCTGAGGCGGGGCATACTTCATCCCTAAGTGCTTGAAATGATCGAGGGCATCAAAATATATGCTGGCATGACCTCCTACTCCGTAATCCAGCGCAAACGTAGCCAACAGTTGAACGTTCAAAGCATGCGTGGTAATCTTCAGCACACTACGCACCACATCATCCTTGCTGTCCAATTCCATATCGGGAAAGAATTGCGCAATAGCGGCCGCAGGAATTTCTTCAGGCTTCAACAATAGCGAAGACAAGAGCCTGTGGTGCTCCTTGGGAGCCACCCCGTCCTGTAGCCAGCGTAAATCCTCACTAACGGCTAGGTTTGAAACGCGCATTGCGCCCAATAAACTTTCTTTAGCCGGATGCGACGGCCACCACGCTACGCTCGTAGCGGGAATTCCTTGCTTTTCGAGATAGTCAAAATAGGTAGGCATTTGGATGGACGAGCCTCGAACGGCGCGAATAACCCCCTCGTGCATTTCCGTAAATCCATGAATACCATGTGCCGACGGCCACGAAGATGTAGCGATCGACGTCCAAAGCATCGGAGAAATGGGCGGATCAAGAGTGGCTAAATTCGCATGTACTCCAGCACTCAACAGTTCTGCTAGCGCAGGCATCTTTCCTTGTTGCAAGAGCGGATACACGCTGTTCCAATCGGCCGCATCCCAACCAATGAGCATGCTATCATATAGTGGTCGCTCCGCAAGATCAGGCAGTTCAATCCCCTTTAGCGCAGCTACATTTCTGTACCCGCCTGCCAAAAAACCAAGTGTATGTTTCGGATTCACTGCCACAGCGTAAAAGTAATTGCTAAATTTGGCTTACGCCCTAAGCACCCCACCTATGCGACTAAAGAATTTCAAAGAAACCACATCCCTAGCTTGGTCGGCTATCAAAGCTTCCCCGCTAAGGACCATCTTGACGTCGCTCATTATCTCCTTCGGCATCATGGCCCTAGTAGGTATTTTAAGTGCTACCGATGCCTTGAAACAAAGCCTCGAGAGCAACTTCACCTCCCTGGGTGCCAACACTTTGACCATTCGAAATTCACAAGGCGGATTCTTCGTAGGCAATGCCGATTACCGACAAAATCCTGAAATCACCTACCGCGAAGCTTTGCGCTTTAAGGAGCGTATGGACTATCCTGGGGCAAAAACATCCCTTACCTATATCGCTTCAGGGACTGCCAAGCTTTCCTACCAAAATGTAAGTACCAACCCAAATACACTGATTACGGCTACGGACGAAAATTACATGTACACCGGTGGCTTCGACCTTGCAGAAGGGAGAAACTTCACCTTGGACGATGTGTATTCTGGACGCAACTATACCATATTGGGCAGTGAAACGAAACAAGATTTGTTTGGGGACCAGCCGGCAGCAGGAAATACCATTCGCATCCAAGGAAAACCGTATCTGGTTATCGGCACCCTTGCTGAGAAAGGATCTTCAGGTCTATTTTCTGGCGATCGCGGTGCTTGGGTTACCTTAAATTACGCACGTGCAAATTTCTCTGGGGGTTCTCCTAATTACACCCTGAGTGTCAATGCACCGAGTGCTGAAACCCTAGACGCAGTGCAAGGACAATGTATGGCGCTGATGCGTAGCGTAAGAAAATTGGTCCCAAAAGAACGCGACAACTTTAGCATCACACGCAGTGATAGCGTTGCAAAAAGTTTGATCGACAATTTAAACATGGTCACCACCGGTGCTTTTATCATTGGCTCTATTACACTGCTTGGTGCATCCATTGCATTGATGAACATCATGCTTGTGAGCGTTACTGAGCGTACTAGAGAGATTGGTACTCGTAAGGCTATTGGTGCAACCAAGAGTGCCATCAGTTCTCAGTTCCTTTCCGAAGCGGTCATGATTACGCAGATTGGCGGCTGGGCAGGTATTTTGTTCGGGATCATCATTGGCAATGTCGTAGCAAACCAGATAGGAGGATTCTTCTTCATTCCCTGGCTCTGGATTATCGTGGCCTTTGTCATCTCAGTGCTTGTTGGCGTTGCAGCAGGATGGTATCCAGCAACGAAGGCGGCGGACCTCGATCCGGTAGAGGCGCTGCGTTACGAGTAGTCTATTTCTTTTCTACCCTTGTATATCCCAAGCTTGCTCCAATTGCAAGGCCTAGCGATAGCCACAAGCCTAGGTTGTCGGTCAATGAGCCGATTAATAGTCCAATCATCATTCCCACACTTAAGTAGGGAACTACTCTCTTGTCGACGGCTTTTGTATTCTTTTTCATTGTGATTTAGGTATAAAAAAAGCCGCCCCTGGGGACGGCTTTACGCATTCGCGATATAGGATTGTCGTTTAAGCTTCCGCTACAACGTCAAATTCAAAGTTTACTACAACTTCACGGTGCAAACGCACAGCAGCAGTGTAGTGACCAAGTGCCTTGATAGAACCACCAACGATTTGGATGAATTTCTTCTCAAGAGTAACACCAGCCTTCGCTAGTTCGTCTGCCACGTTTTGGTTAGTAACCGCACCGAAGAGCTTGTTACCTGTACCTACTTTAGCAGTCATCTTCAACTCAACACCAGCCAATTTCTCAGCAGTTGCTTTTGCATCAGCGATAGCTTGAGCTTCTTTGTGCGCACGTTGACGCAAGTTCTCAGCCAATACTTTCTTCGCGCTCTCTGTTGCCAATACTCCGAATCCTTGTGGGATCAAGAAGTTACGACCGTAACCGTCTTTTACAGTTACCACGTCATCAGCAAAACCTAAGTTTTCTACGTCTTTCTTTAGAATGATTTCCATGGTACTGAATTATTTAAGGTTATCAGCTACGTAAGGCATCAATGCAATGTGACGAGCACGCTTGATAGCTGTAGATAATTTTCTTTGGTATTTCAATGAAGTACCGGTCAAACGACGTGGCAAGATTTTACCTTGTGGGTTTACAAAACGCAACAAGTAATCTGGATCCTTGTAGTCGATGTATTTGATTCCGGCTTTCTTAAAACGACAGTACTTCTGTTGGTTGCCGCTTTCTACGTTGATAGGCTGTAGGTAACGAACATCACCTTTTCCTCTCGTTCCTCTATTTCCTCTAGTTGCCATAATTTCTACTTTTTAAGCGTTAACTCTGGCACGACGCTTCGCAGCGTATTCGATACCGTATTTATCCATTCTAACAGTCAAAAAGCGCATAATACGCTCGTCACGCTTAAACTCAACTTCTAGTGGTGCAATTGCCTCACCAGGTGCTGTGTATTCTACAAAGTGGTAAAAGCCACTTTTTTTCTTTTGGATTGGGTAAGCCATCTTCTTGAGGCCCCAATTTTCTTTGTTGATAATGCTCGCGCCTCTCTCTTTCAAGAATGACACGTACTTATCTACCGCTTCCTTTACCTGATCTTCAGATAAAACGGGATTCAAAATGAAAACGGTTTCGTACTGATTCATAATTAATTGAACTTAAAATTTAAGGAGTGCAAATGTACGAGACTTTTCCTTTTGTTCCAACTAATGTTAGCAACGTGTTTACAGCCTTTTTTTCTACGGACATTTTATAGGTGCAAAGGTCGCTTATATTTGTGGTATGGAGCAATTCATTGTATCAGCAAGAAAATACAGACCACAGGCCTTTGAGTCGGTGGTTGGACAGCGTCATATCACCGATACACTGCTTAAAAGTGTGGCTAGTGATCACTTGGCGCAGGCCCTGCTATTCTGCGGTCCACGTGGCGTTGGAAAAACGACATGTGCCCGTATTCTTGCGAAAGTCATCAATGGCGATGCGAATTTGACCGAAGAAGAATTGGCATTGAACATCTTTGAATTGGATGCCGCATCAAACAACTCTGTGGATGATATCCGCCGTTTGATTGACCAAGTTCGATTCGCTCCACAAACTGGAAAATTCAAGGTCTATATTATTGATGAGGTGCACATGCTCTCTCAGCAGGCCTTCAACGCCTTTTTGAAGACACTGGAAGAACCGCCAGCGCACGCCATCTTCATTCTAGCGACTACAGAGAAGCACAAGATCATCCCAACCATTTTGTCGCGTTGTCAGATTTTTGACTTCAAGCGCATCACAGTGGATGATATCGCCGGGCACCTTGCATTCGTTGCCGAAAAAGAAGGTGTAAAAGCAGAGCCAGAAGCCCTGCACATGATTGCAGAAAAGGCCGACGGCGCCCTTCGCGATGCCTTGAGTTTGTTCGACCGCATGGTCAGCTTCTCAGGCAGTGAGCTCACCTACAATCAAGTCGTAGAAGTGTTGGACATCTTAGATTACAACTACTTCTTCCGCTCGATCGACCTCGCAGCAGGAGTGAACTACCCTGATCTGCTCCTCTTGTACAATGAGGTTTTAGAGAAAGGTTTCAACGGCCACGAATTTGTTGTCGGAATGGCCAAGCATTTCAGAGATCTATTGGTAGCTAGAGAACCTAGAACGGTAGAACTCCTTGAAGTTGGTCCAGCGATCAAACAGCGTTACCTCGAGCAGAGCGCAGCAACCTCAACACGATTCTTGTTGCACGGATTGAAGGTCTTCAATGAGTTAGACGGTCAGTACAAGGCTTCGAGCCAGCCGAGAATTCTAGTAGAATTAGGCCTACTTAAACTCGTCGAGTTCATCTCGCAAGAAAAAAAAAAGTCGCAACCCAGCGTAGCGCCTAAAGCTGAAGGTACGGACCAGTACCTACCCGATACCCTCCCAAAACGAGGTAATACCCCTGCTCCACCTGCCCCTGCCCCTGCAACGCAACCGGCTCCAGCGCCCGTAACACCAGCTGCCGTACCTACGCCAGCTCCTGCTCCAGTTGCCACCGAGACTCCTTCAACAGCTCCAGCTCCGCAAACTGCTCCCTCTGTACACAATACAGTAAGCGATTCTAATTTGCCTGAGGAGACAGCAGTTCCAGAGACTCCCTCTGTAGCACCGCCGCCAGAAGCTTCTCCTGCTGCCGCCTTTGACCTACCGAAAGAAGGCAGACGTCGCAGAACCACTGGAAAGAAGAAAGGCGGGTTATCACTGACGGCGATGATGGAGGAAATGGCCAGTGAGAACGAACCGACGAAGCCAACTGCTGAATCGGGTGAAAGCGATATCCCAGCTGCTGCAGAAGGTCCACAGAACGTGTATACGGAGCACGAATTAAAATTGGCCCTGGAAGAATATACCAACCAGCGTCACGTTAAAACCGCTATTCGCAGCATGCTTCAGGCACAAGTACCTAAGATTTTGGATAAAAACACGTTGGAAATCACCGTAGATAACAATATCCAACAGGGCTACTTCAACGACGAACAGAAAGAGCTGGTCCCTTGGTTGCGTAAAAAGCTGAACAACTTTGCCCTTCGTTTTGAGGTGAAGATGGCCGAGAACGTTCAAACGAAGAAGCTCTATCTACCTGAGGAGAAATTCAAGCACATGGTGGAGAAGAACCCAAACCTGCTCTACCTGCGTGAGAAGCTAAATACCGACCTGGAATAATGCGTCGAGTTCTTCTTCTTTTCTTGCTCCTTACTCAGCTGAGTGCCAGTGCCCAGATGGATTGGTGGAATCAAATTCACAATTGGGACGGAGCGACGCCGTGGACGCAATACATGAAATACTCTCATGCCTACCTCGGCCCAAATGCCATCCCTCTTCCTACGCTTCAACGAAGCGACATGGGCAGCTATTTTAAGAGTAGCTCACAGATGAGTCTTATCGAAGACGATAGTTTCTTGACACTGCACAACGAACTGCATTGGGACAGAGGCCATACACAGATTCATATTACGCATCAGAGCATAGAATATTACCGCATGTCGGAAGAAGTACGAGACTTGCGGATTTCTAGAGATCAGGACGGTGAAGGCGTGCTCGCCGGGGATGTCTTGATCGATATCAGTACCCGACTTTGGACAAAACATGAGCAAAGCCTGTGGTTCACTTTTCACACCAAGACGGCCGCTGGACCACTTCCTCAAGCAAGATTTACCGATGCACCCGGTTATGCCTTTTTCTTTTCGCACCAGAAGAGCTTTGATTCGTGGGGAAATTGGGAACCCTATTTAACCACGGATGCTGGATTTCAAGTATACCAGACCCATTGGGTGGATTACCCACAGAACGACGGATTCCTCGGAAACATTAAGCTTCAGTTACATAAAGACAAGACTTACCTGAGTGCTCAATTACGCACCTTTACCGGCTATTTTCTAGATGGAGATTGGCCGAGGATGTTGGAGCTGCAGTGGGGCCAGACCTTTACTTTTGGACCTGCACAGCTTGGACGCGCACATGTCGGTTGGACACGAGGATTGAACGATTACCCCTTCTCTTTTTTGACCGTTGGAATGACGTATTGGTTAGACGTTCACATGTAATCTCAACCAAAGTCCTAGCGGTACTCTCGTAGTTTTCGCCTTGTTTAAAGCTTCAGCTTTCCACTTCTTCTGCGCCTCAGTATCGCCACGCTTCTTATACGTACGGGCCAATTCATAGGCCTTACGAACCTCGTAGAGCTTAAATTCCTTCTCACTGATGTGACCGAGCTCTTTAGCCTTTGCCACTGCACGCATCACCTTATTTACGTGCCCTTCCGCATCTGCAGTCATACCGAAATCCAATCGGTACTTCAGCGTTGCCTCAGGCAGCATCTTTGGAAAATCGCCACGGCTAAGTACTCTTAAATGCGCACCAACATCTTCCTGGAGGTTCCTATCGTTTTCCCAAGCGTAGTCAAAACCACTGCGCATAATGATCGTTGAAGGAACAATCGGGTTGTAACTCAAAAAGGACCGCAGCGAACTGACCTGGCTACAGGCTCTCTTGCGCGTACTTTGTTCATTATCGGGTGTCCACTCCAATATTGGAGTGTAAAACCACTGGGTCTTTGGATACTTCAGAAGCCCCTTCATCCCTTGCTCGAGCTTAACGGGCAACCACACATCGTCCGCATCCAAAAATGCATAGGCATCGCCCGTCGCGGCAGCCATACCCGCATTCCTGGCTTTTCCCAAGCCTGAATTTGCCTGACTTACGATCCTTAAAGTGAACTTGGCTTCAAATTTTGCTGCAACCCTTCTAGTATTGTCAGTACTTCCGTCGTCCACTAAAATCACCTCAAAAGGTCGAACTGTCTGACGTACCACACTTTCTAGACATTCCTCCAGCGTGGACGCAGCGTTGTATGCAGGTATGATGACAGAAATTCTCATTAGTGTGCAAAGAATGATTTGGGGAACAGACGAGCTGCTAGTTTTTTGGCTGGCTTCTTCAAACCTAGGTAAATAAAGAATTGACCCAATAATTTAATGGCACCACTTCTGAGCAAATACCTACCTAATCCTTTTTTATACTTCTTAAAGGCGTTGTATAATCTGCGATTGTTGCGCCAGACCTCAGCGCTGCGGTCCATGGAGAACACATTGGCTGCCCACCACATTGCCACTTGGCCACGGGCGGCATTGATGGTTTCGAGCGGTGCGAAGCCCTCCTTCTCGAAGATGGTGTACATCTCCAAAAGCTCGTCAAAGGCACTGTAGGAGCTGATGGCGCGGCTGCGTTGTGTTTGTGAATGAAAGCGGAATTTGTTTCGCGGCCGCGCATGAAAGACAAGATCGCCGTATTGCAAAAGCTTGGCGTAAAAGAGCCAATCTCCATTTAGGCGCCAATGCGTCGCTGGAGCACCCACCTTATCGAAGGCTTCTTTGCGCATTAAGATTCCGCTGGCGTTAGGGATGGTGTTGGAAAAGACCATGTGTTTAGCCACCTCGGTTTTCCCTTCGTTTGTGAAGTCTTTGGCCCATTTGGCAGTATCGCCAAAGATGAAGGCATAATCGTCTTTAAAGTCGCGCAGGAATTGGCCGTTCTCATCTACGAGATGGCTATGACTGTAGGCGATTACAGCATTTTCATTGGCCTCCATACTCTGTACGTGAAGCGCAAGCATATCTGTATCGCAGTAATCGTCGCTTTCGGCAATCCACAGGTACTTGCCCTTGGCCCAAGAGGCTCCTTTGGCCCATTGCGCGAAAGGACTGCCAGAGTTTTCTTCGTTGAACAGCGTGGTCATTCTCGAATCTTTTGCTGCCCATTTTTCAAGGACCGTACGGCTATCGTCCGGACTACAATCGTCCATCAGTAACACCTCGATATTCGTGTAAGTCTGCGAAGAAATGCTTTCCAAGCGCTGATCTAAGAAAGCAGCATGATTGTAATTAGGCACTATGACACTCACCAAAGGACCATTCGTAGGCAATGCTGCCAAAGGTTTTGAGGAGGTCGTTGTGGCCGATTTAGGACTTCGCCTTGCGAAGCCTTCCATCTTCCCTGGACGGACTTTGCAGAACTGGTACAGAGAGAACCAACTTTTACGTTGCGTATCGACATCGGTGGAGACCAAATCTTTGTATTGGACCATGCGTACCTCTACTCCGCTGTTCTTTATGTTCGTGGTGGCCGCTTCGTTATACGCACGCACAAGCTCGCGAGCCGTTTCTTCAGTAAGATCACTAAAGGCTTCCCCTTCCACGCGTTGGCGCCGAAGCAAGCTTTGAACGATCTCCTCTTCATCGCGGAGTACCCAGATAACCTTCGCCTTCGGAAAGCGGGCAAGCCACCAAGGCAAGGTGAAGCAGAGTCGAGGGTCTTTTACAGCCCATGGTCCGCTATGTGCTAGCGCTAAAGAAAGACGGCGGCCTGAAGGATGTTTCAGATGCGTGCCATAAATATCAAGGCCAGTAAGTTCAGACTGAAAGTTTGATGCCGCATCTAAAACCGAATCAAGTCCAGGCGGCGACCACCAGTTGCCTCCTGCAGTTTCTAGGATACGGTCGTTAATATCTATACCGTAGAGCGCTTCGGAGTTGTGATCGAGAATGGTTCCTACATGAACGCCGGCCGCTCCCAAAGCGCGAGTCACCATAGTGGTCCCACTGCGGTGCATGCCTAGTATGAAGACGGGTTGCTTGATTTTGGGTAGAAACATGTATTTTCGGCTCCGATGCGTAACCCAAAGAAACTCGTTTTTATCCACATCCCAAAAACTGCCGGGACATCCTTGCGATTATTGTTGGAAAGCAACTACAAGGAAACTGAGCGTAGGGCCATTTACAGCCATCAGGATTTGGACGAGCAGCTCGCATCCGCCCTAAACGACCCTAAGGTCAAATGCATCTACGGTCATTTTCCCTTACGTCCGGTAATAGCCGAATCAAATGCCACAGTAGTTACACTTTTCCGAGAGCCTATCGCGCGCTCGATGAGTCACTACAACCACTACAGCAAGCGCATGAATGAAAAGCATGCACAGCTCATGGAAGGAATCGACAGCCCTGAGGACTTCACCAAATTGGTTCAGAGCAATAATCGCCAGACGGCATTTATGAGCGGCTATTTGAACCAAAAGGAGTTCTTGAAAGATAAGGGCGTTTTAGAAAAAGCATTGGCCAATTTTGACCGATTGGACGCCGTTGGCTTCACAGAGCACTATGCAGCATCTATCGCCTACTTTGGCGAGCAGTTTGGCTGGAAGAACACCCTTGTGGAGCACCACAACAGCGGCGGTAAGAAAAAGGAAGTTGCCGCAAAGGCCGTTTGGGAAAGCATGAACGAATACGACCTGCCACTCTATGATCAGGCTATAGAACGTTTTGCTGGAATTTTGACAGGGTATGAAGGGCGAGCGCCTCGTGTTCCGAAGCCGCCACTACTAAAGAGAGTAAAGGGTTACTTCCGTGCTCTGAGCTCGAAATTCTGACCGAGGTACACACGTCTTACCTGCTCATCTGCAGCCAATTCTTCTGCGGTACCACTTTTTAGAATTCGGCCTTCAAACATCAAATACGTGCGATCCGTGATGGCCAAAGTCTCCTGAACATTGTGATCGGTAATCAGGATACCGATGTTTTTCTTCTTCAAATTGGCCACAATCATCTGAATATCTTCTACCGCGATTGGGTCTACCCCTGCAAACGGCTCGTCCAACAAGATGAACTTTGGCTTGGTGGCTAAGGCACGCGCTATTTCCGTGCGGCGGCGTTCCCCACCACTGAGTAAATCGCCCCGAGTTTTACGGATGTGCTGCAACCCGAATTCATCGAGCAACTCTTCAAGACGCTCGTTGCGCTCTTGCACATTCAAGCCCGCCATTTCCAAAACACCAAGGATATTATCTTCTATGCTGAGCTTGCGGAATACCGATGCCTCCTGGGCCAAATAACCAATACCCATCTGCGCTCGCTTGTACATTGGAAGCTTTTGAATGGGCGTGCCGTCGAGCAAAATTTGACCGCTAAATGGTCGGATGAGTCCAACCACCGTATAGAAGCTCGTGGTCTTCCCTGCTCCATTTGGACCAAGCAACCCTACAATCTCGCCTTGATTTACCTCAAAACTCACATCGTTGACCACGGTGCGTGAGCGGTATTTTTTTACGATATGTTGTGCTTCTAACTTCACTTAAGACGTCTTCACTTTGACCTTATTCTTAATGATTCTACGGCTTACCATAATGCTGATCTGGTACAAGATAAGCACGGGTAGCGTCACTAAGATTTGCGAGGCAATATCGGGCGGGGTAATGATTGCACTGAGCAACAATATGCCCACGATGGCGTGCCTGCGGTAGGTTTTCAATAGTTCTGGTGTTACAACGCCAATTTTACTCAGGAAGTATACCACAATGGGAAGTTGGAACAGAATACCTGTGGCCAACGTCACTGAACTCACCATACTGATGTACGAAGTAAGATCAATGCGGTTGAAGATTTCTGAGGAAACGGTGTAGGTGCCTAAGAATTGGACACTCAAGGGAACAATAATGTAATAACCAAAGAGTACACCGAGAATAAACAATAGAGTAGTAAATAGAATTACGCCACGCGAATTCTTACGCTCGTTCTCGTGAAGGCCCGGTTGGATAAAACGCCAGATTTCCCAGAACACGTAAGGGAATGCTATGATGATACCCGCGACCAATGAGACCCAAAGGTGCATCTGGAATTGGCCACTCATTCGCATATTCAATAACTCGAATGGCATCTCGTCAAAACAGAATACATCGCCACCTACAAAGCCAGAGAGCCAGCAGAAAAATGTGTAGGTCGGAAAATCCATCTGTTTGGGACCGAAAATGATGGTATCAAAGATGATTTCCTTCGAAAGGAAGGCGACCACAGCGAAAACCACAATGGCTATGGAAGCGCGCATTAAATGCCAGCGCAACTCACCGAGGTGATCCAAAAAGCTCATGTTGTTTTTATCGCTACTCATGTTGATAACACAGAATTGTGGTCAAAAATCCGAAAAACATTCTGATGTACCTTCACAATCCTTGATTAAATCCCGTATCTTTTAGGGAAGAACAAATACATCGCAGAGCACATGTCCTCGAATCATTGGGAACATCACCTAAAACAGTTTTTTGGTTTTAGCGATTTTAAAGGAAACCAGAAAGCCATCATTGAAAGCCTTGCATCGGGTAAGGATACGTTCGTGATCATGCCTACCGGTGGGGGTAAAAGCTTGTGTTACCAGCTTCCCGCCCTTGCAAGTGAAGGCACGGCCATTATCGTCAGTCCTCTCATTGCACTGATGAAAAATCAGGTCGATGCGATACGTGGGCATAGCGAACAGGACGGTATAGCACACGTTTTAAACAGCTCATTGACCAAGGGCCAATTGGAACAGGTACATACGGACCTGAAATCAGGGCTCACTAAATTGTTGTTCGTAGCACCTGAGAGCTTAAACAAATCGGCCAACATAGAGCTGCTGAAATCGATAGAAATAAGCTTTTTTGCCATTGACGAAGCCCACTGTATTTCTGAGTGGGGTCATGATTTCCGCCCAGATTATAGAACGATTAAGCAAAGCGTTCAAGCGTTGGGAAGAAAACCTATCATCGCACTAACTGCAACAGCGACACCGAAAGTGCAAGCAGACATTATGAAAACATTGGGTATGGAAGACCCGAAAGTGTTTTTATCCAGCTTTAACCGCCCAAATCTCTACTATGAGGTACGCCCTAAACGGGATATAGACAGAGACATCACCAAACTGCTTCAGGCCAACAAAGGCAAAAGCGCTATCGTCTATTGTTTGTCCCGTCAAAAGGTTGAGGACCTTGCCGAGCAACTGCAAGTGAACGGCATCAATGCCCTGCCCTACCATGCGGGACTAGAAGCTAGCAAGCGAGTGAAGCACCAAGATGCCTTCCTCAATGAGGATTGCGATGTCATTGTGGCAACTATCGCCTTTGGTATGGGTATCGATAAGCCAGACGTGCGCTTTGTATTGCATTACGACATGCCGAAGTCTCTAGAAAGTTACTACCAAGAAACTGGTAGAGCAGGACGTGATGGCGGTGAAGGATCTTGTATCACCTACTTTGACATCAAGGATATTGAGCGCCTACAGAAATTTCTAAATAAAAAGAATGTAAGCGAGCAAGAAATTGGGCGTCAACTGTTGGAAGAGGCCACGGGTTATGCGGAAGCCGCCACCTGTCGTCGTCGAGCCATTCTCCACTATTTTGGCGAGGATTTCCACGAAGACGACTGTGATAAAATGTGCGACAATTGTCGCCATCCCAAAGAAAAGGTCGAAGCCTCTGAAGAATTATTGGATGTTATCGCTGCAGTAAAAGAAACGCACGGAAAGTTCAAAACCACGGAGATTGTCAACATCCTACGCGGACAAAGCTCTGCTGTTCTTGTGAAGAATGATGCGATGAGCTTACCGACCTGGGGCAAGCAAAAAGATAAAAGTGAAGTACACCTTCGTGCGGTTATTCGACAAGGTATCATTCGCCATTACCTCTACAAAAACATTGATGCCTACGGCACCATCCAGATTACCGAAAAAGCCGCTTCAGGCAAACTTCCCAAAGCATTCCGCGTAAGAAAAGAGCTCGATTATGACGTTCTTAACTCAGCGGCGAGCGCTCCTACTAAAGTTGTAGCCGTTGACAAGCAGCTGTTCAGTATACTCAAAGATCTCAGAAAGAAGATCGGGAATGCAAAAGGGGTCCCACCCTATGCTGTATTCAGCGAAAATTCCTTGAGCGAAATGGCGACCAGTTACCCTTGTAATCTGGATGAACTCAAAAACATCCAAGGTGTAGGTGAAGGGAAAGCACGTAAGTTTGGTGCAAAGATGGTAGAGGTCATAGAAAAGTACGTGGAGGAAAATGATATTGACCGCCCACAAGATATGGTGTTCAAATCGGTGGCTAATAAGAGCGCTTTGAAAGTGTACATTATTCAAAGTACCGACCGCAAATTGCCGTTCGAGGATATCGCGAAAGCCAAGGGCCTTAAGATGGACCAGCTTCTCGAAGAAATGGAACGCATCGTAACAAGCGGTACCAAACTGAATATTGATTATTACCTAGAAGATATCCTCGATGAGGACAGCATTGAAGAATTGTTCGACTTTTTGACCGAAGATTGTGAAGAAGGTTCCATTGAGGAGCTCACCGAAGAGTTTGGCGACGAATACGAAGAAGACGAGTTGCGATTAGCCCGCTTGAAATTCTTCTCAGATGTTGCGAATTAATCAAGCACAGAAACATTAAAAAAGCCCGCAATTGCGGGCTTTTTTAGTTTTTGAATAGTTCGCCAAGTTGTTCTGGTGAATGCTTGAACTTCAATTGCTTTGTGGCTTTAGAGAAGGCCAAGATGTTTTGGATACTTTTTTCAGAGGCTCCTACCTCCAGATGTTCATAAGGTAAAGTTTTTCCCATGGGCTTCGTTTGTGATTTTAGGTATAACGCCGCCCTGAACACCTTAGTATGTAGCTGCTTAAAATTCTAAACTGATGTTATGCTTCACCATTAACTTCTGCATGTTGCTTACTGCGTAACGCATGCGTCCCAAAGCCGTGTTGATACTTACATCGGTCTCTTCTGCAATTTCCTTAAAACTGTAGTTGCAAAAGATGCGCAGCTCCAACACTTTCCGCTGGTCCTCAGGCAAGAATTTGATCAACTTGTACAAATCCTCGTTGATCTGCGCTTCAATCACCTCTTGCTCATAGCTTTGATCAACTTCACCGTACGTATCGAATACCGTGAATTCTCCGCTGGGTCTAAACTCCTTCTTGCGTGACTCGCGGCGGAAGTAGTCCAAAGTAGTATTGTTTGCAACGCGGATGGCCCAAGGCAGGAACTTACCCTTCTCTTCATAATTGTCCTTTCGAAGCGATCGAATAATCTTAATAAAGGTTTCCTGAAACAGGTCGTCAGCGACGTCTGCGTCTTGAACTTTTGAATAAATCTGCAGGAAAATGCGTTTTTGGTGTCTACGAATTAACACCTCAAAGGCTTGCTCATTTCCGCTACGGTACTGCGCCACTAATTCGTGGTCTTCCAGTTTTCCTAGTCTCATACATCAAGGATTTAGCGTAGCAGTCTCTCTATAGGCAAGTCATTTATTTGCTGTGAATATACGGGAAAGAATCAAATACTATTCCAAAATCATCCATTTCTCCGGAACTGTAGGTCCAATTTAAGGTTACATTTGTGGTTTCACTCCAATTACACATGACCGAATTCATAGAAATTAAGCGCGCCGCTGTACACAACCTCAAAGAAGTTAGTGTAGATATTCCTAGAAATCAGTTAGTAGTAATTACCGGTGTGAGTGGATCGGGAAAAAGCTCCCTGGCTTTCGACACTTTATTTGCTGAAGGTCAACGTCGCTACGTGGAGAGCCTAAGTTCCTATGCGCGCCAGTTCTTAGGAAAATTAGACAAGCCGAAAGTAGAGTACATCAAGGGGATTCCACCGGCAGTGGCGATACAGCAGAAGGTGAGCAGTAAAAACCCTAGATCGACGGTTGGCACCACTACAGAAATTTACGATTACCTCAAGCTGCTTTACGCACGAGTTGGACGAACCTACAGCCCAGTTTCTGGGGAAGAAGTGAAGCGCCATCAGGTTGAGGATGTCATCGACTTCATTGACACCAAAGAAGAAGGTACGCGCTTTTTAATCGTTGCTCCTGTTACCTACAGCGACAGAACCGCCATCCAACATTTGACCATATTAGCATCACAAGGATTTGCAAGAATGCTTGTAGACGGAGCCATTGAGCGCATTGAAGACGTTATTGAAGCGGGCACCTATGATGAGAAGGTAATTTCACTCGTCGTAGATCGTGCCGTCGTGCGTCGCGGCGACCAAGAAAACATTCATCGACTGCAAGACTCCATACAAACTGCCTTTTACGAAGGGCGTGGAAGCTGCTTGATTGACTTTATGGACGGCCAGCCTCCCGTTGAATTCAATAACCTTTTTGAGTTAGACGGCATGGCGTTCACCGAGCCTTCCGTGCACTTGTTCAGTTTCAACAACCCTGTGGGTGCTTGTCCGACCTGTGAGGGATTCGGCAGCATCATGGGTGTAGATGAAGACCTCGTTATACCCAACCAAACATTAAGTGTTTATGAAGGCGCTGTAGCCCCTTGGAAGGGAGAGACGATGGGTAAATGGAAGAACAAGTTCATCCTTGCTGCCAGTGAAATAGGGTTTCCAGTGCACCGCCCCTATATGGACCTCACCGCCGAAGAACGAGAATTGCTTTGGGAAGGTGGCAAAGGATTCAAAGGGATCAACGCATTCTTTAAACATCTAGAAAGTAAGAAGTATAAAATCCAGTTCCGAGTCATGCTTAGCCGTTACCGCGGACGTACAAAGTGTACCACGTGTAAGGGAAAGCGTCTCAAACCCGAAGCTGGTTACGTAAAAATTGGTGGTGTTGCCCTGCACGAACTTGTAGAGTTACCGCTGAATAAATTAGCCGATTTCTTTAAAAATCTCAACCTGGACGAGCGTGAAGCTGAGATTGCGAAACGACTGCTCACCGAAATCACAACTCGTATCGACTTCTTGATGAATGTAGGTCTCTCCTACCTTACCCTGAACAGAACGAGTAATACGCTAAGCGGTGGAGAAAGCCAACGGATACAACTTGCTACTTCTTTAGGTTCCGCATTGGTCGGCTCACTATACATCTTGGACGAGCCTTCTATCGGATTACATCCTTACGATGCCGAGCAACTGATCAAAGTTATCCAAGCCTTGCGCGATAAGGGTAATACGGTTGTAGTTGTAGAACACGAGGAAGCCTTCATGCATGCCGCTGATTACCTGATTGATATCGGTCCAGCAGCAGGGAATTTAGGTGGAGAAATCGTTGCAGCAGGCCTGCCAGATGCTGTTTTGGCGCACGAAAGCAGCTTAACAGCGGGCTACTTGAGCGGAAGAATGGAAATTCCGCAGCCCAAAGAATTGCGTAAAGCCACCGGTCATATTCGTTTAGAAGGCGTGAGACAGCACAACCTTAAAGGGTTTGACGTCGACATACCACTTGGTGTATTCTCTGTAGTAGCCGGAGTAAGCGGGTCTGGGAAAAGCACACTTATCAAGAAAATACTTTACCCTGCTTTAAAGAAGCATTTAGAGCATGTAGGTGAACGCCCAGGGCTGCATAAAGCCCTTACTGGTGATTTAAACAAGATTTCCCACGTTGAAATGGTGGACCAAAACCCTATTGGTAAATCTTCCCGTTCGAACCCTGTAACCTACTTAAAAGCCTACGACGATATCCGCAACCTATACGCTGCCAATGAACTTTCAAAAGTGCGCGGTTACAAGGCCAAACACTTCAGTTTCAATACCGACGGCGGACGCTGTGACACTTGTAAAGGAGAAGGTGAAGTCACCATAGAGATGCAATTCATGGCGGATGTTCACCTTCCTTGTGAAGATTGCAATGGGCACCGATTCAAGGCTGAAATCCTGGAGGTTAAAATCCACGACAAAAGCATCTCGGATATTCTCGAATGCACTATTGATGAGGCTATTGAGTTTTTCAGAAGCATTAAGCAGACAAAAATTGCGAATAAGCTCCAACCCTTACAAGATGTAGGTCTTGGTTATGCAGCCGTTGGACAAAGCAGCTCCACACTTAGTGGTGGTGAAGCGCAGCGTGTGAAGTTGGCCTACTTCCTCTCCAAAGGGGATAAAGCGGGCAAAACATTGTTCCTCTTTGATGAGCCCACAACTGGGCTACACTTTGACGATGTAAAAAAACTACTCGTGGCGCTAAATGCATTGGTAGATATGGGACATACAGTTTTGGTGATTGAACACGATCTCGATGTGATCGAACGTGCCGATCATTTAATTGAAATAGGTCCAAAAGGTGGTGAAGAAGGCGGTCAACTATTATTTACTGGAGCACCCAGAAATATTTCTTCAGTTGAAAACAGCCCCACTGCCCACTCGATTTCGAGTAAAAAATAGACTAGTCTCATTTGAGACATTTGCTAGTTGTTCTTAGACGTAGGAAATGCTCATTTTTCACTTTTGTCCCCTGAGCAGCAAACCGTTACGAACATAAATCGTGCTTGAGAGTTATATTTGCCGTATACCTTAATAAGGTAGCTTAGGTTTATTGGTTTGGTGAATGGTCCGCTCTGCGGGCCATTCTTTTTTTAGCCAATTCCTATTGCTGACTCTTCCAGTGGTACATCAGTACTGCCGCACTCACACTAACATTTAGAGAATCTATTGCATCACCAGCCATTGGGATGATAACATTTTCATCGGCAGCGGCATTCCACGATTCACTTAATCCACCAGCTTCCTCTCCGAGTACGATAGCACACTTTTCAGACCATTGCACCTCAAACATTGACGTTGCGTTATCATGCAAGTAGGTAATATATATGGACATACCTAATGACTTTAATGCGGGGATCAACTCCTTGCTAGTTGCCGAGATAATGGGCACTTCGAAAAGCGCTCCAGTAGCATTTCGGATGACGTTTGGACTGAATGGGTCGAGGGGAGCATCCGCTAAAACAACAGCATCTACACCAGCAGCACAGGCTGTTCGGAGCACAGCACCTAGATTGCCCGGTTTTTCTATCCCTTCTAAAATTAACAGACACCTAGCCCCTTCCAAGACAGAACGTTGCTGCTCCAGCCCAATTTCTGGGACTTTAAATACCGCAACGGCAGATTCTGTTGTATTTCGGTAAGCAATCTTATTGAAGACCTTAGGTGCTGCTAGATAATAACCCGGGAAGGCCATGGTGTTCAAGGGAACATCACTCCCATCCAGCTGCCAGAGCTCTATAGGTTCCCAGCCACAAGCCAAGGCTCTATTTATTTCACGAGCACCCTCCACAACACAAACCCCACGCGATTTACGTTCTTTTGATTTAGTGAGTAATTGGACAATGTCCTTTACTTTTGGATTCGCAGTACTCGTTATTACTAAGCTCATAATTATGGCAAAAAAGAATAAACCAAAGAAAATCAATTTAGAGGACTTGGGCGGCTTTGTATTCAGCACAAATCCTGATTTCGATTACGAGCAAAATAATGAGGTGGAATCTGTTCATCCTTCGGACCAATTGCTCGAGCTTCACTTCGAAAAAAAAGGTCGCGGCGGCAAGCAAGTAGTGATTATTCGCGGTTTTGAAGGACCCGATGAAGAGCTTGCTGCGTTGGGTAAGAAATTAAAACAAACCTGCGGCGTAGGTGGCAGTGCCAAGCATGGAGAGATCATTCTCCAGGGAAATGTCCGTGACAAAGCACGCTCGTTTCTTGAAAAAGAAGGCTTTAAAACCAAGCGAATAGGCGGGTAATTCTGCTCAACAATGCTCAGAATGCCTCGCACCCTCAATAAGTGTTTTTACTTAAAAATCTAGAATAAAGGACCGACCACAGCTCTGTCTCAAATGAGACTTTTAAACATCAAGTAGTCCAGTTATTCTCTTTTCCTTCACGGATCGTTGCTAATGCTCGCTCGTAGATCGCCTCGTACTTCGGCACAACAGCATCTATGGAGAATTCTTGGGCGCGACGATAGGCGTTATCTTTAAACTCTTCGTGCAACCTGGGATTTTGCAATAAGGTTAAACTATGCTCCGCCATCGTTTCTACATCACCAATAGTCGCCAAGAACCCGGTCTCACCGTGTACATTAACTTCACTGATACCTCCCGCATTCGAACTAATGACCGGTACTTTTGCGGCCATAGCTTCTAGGGCCACCAAACCAAAGCTTTCTGTGGATGAAGTCAATAAGAACAAATCCGACATGCATAGCAACCTGCGTATTTCGGAGGTCTTCCCTAAGAATTTTACTTTGGAATAAATGCCGAGATCTTTCGCTTGTTGCTCCGCCTTTTCGCGTTCTGGACCCTCACCGATCATCAATAAAATGGCATCTTCTTTCTGCTGTATGCGGAAGAAAATCTCGATGATATCTGGAATGCGTTTTACCGGACGCATGTTTGATATGTGTGAAATAACTTTCTCCCCGTTGGGTGCAATCTGAGATTTAATACAAGGTCCATCCAAATTGTATAGATCAAGATCAACAAAGTTGGGGACAACTTCGATGTCTTTCTTGATCACAAATGAGCTCAAAGTATCTTCCTTCAAGCTCTGGCTCACTGAGGTTACAATATCACTTTTATTGATAGAAAACGTCACGGCCGGCTTGTACGATGGATTCTTACCCACCAAAGTGATGTCCGTACCATGAAGTGTGGTCACCACAGGGATGTAGATTCGTTTCTCTAACAAGATTTTCTTGGCCATGTACGCCGCATAGGCATGCGGAATGGCATAATGAACGTGAAGTATATCGATGCCCTCAGTAAGCACCGTATCCACCATTTTAGAACTTAGCGCAAGCTCGTATGGCTGATATTCAAACAACGGGTAATCGTGCACATTCACTTCATGGTAATAGATATTCGGCTCGAGAATATCCAAACGAACGGGCTGGCTGTAGGTAATGAAATGAACTTCATGGCCCTTTTTGGCCATCTGAATACCAAGTTCAGTTGCGACCACCCCTGAGCCGCCGAATGTGGGGTAACATACGACACCTATTTTCATGCACTAAAAATACTTTTAATTCAACGACTCATAAAGAGCCGCTTGAATATTTGTCCGGATATCGTATTTGCTCAATTTCCAGTTCTCCATATCTGGGTACGTTCTATTGCTCAAAAAGATATAGAGAAGCTCCTCCTCAGGATCCATCCAAACCATTGTACCAGTAAAACCGGTGTGACCAAAACTTTGTTTAGAAGCGCAGGTACAACTAGGACCTGGTCCATCGTCCAACTGCGGACGGTCAAAACCCAATCCCCGTCGATTCTTTAACTCGCAAAAGGCACAAGCGGTAAACTTGTCAATGGTCCCTTTTTCGAGATACTTTACGCCTCCATATTCACCGCCCCACAGGTACATCTGCATCATTTTAGCCAATGAATTAGTGTTCGAGAATAGACCTGCATGCCCGGCGACTCCGCCCATCATCGCTGCACCCATGTCATGGACATTACCCTGTACTGTTGTATTTCGCCAATACCCGTCTTTCTCGGTAGGCACTATTTCCTCCAAACTAAATCCTTTTTCCAAAGGCTTGTAGGTCAATCTCGAAGCTCCCAAGGGTGCATAGAACGTGGTCTGTACCCACGTATCTAGGGCCTCGTTATTTCGTTTCTCCAGCATGCGCTGAAACAAGTAATAGCCCAAATCTGAATAGCGGTAGTCGTTGCCCTGGAGTTCACTTTGCTCCAACATGGCATACATAGTATCGCGAATTTCCGGGCGCAAGTAAAGCTCATCCGTAACCTTAATAGCACCTGGTGTATTACTACTCACGTACCAAAAGGCCTTCGCTGAATCGGTCTCGATGGTTCTCAAATAATACGGGATCCAAGCAGGCAAACCGCTCTGATGTGCCAACACATCTTCTAACACTAGATTACCTTTATCTGATGAGGCCAATTCTGGTAATTGTTGTCCCACAGTGCTCTCTAAAAGCAGCGGCTGTTTCTCATACCAATGCATCACTCCTGGCAAGGTGGCCGTGATTTTTGTGACCGAGGCGAGGTCGTAGAGATCCGTCCAATCAACGGCTTTTTTTTTATCGTAACTGTGGTGCCCAAAGGACTTGTCATAAATCACAGTACCGCCTCGTGCTACCAAAATCTGCCCTCCGGGCGTTGCCTCTTTTGAAATAGCGAATTCCATAATGGAATCCACCTTAAGTAACTGCTCGCTACGAACGCCTACTTCCGAAGGTAGTCCGTACCCCAAGCGCTTGATGCTTTCGCTCTTAAGACCGCTGCCCTGAGCGCCCCAATGGCCTAGCTCGACCGGCAACTTACCCTTCGTCGCGCGAGCACCAAACAAGAATTGCGGTGCTAATTTCTGTGCCGCGGCATTGTTTTCATACATCACCAGCACTTTTGTGTTCTCGCCCAATTCCGGATAGGTCAATAATCCATAAGGATTGGCAAAGTGCAATACGTAAATAGGCTTTCCAGCCGCCTGTAATCCGGAAATCAATGCCTTCTCGCTCGAGGTGAGCTTGTACCTGCGCCATGGATTTTTAGGATCTTGATGGAAACTTAAAACAATAGCCTCATGGCGCAAAAGACCCTTGGGGGCGACGCCTATGAAATGGTCAAAGTTGGCGTAGCGATCGAGGTATTCGTTCAGGACGTTTACCTCAGGATTGGTCCCGATCGCAATGTGAGCGAAAGTGCCCTCAACGCTTTGAATAGGAAAAGGTGCCGTTCCTTTATCGAGTAAGGTAGCTGCATCGCGAATCAGTCGGAAGGTCAACTCATCGTTAGGTGCAGTGGCGTCGGGGTAGCGGGAAGATAATTCACTGGATAGTGAAGCGTCTTTGGCCCACGCCCAGTGCTGCCAGCTCGAAGAATTTTCTTTTGCGTTAAGAATACGACGTACACGCTGATCGAGTACTGCCTCGCTCAGTTCACCGCTTTTAAAAGCAGCAACGAGCTGTTTCGAAGCTTTGGGCACATCCATGGCAAAGAGTAGAATATCATTGCCGGCTTTGAATGCTTCAATTTCCAATTGGCCCACGGGAGCAAACTCACTGACTCCTTTCATATTCAGCGCATCTGTCAGTACCAAACCGTCGTAGCCCCACTCCTTGCGCAGTATATCATTAATGACCTTGGAGCTCAAGCTCGTTGGTTTGCCTGAAGGTTCTAAGGAAGGGATGTTCAAATGTGCCACCATGATCGAACCGATACCGTTTTGAAGGGCCGATTGAAAGGGCACCCACTCCACCTCCTTTAACTCCTCAAGCGTTCTATCTACCACAGGCAGGGTCTTATGACTGTCCGATTGGGTATCGCCATGGCCCGGGAAATGTTTTCCACTTGCCAATACACCGGCTCCCTCCATTCCGCGCGTTAAAGCGAGTCCTCTTTTACTTACTTCAAGGGGATCTGACCCAAAAGAGCGCGCACCGATGATTGGGTTTTTTGGGTTTGTATTGACATCTAAGACCGGTGAGAAGCTCATATGAACCCCTGTTTTGTGACTTTCATAAGCCAACGCTTCGCCCAAATCTTCCACTAAATCCATGTTTTGAACGGCACCAACAGTCAAAGAAGTTGGGAACTTATAAGTACTATCTAAACGCATTGCTTGGCCCCATTCAGCGTCCTGGCCCACCAATAAGGGAAGTTTTGAAGCCGCTTGTAAGCGCTCTACCAATTTCTTTTGACGCTCCGGACCGCCCTGCATCACAATGACTCCGCCTATACCGAAATTCTCGACCAAAGATTCGAGGTAGGCTTGATGCTTCTCATCCTTGTTGCTGTAGGCAGCGACCATGAATAATTGGCCGACTTTCTCCTCTAAACTCATGGTTTCCAAAAGACTATCCACCTTTGAAGCGGCCTCTAACGACTGTGCTTGAAGGGATAATGCAGGCAAGAAGTGTATGAAAAAAAGGATATATAGATGACGCTTCATGGAGTCGTAAAAATGGCTTGAGGTTATTACCTTTGAGAAAGGAGAAGTTAAGACAATATGGGATTTTTCGCACGTAATCAACCTCGCGGTTTTCAACATCAAGCACGCTTTCACGACGAGCGTAAAGAGCGCTTAAAATTGTTAGAACGTCCGGAAGGTGAAGACGAAATTCCATTTGACAATAAAGAGAAGTACAGACAGCGCCTAAGAGACAACTGGGATTTACGCCGGGCTCAAAGTGCAGGGAAAAGCGACGGTTATGCCAAGCGCTTGTTGTACAGTCTCGCCTTCCTACTATTACTACTGTTTTTTGCCGCTAAATTCCTTTTATGACCGCACTAATCTCCGTTCTTCCAGACCACGTTGCCAATCAGATTGCTGCGGGTGAGGTTGTTCAACGGCCTGCCTCTGTGGTGAAGGAATTGTTGGAAAACAGCATTGATGCCGGGGCAACGAAAATCACCTTAAGCCTTACTGGCGCAGGTAAAACTGCCATTGTTGTCACAGATAACGGAAGCGGAATGAATGCGACCGATGCCGAGCTTTGCTTTCGTCGCCATGCCACCTCGAAGATTTCTTCTGCCGAGGATTTGTTCAAATTGAATACGCGCGGATTTAGAGGGGAAGCTATGGCGTCTATTGCTGCTGTAGCCCATGTGCAACTCAAGACGAATACTGCGGGCAGCGAAATGGGAACCTCATTAAAGCTCGAGGATGGTAAAATCACTGCGAATTTGCCGTATCCTGGACCTCAAGGAAGTATTGTGGAGGTTCGAAATTTGTTTTACAACGTTCCTGCTAGACGAAAATTTCTAAAGAACGATAGAATAGAACTAAGGCATTGCATTGATGAATTTCATCGTGTAGCCTTGGTGCATTCAGATATCGAATGGGTATTGAAGAGCGACGAAAAGGTGCTCTTTCATCTGATGCCCGAAAACTCACGGAGGCGAATTAGTGCCATTTTTGGGCGGAAATTCGATGAAAAATTGGTCCCGATCAGTGAAGACACCAATGTGGTCAAAGTGACTGGATTTGTGCTAAAGCCTGAGTTTGCCAAGAAAAAACGTGGCGAGCAGTTCTTCTTCGTCAATGGAAGGTTTATTAAATCTCCGTACTTACATAATGCGCTCCGAGAAGCTTTTGAAGAAGTGCTCAGTGCAGAACACCACCCGGGATATTTTCTTTTCCTAGAAGTAGATCCGAACGGGCTTGATGTAAATATTCATCCTACAAAAACGGAAGTGAAATTTGAAGATGAACGCGCCATTTACGCTGTTTTACGCAGTGCCGCGCGTCATGCCATAGGACAGTTTAATGTAGCCCCTGCCATTGACTTTAATTCTGAGGTCAGTTTCTCTGTACCACCGATGCCCAAGGGACACATTCCGCCTCAACCAAAAATTCGAGTTAATCCAAATTTCAATCCTTTTGAACCGGACAATGGCATCAGCCGACCGCAGCTTCGAACACCAGACGAACAGTACGAGAGGATCAAAACAGAGAAGTTACTCAACACCAACCCTGAGCTTGAGGTACCGGCATTGAGTAATTCCGTGGAGCAGTTTTGGTCCGAAGAAGACCAAATTAACCTCAGCGAACAAATGCCCAAAGTATTGGCCTGGGGAAAGTATATGGTCACCGTATTGGGAAATAAGCTTTTACTTATCGATACCAAGCAGGCTCAGATACGAGTGCAGTTCGATCAAATTTGGTCGAAGCTTCAAGGTGCCAGCGTAGCCTCGCAACAATTACTATTTCCTGCCACCATGCAAATTACCCCTGCCGATGCGCTCTTGCTCGAGGAATATGCAAGCGCCTTTGCCGTTACAGGGTTTGACTGGAACTTAAGTGCCGATCGAAGCAGTGTAGAAATTGTTGGTGCGCCTGTCGTATTGGCAGCGGAAGAGGCATTGGGCGCTATGGAACGGTTTATGGATGAACTCGGCAATATGGAAGATGTGAGTGAATCCAAACTATTGAAGGCGTTCGCTCTTGAATTGGCCACAAAATCCGCGAAAGGCACGGTGAATAAAGAGGCCATGGAACACCTTAGAGAACAGTTGTTCAGCAGTACTAATCCAAGCATAGGACCGAACGGCAAAAAAATAATCACTGAACTCCAACAGGAGGATCTTGTTTAAATGATATGATCGCACAGCAACGCTTTAGCCTCATGCCCACAGTAGTGAAGAACCTACTCATTATCAATGGCTTGTTCTTCATGGGGATGATTAGCTTCCGTTCCACATTTGGAGTGGACATCACCCAGTGGTTGGGTCTGTATTATCCAGCAAGCGAAAGTTTTATTCCGTCGCAGCTCGTCACGCACATGTTCATGCATGGAAATATTGGACACATTGCTTCCAATATGATTATGCTCTGGTTCTTGGGCAGTGCTATGGAGAATTATTGGGGATCGCAGAGATTCTTGATTTATTATATGCTTACCGGTTTGGGTGCTAGTGCGCTACAGATTGCCGTAAATGCCTATGAATATTATTCATTAGCTGCGAGCGTTAGTCCGGAAAACCTACAAGTGGTGGTCACCGAAGGGGCTGAACTCATAGAACGAGGGTACAACTACACCAACAGCACGATGGGGGCTTTAAATAGATTGCTCAACACGCCTATGGTCGGGGCATCAGGTGCCGTATTCGGCGTACTGCTTGCCTTTGGTATGACCTTCCCCAACCAAGTGATTTACTTGAATTTCTTCTTCCCGATTAAGGCGAAATATTTCGTTATTGGCTATGGGTTGCTCGAACTTTACAACGGTTTTGCAACGAGCAATAGCGGCATTGCGCATTTTGCCCATCTCGGCGGTATGTTATTTGGCTTTTTGTTAATACGCAGGTGGCGTAAAACCAGATACCTTTAAGCAACCACTATACCAGTATTCATGAGCAGTTTATTTGAAAGAGCGAAATACGATGCCTTCAAGGGAGATTACTTGACGCGTTTGCTTTACCTGAATATTTCGGTATTTCTACTTTTCGCGTTGACCAATGCCTTTACTAGTCTGTTTACTGGGAACTTTGGCTTAATACCAAATCTCGCAGACGATTTACTCGCTCTTCCCTCAGATCCGTTGAGGCTGCTCCTAAGACCTTGGACCATCTTGACGTACATGTTTACGCACTTTGGCTTCCGTCACATACTCTTCAACATGATCGTGCTCTACTTCTCAGGGAAGATCTTGATGGAGTACCTCGGTGAAAAGAGAATGCTCGCCCTATATATCTACGGCGGCATTGGTGGTGGTCTTTTGTACATCATGCTCTACAACCTGAGCCCGATACTTGGTCAAGGTTCTATGGTAGGTGCTAGTGCAGGATGTATTGCTGTTTTGGTCGCCGGCGCATTGTACATGCCACAGATGCCTGTAAGATTGTGGGGCATCTTCGAAATCAAATATTGGATGCTAGCAGCGGGTATTGTAACGCTCGATGTCTTGAATCTGACTGGATCAAACGCTGGAGGTCATATCGCGCACCTTGGTGGGGCCATTGTTGCCTTTTTCTTCATTCGGAGCATGCGACAAGGACACGAGTGGAACGTTTACCTCTTTCAGATCATTGATGCGGTAAGAAATATGCTCTTCCGTCCAAAGTCAAAAAAGAAGCGCCGAGGATTCAGTTTTGGTGAAAGCAGCTATGTCAAATACGAGGAAGTGAAAAAGCCAAAAGGCGCCTCTACCAAATCGAGCCAAGACACCGCTAAGATGGACACCATACTCGATAAAATCAAAGAAAAAGGCTACGACAGCTTATCCAAGGAGGAAAAGGCCTACTTATTCAAGATTTCTAACGAAGAGTGAGAAAACGCCGTTTCATACTCACCTGGATCAACCGCCTCCTGCTCTTAGGTACTTTGGTGAGTGGATTAGGGTCCTTATTACCGGCCAACATCTTTGCTGGAGCTAGTTTGCTTTCGTTGATTTTCCCAACGTTGATCGTACCTCATTTCGTATTGCTTTTAGTGACCCTTCGAATTTCAAAGAAGCGCATTTTACCAAATTTGATCGGGATTGCCTTGACGCTTATTCCTGCCCTAGCGCAGTTCCCGTTTACCAAACCAAAGGATCAGCCTCAAGATTGCCTTCGCATCGCCACCTACAATGTGCGTGCTTTTTACCAAGGCTTGGATGCTCCTGAGAAAATGAACACTTGGGCGGAAAGGGAGAATATCGACGTGCTCTGTTTGCAGGAGGTGCGACGACCCAGTCATAAACCGCTAGAGAAATCATTTAGCCACGTAGCTTTTGCTCCTAAAATCAGCAGATACAGCGTTGGGATTTTCTCCAAATACCCCATCATACACACGGAGCCCCTAACTTTTTCCTATGTGGAGCAAGGCAAGAGGTACCCTACTCGCAGTGCTGGATTGGCTGATATAGTACTTCCTTGGGATACTGTTCGATTCATCAATGTTCACTTAAACTCTACAGGTGTACAGGACGGCGATATGGAGGTCGCACCGAGTACAGAAGAATTGCTGGAGCGCGGAAAGCAAATCGCGCGAAAATTAGCCGGCTCTGATCGAACAAGAGGACTTCAGAGTAAATCCATCCTAGAGTGGATTGAAGAAAGTCCTCATCCTGTGGTGCTCTGTGGCGACTTCAACAGTGTACCAGGAGGGAATCTCTATGCAAGGCTTCTGTTACATCTAGAAGACCCGTACATCTTCAAAGGCTCCGGAAAAATGGGAAGCTTTGAACCGTTGAAGCGCAGGTACTTACCTATTCGTATCGATTGGACATTGCATTCAGAAGGCATTGAAAGCTACGATCAACACATAGACCACATCAACCTCAGTGATCATTACCCTTTGGTTACCACCATTGGTCCTCCTATCGAAGAAAAGGCTACTTCTGAGGAAGAATAACCTCGTTGAGTAATAAGGCATTGAGTGCGTTCGTCTTCAACCCTTTCGTGCCTTTAGGGTATACACGAACTACCTCGTCATAGTACAAAGGAACACAGGCTGCATCGCGCATTAACAAAGCATCAGCCTTGCCTGCCAAATCCATTTTGATAGAATCTGCCGTTGCAGCAACCAACTGCTCGTACAAACTGTCATATTCTGGGTTGGAATACCGTGAATAATTAGGCCCAGCCGGCGCCTTCATCGACGACGCAAATAGCAAGGCATAATTCTCCGCATCGGGATAATCTGCAATCCACGACGCGCGGAAAAAGTCCAATGTTCCGGCACTCTTCTCGCTGCGCAGCGTCGCTGATGGAACTATATCGACGGCGATGGACCAGCCTAATTGGCCCAGAGAACCTTGTACAAATTCACATACATCTCTGTAGTTAGCCACCGTCGTTAAGGTCAATTCCGGTAACTCATCGATAGATTCAAGCAGCGCTTTCACACTATCTGGCTGGTACTCAATCCCTACATGTTCATTGTGTCCTGGCAGTCCAAAGGGTACGATTCCTCCACTAGCAGGCCGACCGATACCGCTTCGCAGCAATTTCATCATCTGTACTCGGTCGATTCCAGCATTGATTGCCCAACGCAATTCGTACGGAACTTCTGCCTCGGCATTAAACAATAAAAATTCTGTGTTCAGGAATGGACTGCGCTCTAGAATGTGGCCTTCCCTATAGCGCTCTTGCATGGCTCCATCCGCCGTTAGAAGATCATCCTTGAAACTAGGGTCGATATTGGGAAGTAAATCAAAGGAGCCAACTAGATATTCCAAGAACGCGCTCTGTTGGTCCGGCAAGAAAGACACACTCACCCCATCTAGATAGGGCAAAGACCGCCCGTTGTTGTCATGACGCCAGTAATTCTCATTCTTGTGCAGTATCAGCTTTTCACCAAAGTGCCATTTATGGAATTTAAATGGCCCGCTACCGCCAGCCTCAGTGGCCAATTTACCTGCATTCGCTGCAACGGAATCTACCACAGCACAGTAAGGCATGGTCAGCAATGACGGAAAAGCCGCAAAAGGTTCATGAAGTTCGATGTGCAGAATGGTATCACTAACAGCTACAATATTCTTTACACGCTCAAGAACCCAAGCACCGGGTGAAGCTACCGCAGGATCTACCAAGCGGTTAAAAGAATACGCGACATCAGAAGCAGTAATACGCCGCCCCGAATGAAAGTATGCCTCTCGTAGGAAAAAGGAATAGGTAGAATGCTCCACCTCGTAATACTGCGCAAGCGCGGGCACTACCTCATTGTTCTCATTTAAGGCAAATAATCCCTCGTACAACTGCCCAACAGCCCAAATGGTGCTTTTGTCCCGAGCAAAGGCCGGATCCAATGTAGGAATACCCGCAGGCTCGTTGTACCGGAAAACCATCTTATCGCTATGATCTTCTCGACCACAGCTAGTCAGCAGCAATTGAACAGCTACAAAAAAGCCCCCAATTAAGGAGGCTTTCTTTACAATATGAAGCTTCTTAAGCGTCAATGTTTGCGTATTTAGCGTTGCGCTCGATAAAGTCTCTACGCGGCGGTACATCATCACCCATGAGCATCGAGAAGATGCGATCGGCTTCAGCACTGTCATCAATAGTCACTTGCTTCAAGATGCGCTCGTCCGGATTCATTGTGGTTTCCCACAACTGCTCTGCGTTCATCTCACCAAGACCCTTGTAGCGTTGGATACCGACACCTTGTCCGTTTTCACCACCAAACTCTAGTTGTAGTGCATCGCGCTGGTCGTCGTTCCAAGCATACGAACTTTTCGAACCCTTCTTCACCAAATACAACGGCGGGTTCGCAATGTATACATATCCCAATTCTACCAACTCACGCATGTAGCGGAAGAAGAAGGTCAAGATCAATGTTGAAATGTGGCTACCATCCACGTCGGCATCCGTCATAATCACAATCTTGTGGTAACGAAGCTTAGACAAGTTTAAGGCCCTTTCATCTTCCTCGGTACCTACACTTACCCCAAGGGCGGTGTACATGTTCTTGATTTCTTCGTTTTCAAAAACCTTGTGAGAAATAGCCTTCTCAACGTTCAAGATCTTACCACGAAGCGGCAAGATCGCCTGGAAGTTACGGTCACGACCTTGTTTGGCTGTACCCCCTGCAGAATCACCCTCTACAAGGAAGATTTCACATACTTCTGGATCTGTTTCAGAACAATCGCTCAACTTCCCTGGAAGTCCCATAGAAGACATCGAGCCTTTGCGCTGTACCATTTCACGAGCTTTCTTCGCTGCAACACGTGCACGTGCTGCCAAAAGAACTTTCTGAACAATCATTTTAGCTTCGTTCGGGTGTTCCTCCAAGAAATTGGTCAACATCTCCCCAACGAGCTTATCGACAGCCCCACTAACCTCTTTGTTACCAAGTTTGGTTTTGGTCTGTCCCTCGAACTGAGGCTCCATCACTTTTACGGAGATCACAGCCGTCAGACCTTCACGGAAGTCATCACCGCTGACCTCAACCTTTTCTTTAGCGAGAAGGCCGCTTTCATCGGCATATTTCTTCAACGTACGCGTAAGTGCTCTACGGAAACCTGCAAGGTGTGTACCACCTTCGTGCGTATTAATGTTGTTTACGTAAGAGTGGATGTTCTCGTTGTACGAGGTGTTGTAGTGCATGGCTACCTCAACAGGGATACCGTCACGCTCACCTTCCATGCACATTACTTGTGGCATGATCATTTCGCGGTTGGCGTCGATGTATTTCACAAAGCCCGCTAGTCCGTCCTCAGAGTGGAAGCGCTCACCAATATATTCACCTTTTTCGTCTTTCTCACGAAGGTCGGTCAATGTAATTGTGATGCCCTTGTTCAAGAACGCCAGCTCGCGCATGCGCTTGGCAAGAATCTCGTACTGGTAAACTAACTCTTCGAAGATCTCACCATCCGGTTTGAAGGTCACGATAGTCCCGCGGTAATCTGTTGCGCCAATCTCACGCGTAGCGTACTTCGCTACACCTCGAGAAAACTCAACTTCGTGCTTTATACCGTTGCGGTGTACCTCTGCATGCAGCATGGTAGAGAGTGCATTCACACAACTCACACCTACCCCGTGCAAACCACCGGAAACCTTGTAAGAATCTTTATCGAATTTACCCCCGGCGTGAAGAACCGTCATAACTACCTCTAGGGTAGAACGGCCGTCTTTCGGGTGCATATCTGTAGGGATACCACGACCGTCATCTTTGACCGTGATACTGTTGTCTTCGTTGATTGTAACGTGGATATCCGATGCATAGCCAGCAAGGGCTTCATCAATCGAGTTATCTACTACCTCGTATACTAGGTGGTGGAGACCTTTTACGCCCACATCACCAATGTACATGGCTGGACGTTTTCTTACGGCTTCTAGTCCTTCAAGTATCTGAATGGACCCTCCATCATAGTTGTTTTGCTCTTCGCTCATAACGGTTGAGTTTTGTGCTTTTTTGCTATCTAAACAAAGATAACTTTCTAGGGTCCAATTCTACCCTTTTATCCCCTCCCAGCGGGGTGCACTTACCAACATTGTTATTAACATTCTCGCGGGTTACAGCGAAAATGAAGCGCCTTCTTTGGAATTAAAATTGGTAGTTGAGCACAAACATGCCGCGGGTGCCTCGAACACCGTATCCCTGCCACATCATATACCTCTGATTCAGCAAGTTATAACCGCGCAAACTCACACTAAGGTTTTCATTGATTTTGTAATCGACACGTGCACTTAAATCCATGTAATCTTCCAACGGGTAAAGCGTGTAGTCTGAGCTGTTATATCGACCGCCTACATAGCGCAGATTAGCCCCAATAGAAAGCTCATTAATGCTGTAATCTACCATGGCACCCAAAACGCGCCCTTCTTGACCTAAGAATGCATCGCCTGAATAGTTATTTAGTTCCGCATACGTTGACGCTACAAAATGCTTTAGAGGCAGATTCAATTCCCCACGGACACCCGTTTTCACTACATTTTCAGCATAGACTGCCTGAAGCGCAGCAATTTGCTGCCCATTGACCTCACTAAGCATCAAGAGCGAATCACGCTGGAACATCAAAGCATCATTCATCGTTGTAAGCGATCCCTCTACGCGGTATTGAAGCTTTCCTGCCAATGCACCTTGCATTCCCACATACCCTTTGTTAGAGCCTGAGAGGCGGTATTCTTGATTCATCGAAAGGAATGGTACCTGTGTAATCATGCTCTCCAAAGTGTTTTGCTTTGCCGTACCGTCCCAACCACCATATACAGCAAGTGTGCGCTTAAGCAACTCTGCTTGGAGGTTAACCTTCGGATAAACGTAATATTCAAAACGATCGATGCCAAGGCCACTGGTCTGTGTACCTGTGAAGTTCAATCCAAACTCGTAACTCAAAATGCCCTTCTTTCCACTGGTGTAAGGAGCAATGGTAAAGTTGTGGTAAGCAGCAGCAGAAGAGTCGGCCCAAGAATTGACACTAGCGAATTGATACCCGAGGTCTAGGCTAATGTCCTGCTCGTCTGCGTAAATCTCAAAACGGTGTTGTGTTTTCGCTAAATGCTCGCTAGTCGCCATACCTGCAGCCGTGTACTTGTAAGAAACACCCCCACTGCGGTACGCGAATTTCACCTTGCTCGTAGGATTCGTCGTTCTCAACCACTGCTGTGACAAACCGTATTGCTGCTGCCATGCCCCAGGCGTGCTGTCCGGCACTACAGTCAACGGAGTCAAAGCCCCATAATAACTGATATAATCTGCCTTGAGCAAGGCCTGAGTTTTAAAGTTATAGCTCTTTGTCGCACGTTGGAAATCTGCCAGTACCTCATTCTCGTACTGAGGTTGGCGCAAATAATCCACATCGCTCACCCCACTAAGCGCTCCTTGGTGAAGTGCTCGCACTCCCCAAACATTTTTCTTGCTGCGTGGCGAGCTCAGAATAAAGCTTGCATAGGAGCTTGCATAATTTCCACCACCCACACTTACGCTCTGTGTAGGTAACTTAGGCAACTTCACTCTACCCAACCGAATGGCTGGGATCGCCTCAGGCGCAAAATCCAACGACATCGCCTTGGGATTGATACGAACACTTACAGGCAGCTTTTCAGAAGTTGTATCCGAAAACGAAGGCTGCTCGCTGATCTTTTGAGCACTGCGTACCTGTGCTTGGTACTCTTCTACAACGCGTATCTCCACGCTTTTTACCTCATCGCCAGTACCCGTCTCTTCTTGAGCCATAAGTGAAGCATTCCCACCTATGAGAAGTGCAGCTGTTGCGACTATTCTAAATTGGAATCTCATGTTCATCATTCCTTATTCTTCTAATTCTTCAATAGATTCCATTTCGAAATCTTCCATACTCAGGCTGTCTACACCAATAGTGTTGCGCTCTTCTCTTTCTCTTTGCAGGGCCAATTCCGATTTAAACGCACTCGCTTGTGCTGCATAATCACCGAAATCCGCATTGTCGATAACGAAGTCCAGCGTGTAATTCGCCTGGAAATCATCGCGCAAGCCCGCGTAGTTCTTGGCCATTAAAATGAGCGAATTCCAGCGCCACTTTGGGTAGGTAGGCAGGTTTTCTATCATCCAGAATAACAAATCATTGGATCCTTCGTATTTGCCCATTACATGGTCAAACTCTGCCAAATGGTACGTGGCTTCAGCTTGTGCCTCTCCTTTGATCTCTGCTTTGACCTGAGTGTAGTACAATTTTGCATTGGCACTGTCCTTTAGCTCATAAGCGCTGCGAGCCGCATTCAGAAGCGCCTCCGTTTTCCAATCGGTCGGTAGCGCCTCATCTTGCAATAAACTCTCCGCATATTGCATTACTACTGGCACATTGTCTAAAGACTTCGCACAGCGCATTAGTCCCAATCGAGCCCGGCGACCTTCATCGGCATTACCCACCAATCCAAGCACCTGCTCGTAGTAATAGAAAGCCTGCTCAAAGTCTTGTCCTGCATAGTACAGCGAAGCCAAACGCTCCACAGTCTGTTTCCGGAAACTCAGCTCTCCTGAAGCTGCGACGAATTCATAAGCGTGCTGTGCCAGGGAATCTTGGCCTTGACTGAACGCACATTCAGCGAGGTAATAGTTTGCCGGAACCCTGAAAATTCCATCCGGAAACTTATTCAAGTAATCTGTCATGCCCTTCAATGTTCCTTCACAATCGCCAAAACTGTAACGGTCGTACGCGCCGTTGTACAAGGTGGAATCCAGCTGGCCTTGACCGATATCAGTTCCCGTTAGGGTTTGAATCCAATCGACATAACCCGTTAGCTGGTCCAATTCCGCAAACTGAATCTTCGCCAATCCAAGCGCCTCTCTACTTTCGGCAGTATTTGGGAAATCCTCAACTACGCTTTTGAACTGGTCCAATGCCTTGTTGCCTTTCCCTTGTGTACGGTAGATCAAACCCAATGCGATGTGCGCATTTTTGATGAATCGAGACTTCGGGTAATCCTGAATGAATGCCGTGAAAATAGACTCTGCCTGGTTTTCCTTACCCATTTTCATGTAGGTCTCTCCCAGCTCAAAATAGGCATCGGTAGCATAGACAGAATTCGGATACTTCTTTACCAATGTTTCTAAACTTCCTGCCTTCCGCTGGTCATCATCTACCAAGCCAAAGCAGAGGCTCTGCTGGAACATCGCGTAATCCGCATCCGGAACACTGCGGCCGAGATACGTCTGGTAATAGTTGATGGCATTGTTGTATTGGCTCGTCATGAAGTAAGAATCTGCCAAGCGTAATTCGGCATCGTTCGCAAGCTTTGTGCCCGGTCGTTGCTTGTTTAAATACAATCTGAAGGTTGTCGCTGCCGCCTCGTAATTGCCTTTTGAGAAATTCGCATAAGCCTTGTTGTACAAACTGCGCTTGTATTGACTCAACGTCGCAGATCCTGGAGTAGCTTCGAATTTCGCCAGCTCAAGCAGGGCACCTTCAAAGTCCTTAGCTCGGTACGCCACCTCAGCCAACCAATAGTGCGCCAATGCCGTGTATACATTGCTCAATGGATAATCCAAAGACCGCTCAAACATACGCTTGGCAGCTGGGTACTGAATAGCATTGAAATGTTGCACCCCACGGAAATACGCCACTTTCTGGTAAGCTCCTTGCATGGTCGGTTGTTCCAACCCTGCCGCAGAAATCGCCTTCATGGCACTCTCGTAATCCTTTGAATTTAGATACAGGTTGGCTAAATATTCATTCGCTTCCGCGCGATACTTGCTGTTTGGGTACTTCTTTAAAAAGTCCTTGAAAATATCTAAAGGTTGCTCAAACGGTGTAGCACTGTCATAGGCCAATTTTGCGTAGTTGAAATATGCATCCTCACGAAGGCGCTTATCGCTACCGCTCTGGCTGGCTTTAAAAAATGCCCCTTGAGCCTCCGTCTTTTTACCGGTCTTTAGGTAACAATCGGCCAAATGATAGTAGGCGCTTTGCCCCAAATCATCTCCTCGATTATGAATCTTATTGAACGCCTTGATGGCCTCTTCGTACCTACGTGTCTTGTACAAAACGAAGCCAAGCTTATAGTTGTCTTGAATATTCAGCTTGCCGCCTAACTCTTTGTGCTTCTCTAAATAAAGGGCAGCTTCTTTCCAGTCCGATTTCTGATAGTACCCCTCACCGATGAGTTTAGCTACCTCTGCTGCACGCGACGGAACTGCCTGCGCTAGAAGAGACTCTCCTACCGAAAGCAGTTGATCGATATCGCCTGTTTTATAGTAAATCTGACTGAGGTAGTACGGCACCACACCGCCGAACTTCTCGTCGCCAATGAGCAGTTTGAATTGACCCAAAGCGGTGCTGTATTGTTCTGCTTCATAAGCGATATGCCCGTAGTAATACTGGTGGTAATTCTGGTATTCCCCCTTGTAGCTGGTCCCTTGGAAAAAGAGGTTACGCGCCTTTTCAACGTCTTTAGCCATCAGGTAACTGTAGGCCAATTTGAAATAGTATTCACTTCTAAAAGCGCTTGGGACATCAGCGGCATCAATTGCACCCAACCATTGCACCACTTTTTTGTACCTGCGGTTGTTGAAGTAGTAGTTTGCAGCAGTGACGTGTGCCTCTTGCCATCTTGGACTTAACGGATACGTCTGCGCGAAGTACGTCAAGAAATATTCGCTGTTTTCGTTCATCAAATAGAGGGCACACAGCGCTCTATAAAAACTACTTTCCTCTTTCAAAAAACTCTGTGTCGGTAAATCCGACGCCAAAAGCTCATCAAATCCTACTCTTGCCGCAGCATAGAGTCCGTCGTCGAAAAGATCAACACTTGAATTAAAGGTTGCCTCAAATCCTTGCTCAGCAGTGGTCTGTTGGGCTTGGACGCTGAAGCTAAAAACTAGCAGAACCGCTAGAAATAATCGGGTACGCATATCGTTTACGTTTATGCTTAAAAATAACCTATGCTCATGGCCTACTTTAGAGCCAATCCTGTGAATTCGGTTGAGTTATTCACATCAAAAAAAACGCGCGACCTCAATCGTTTGGTATTTCTTCTAACTTTGAATCTGCTTAAAATCATCGACCGTACATGGCAACAATTGAAGTACAAAATGCAAACGTCTTTCAAGGCAAACACCTAGTTCTCACAGACGTAAGCTTTAAAATCGATACCGGTGAATTCGTGTATTTGATTGGCCAGACGGGCTCTGGAAAAAGCTCACTTTTAAAAACCTTGTACGGTGACCTACCGCTAGAACAGGGCACAGCTACGGTTGCTGGACATACATTGAACGGCTTACGCAGCAAAGATATTCCTGCACTACGCAGAGATATCGGTATTGTATTCCAAGATTTTCAATTGCTCAGTGACCGCAGTGTTGAAGCCAATCTAGACTTTGTTCTCCGCGCCACTGGCTGGAAAGATAAAGACAAGCGCTCAGCGAGAATCGTCGAGGTCCTCACCTTAGTGGGCATGCAGAACAAAAAACACAAGAGCACTTTCGAGATCTCAGGCGGTGAACAGCAACGCGTGGCTATAGCCCGTGCTCTATTGAATGCTCCAAAAGTGATTCTCGCTGATGAGCCTACGGGGAATTTAGACCCTCGCACCTCTGAGGAAATTATGTCATTACTGCTCTCACTGACAGACCAGAATACAGCCGTATTAATGGCCACGCACGACTACCAAATGATCCACAAATACGCCAACAGGACTTTGAAAGTAAGTGGCGGTAAAGTAGAAGATTCGGTCGTCTCAAACCTGTAAGCTTTTGAGCAGCTCAACACATACGCTTAGCATCTGCATTGCCTCATACGGCGATGATGTGAGCTCTTTGCTCAAAGAACTTGAGCACTGTGCAGAAGGTAAGTTGCCAAAAAACTGGTCAATCGAAGTAATTATCAGTGACCAACACCCCGAAAAACACCCAATGTCATCCCAGTGGGAAGCAATGGCAAATTGTCGGTACATTCAAACTAAAACACAGGGGCGTAGCGCAAATAGAAACGGTTTAAGCCAACTGGCTTCAGGAGCATTTTTACTCTTTTTAGATGCAGATGCCCTCCCAAGCTCGGCCGATTTTCTATCGAACTACTGCAACGAGGCAGAAGGCGCCGATGTCGTTGTTGGTGGTACGGCATACCGACCGGGCTACAAAAGCAAAGAATTGCGAGTTAAAGTAGGCAAGCGAAAAGAAGAGATTCAAGCCGCCACAAGAAAGCTACAACCCTATTCAAGCTTCACGGCCTTTAACTTTCTCATTCGAAAGACACTCTTTGACCAGATCCAATTTTCCGAGCAACTCGTCCAATACGGACATGAAGACACCCTTTTCGGACTAGAATTAAAATACAGACACGCCAAAATCGCGCACATCGACAATCCCGCCTTCCATATGGGTATTGATTCAGGGGCCGATTTTATGGACAAAACCACAGCCGCGGTCGACGGACTAGCCAACCTAATCGCGGCGGGAAAGATAGATGAAGACGTAAAGCTCTTTAAGGCCTACAGGTCCGTTCAGAAATCAGGTTTTCAATGGGCATTCAAAGCCGCACACATGCTAATTGGAAAACCCCTGAAATCGGGACTTGCCAATGGCTTTTTACCTATATTCTTCTTTGATGTGTATAAACTGCTGAGGCTTTGCAGTCACTCTATAAAAATTGGCCGTAGAATGCCTTGAGCGGAATCTGCTCTTTTTCCCATGTAAGCGCCTCCTGAGCCACTTTTAACGCGGCACTATAATCTTCCGCACCTACAGCTTCAATAGCCAATCGAAGGCCCTCGATATCCTCGGGCTGAACCGTTCGTCCAACACCAAATTCTTCAACAATACGCTTCACTTCAACCACTTTTGATGTGACCACAGGCGTATTACAATGGATATAGTCAAAGAGCTTATTCGGCAAAGAATAGCGGTAGTTGATATTCGTATCCTTATCCAGACTCAGACCCACATCCGCGGCACTCGTGTATTGCAATAACTGCTCATATGGCACACGCCCTACAAACTTCACTTTATCTTCCCAACCTCTTTGTTGAACAAGCGTTTGAAGCGCAGGGATAGCATCTCCACTACCCACGAGTAACAGCAACCATCCTTCCATTTGCGATACGGCCTCTACCGCTTCTTCTAAACCTCTGTCCACATTCATGCCCGACCCTTGATTGATGGCTATTTTCACACCTTCAGGCAATCCAAGTTCTGCGCGTGATCTACTCTGAATATTTGGCACGGGGCTGATGTTTCGAAACACCTGAGGACGTTTGCCATAATCTTGTTCGTACAAGTTCGCTATACTTTCATTGACCGTCCAAATGTGCTGGAGACGAGGAAAGACAAATCGCTCAATGCCCAACCAAACACGTTTTACCCAACGGCCCTGAATCTCTGGCACGCCACAGAAATACTCGTGACTATCATACACCAACGGAATACCAAAGAATCGACTAATCAAAAAATTGGGCAACAACGTATCCAAATCATTGGCCAACAAGACGGTGTTGCGGTTGCATTCAAACAACAGCTTTAGAAACAAACGCACCTGAAATTCAGCATAAAACAAACCGCCCTTGGTAAACCACAATTTCATGCGATCAGTACCATAACTGCGGTTCAGTTCCTTTGAAGTGGCCAATTCTCGTCCGATCCACTTTACCTCATAGCCCAAGTCTTGCAATAACACAGCAACTTTATTCACCCGGTTGTCCGTAGTAATGTCGTTGGTCGTTGAAATGAAAATCTTACGCTTCATGGCCGCAAAGATATTTTGTCCTGAGTTGTCGCTAAGGTAGCGAACCTTATTTTTGCGCTAAGGAAAACGCACCCCATGCAGAAATCGGACTTTATTTACCACCTCCCTCAAGAAAGGATTGCCACGCACCCCTTATCGCGCAGGGATGAGAGCCAATTATTGGTTTTCGACGGGACAATACAAGACCACCAATTTTCCCAATTACCCAAACTTCTGCCAGAGAGCAGCCAATTGATCTTCAACAACACAAAGGTCATTAAAGCACGACTTCGCTTTACAAAAACCGAAGGAGCTAAACCCATAGAAGTTTTCTGTCTCAACCCCTTTGAGCAGAGCGTCGAAGAGGCGATGGAGGCAAAGAATGAGATTCGCTTCGAATGCATGGTAGGCAATCTGAAACGATGGAAAGACCACCCTCTTCATCTAAAGCTCAATGAGGACCTAACCCTCACGGCCACCAAAGGCGAACGCTCCGGACAAGGGTTCATTATTTCCTTCACATGGACCGGTTCGTACACTTTTTCCGAGGTTGTAAATATCGCAGGTCAAATTCCCCTACCGCCGTACATGAACCGAGACGCTGAAGAGGAAGATGTAGAACGCTATCAAACCGTCTATGCCTCCAACAACGGCTCAGTAGCTGCACCAACGGCTGGCCTACATTTCACACCCAAGGTGCTCCAAGACTTACAGCACCTAGGCCACGAGCGTTTAGAACTCACTCTTCATGTGGGCGCTGGCACATTCAAACCCCTCGGTGATGGCGACATCAGCGCCCATGAAATGCACGCCGAGGAAATCATTTTAAGCCGCCAATGGCTTAAGAATTACCTCGAACACGAAGGGCCGAAATTCGCAGTTGGCACGACGAGCCTGCGAACGCTCGAAAGCTGCCACTGGATCGGCGTTAAACTGATGACCACTGGCCGATTTGAAAACCTGGGCCAATTCGATGCCTACGAATTAGATCAGAGCATTACCACTTTTCAGGCATACAGTGCACTACTCGACCATCTTGAAGGCGAAGGCATTTCCTCATTAGCCCTTCAAACGCAACTTATGATTCGTCCTGGCTACAGCATGAAGTCTACCCAGGGAATCATTACAAACTTCCACCAGCCAGGTTCCACCTTATTGCTATTAGTAAGTGCCGGTATAGGCGAATCTTGGAAAGATGTATACACCCATGCAATGGCCAACAAGTATCGTTTTTTAAGTTACGGAGATTCTTCTCTGCTCTACTTCAACCGTTAGTAACTAAAGGTTGCTCACATTTTTTGGCACAGCCCATTAAAGGCGAGAATTTAAAAGGATGAAAGTCCTTTGTCTCGTTTTACTTTTTTCAACCCCTAGTGTCGGTCAACCTTGGCTTTTTTACAACGTCGAAAATCTGTTTGACACGATACACGACCAAAATTTCCACGATTTAGAATTCACTCCTGCAGGGAGCAAGAAGTACGGAAGCATCACCTACAGATTGTGCATTCGACAGACCTCGAGAGTGCTTCACATGCTACAAAAGAGCCACTACCGTGCACCTATAGTTGCGCTATGCGAAGTAGAAAATCGAAGTGTACTCGATGATTTGATTCGCCATCAGGGCCTGCGTGTTCACGGGCCATGGAATATCGTTCATTTCGACAGCCCCGACTATCGAGGGATTGACTGTGCGGTGCTCTATAACCCGGATCGCATACAAGTCCTGTATACCGAACGTATTCGATATTCCAACGACACGCTTCTAACCAGAGACGCACTATTTGTACGGTATACCATTGACGAGAAGCGGTTCAATCTAGTCGTGGTTCACCTACCCTCAAAACGAGGGGGTAGTCGCGAAAGTCAATGGAAGCGCAACCTGGCCATTTCTTCAGTATTGACCGCTCTAGATTCCTGCATATCACCCACAATTATCATGGGCGATTTCAACGATCCTTTGACGCAAGAATACGGCCCTTCTTGGCACGTAGCTACCCAAGTTGGGGCAGCTGGCACTTACAAATACCAAGGACGGTGGAATGCCATTGACGGTGGTATCGCTAATTTCCCTTTTCAAGTGCAAGCCTGTGATCTACCGCTGCTACTGCAAAAAGACGCTAAATGGGGAGGCTTAAAGCCCCTTCGGAGGTGGCAAGGCAACTTTTATAAAAACGGATTCTCAGACCACCTACCCGTTCACTTCTCGGAGGTTGTAGGTATTAGAAAATGAGTTATTTTCGTAATCAGATCAATAAAGATCGCAACCGACTTATGAAAAAATTAATTGCCCTTAGTGCCGTAGTAGGCGCTTTATTCATGACCTCTTGTGAGACAGGAGGTGCTGAGCCAGCTCCAGCAACCTACCCTGGAGACTCATTGACTGTTACTGATCAGGCTCGTCCTTTAGTAATTGAAACTACTGGTGCATGGTGTCAGTACTGTCCAAATGGTGCCGAAATCATGAAAATGATTGACGGTGTTCTTGGAGATAGTGTAGTTCTTATAGCTAACCACGTTGGTGATTGGTTTGCCGTTGACAATGCAGCTTCGGGTGCATTCGACGACAACTTCCCTACTTCTGGTGTCCCAAACTTCTACGTAAACAACACGGACCAAGGCCAAAACCCTACAGGTGCGGCGGCATCAGCAATCTTTGATGAAGTTGCTTTCGGCGTTGAGGCAGAGGTTATTGATACAGCAGGCAAATTAGTAGTATACCCACGCATCAAGTGTTTACAAACTAAAATCGATGAAGTATTCATGGTACAATCGTACTTACTACTCAACGGTGTTGTTGCAAAAGACTACGGCAACGGTGTAGATCTAAACCAAGTAAGCTCACTTCCAAAGGTGACTACCGGATCAGGTGCAACACCAACAGTTTGGTCACAAGACGCTGCAGAGATTGCTTCAGGAGTATTCTTAATTGCCTCAGGTACTACCTACACGCACGATGAAGCATTGTTTGGCCACGCGACTACAGCAGTTAAAGGTTGGACGAAGAGCCCAGACGCTAACGTTGCAGATACTTCTTCAGTAACCTTAGGTCCATGGGGTATGAACCTAAGCGACATCAACGCATTGGGCGGTTCTTATGCAGCCGGTGATGTATTTGGTACTCGCTACTCAGCGGTTCAACTCGAAATCACTAAGCCTACCCTACCAACAGGTATGGAAGCTGATTACAGTGTAGCTACAATCATCTGGCAATTGCGCCAAGACGGTTCAGGCGATTACGACTATGTAAACGGTGTAGTGACACACGTTCACTAAACATTGTCCTAGATACATTAGAAAAGCCTCGCAGGAATCTGCGGGGCTTTTTTTTATCTTTCTTAAATGAAACTTCTACCCGCCATAATAATCGGTACGTTGCTGATGCTTTTTAATCCTCCACAAAATGAAGTGCCAGCGAACGGCACCTATACCTATGAAGTAGTCTTCGCAGAATGGGAAGGCAAATCCTTGGGGGATGAAATCATCGTAGTCGTTGAAGACGGACATGCAGCTCTGTTAATTTCTGAGAACTCAAATGCCTTATGGATGGGCGCTAAACCCGGTGATGTTTGGGAGGAAGGCACTTTACGCAAACACAAAAGCGGTGTTTGGATAATCAGTAAAGACAAAAGCGATGTAGATCTTGATGAGATTGGCGGCTGTACTGGAGGACCGATCATAATAGATTTCGAGAAACGAACCGTTGAGATGTGTTAAACAAAGAGCCCCGCAGAAATCTGCGGGGCTCTTTGTTTAAATACGCTTTTAGAAACGATTAGCCGTTTCTACGTTGAGATCTATTTTTATTCTGTTGACGCTGCATTTCTGCGAGACGCTGTTGGAACTTGCTTTCCTTCTTAGGCTGAGTACGTTTTTCCTCAATCTTCGCTAGAATAGCGTCGTCATTTACCGTCTTACGAATACCCCACTGCATAGAGAAGGTTATGATGTTCGATAAGAAATAGTAGTACGTCAATCCTGACGGGAAGCTATTCAACACGAACATGAACATCAAAGGCATCAAATACATGATAACACGCATCTGCTTCATCTGCTCACTTGAACCTGTTTGAGGAGTCATTTGTTGGTTCATCCAAGTGTAGAGGATCGTCGAAACGGTCATGAGTAAAGTGAACAGCGAAAGGTGGTTTCCAAAGAACGTCGAGATGAGCGGAATTTCTGTCGACCATGAAATAATGCTATCGTAAGTACTCAAATCCGTCGCCCACAAGAAGCTCTCTCCACGCAACTCAATAGATGCTGGGAAGAAACGGAACATTGCGAAAAGAATAGGCATTTGTACAATTACAGGAACACAACCACCTAAAGGACTTGCTCCGGCTTCACGGTACAAATTCATGATGGCTTGTTGCTTCTGTACTTTATCCTTATCTGCAGGATACTTTTCGTTGATCTTATCAATCTCTGGCTTTAGAACGCGCATCTTCGCCATTGAACGGTACGAGGCAAAGGTCAATGGACTAAGTGTCAATTTGATGATCAACACCATGATTAAAATGATCAAACCATAGCCAAAACCGTAACCTTCGAGCCAATTGAAAATTGGCACTACAACCCCGCGACCAATAGCCCCAAAAATCCCCCAACCAAAGTTGATGGCCTTCTCGTATCCCTGTCCGTAGGTTTTCAGTAGTTGGTATTGATTTGGGCCCGCATACATTGTAAATGGAAGCGTGTATGCACCACTTACCGTCTGATTCAATGTTGCCGTGGCCGTGTATTCCTTAATGAGATTTTCGTTCTCGTCGTCGCCGTTTACTGTAGCAATATTTGCAGTAGTAAATCCTTGCTCAGGATGAACAATCAAAGAGAAGAAACGCTGTTTTTGCGCCAACCAGTTAATAGGGTCTGTAGCTTCACTGTCGTCCGAACCGCGACCGGCAAGATGCTCTACATCGCCGTCTTCGGTAAGCTGGTAGACAAAGCTTGAATACTGGCGCTCTGTACTAATACCTTTCTCTGTACGCTGTGCACTGCGCTCCCAATACAGTTCCGGTTTCCCAGTTGCATTTGCAGTACCACTTACTACAAAGGAATAATCGTATCCTACCTCAGCCAATTCAATACTCACTTTGGTAGTACCGTCTGAAAAGACCACTGAACGCGGAGTACTCGATGCAATCTCGAACTCTTTGGCACTCAATGCATCGCCTCCAGGTAGCTGCAGATCGAACACCTGGCTATTTCCTTTCACCAAATCGAGGGCTTCAGTTTTGGCAGTGTCGTCGTACGTATGGTAATCTGCTAATGCTGCACTTGTTAGTGATGCTCCTGCTGAAGAGAAGGTTAAACTTAACTCAGCATTACTGATGGTTACTTCTTGTGCTGTGAATGCATTAGAATCGGCCACCGCCTCAACTTCCATAGCAGGCTTGGCATCTTCACTCAATGCATCTGATGCTACTTCTTCAACGACCTCAGTAGCATTTTCAGGCTGAACTTCAGGTGCATTAATGCTGTTCCACCATCCAAAGCCAAGAATGATTGCTCCCATGAGCAAAAATCCGGCGATTTGATTCTTATCTATTCCTTTATTCTCCTCCATGTTATTTTTTTTGGCGGTATTCGTCCGCGGCTTTTACGAAGGACACGAAAAGCGGGTGCGGATTTAGTACGGTACTCTTATATTCAGGGTGGTATTGTACCCCTACGAAGAACGGATGGTCCTCAACTTCTACCACTTCAACCAATCCACTATCGGGGTTGATACCTGAAGTGTGTAGACCGGCTGCTACCAATTCTTCTTTGTATTCATTGTTAAATTCATAACGGTGGCGGTGACGCTCACTGATATGTACTTCGCCATAAGCTTCATAGGCCTTGGTGCCCTCTTCAACGGTACATTTCTGTGCACCAAGACGCATGGTTCCTCCCATATCAGTGATGTGCATCTGCTCATCCATCAATGCAATAACCGGTTTCTCGGTTTTCGGGTTCACTTCCGTGGTATTTGCATCGTTCCAACCAAGTACATTTCTCGCATACTCGATCACTGCCGCTTGCATTCCGTAACAGATACCGAAGTAAGGAATCTTATTCTCACGAGCATATTGTACAGTAGCTACCTTTCCTTCAAAACCACGTTCACCAAAACCTGGAGCAACGAGTACACCGTCTAAGCCTTTACATAGCTCTGCCGCATTATTTGGTGTCAAGTGTTCAGAGTGAATCCAGCGTACCTTGACCTCTACCTCGTTCGCAGCTCCTGCATGAATAAACGCCTCGGAAATAGATTTATAGCTGTCTTTAAGCTCTACATACTTACCGATCAAACCAATCTCAACAGTGCGCTTTGGATACTGCAGTCTTGACAAGAATTCACGCCATTTGTCCAAATCAGGAGTTGTGTCTTGCGGAAGATTGAAATAATCCAACACTACCTCATCAAGCTTCTCCTTAAACATCATAATCGGCACCTCGTAGATGGTATTCGCATCACGGGACTCAATCACATTCTTTTGACGAACGTTGGTAAATAGGGCCAATTTTCTACGAATATCGTCGTCGATGGCATGCTCACTTCTACAAACCAACACATCAGGCTGTACCCCACTCTCCAACATGGTTTTTACACTGTGCTGAGTAGGTTTCGTTTTTAACTCTCCTGTTACGCGTAGGTACGGAAGAAGCGTCAAGTGAATGACCATACAGTCTTTCTCAAGCTCCCACTTCAACTGACGAACACTCTCGATGTACGGCAACGCTTCGATATCACCTACGGTACCACCAATCTCAGTAATCACAATATCGTAATCTCCTGTTTCACCAAGAATCTTTACACGATTCTTGATTTCATCGGTGATGTGTGGAATGACTTGAACCGTTTTCCCCAAAAAGTCGCCACGACGTTCTTTATCAATGACGCTTTGGTAAATTCGACCAGTGGTTACGTTGTTTCCTTGCGAAGTAGGTCTATTGAGGAATCGCTCGTAGTGACCTAAATCCAAATCTGTCTCGGCACCATCTTCTGTTACGTAACACTCGCCGTGCTCGTAGGGGTTAAGGGTTCCAGGATCAACATTGATATAAGGATCCAACTTCTGTATAGTTACGCGGTAACCACGTGCTTGCAGCAATTTCGCCAAAGAAGCTGAAATGATTCCCTTTCCAAGTGATGATGTTACCCCACCGGTAACGAAGATGTATTTAGTACTCGCCATAATTTGAATCAAAACAGGGCAAAAGTACCTCTTTTCTGCGCCAATTAAAAGGCAAAACTTGCGCTAATCGTCGGCATTATCGGCAATTGATTCACACGCTGGGCAGACGTTCGATCGTAATAAAAGATATTCTCGCGGTTGTAGATGTTCGTAGCACCAAAGGTCACCTCATATGCGCCAGCCTCAGTTTTGGTTGAATACTTCAGCGAGGCATCTAGGCGGTGATACGTTGGTAATCGTTTGCTATTGAGGTCTCCGTAGAGCACACTTGGGTCGCCATTGGCCGTTATGTAATCAAAATCGATATCAGGATTGCCGAATTGATCCAAGAAATCAATTCCCGGATAATATCCTTGAGTAGGTGTAAATGGGAAACCGGTTCCTAAGTTCCAACGCACGGATAAAAACCACTTCTCATCCTTACCCAATTTCGCATTACCGACAAGATTGATGTTGTGACGGCGGTCGAAGTTCGGATTGTACACTTGAATCCCATCGTCTCTGGTCACCATACTCCAGGCATACACTGCCCAGAGGTAGTAGCGGCCCTTCTCGTACTTCATAACCGCATCGTAACCGTATGCAAGACCTCGTTCTACGATGAAATCTTTGCGTAAAATCTCCGGACGATCACTGTACACAGGTATATCAGCATAGAGCTTATTTCTATTGATGTTGGTGATTTGGGAAAAGTCTTTGACGTACGATTCTAAATTGATGTCCCAGTGTTTACCCAGGTCATATTCAAATCCCGCAACTCCGTGTACGGCTTTTTGAAGTCTAGAAGTAATGGGTCTATCTCTAAAAGAAGTTGGCAAATCAGTCGCACCACTCAAAAAACCATAAAATAGATTAACCACATCACGATCAGAATTGGCAGCAACTAGGTTCTGACTGTAGCGTCCACCTGATGCCTTAAACCTGAAGTCCTCTGTGATGTTGTATTTCAATCCCAGGCGAGGTTCCACACTCAATTCTGAAAGTGAACCGTAATAGTGAAGACGTAAACCTGGCTCTAACACCAAGAGCGGGGTTACCTTCCTGTAATTAAAGTAACCGCCTAATTCTGTCGTATTCTCTTCTTGATTCAACTTGAGGCCTAGCGCATTGGTGTAATCGAAGCGCGTGTTGTACCCTATCAAATCAATACCGTATTTGATCTCGTCGGCCTTTCCTAAGAAGTAGGTAAAGTTAAGCCCCCCATTGAACCCATTGATTCTTGAACTGCGGGGCTGATCCGGATTCTCCGTACTTTGAATGAAGTAAGAACTCTGCGCAAAATCACCTTCTATTAAGGTCGCAGATGCCGGAGGGACTACAAGAAAATTCACCCCGTATCCTGTACTGTTCCATTGGATACCCTGCGCGCTGTCGAGCATCACTGCATCGCTGAAGTTAAACGCCTTGGCACTCAACTTTGATCCTGAAGAATTCTGTGTGGTGAACTTTCCGTAGATATCATTGAAGGTGAATGGCAACCCTCCAAATCTAGTTTGCACATAAGGGTAAAAAATAGGGGCTGCTTGACGCAAGTAAGATGTCTTTCCACTGAGAAAGAGGCTGTTGTTTGCAAGACCGTTTTCGTCACGCTTGCCTAAAGGCGCTTCGACGAGGAGCTTGCTCATATAGGTAGATGCATATCCCTTTGCTTTTAGCTCAGAACGGTTCCCATCTCTCGTGGTAATATCCATGACCGAAGAATTTCGAGACCCGTATTGAGCGCCAAATCCTGCTGTATAGACCTTGGCGTCCTGCAATACGTCCGTATCAAAAACCGAGAAAAAGCCTATGCTATGAAACGGATTGTAAATGATCATTCCATCGAGCAACACCAAATTCTGTATCGGTGCACCACCTCTGATGTACAATTGGCCACCTTGATCACCAGTGGTCACAACACCTGGAAGTACTGCTAGGGCCTTCATCAGATCAGGATCACCACCCGCAGAGAAGGTTTCGATGTTTTTAGGGTTTAGACTTACCACCGCTGTATTGACCTTGGTTTTACGCTGCAGACGTGCAACATTGATATCCACAGTGTTTAGCATCTCCGTACTTTCCTCAAGGTAGACTTTGATTGAGGCCGGCTTGTTTTTAAAGACCCTCGCGTCAATCTTTTCGGTTTTGTAACCGAGGTATGTGACAGTAATAGTCTTCGCACCAATAGGCACATCTGAAAGTTGGAAATAGCCGTTAAAATCTGTTGTAGCCCCCAAGCGGTCTTCTTCTACTACGATATTGGCATATGGAATGGGTGCACCACCGTCTTTCTCGTAAACGAATCCGCGCAAGATTCTTCCCTGCGCAAAAGCTGCAGAGGTAGACAAGGTGAGAATTAGGAAAAGAAAAAGTTTTTTCATCTGCTCTGTGGGTCACCCAAAGGTACGGCCTAAAGTGCACATTTGATGAGCCATTCACGAAGGTGTTCGTATTCATTCGAACTAGACGGAATAACGCCTTTACACTTTCTATCAAACTCAAGTAATTCAGCGAGCATAACGTGCGCTTGGTCGTTACTGTAATGCCTTGCCGCGGAAGAAAATTGTTTTAAAAAGTACGGATGCACTTTGAGCGCCGAGGCAATCTGCTTTTCGGCCTTGCCTTTCATACTGTGGTACTGAATGAGGTTATTGACAAAATTGAAAAGTATCCCCGTAATCATCTGGACAGGATGCTCCTTGGGGTTCTTCGAGAAATAGTGGACAATTTTAAATGCTTTTGCCATATCTCTGTAGGCAATAGCCGCGACCAACTCGAAGTTGTTGTAATCTTTGGAAATACCGATGTGGCGTTCAATATCCTCAGGAGTCAATGAGCGGTTCTCGCCCATCGCTACATCAAGCTTATCCACCTCTTTGAACAAGCGACTCAGATCGGTCCCTACTTGCTCGGCCATAGCTGCAACGACTGCAGTGTTCGCCTGGAACCCTTTAGACCCTAACTGTCCTTCTAACCAAGGGATGACTTGGTAATCGCGAAGTGGCTCACTTTCCAAGAAAACCGTTTTGGCCTTGATGGCCTTTCCCGCCTTGGAACGCTTGTCTAGCTTCTTATGCATGTGGCCGAAAGCTAGAATGGTTGAAGGCTGCGGTTGCTCAAGGTAACCGGAGAGTAATTCCCAATCCGCAGCCTTGAGGTGCTGCGCCTCTTTCACCAAGACCACCATTTTATCGCTCATCATAGGAAAGCGTTTGGCTTCCTCGAGAATTTGGAGCATGTTGGTGTCTTTGCCGTAAAGAACGGTCTGATTAAAACTGCGCTCCGCCTCATCCAAGGCGTTATGTTCTATATAATCCAACAATTGTTGGGCATAGAAAGGCTCCTCTCCTGCAAAGAAGTAGACCGGTGCATATTTGCCCGCCTTTAAATCTCGTAAAATGCCGTCAAAGGAATTGGCTGCCATAATTAGATTAATCGTTGTGGTACGGTTCTCCTCGCAATATCGTCATTGCACGGTAAAGTTGCTCGAGGAATATTACACGAATCAATTGGTGCGAGGTTGTCATTTTGCTCATCGACACTTGCGCGTTTGCCCTAGCATACATCGAAGGAGCAAAACCAAAAGCACCCCCAACAATAAAAACCAATCGTTTTGGTCCAGCGTTGCGCCACTTTTGAATCTGATTGGCAAATCCACGGCTGTGGTACTCTTTGCCGTTTTCGTCAAGGAGGACTACGGTATCGGTAGACTCTATATATTTCTCATACACCGCTGCTTCGGCCTCTTTTAGGGCTTCGGGACTCATCTTTCCTCCGCCTTTGACATCAGGCAAAGCATGGAATTCAGTTTTCTGGTAATGCTTTAGTCGCTTCAAGAACACGTTCATTCCGTCTTCTATCCAGCGTTCAGAAGTTTTACCAATAACGAGAAATACGATCTTCATAGCTTGGACAAAGATGCTAACTTGCCGGCAGACCTACCAAAGAGTTGATTATTTTATGACTTCGGAAACTTGGACGCCAGATTTTAAAGCACTTCAGGATTCATTTGACCTAGCCATTACTGAGGATATTGGTGATGGCGACCACAGCTCTATCAGCTGCCTAGATGGCCAAAAGCGAGGAAGAGCTCGTTTGCTCATCAAGGAGACGGGAATTATTGCAGGCGTCGCCCTTGCGAAGTATCTCTTCAAGTACATCGATTCTACAGCAGAAATCAACGTATTTATTAAAGACGGTGCTCCTATTAAACCTGGAGATATCGTCTTGGAAGTTGAAGGAAATGCAATAAAATTATTGCAATCCGAACGATTGGTTCTCAATTACATGCAACGTCTCTCCGGGATTGCCACGAATACCTCAAAATATGCGGCTATGGTTGCACATACGAACTGTACTGTCTTGGATACGCGTAAAACCACACCAGGCTTGCGCATCTTGGAAAAGTGGGCGGTACATTTAGGCGGTGGAGGCAATCATCGTATGGGATTGTATGATATGATTATGCTCAAAGACAACCATATTGATTTCGCTGGAGGTATTCAACCGGCCGTTGAGCGTGTTCGTGCGTACTTAAAATCCAAGGGTAAAGATTTAAAAATCGAGGTTGAAACGAGAAATTTGAACGAGGTACGAGAAGCCCTAGAAGCGGGTGCAGACCGCATCATGCTTGACAACTTCACGCCAGCACAAACTCTTAAAGCAGTTGCCGTGATTGGAGATAAGGCTGAAATAGAAAGTAGCGGTGGTATCACCAAGGAGACGCTCGTAAGCTATGCAGAATGTGGAGTAGATTTCATAAGTATTGGCGCACTTACCCATCAAATTGCTAGTTTAGACATGTCTTTAAAGGCCACTGAGGAATCATGAGTAACCCGATTACGAGTATTTATAACGCTACACGCAATACGTTAAGTCGCATTAAGCCGCCATTCTTCGACGGATTGTCGGTGTGGGATGTCCTCTATTTCTTTTTTCAAGGAATCTACGAAGGTGCCATATCAACGCGAGCAGGCTCGGTGAGCTTCAGCTTTTTCTTGGCTCTGTTCCCTGGCATCATCTTTATTTTCACCTTGATTGCCTATCTGCCTATCGATACGTTCCAAATGGAATTATTTGCGGTGCTTGGCGATGTACTTCCGCCATCCACGCACGACATGGCCTTTGATGCCATCGAAGATATTTTGACCATCAAGCGCGGCGGCCTTTTATCGGTGACCTTCATCGCAGCCATGCTTTTTGCAACGAACGGTACACTTTCTTTGGTTTCTAATCTGGGTATTAGCTACAACATCAGTGATGTCAAAAATTTCTGGTGGCAATACTTAAGCGCATTCCTATTGACCATTGCATTGACGTTGTTAATCTTGGTAGCCTTAGTAGCCCTTATCTTTTCTCAAGGATTCACAGGCTGGCTTGCCGATCAAGGATATATTTTGGCCTACAGCGCGACCATTATTTATTGGGTGCGTCTATTGGTCTTGCTCGCCACCATCTTAGTAGGTATTTCATTGGTTTACAACTATGGACCCGTTCGAGGGACCGATTGGAGATTCATCAGCCCGGGATCTATCCTAGCGACCATTTTAATCATTCTTTCATCGAATGGGTTTGGGTACTACGTCGAAAACTTCTCTACCTACAATAAATTCTACGGCTCCATTGGTACGCTACTTATCATGCTCCTGTGGATTTACGTAAATGCCTTTGGTCTTATCATCGGTTTCGAACTGAACGCTAGCGTGAGCGGTGCGAAGAACGATAGAGAACTCAAAAACTCCTGACATGAGAAATTGGCTTGTAGTATTGAGCCTATTCGTAGGGCTTCAGTCCTTTGCTCAGAATGAAATCTTAGGTACTTGGTACAACGATATCAAATCGTCGAAGATTGAGATCTACGAAGAAAAAGGTCTGTACTACGGTCGTATCATCTGGTTGGAAGACCCAGCGAACTCGGACGGTTCTACGCCTCGTGTGGATGAATTCAATGAAGACCCTGCCTTGGCAAAAAGAGAGCTAATGAATCTTGTCATTCTCCAAGAGCTGAAATGGAACCGCTCTGAAAAGGAATGGCAAGAAGGAACCATCTATGATCCGAACAATGGGAAGACCTACGAATGCTATTGCTTGCTGCAAGAAGACGGCACCCTGTACTTTAAAGGATATGTTCTCGGCATCACTTGGCTCGGTAGAAGTACGGTTTGGACGAGGGCTTGAGCGCCACTGACGAAATAAAAAAACCCGCCGGATGACCTGCGGGTTTTTTATGCTTTCAAATTTTTCTATCGCATCAGAGAGAACTGCTGGTACTTCACGTACTCTATGCCCTCAAGGTCACGGTATATGATTTTCGCAACATAGACGCCTTCATAGCATGTGCTGTTATCGAAGGTACCGTCCCAACCGGTGTTGATGTCTTTGCTGTAGAATAAAATGTTTCCAAGACGATTGTACACCTGCATTTCAAAGTAGCTGATGGCATTCGCCTTAACAATGTAATAGTCGTTTTTCTCGTCACCGTTTGGTGTAAAAGCTGTTGGCGCAAATACTGCAGCCACATCACGAGGATCGGTAAGCGTATCACAATCTAATGCCGTAACATACACGGTATCAAAAGCCTCGTACTTGCAGTACCCTGTGCTTACTAAAACAGTATCATCAGCATCAAAGGTCTCTTGGAAGTTCGGACCGCTTTGAGAAAGACCAGTAACTAAGGTATTCCAAGTGTATGCAAAGTTGAAGGTCATCGCTGGACCTCCTGCTAAAGAGATAGATGGTGCACTAGTTCCTGCAGGTGCAACCTCACCTTCCACACAGTCTACCCAACCCGTGGTGCTTACCAACTCATTAAAGTCAAAGTTCTGCGCAAGTGTTGGGAATGAAGCTGGGTTCAAATGTGTTGACATGTACGTCTGAATATCTCCTGAAGAACGCTCCTCAGACCATACGCGGTATTCATCAAATTCGCCATTCGCGTACACTGGGGTACCAGTAAAGAGACTTAAACCGTATCCTAAATACGTGGATGCATTTGAGCTTACATCACCTAAGGACATGTTCTTTGAAGTCTCGAATCCGCCGTCAATGTAGAGCGTAGCGGTCGTAGTACCACGGTTCCAAGTAACTGCAACATGGTGCCATGAAGCATCATTAATATCGGTGATGTTACCCGTCATGTTATCAAAACCTCCGATACCGTCCACTGCACCGAAACCCACATGACCTTGTTGATCTACATAAATGGCCCAACCTTGGTTTGTCGCGCTGCGGTTATATGCTAAATACGTCAACTGAGATACTGAGTTCAGACTCACCCAGAATTCTACAGAAAAGCTTGAGGTACCAAATGAGGTATAGGTTGAATAAGGGATTTCCAAATAGGTAGAGGATCCGTTCATGGCAACAGCATTGTTGGAAGGGGTTGAACGACTCACGTTCACATTCACTACATCCGTAGGACACACTTCCCAGCTATCGTCATCAACACTAACGGTCATCACCTGCGCAAATGCTGCAGTGGAAAGAACGACCATTAAGAGTGAAAATATCTTTTTCATTTATTGCGACTTGTGTTCCAAAAATAAGATTAATAATTGATTGTCGTACGTTCGCTCCAAATAGTGGTTTTATCACCATCAAATGCGATACATTTCGGTACTGTTCTTGAGCAATGACGGGACCATAGAGCATACGTATTGGCTCCTGTACTACTGATGCTAAGCCAATTTCCCTCTGAAGTATCCGCTGGCAATGCTACACCATGAGCCAGATAATCGCCCGCAAAACACAACGGACCTGCAATATCAAAGTTGTTCTCAGGGCCCTGGATTTGCATACCAGCATCATCCCAAATATTCAACGCGAATGGGCGCGCCTTGGTGTAGGCATCACGCATAAAGAAATCGGCACCGAGGTGAATGAAAACACGACTTTGGTCCAGAACATACTCTACACGAGAAAGTGCGAATCCAGCCTCAGCATGCACCCACTGTCCAAATTCAGTGACTAGGTGGTACTGTGAATCGGCGAAAATATCTTGTACAATGGCGCCATATTCTGCCATACGAGTCGATTCGGAAAGCGACTCTGACGGCAAGCCGCCACCGATGTCTAAGGTGTGTATTTGTCCGGGTGAAGCGGCATTGATCTTATCGGCCAACTGCTTCAAGGAGATGAGCGCTTGACGCTGAACCTCAAGATCTTTCATTTGTGAGCCGCTATGCATATGCAGGGCTTGCACTGGATGCGCTAATGCGGCCTCAAGAATGGCTTCGGCATTAGAAACCGGTACACCAAACTTACTTTCATTTCGACTTACATCGAACATTTCAGGTGCACCCGTATGTACTTGAGGGTTCACGCGAATACCCACGATACAGGTTGGTTTTGAAGGAAATCGGTCCAATTCACCCAGGGAATTCACGTTGACCAACATACCGGTCATTCCCGAGACACAGTCTATTTCACTGCGTGTTTTAACTGGGGAGTCAAAAACGATTTTATCTGCCGGGCACCCCGCCGCAATAGCCATATTCACCTCTTCAATAGAAGCTGCTTCCAAGCCGTAGCCTAAATCCACGAGATGCTTTAACATCTTAGGATGCGGATTCGTCTTTACTGCAATGGCATGCAAGGTGCTCTTAGAAAATGATTCGCTCAGAAAGGCTAATCTTTCATTGAGCGCTGGCAAGTGAGCAACGATTAGACTCGTGTCCTGCTCATTCACCTGCCCCTGTGATTGGGCAATTACTTTCGATATGTCCTTGGTCGAAATCAACCAAACATTTTTTTCGCGTAGTCTTCGATAATCTCAATCACGCGGTAATCGTTGTGCAAATCAATCGCATCCTCTTCCAAGAAAGAACGAACGCTGTACGCACCAATAGCTAAGCGAATAAAACTCTTGTCACCGTATTGAACCGGCTGTCCGAAGAATACTTTGTTTATACCATCCTTGAAACCTTCATGAGTGGAAGTGGCAATGGCCTTAAACAGGTCCTTTAATTCGGCGTTGTTCAAAGCACGACCGCCAACCCATACTTGGAAACTGATGATAGACATATTCGTCTTCAACTGATCCGGCATTAATTTGAAGTGCTCAGAATCTTCCAATCGAGCCATAACGCCAGTGGCCCAGCGTGTGATTATATCGTCTGTCTGCTGCGTAGACCAGTAGCTGTAAGCCTCCATTTCATCCAAGGCAATCTCCCAACGCAGGCGAAGTGATTTATTTTCATTCGCCGGTAGGTGCTCGCGCATGTTTTGCATGAACCAAGGCACATCGTAGGCTGAAAAGAGTTTTCCGTACGGCGCAATGATTGAGGCGTCTACCTCTTTCAAGCGCTCGCTCCATTTTCTTGGAACCAACATTGCGGCACAGAATGGAGGCGCTTGGAAGAATTTAGAACCCGTAAGCATGATCATCACATCTTTCTCAAGCAAATCGTGGATGAGCTTCGGATCTACGCGGAATTGACACAAATCGACCACCCACATGGTGCCGTCGTTTGGATCAATGATATCAAGATCGTCTTTAATTCCAGATTTGGAACCAAATACCAACGACCCAACTACTGCAGCGTCTTTATTATCTGCAATGATTTCTTTAATTGCTTTACTGCGGTCAAGGATGTTCCCCTCCGCATCACGAGCATCTAGGTAATGAACCTCGCTTACGTGTTCTGGGTCCACGAAATCACCTTTCACAATGTTCTCACCGAACTGATTGAAGTTCGCGTAAAAGCGCGTTTCAGACGCATAACCTGAGCCAGAACCCAATTCCTCTGGACAGCTCACAATATTGATGAGCTTCTTGTTCGGGTTCAGCATCAACTGGAACATCAGTGGGTAGTACACTAAATCCGATCCGGACGGTCCGAAATAAATATCAAACGGCTCGTTGTTCTCACTACCGACCAAATCAATAAGTCGCTTGCTTTGTTTTTCGAGCAGACTCTCATAGTTGAGCTCGTCGTACTTGCCCAAGAAGGCCTTAGCTACACCGTGCGAGCGCGGTGTCAACAAATTGGCAGTACACGAGCCCCGCTGCAATAATGTCTCGTATTCTACAGGATTGAGGTGGTATTTATTGCGGTTGGTACCTTCGATCAGGTGCACACGTTCGTCACACCCTTGTTCTAAAATTTGACCGATTTCTGCCTTGCTAATCTTGCGGGCCATATCAATGCGTTGTGTTAGGTCCGAAAAATACCACCTAATCGAGGGATTATCAAGGTTAAGACACCTTATTATTCCACAAGTTTTGGTAGTTTGGAGGTCCAAATAACGAGCACAACCTACTATGAAGCAATGGATGCCACTTTTGCGTACTTGGATCCTTCCAATCGCAATTCTACTCGGCTTGAATGTAGCCTTTCTAAGCCCTGCTTACCTCAGCGGCGATATTCTTGACCAAGACGATATAAAATTAGGCTACGCCAAAAGCAAAGAAATACGTGATTACCGAGAGGCCAATGGCGAAGAGCCCCTTTGGACCAACTCGATGTTCAGCGGTATGCCTACGGCACAGATTTCTACGAAATACGGTGGCAACATATTTCAATATATCACAGGTGCGGTAAAAGCTATTGGTGGGACCACCTCCTCTACGTACATCATTTTCTATCTGATGATCGGAGGATTTATAGGACTAAGAGGCCTCGGTGTAAACCACTGGCTCAGTACCATCGGCGGCTTCGCTTATGGATATTCAGGCTTTTTTATCATCGGTTACGCGGCGGGGCACAATGCCAAGGTAAATACCGCAGCTTTCATCCCTCTGATGATTATGGCGCTGCTGCTCATCTTCGAAAAGAAGAATTGGAAAGCAATGATTCTCATGGCCATTTTTGCGGGTCTTAGCATCCATAGAAACCACTTCCAGATCACCTATTATGCCGGCCTATTTATGGGAATCATCTGGATCACCTACCTCATTAAATATGCTCGCGAAAAGGCACTTCCAGAGTTCGCTAAACTTACTGGATGGCTCCTGGTAGCCGCAGTTCTAAGCATCGGCCCTAACCTCGCCAATATGTGGGGAACGCAGGTGTATACGAAGGAAAGTATGCGTGGCGGGATTTCAGAATTGACCAATAAAAACCAAAACCAAGGCGAAGGCGGTCTTTCGTTCGATTATGCGATGGCCTGGTCCAGCGGCGTTTATGAAAGTGTTGCTCTAGTGATTCCAAATGCCGCTGGCGGTGGTATGATGGTCGATTACTCAGATATGGGCACAGAAACCTTTGATCAGCTCGTCCGCGCCTTCCGTCAGCAAGGAATGAATGCCAGTCAAGCCGAGGCACAAGCCAATCAATACATGGGCGCTGCCTTCATGAAGTGGACGGGAGAAAGCATGGGTAACGGCGCCTACTATGTGGGTGCAGGCGTATTTTTCCTCTTCTGCCTGGCCCTGTTTACCGTTGGTGGAACAATGAGAAATTGGGTACTGGCTTCAGGTATCGTCTTCCTATTTATGGCTTGGGGGTCCAATTTTGAATCCTTCAATAAACTCCTATTCAACGCACTGCCACTTTACAATAAATTCCGTGTGCCATCGATGGCGATGGTAGTACTCTTCTTCCTCATCCCATTCTACGGCATCTATGGTCTGAACAGTTGGATAGGACTTGATAAGGCAGCGAGAATGAAAGCCTTCACTCGAGGAGCAGCAACATTTGCCGGGTTCGTAGTCCTCTTTGGATTGATCGCGCCGTATGCGATGAACCTCGAAGGAGCGCGCGACGCAAGCTTCACACAACAAGGCTTTTCTCTCGATCAGCTCATTAGTGACCGTCAAGGAATCATTACAAGCTCAGCAATGCGCTCTCTAATCTTTGGCTTACTCACTGCAGCAGCCTTGTACGTATGGCACATTGGGAAATTGAATCAAATAGCTGCCATTGCCGTTGTTGGCGCGATCACCTTATTAGACCTCTACGGTTTTGACCGCGATCAGTTAGAATTGGACGACTTCCAATCCAAACGCCAATGGGAACAACAATATGCACCGAATGCAGCCAACCAAGCGATCCTGCAAGACAGCGACCCACACTTCCGCGTTTGGAACAGCATGGCAGGTCTTACCAATGATAGTTATACCAGCTACCACCATAAAAGTATTGGAGGCTACCACGGTGCCAAACTACAGCGCTATCAAGACCTTATCGACAACCAGCTTAACAAGCAAAACATGGCGTGTTTCAGCATGCTCAATGCCAAATACATCATCGCTCAGGGTGCCAATGGCCAACCACAAGCCCAGCGCAATCCGAATGCTTGTGGAAATGCCTGGTCGGTAAACAGTGTGAATGTAGTAGCGAACGCGGATGCAGAAATGGCGGCGCTCTCTAGTTTCAATCCAAAAACGACAGCAGTTGTGGATGCGCGTTACAGCGATTATTTAGGCAATACAGCCTCATTCGCTCCAGCCAAAGTGAAGCTCACGAGCTATGATCCAAAGTATATGGAGTATAGTTTTGAAGGCGGAAATGCCTTTGTGGTCTTCTCGGAAATCTACTACGAAGGCTCTGGCAACGACTGGCAAGCCTACATCGATGGTGAACCTGTAGAGCACATTCGAGTGAATTACACCTTGCGCGGCATGAAAGTACCTGCTGGAAGACATGAAATCGTGTTTGAATTCAAACCAAAGTCATTCTATGCCGGTCAAAAGGTAAATATGGCTGGATCAGGCCTGCTTTTGCTTCTAATCGCCTACTTCGGATGGTCGGCCTACAAAGAGAACAAAGCTTAATTTTTCTTGAGATAAATAAAAAAGCCACCCGCTGCGCGGGTGGCTTTTTTTGTCGGTTCTATTTTTCCTTAGTCGCCAAACACAGCCTTCAACACGGCCTTGGCTTGAACACTTCTTTCATAAGGAGCCGTAAGCGCTGTGTCCAACCTTGGACTTTGCTGCTTGTGAGATTTCAAGAAATCAACAATTCCTGCTGTATTTCCATAGCTGAAGACCTCCCCTGCCTGAGCATCGCGAATGATCCCTGCTGCATCACCATCCACGGGACCCAATCCCAAAATAGGATTACCAGCACCTAGATAGTCAAAGAGCTTTCCAGGGATGTGTCCTTTTGCACTCTCGACCTCCGGCAGCAAGAATAGGGACAAGTGACTGCCCATCATCATGGCATTCAATTCCTTTTTTGGCACATATTCCACAAACTCCAGCTGTACATGATCAGCGGCATTTTCTAAACGCTCCTTACTCAATCCGTCCCAAGAACCAATTACTTTCAGAAGTACCGGAAAATCGAGCTGATTCAAGGCAGTTATAAAATCGGCCACGGGATATTGTGCAGCCAATGTACCCGCATAGGTGATGGTGAATTCCTCGGGCCGACGAGCTTGCTCGCCAGCAAAATCTTCGGCATCAAAACCGTTGGTCACTGTGTGCACCTTAGTCATCGGCACTGCGCCTTTACTTTGGTAGAGTTTGCTCCATGCAGGACTAACACTCAACAAAGCATCGCAAGTAGCGAACACCTTTCGTTCTAATCCGCGCTCGTAGGCCCGAGTAAGGGCTGTAGGGTAAAATTTACGGTAGTAATAAATATCCGTCCACGGATCGCGGAAATCAGCGGTCCAATGGATGCCGTACTTCTGCTTCAACTTCAATCCTACCAGCTGTGTGCTGTGTGGTGGAGAAGTTGTTATCCAGTGCCTCACATCGTGTTGCGTAATGATTTGCTCGGCAGCGCGGTAGGCGTGATCGTTCCAGCCTTTACGAGCGTCGGGAACAAAGAAATTGCCACGAACAAATCGAGCAATTTTCTGCAGCGCACTCACCTTGGCATCCTCACCACTAAATCCACTAAAGGGCACTTGTTTTTTACCGGTCACCTTCTTGTAGGCGCCAAACTTTTCACTGGTTCCAGTGCGAATAACGGTAATGCCATCGGCCACATCGGCTTGTAAGCCTTCATCGCGCAAAGGATAGGTTGCCTTATCCGCATCCACAGTAACCACGTACAGCTCAACGCCTTCACGAGCGAGGTATTTGCTGAGCTTCAACCAACGCTGAACGCCAGGTCCGCCTGCAGGAGGCCAATAATATGTGATGATTCCAAGTTTCAAGGCTACTTATCTTCTTTCACCTCCTCGTAGTCGATGTATTCACCCACATCTTTTTTCACACTACTGCGCTTCTCGCGAGTTCCGCTGGAAGGGCGGTTGCTTCTTTTACGAGGTGCGGGAGCACCACCAAAGAATCTGTCGAGCCCTCGGAAGATGAAATAAGCAAGGATAGTTAGTGCTATGAATCTAAACACGCAGCGAAATTTTTTCCAAGATAAAAAAGAATCCCGGCGCCGATGGCGCCGGGATTTCAAAACTTCTGTTAACGTTAGCGGCTCAAATACAGGCTGCGCTCGCTATGTAATTTCTTAAATACTGGATCTTTCAAATCCTTGATGAATCGGATCTCCTCACCTGTAGACTTCATCTCTGGTCCAAGCTTCTTGTTCACGTTCGGGAATTTGCTGAACGAGAATACAGGAATCTTGATAGCGAAGCCATCCATCTGTGGATTGAAATCAAAGTCTTTCACCTTCTTCGTACCCAACATCACTTTCGTGGCGTAATTCACGTACGGCTCACCGTATGCCTTACAGATAAACGGTACGGTACGCGATGCACGAGGGTTGGCCTCGATGATATACACAACGTCGTCTTTGATGGCGAACTGAATGTTGATCAGCCCTTTGGTATCGAGCGCCTTCGCAATATTGATCGTATGCTCCTTGATTTGCTCCATAACGAGCGGCCCGAGGTTAAACGGCGGCAATACTGCCGAGCTATCGCCCGAGTGAATACCACACGGCTCAATGTGCTCCATGATTCCAATAATGTAGGCATCTTCACCATCACAAATGGCATCCGCCTCTGCTTCGATGGCCCCATCTAAATAGTGGTCAAGAAGTACGCGGTTGCCTTCAAACTCCTTGAAGAGGTTGATCACGTGGTGCTGGAGTTCTTCCTTATTGATCACAATCTTCATCCCTTGACCACCCAATACGTACGACGGACGTACAAGGATTGGGAAGCCTAGTTCATCAGAGATATCCAAAGCCTCATCAGCGTTCGTAGCTACATCAAATTTCGGATACGGAATGTCGATTTCCTTGAGCAGCGTTGAGAATCGGCCCCTATCTTCTGCCAAATCCAAGGCCTCGTAAGAAGTACCGATAATTTCGATGCCGTAACGGCTCATCTTCTCGGCCAATTTCAATGCCGTCTGACCGCCCAACTGAACGATCACACCGCGAGGCTTCTCGTGAAGAATGATATCATAAATGTGTTCCCAGAATACCGGCTCGAAGTACAACTTATCTGCAGTATCAAAGTCTGTACTTACCGTCTCCGGGTTACAGTTGATCATGATGGTTTCATAGCCTTCTTCGCGAGCACTCAAAACACCGTGTACACAGCTGTAATCAAATTCAATACCCTGACCAATGCGGTTAGGTCCCGAACCTAAAACGATGATTTTCTCGCGGTCGGTTACCTCACTTTCGTTTTCAATGATCTCCACGCCATCCGCAGTCACGTAAGGCATCTCGAAGGTAGAATAGTAATATGGCGTCTGCGCTGGGAACTCTGCAGCACAAGTATCTACGAGCTTCCATACACGTTTAATACCGAGATCTGTTCTCTTTTGGTGTACCTCGCTTTCTAAGGCACGAACCATGTGTGCAATCTGACGATCGGCAAAACCTTTCATCTTCGCCTCTTGGATCAACTCCTTCGGCAGACTCTCAAGGCTGTGCTTCTCAATACGTGCTTGCACCTTCGCGAGATCTTCAATCTCCTTTAAGAACCACATGTCAATCTTCGTAATGTCGAAGATGGTGCGCAGTGGAATCCCCATTTGGATGGCATCATAAAGCACGAACAAACGGTCAGAAGAAGCATGTTCTAGTTTGTGCAAGATGGTGTCCTGATCGGTCAATCCTTTACCGTCAGCACCCAAGCCATTGCGCTTGATTTCGAGCGATTGCGCCGCTTTATGCAAGGCTTCTTGGAAGCTGCGGCCAATTCCCATAACCTCCCCTACGGCTTTCATCTGAATGCCCAGTCGCGTATCTGCTCCTTCGAATTTTTCAAAGTTCCAACGAGGGATCTTTACGATCACATAATCCAAGGTAGGCTCAAAGTACGCTGTCGTCGTTTTGGTGATCTGGTTCATCAGCTCATCCAAGGTGTAACCGATGGCCATCTTGGCTGCAATCTTTGCGATAGGATATCCTGTCGCTTTCGATGCCAATGCTGACGAGCGGCTCACACGAGGGTTGATCTCAATAGCAACGATATCCTCGTTTTCATCAGGGCTCACTGCGAACTGCACGTTACATCCACCTGCGAATGTTCCAATGCTACGCATCATTTTAATCGCCATATCACGCATCTTTTGGTACGTGGTATCGCTTAATGTCATTGCAGGAGCAACGGTAATTGAATCACCCGTGTGGATACCCATTGGATCCATGTTCTCAATAGAACAGATGATGATAATGTTGTCGTTTTTATCGCGAAGCAACTCCAGCTCATACTCCTTCCATCCGAGTAGGGCCTTGTCAATCATTACTTCGTGGATTGGACTAATCTCTAGTCCGCGGCTGAGGGCCGTATCAAATTCATCTTCGGTGTGCACGAACGTAGCACCCGCACCACCAAGGGTAAATGAGGCACGCACACAAAGTGGAAAGCCAAACTCCTGGGCAGTTTCCTTACCGCGTAAGAAGCTCTTCGCAATACGAGACGGTGCCATAGGCACATCAATCTCCTCCATCAATTTGCGGAACTCGTCTCTATCCTCAGTAATGTTAATGGCATCAATATCGACACCAATAATCTTCACGCCATTTTCCTCCCAAATACCCTGCTTATCGGCTTCGATACAAAGGTTCAACGCAGTCTGTCCACCCATGGTAGGAAGAACTACATCGATATCGGGATGAGTCTTCAAAATGTCCTCAATGCTCTCCACAGTAAGTGGTTTGAGGTAAATGTTATCGGCAACAACCTCATCCGTCATGATGGTTGCTGGGTTGGAATTAATGAGGGTAACAATGATGCCTTCTTCTCTCAGGGAGCGTGAGGCTTGTGATCCAGAATAATCGAACTCACATGCTTGGCCAATAACGATAGGACCAGATCCGATTATTAAGACGTGCTTGATGGAAGTATCTTTCGGCATGAACTTAAGATTTGTGCAAATTTAGGCGCCGTGAGGCCAAAAAAAAGGTGTTGCGAATGGCAACACCTATATATTATCAAAAGGTTTTGAACATCTTAACCTTTATAGTTTCCTTTATCACTAACAGTCAAACGCTTACGACCTTTAGAGCGACGAGACGCCAATACTTTACGACCATCGGTGCTTTCCATTCTTGAACGGAATCCGTGCTTGTTTCTACGTTTTCTATTGCTAGGTTGAAATGTACGCTTCATAACTACTTCTATTAACCCGTTATTCTTCGGGGGTGCAAATATAAGCCCTTCTATTTATTCCACAACTCAAACTGAAATAAATTTAAATCGAATCCTTCGAGGTTTCAATTTGGTCCTGGTACGCCACAGCAACGGGCAATAGTGGCCTATCTTTGGACAAAGAAACAGCCTAGTATCGAATTTACCTCCTAGCCATGAATAAAAATGCATTCACCCAAATGTGGGATCAACGGTATTCCGAGCAACCCTATGCGTACGGCACCGCCCCTAATGCCTTTGTTAAAGCATCTTTAGACACTCAGAAGCCAGGTAAAATTTTATTTGCAGCCGAAGGTGAAGGAAGAAATGCCGTGTATGCCGCGCGACAAGGCTGGGAAGTAGAGGCTTTTGACCTCAGCGCTTCTGGAAGAGATAAAGCCCTCGCTCTTGCCAAGCAAAACGGGTGTGAAATCACCTACACAGTGAGTGACGCGCTTAGTTACCAAGGCGGCCCTTACGATGCAGCAGCTTTTTGTTATTTCCACACTCCTGAACAGGTAGAGGACTGTTACCATCATCTCGTAGACATGCTCCACCCAGAAGGCTCGGTGGTATTTGAAGGATTTTCAGTGAAGAATATTGGCATGGGCAGTGGCGGTCCACAAAAGGAGGACATGTGCTTTACAGTCGAAAGGGTTTTTGAACTCTTCAAGGACCTACAATCCGTTGAAGTCTGGGAAGAAAAAGTGATACTCGACGAAGGCAAATTTCACCAAGGCGAGGCATGGGTCATTCGCGCCCAAGGTGTTAAATAAGGCATCCCAATTTTATTATACGTACTTTTGCGCCTGATTATAACGGGTGTCCATCTTCCATGTAGGCTAAAAATTGAAAGGAAGCGCTGACACTCTAGTAGGCGCACCCAGCGGAACTGGGCAATTTTTAAAGGCCCCTCGGGCCAACTTTATGGAAACGTACAAGGACAGCGGTCTGCATCCCGATATCATTCGCGGTGTAGAAGCTTTAGGATTCGTAGAACCGACTCCTATTCAGAAAATGAGCATTGAACATTTGCTCGAAGAACCCACCGACCTTATTGCATTCGCACAAACAGGTACAGGTAAAACGGCAGCGTTCTCTCTGCCTATCCTCCATCAACTTGAAGAAGACGTTCAGCACGTTCAAGCGATTGTGCTCGCACCAACGCGCGAGCTTTGTTTGCAAATTGCCAAAGACATAGAATCGTACGCGAAGTTTATGGATGTAAAGGTGGCAGCAGTTTATGGTGGTTCACCAATATCTAAACAGATCAAAGAACTTCAAGGCAGACCTCAGATTGTTGTAGGTACGCCAGGGCGTACCCTAGATTTGATTGAACGTCGCAAATTGCGCATCGAAGATGTGCAGTTCCTAGTGCTCGACGAAGCAGACGAAATGCTCAGCATGGGCTTCCAAGACGAATTGGACGCCATTCTTGCCAATACTCCAGATTACAAGCAGACGCTTTGTTTCTCTGCAACGATGCCGGAGGGGATGAAGCACCTCACCAAGAAATATTTGACCGAGCCGAAGGAGATTTCCGCGGGAAAACGCAACATCAGTGCTTCTAATGTAGAGCACGAGTTGTATGTGGTAAGCTCAAAGAACACCTATGAGGCCATGCGTCGTATTCTCGACTTTAACCCGGATATGTACGGTATTGTCTTTTGCCGTACCCGTAGAGAGACGCAAAGTATTGCCGAGCAACTCGTCAACGACGGTTACCGTGCTGAAGCTATTCACGGTGATTTGAGTCAAGCGCAACGCGATGATGTTATGAAGCGTTTTAGAAATAAAGCGCTCAACGTAATGGTAGCTACTGACGTAGCTGCCCGCGGTATTGACGTAAATGACCTCACACACGTGATCAACGTGAATATTCCAGACGACCCTGAGGTATATGTTCACCGTTCAGGCCGCACTGGTCGTGCCGGAGCTAGTGGTATCTCTCTGGTGATTACACACGGACGCAACATGCGCAAGGTGAAAAACTTAGAACGTGTTATTGGGAAGAGCTTTGAAACCAAGATGGTCCCGTCTGGGGAAGATATCTGTGAGGTGAAAATGCGCCAAGCAATAAGTGATCTGGAGCAAATGGATCACGTATATGAATTGGACCCTACTCTGGTGGAGGAGGCCATGGACAAGCTCGCTCATTTGAGCAAGGCAGACCTCATCGAGCGTTTCTTAGGTCACGAGGTGAGCACCATTCTCAGCCGTTACCGCGGCGCACGCAATATCAATGAAACTGCGAAGAAGGTCAAAGAACACGGTCGTAGAGATTCTAAGACTGGAAGGGAAGAAGGATTTAAAACTATCGTTGTTGACCTAGGATACCGTCAAAAAGTCAACCCATCTCGATTGATGGGTGTGATCAACGACGTCATGGAAGGCACGAAAGTGCGCATTGGTAAGATCGACATGGACAAGACGTTCTCTCGCATCGATGTCGAGGAGCGCTATGCGGCAGATATAGCTGCACGATTATCGGGTTCTAAAACGGGCTCTTATACCATTAACGCCTACTTCGAAGAAGGAGGAAGCGCCCCACAGAGAAGCAGCTCACGCGGCGGATATGGTGGACGCAGAGACGGGCGTGGTGGCAGAGATCGCGGTGGTCGTAGAGACGATCGTGGTGGTCGTGGCCGAGGTCGTCGAGAAGACCGCGGAGGTTTTGAAAGCCGTGGCCGTCGTGAAGACCGTGGAGGATTTGAAAACAGAGGCCGCCGTGAAGACCGTGGAGGCTTTGAGCGTCGCGAACGTCGTGATGAAGGTGGATCAAACCGCTTTGGCCGCGACTTTGGAGACCGTTTAGAAGCACGTGGCGATCGTCCAAAGCGCAAAAGAATAGGTGAAGACAGATTCGATAGCGGCAAGCGTAAATCTTCCAAGAGTAAATCAAAAGGAAGTTCTAAATTTAAAGGCGCACCAAGAAGAAATAGATAATGAAGTCATTTGAAGGTAAGGTTGTTTGGATCACTGGGGCGAGCAGCGGCATTGGCCGTGCGCTTGCAGAGGCTTATTCAAATGCCGGAGCCTTCACCATTATCTCAGCACGTAGAGAAGAGTTGTTATTGGCCGTAAAAGACAGCCTTAGACAACCTGATACGTGTATGGTTCTTCCACTCGACCTCAGCAAGCACGAGAATGCATCGCAATGGACCCAAGAAGCACTCGCCTTCAAGGGTCGTATCGATATACTCGTGAACAATGGCGGCATAGGCCATTTAGGACGTGTTGAAGACATGGATTTTCAGGTAGAACGAAGAGTTTTAGAAGTGAACTTCTGGGCCTCAGTCGCACTAACCAAGGCAGTATTGCCGACCATGATTGAAAGACGTAGCGGAGAAATCTGGACCGTAGCAAGTATTCTTGCTTACTTCGGCAGTCCGAAATTGGCAGCCTACGCTGCGAGTAAATTCGCTGTGGCCGGTTACTTCGAATCGCTACAATACGAATTAGAAGGATCAGGAGTTCATGCCGGAATACTCAGTCCTGGATTCATCAATACGGCAGTTACCTTAAGTAGCCTAGGTCCTGATGGCACCCCTATTGGTAAAAACAGTGTGGCCCAGGAAAAGGGTATGTCGCCTGAAGAATTGGCCCGAAAATTCCTGAGAAAAACTCAGAAAACTAATCCGCCTAAGCAAGTCATTATTGGCAGATACGAGCGATTCGCAGTGCCTTTCAAACGACTTCTACCCTCTATTTTCAGGGTGGTTTATGGAAAACTGACAAATGTCGCTCGCAAGTAATAGGGCTACACTTATATTTGGATTCAAATCGAACGAATTATGGCACAAGGAATTATTCAAGACGCGTACTTAAAGGAAGAGCATGCCGCGGCATTAAACGCCTCGTACACGAATGCACAACCTTGTAAGTATTTGGTGATGGAAAACTTCTTTACGGAAGAAATCGCCAACGATCTGTTTGAAAACTTCCCGTCCATTCAAGACCTCAACGTTAAACGCAAAAGCCTTAACGAGGATAAGAGCGAAGATTACCACTTCGAACGCTGGCACCCTTCGTTTGCAAAAATTCGTGAGGCCGTATCGTCCGAAGAATGGTACGCTCAACTCTCAAGAATCACGGGTATTGAGGGATTACACACAACCACAGACGCCTTGGGCTCTGGTGTTCACCAAGGTAAAAACGGTTCCTATGTGGACATTCATATCGATGTGAACATGAACCCGAAATTGGGACTGTGGCGTCGTATTAACCTTTTGGTTTACCTCAATAAGAATTGGAAACCAGAATACGGTGGTGATCTTGAATTATGGAATAAAGAAATGACGGAGTGTGTGGTGAAAGTCCCCCCGACTTTCAATACCGCAGTAATTTTCTACACCGACGACAATAGCCCGCACGGCTATCGTAAAATCAATATTCCTGAAGGAGAGAGCAGGAAAAGCTTCTACACCTACTTCTATACGAAGCCAGGGGAAGGCGTAAGCTATCGCGATTCTAAATTTGTCTCAAGACCGGACGATGCAGCATCGAAGAAACTCGCTACTGGAGTTAAAGAGACTTTGAAAATCAATGGAAAGAAATTCCTGAAATTCATTGGGCTCAAGAACCTAGACTTCCAAGACAAGAATTAATGGGGCAACAGTCCTCAGAGAAGCCGCTCTCTTGATCAGGGAGCGGCTTTTTTATTAGCCGACGTGCATATTGCCCTTAGGATAAGTGAAGGCATTAGATTCTGGACGGGCGCCACTTAGTGCGAATGCCAACGTCAAGGTTCCTACCCTACCTACAAGCATGCTGAGCATGATTACCACCTTACTACCAAAGGATAGATCTGCAGTAATACCCGTACTTAGACCCACTGTACAGAAAGCACTCACTTGTTCAAAAGCCAATTCCAAAAAGGCCATCTCTGGCTCCAATATGGTCAAGGTGAATATGCCTAGAAAAATAAATACAATGGCGAATAGGAAAACAGCAAACGCTCTATTCATCAACTCCCAAGGGATTTTATTCTTGTAGAGATTAATGTCCTTTTTGCCACGAATAGTGGCGGCAGCGCTCAAGAAAACGAGCGCGAACGTGCTGGTCTTAATACCACCGGCGGTAGAGCCAGAACCACCTCCAATAAACATGAGGAATATCATCATCAACAGGGCAGGCATTGCCATCGCACCGATATCAATAGTATTAAACCCAGCAGTACGTGCAGTAATACTTTGGAAGAAGCTATGCGACAGGTGCGTTCCAACATTGCCGTCAAAGCTCAAGGTCAATGCAAAGACAGCACCACCGACTACTAGAAGTATACCTGCTACAGACAGGCCTATTTTTGTACCGAGGCGAAGGCCACGCCAGCTCCTAACAACGGACTGTTTACGCCAAGGTTGTGCAAGGACGTCAGATAAAGTACCAAAACCGATACCTCCTAGAACAATCAACACCGCAATGATCCAATGTACGTTCGGCAGATACGCTGCTCCAGGAGTAGCGAGCGAATCTGAGAACAAGGAGAATCCAGCATTATTAAAAGCACTAATACTGTGGAAGATGCTGTGGAACATCGTGTTGCCCAATGAATCAAAATGCGGGAACCACACCAGACCTAAGGCTACTGCACCGAACAATTCAATGGTCAATGTCAATCTAAAAATAGCGCCAACAAGTTTGCCGCTCTGCTGCATACTCTCGCCTAGATTTTCACTCATGAAGTTCTGTTGACGCATACCGAAACCGCCGCGAAGAATAGCGAATAAAGCTGCAAAAGAGATGATATTCAAACCTCCCAATTGCATCAAGATCATCACGATAATTTGTCCTTTAAACGAAAGAACGGTGGAGATATCAATCAAACTTAAGCCGGTAACGCAGCTTGCACTAATGCTAGTAAATAGCGCGGTAACAAAGTCTAAAGCCTCTGCTCCAGCAGTCATCTCTGGGAGCATCAAAAGGGTCGTACCTAAGGCGATGAGGATGATAAAACTGATGATCAACAGGGACGGTGGACTCAAATTAAAATCAGGCAAACGCTCCCCAACCTTCCCAAATTCTAGGAAGACAATAATCATCACGTAGAATTGCAAGAGCAAGACAAATCCGCTTTGAAGACTACTTACTCCAATGGCATCTCCGAGCAAACTCAGCAACTCCACTCCTTGCAGATTTATTGTAAGAATATCTATAAGCAAGAAAACCATGAGCATGGCCTCCCAGCGCCTCGCTTTTATAAATGCCCAAGGGTGGAAATCGTAAATAATTTCGATGATGAACTTTACCAGGTAGTAGCCTATAGAAGCTCTTACGATCAGACCAATAGTTTGGTTCTGTTCTTCCGTGAGTTGATAACCGTGGAAGATGATCAAAGATACAATGGTACTTAAGGCAACGAGGAAAGAAAGTCTAGACAATGCCCCTAAGACAAAATCGCGGCTGTCGTACAGGCGAATGTTCACCTGCTCTCGTAAGGCATTGAAACGTTGTTTGAAACTCAAAACAAGATGATTCTTATATCGAAGTTACACTATTCTTCGGAATCCGAACCTCGAACCGTGTAGTCAACGTATGATTTGGCTTCAACAATGGTACTACCTGTCAAAACATTAACCGCTCTCTTCAAAGCTGCCCGTTCATCATTCAGGAAGTATACGCTTCTTGCCTTGTTCACGAAATCTTCGCCAAAGTCTTGCTTCGATTCAAGTACACGGAGCTGGTCCTCTACATCCCACAACTGCTCGTTAATCGCCTTGAGCTTCTCGGCAAGGTCATGAACAGTTGAAGCGTCGTCTACACTGTTGTAAACGAATTTCACGCCTTCAGCAAGCGCTTCCATTTCTCGGCGAATGTCTGCAAGCTTCCCAGCATCTGAGATACGCTCACTTTTAATCACCAAAATGGTATGCTTATCGATAATCTCGCCGTTGGCAACTTCAATCTTCATGACCGGTCTTATTAATCTTCGAGCTGCGCAACTGCCGCCTTCACACGACGAACAGCCTCTTGCAAATCAGCCTCTGCAGCCGCGTAAGAAAATCTGATGTATCCTGGTAAACCAAAAGCATCACCCGGCACTGTACTCACCAAGCCTTCTTCCAATAGATACATGCTAAGATCCAACGACGTGTTCAGTACTTGACCATTGAATTTTTTACCCAATAGATCCGCCACGCGAGGGAATACATAGAATGCACCTGGAGGAGTGTCCAATTCAAAACCTGGAATCTCGTTTATCCAACCCACCATCTTTTCTCTACGAGCGGCGAATGTATCTACCATGTACTTAACAGAAGCAGGATCTGCCTCTACAGCCGCTTTACAAGCGCGCTGAGCGACTGAGTTTGTCCCAGAAGTAAAGTTTGATTGGAATTTAGTACATGCCTTGGCAATCCACTCTGGAGCACCAATGTAACCAATACGCCATCCCGTCATTGCGAACCCTTTCGACAAACCATTAACCGTAATTGTTTGGTTGTAAACCTCTGGGAAACTCGCAATACTTACATGGTCAATCTCACCATAGTTCAACAGTTCATAGATCTCGTCAGAAATGATATGTAGGTTCGGGTGTTTAGCCACTACCTTGGCAATAGCCGCAAGTTCCTCACCACTGTAAATTGCGCCACAAGGGTTGTTTGGAGAAGAGAAAATCAACACTTTCGACTTCTCAGTAATGGCCGATTCTAACTGCGCTGCAGAAATCTTGAATCCACTTTCTTTCGATGTCGGCAGCACTTTCACCTCACCACCACAATACTTTGCCTGATCCATGTAGCTCACCCAATACGGCGCAGGAATAATTACCTCATCGCCCGGGTTTACTAGCGTTAGGAACACATTCAGCAAACTCTGCTTAGCGCCTGTACTCACTACAATCTGGTCCGCGCTGTACTCGAGATTATTATCTCTTTTGAACTTCGCTGCAATGGATTCGCGTAAATCTGCAAATCCTGGAACAGGCATGTAATGCGTATAATTTTGCGCCATTGCCTCATTAGCAGACTCCTTAATGAAATCTGGAGTATCAAAATCTGGCTCTCCTAAGGAAAGGCTAATCACCTGTTTTCCAGTAGCGCTCAATTCTCTAGCCTTTTTGGCCATTTCGATAGTCATCGGCAAACCCATCTCTTGGGCGCGTTGCGATAATGCTTTCATTTCTAAATTACTATGGTGGGACCGCAAAAATAACGATATTTGTTACCCTTAACATACTTTCATGGAAGCATTTGTTGAAATTCTCAAGTATACTTTTCCAGCGGCACTAATGCTGCTTCTAACCTATTTACTCTTGTCCAATTTCGTGGACAACGAGGAGAAGCGTCGTGCCTTCTATCTTAGAAAAGACTTGCAGAAAAAATCGCTTCCGTTACGCATGCAAGCATTCGAGCGTATCATTATGCTCCTAGAGCGCGTTACTCCCAATCACTTGGTCATCAGAGTTAAGCCAGGCAGCATGACTATCGGGCAATACCGCAAAGCATTGGTTGAAGCTGTTCGTCAAGAATTTGATTACAACATCACGCAACAAGTATATGTTAGCGACGAGGCGTGGAACCACGTAGTTAGCGCAAAAAGTCAAGTGATTAGCATCATCAATAAGGTCGCTGGTACCTTAGGTGCAGATGCCACGGCAGCTGACCTAGCCAAAGAGTTGATTAATGCTGAAATGGCTGCAGAAATCTTCCCTACGAAAGCGGCTATTCTCTTAATCAAGCACGAAGCAGCCCGCTCGTTTTAAGCCAATATTTTATCCATAAGGAGTCGACTCGCCTCGAAAGGGCTCACTTTGCCTTTAGCGATTTGGGCTAATAAGTCGTCTCGCTCTTTACCCCAATTTTCTTTTGCGCTCATTCGCTCGAATAGCAGGTCGCCAATGGTCGATTTGAACCAATACTCCTGTTGCGCGCTACGTCGTTTATCCATCCAGCCGTTGAGTTGACCGTGACGCTTGAATCGGTCTAGGGCAGACCACATATCCTCCATGCCCGTGGCATGTAAGGCGCTAATTTGCAGGACAGGCGGCTGCCAATGATCTTGAGCTCTGGTCATCAGCTGCAGCGCTCCTTGCAGTTCAATAGCGCTTTGTTCGGCTTGTTGTATTCGATCACCATCACACTTATTCAAAGCAATCACATCCGCCATTTCCATAATACCCTTCTTTATTCCCTGCAATTCGTCACCGGTTCCAGGCATCGCGAGAAAAAGAAAACAATCCGTCAGTTTGCTTACCACAGTCTCACTTTGGCCCACACCAACAGTTTCAACGAAAATGAAATTGAAACCTGCTGCTTCACACAAGGTCACTGCTTCGAATGTACTTCTTGCAACACCGCCCAATCGGCCACCAGAGGCAGAGGGACGAATGAATACCCTGTTGCTTTTACCAATAGATTCCATCCTGGTCTTATCGCCAAGAATACTCCCCTTGCTCCACTCACTTGAAGGATCGACAGCTAGAACAGCAATCCGTGCATCAGGATCATGATTGAGCAAAAATGAACAGTAGGCTTCTAGAAAGGTACTTTTCCCAACTCCGGGAACGCCACTTATACCAATACGGAATGCGCCACCGCTTTCAGGATGTAAACGGTTCATAAGTGCTCTGCACCTTAATTCATCCTCAGGCGAGGTACTTTCAGCAACGGTAATGGCTAGAGAAAGCGCGGTAATATCCCCTTGGAGAACTGCTTCTGCAAGACTTTCTGTGTCCTGCTTGAGTCTCTTTGCTCCCTTCCATTTGGGATTGATAAACGGAGCGTCTTCCACCCCCTTGGCGATATGTAATGCACTCTTTTTTGACATTTAAGCCTGGTCTATGTAGTCTTGAAGATACATAAAGTCTGAGGTAAGCGCTCCTTCAGAGCACTCTGTAGCTCTAGCTAGTACTCCCTCCGCGTCGCCGTTAAATAGCGCCGGAATCACGTGCTCCATCAAATCACTACCGAAACTTAGCGAAGCGTCTCTAGGCAACTCACAGGGCAAATTGTCTACAGCCATGACTCCGATTGCTTCAGGGTGGTTGTGATCTACTTCTTTTTCCGCTTGGGCCAAATAGCCGTAGAATGGATCGTCTATGGTTGAAGCACGTAATGTAGAAGCAACGGGACCATCAATATCACAGCTGATGTCGGATACATAGGAAATAGCAAAATCTCGCTGCTTGGCATCCTCTCTAGTGAAAATATATGGTGCTCGACTGTCGTAATAATGCCCTGCTATGTATAGCTTGGCAAATGGTGCATACTGCATAAAGTTGCTTTCAAATCCACTTGGGTCTGCGAACAATTCTTTGCGGTCAAAAGGTCGTCCGTCGTTGGTCCTGTAGTACTCTTCAACGTCCAATTGGCTCCAGAAACATCCTTCGTAACTCGAAACCTCATTCGGTGAAATCTGTGGAATTCCAGAAGCCTTTAATGTCTCTACTGCGCCACCTGCTACGCGGCCTTTACCCGTTAGTAAGATGCGTACATCTGAAGGCCACTCAATGCCTTGAAGCTGGGCAAACATTTCTTCCATGTCCTTGCACTCGTGAGCTGGCTTCAATGTGTATTGACCGTATTTCTCACCCCAGCCACGTAAGCCATTGTAAGCACCTACGAGACCTGCGAATCTGCCGAAGGCGACGACGCGGGTACCGTTTTTAGTAAGCAACTCGTAATCAATCAGACGAACATTGCGTTCCACGCAGGCCTTTAACAGCTTCGCATTATAGGGTTGTCTTTTATAGGTATGAGAGAAAAAGAAGTAAGTCTTTCCTGGAATTAATTGCGGTATTGGGACCTCTTTCACCCCCAATAAAACATCACACTCCTCGACAGAATCTAGAACCTCAATGCCTGCTTCTGTATATTCATTGTCGCTAAATGCCCGTATATCGCTGGACTGCGCCACAACGACTACACCAAATCTTTCTTGCAACTCTACCGCTTGTTTAGGCGTCAGCGGAACTCTTCGATCGATAGGGATTTTACCCTCACGTAATAAGCCGATTTTCATACGCACCAAGTTAGTCCAACTGTGCTGAATATTGGCATAGAATGTGCTTATCTTTGCGCCCTACATCGGGGTCGACTGGTTTTGACAGCAGGCCGAAGGTTGATGTAAGCATGTCGAGCGCGGAAGGGGCAGCTCGTAAATACACCGCTTCACTTTTTATAACTGGCGAAGAATCTTACGCTTTGGCCGCTTAATCTGACAGGATGTCGATTATGCTAATCCTATACAAGGTATAGGAGCTGAACATCTCGCAAGAGCCCCCGTCCTGAGGCGCTTGATCACGAGGTGTGGAAAATTCAGGAATGCAATTGGCCCTCGCCTCGCGGGCCAGTTCAAGTTTAGAGGCTAAGCCATGATTAGGGTGCTTGTGCTCAGAGATTGGTCGAAAACTTAATCACAAGATAAGCATGTAGAAAGCCTCAGGCTTCCTTGTTTGGACGCGGGTTCGATTCCCGCCGACTCCACTT
>QQUU01000004.1 GCA_003385605.1 Bacteroidota bacterium
GAAACCACATAGCGTTGCAGTCATTGGTGGTGGGTCCTTCGGGACGGCCCTCACCAAAATCTTTAGTGATACCCTTGGGCATTGTGCCTGGTGGATGCACAACAGTGAAAGTGCGATGCATGTGATGCGCTATCACCACAATCCGCGCTATTTGAGTTCTGTTGGCTTTAAGCCGGAGGCCATTTCAGTATTCACCGACATTGAGGCGTGTGTGGCTGAGGCAGATATTGTAGTGCTTGCAGTGCCAAGCGCGTTTGTCAAAGAGGTGCTGGCAGATTTAGATCCAGCATTGCTCCGTAAAAAGATTGTGGCCACTGCGATCAAGGGGATTATTCCCGATGAAAACATGATTGTAGGCCGATACTTAAACGAAATTCTTGAAGTTCCAGAAGAGCAGATAGTAGTGATTACTGGCCCTTGTCACGCTGAGGAGATTGCCCTTGAGCGATTGAGCTACTTAACCGTTGCCGCTAGAGAAAAATCGGTCGCAAAAATGGTGGCGCAATGCATGGAGAGTCACTACATGAAGTGCACCCTAAGCGACGATTTGTACGGGACGGAGTATGCTGCTGTTTTGAAGAACATTTATGCCATTGCCGCTGGGATGTACCACGGTTTGGGCTACGGCGATAACTTCCAAGCGGTACTGATGAGCAACGCGGCTCGTGAGATGAACAGGTTCATGAAAGCGGTGAGCGACACCAAGGTGAACATTAACAAGAGCGCTTATTTGGGCGATCTGTTGGTAACAGGCTACAGCCAATTTTCGCGCAACAGAATGCTCGGTAATATGCTGGGCAAGGGCTACACCGTAAAAAGTGCTAAGGCAGAAATGACCATGGTTGCAGAAGGGTATTATGCCGTACCTTTAGTACATAAGCTTCGCAGAAAACGCGAAGTAAAGATGCCAATCGTGAAAGCTGTTCATGCGGTTTTGTACGACGGGAAATCTGCGAAAAAAGAGATGGCAAAATTGGCCCAAAAACTAGGCTGATTTAAAAACTTTGATAGAGTGAAGCCGTTATTTATTTCAGAATAAAATGATTCAATGAAACGTATTCTTACCATTCTCTCACTAGCCTTTGCAACTTCACTCGCGGCCCAAGATGCTTCAACGATTTTAAAAAAGAGCGAGGCCTACTTACGCGGTGCGCAGAGCACAGCCGAGGTGAGCATTACTACGGTTCGTCCAGGTTGGCAGCGCACTATGGAGGCAAAGCTTTGGAACAAGGGCAATGAAAAGAGCTGTATTTTGATTCTAGGTCCGAAGCGTGACGCAGGCACAGTATTCATGAAGAATGGGGAAGATATATGGAACTATGTCCCTGCCATCAAAAAGTTGGTGGCCTTGCCCGCAGCATTGGTTCAAAACTGGATGGGAACCGATATTTCTAACGATGCTTTAATAAACGCGGGCGCATTGACGGTAGACTATACCCCGTCACTAACCGGAAGTAAAGAAATTGCTGGAGAAGATTGTTGGGTGCTGGAGCTCATGCCGAAACCCGATGCGCCGGTGGTTTGGGGAAAGATTATTGCTTACATCGATAAGGATACGTACGTGCAATTGGGCGGCGAGTTTTACGACGAGGATGATTTTCTGATTACCGAAATGCGCGCATCTGAATTGACCAATTTTGACGGTCGTAAACTGCCAAAAGTCATTAAGATGATCCCTGCGGAGGAGCCGGAGAGCTATACTGAGATTCGGTACAGCTATGTGGATTTTACCACACCAATACCGGATAGTTTCTTTACCAAAGCCAACATCAAAAACGTGAAATAATGCTCAAGCTTGCTTGGCGCAACATATGGAGGAACAAGGGACGGAGCGTTATCACCATCGCTGCAGTAATGTTCTGTGTCATCTTCGCCGTTGTGTTGCGCAGTTTCCAAGTGGGTGTTTGGGAGAACATGATTCACGAAATCATTGGAAACAATTTCGGATACCTTCAGATTCACGAGGAGGGTTTTTGGGGCGACCAGAGCTTGGACTTATCCATGGATCTAGCTTCAATGGATGAGCAGTCCTTACTTGAAACCGAAGGAGTAGACCACTTGATACCGCGGTTAGAAAGTTTTTCATTGCTGTACCACGGCGATAACACGAAGGGCTCTTTAGTGATGGGTATTGACCCTGGCATAGAGTTGCCCGGACTGCAACTGACTGATATGCTTCTTGAAGGTCGAAGTTTTTCTCGTGATGATAGCGTTATTGTAGTGTCTGAAGGATTAGCAAACTACTTCCATGTTGGACTCGGCGACACATTGCTATTCATGGGCCAAGGGTACCACGGCGCTACAGCCTATGGTGCATTTCCGATTGGAGGAATTGCTAGATTATCGAATCCAGAACTCAACAAACAGTTGGTACTTATGCCGTTGTCAAAAGCGCAATACATGTTCAATTGTGTGGATCGGGCAACAACGATGGTCGTGGCTCTCGAAGAGGATGCAGATTACGAGACTGTTCACGGTTCGTTGAATAGTCTTGAAGCCACAGGACTTGAAATTCTTGAATGGAAAGAGCTCTTCCCAGAAATCGTTCAGACCATTGAAGTGGACATGTCTGGCGGTCGAATTTTTGTGACCATCTTGTACTTCATTATCTCATTTGTCCTCTTAGGAACGGTCATTATGATGGTTGCAGAGCGTCAGCGAGAATTCGGGATTTTGGTAAGCATAGGAATGAAGAAAACGAAATTGGCCTTTGTTACCTTATTGGAGAACATCATGCTCATCATGAGTGGTGCAATTGTAGGTATGGCTGTGGTTAAGCCGGTCCAATTTTACTTCAAGTACAACCCCATCGATCTTAGCGGTCAATGGAAAGAGACTATTGAGAAGTACAACTTTGAACCAAAAATATATTCCTCAACTTCATTTATTATCAACCTCAATCACGGCACAATCATATTTGTAATTGGCGTATTGGTGAGTCTATATGCAGTTTGGAAGATCATGAAGTTGAATCCTATAGAAAGTATGCGCTCATGATTTTAAAAGTCGCTTGGCGCAATATCTGGCGCTCCCGAATTCGCTCCATCATTGTATTGAGTTCTATAGCTATCGGAATCTGGGCCGGTCTGTTGATTATTGGTTTTTCGTTTGGTATGAATAACGAGCGGACTGCAGCAGCCATTGGTGTCACTCTTGGTCATAGTCAAGCGCATAATGCTGAATTTCTTAATGATCCTAAGCCGGGTGCTGTGATTACTGATGAATCTCTGGAGCAATTGACAGCGGTCCTCGACGAGCAGCCGTTTGTCAAAGGATATGCGGTTCGTACGGTTCTTCAGGGAATGGTGGCATCACCAAAACAGACCAGAGCATCGAGATTTATCGGTGTGAACGCGGAAAGTGAACAAGAGGTAACCACAATTGCTAGCCATATGCTGGAAGGCGACTTCTTTGAAACCAAGGTGCGCAAGGGAGCAGTGATCAGTGAAAAATTGGCCGAGAAGATGGGTCTTGGAATGAAGAAGAAAATGGTACTGACCTTTCAGGACCACAATGGAGTCATTCACAAAGCCTCTTTCCGTGTCAGTGGTATCTATCGCACGTTGAATGCTACGTGGGATGAGTTCAACATCTACCTTCAGCAGAAAGATCTAGAACGACTGTTAGGCACTTCTCTCATTCATGAGGTGCTGATCAGCTATGACAAGAGCGAGGATACAGAGGAGAAGACTGCGGCAATCAATGCAGAAATAGATGATGCTACCCTAGTGACTTCATGGAAAGAAAACAGTCCTGAATTAGGTGTGGCTGATGACATGATGGGGATTATGCTCGTTCTTGTTCTCGGTATTATTATGCTCGCCTTACTTTTTGGTATCATTAACAATATGCTGATGGCGGTTTTGGAGCGTCGTAGAGAGTTGGGGATGCTGATGGCTGTGGGCATGAATAAGCGCAAACTGTTTTTGATGATTCTTATCGAGACTCTAATGCTTGGTGTAGTTGCTGGACCCATTGGAATATTGATGGGGGATTTAAGCATTCGTGCTATGATGAATATTGGTATTGATTTGAGCACCCAAAAAGACGGATTAGCAGAGCTGGGGATACAAAGCACCATTTACCCGGAAATAGTACCTGAATTTTATTTGGTCGTAGCTGTAATGGTCATCATGACCGCATTAATTGCAGCATTGTTCCCGGCATACAAGGCATTGAAGTTAAACCCGGTTAGAGCCATTAGAGGAAATTAAGTATGAGCAAAGCAGTTATTGAAGTAAGTGGGCTTCACAAAGTGTACGAAGGCGCTGTTCCTGTAAAGGCAGTGAACGGGATAGATTTGACCATTACCGAAGGCGAGTTTACTGCACTCAAAGGTCCTTCGGGCTGTGGTAAAACCACGCTACTCAATCTTCTTGGTGGTTTAGACCAACCCACTTCGGGATCTATACTCATTGACGGCACCGACATCACCGCACTCTCAGACAATGAGCTTATTGATTTTAGATTGCACAACATCGGGTTCGTTTTCCAAGCCTATAACCTTATTCCTGTGCTCAGTGCAACAGAGAATGTGAGCTTCATCATGCTGCTGCAAGACCGCCCAAAGGAAGAGCGATTGGCACGTGCCGAGCAGCTCTTGAAGGCAGTGGGCTTGGAAGGGAAGGAAGATAAGCGTCCGGGCCAGCTCTCTGGGGGGCAGCAGCAGCGTGTGGCCGTGGCCCGTGCCCTGGCATCCAAGCCGAAATTTGTCTTGGCAGACGAGCCTACCGCGAACTTGGATTCTGAAAGCACCTCGAAATTGCTGGATATTATGGAGCAGCTGAATGCTCAAGAAAACATGACGTTTGTCTTCGCGACCCACGACGATAGAGTCATTGCAAAGGCCAAAAGAGTGGTCAGTATCAGCGACGGTAAGGTCATTAGCGATACGGCAAAATAAAAGTTAACTTGGCGGGTATGGATGCACCTATGATTCCTTACCAGCCGTGGCCTTCAAATTCAGAGGAGGCCCTCAAACTCTTCGAACAGTTCGAGAAAAACCTCAGTACTAGACGCAGCGTTCGGGAATATTCTAGCGCGCCTGTTTCAAAGGAGCAAATCGAAGCATTGATTTCATTGGCAGCGAGTGCGCCGAGCGGTGCCAACAAGCAACCGTGGCACTTTGTCGCCGTTCAAGATCCCGAGGTTAAAAGGCAGATTCGCGAGGCAGCTGAAGAAGAGGAAAAAGCCTTTTACGGAGGTCGCGCTTCAGAAGAGTGGCTCGATGATCTCAAGCCCTTTGCCACGAACTGGCAAAAGCCTTTCCTTGAAGATGCTCCGTGGCTTATCGTAGTGTTTCGCAAGAACTATGATGTGAATGGAGACGGAAGCAAGGCGAAGAATTACTACGTGCAGGAGAGCGTAGGCATTGCCTGTGGATTCTTAATAGCCGCCATCCATGCAGCGGGCTTAAGCACCTTGACGCATACGCCATCACCTATGGGATTCTTGTCAAAGATTCTTGGTCGCCCACAGAACGAAAAGCCCTTTTTATTGCTTCCGGTTGGGTATGCGAAGGATAATGTTGAGGTTCCGGATATCTCTAAAAAAGAATTGGACCAGATCACCGATTTTATCTGACCTTTGTCAAAATTCTCAGAGACATGTTTGAAGGTACCTCTATTCAGTTTGTAGTTGATGCAGCAGAAGTTCGCGATGAGCTAAATGCTGGAGGCCTGAATTGGCCAATTATTAAGATTCTTGGTGGTGAGGAAGACGAGGATAAGGATCCTGAGGACATGAGCGTCTCCAATACAGGAGTTGCTATTTACATTGATAGCATCGACCTGATCTTGAAAGAGCGCGTTGAAAAGGCCAAAGAAATTGTCACGACGGTCGCGCGTATGATTCAATACTTCAACGAACGCAACGAGACGGCGGTTCTGTTCTTCCACACGAGCTGGCAATCGTATTTGGTCAAGGAGGATTAATCCTTCAAGTGGGTCTGTAGGAGTTTCGCCTTTTGCAAACCGACACATTCTACGAGCGCCTCGAAAGGTGCTTCCTTCACCTTCTTTACGCTTTTAAACTTGCGCATTAATGATTTGATGGTCTCAGGGCCAATGCCTTTTATACCGTCCAATTCACTTTTATAAGCCCCCTTGCTTCGGCGGTTTCTGTGGTGGCTCAACGAGAACCTGTGCGCTTCGTCGCGTGCCTGCTGAATGATCTTCAGTGTTTCACTTCGTTTGTCGAGATAGAGCGGGTACGGATCCCCTGGAAAGTAGATTTCTTCCAAGCGTTTCGCAATGCCAATAATGGTAATCTTACCTCGAAGTCCCAGTCGTTCGAGCGAACTCAGCGCAGCACTTAACTGGCCTTTACCCCCATCAATAACAATCAACTGTGGAAGCGGCTCTCCCTCGTCCAACAGGCGTCTGTACCTCCTGTGTACAACCTCTTCCATGGAAGCGAAATCGTCGGGTCCTTCGACTGTTTTGATGTTGAACTTTCGGTAGTCTTTTTTCGATGGCTTCCCGTTTTTAAAGACGACACAAGCCGATGCAGGATTGGTTCCTTGGATGTTCGAGTTGTCAAAACACTCAAGGTGACGAGGTTCCTCCGGCATGCGCAAATCCGTCTTCATCTGGGTCATGATGCGCTTTACGTGGCGGTCGGGATCAACAATCTGAATATTCTTGAGCTTCTCCTGACGGTAGTACATCGCATTCTTAATGCTGAGGTCAATGAGTTTCTTCTTCTCCCCTTTCTGCGGTACTGCAAATTCAACCCCTTCGAGCTCTAGGGCAACAGGGTGAGAGGTGAATACACGACGGGAGGTGGAACCAAACAAATCGCGTATCTCAGGTATGGCCAGGTGTAAGAAGTCTTGCGGCTCTTCCTCAAGCTTCTTTTTCATCTCCACGGTATAGCTCTGAACGATGGCGCCTTCAACAATCTTTAGGTAGTTGACGTACCCAAATTCAGCATCCATACTTACACTGAATACATCAATATTGGTCATACGGAAGCTCACTACCGTGCTCTTCGCAGCATACTTTTCGATGGCGTCCAAGCGCTCCTTGCAGTACTGGGCCTGCTCAAACTCGAGGTTGGCAGCATGGCTGGCCATTCGTTCTTTGAGGTTGCGTTTTACCTCACCCAGCTGTCCTTTGATGATCTTCCGAGCAGCATCGACATCTGCGTTATAGTCCGCTTCACTTTGGAGGTCTTCACACGGCCCTTTGCAATTCCCAATGTGGTACTCAAGACACAGTTTAAACTTTCCTTTCTCAATGTTTTCCTCACTCAGAAGGTACTTGCAGGTACGCGTTGGGTACATCTGCTTGATCAGCTCAAGCACTGCTTTCATTGCTTTTACTGATGGGTACGGACCGTAGTACTCACTGCCGTCACGCTTGATGTTGCGCAGTCCATAGATCCTAGGAAAGCGCTCTTTTCGTATAGTGATGTATGGGTAGCTCTTATCGTCCTTTAGGTTGATGTTGTAGCGCGGTTGGTGCTCCTTGATGAGGTTATTTTCAAGCAACAAGGCATCTCCTTCTGAATCTGTGATGATGGTTCGGATATCGACCACCTTCTTTACCATGACGGCGATACGAGCGCTGGTCACACTCTTGGTAAAATAGCTACTGACGCGCTTTTTCAGGTCTTTCGCCTTCCCGATGTATAGGATGTTCCCGTCCTTATCAATGTGCTGGTAGACCCCCGGTTTATGCGGCAGGGTCTTGAGCAGATTTTGAATGTGTACGGGTGTGTTTGCCATTGAGGTAAAGATAAAAAAACCCGGCTCCCTGTGGGGAGCCGGGCTGTGTTCGCGTGTTAAGCGAGTGGGGACATTTTAGCGGGCATCCATAATGGTGACCGTACCATTGATGACGTATTGATACTCATCGGCGGCATTGATTAACTCAATGGTGTAGAAGTACACTCCATCAGCTAACTTCACATTGTTTTGGTTGGTTCCTCTCCACGGATTAGAGTTGTCGTAGAGCGGTTCACTTTGCCATACGCGGTCACCCCATCTGTTGAAGATAGTGACCTGACTAAGGTCTTCGTAATCTTCTACGTATTGAAGGATAAACTCATCGTTTACGTTGTCGCCGTTTGGCGTAATAAAGTTTGGCACTACCACAGTATCTGGTACTGGAGGCGTAGTCACGATGATTGGCAAACAGTTTGAGTAGGCGGTGTATACTGTATCGCCTGGGTTGGTTGTACGAACACAAACGCGGTATTCACCCGGAACGAGTTCTACAAACATTTCATACGTTGTATCGGGCGCAACTACAGGGTTTTGTGGCGAGCTTACGTGATCGTGCACAAACTCCTGCATCCAAGTACCATTTACTTTTTCTTGCAGTACAACAGTGTAGCTGTCTACTGGCCAAGCATTGTAGGTATTCCAGATAAGGTTGATCGCATTGGTATCAGGATCAACGATAGGTACGATACCATTGTCTCTCTGTAAGAGGATGCTGTGTGCATCGCCTGTAGGACCCTGCATATCATCATTCAACTTCATATCGACGCGATAGTCGTAGCTGTCTTGATCGACTTTAATGAAACCAATCTGACCGTCTTTAAAGTCGTACTTGTACTGGTTGAATACTGTACCCACCTTGTTCCACTGTGTCTGGCCTGGATCCTTGCGGAAGATTTGCCATTCTTGGAATAGGTAGTTCGGGTACGATGAAGTATCAGCACTCCATTCAATCACCGGATTTTTATCGTCTTCAATGGTTACGTTTTCCAACTGGTAGTCCGCGTTGAAACAGCCTTCTACATTTAGCTGGATGGTATCAAATTCGTTCATTGGGAAACCACACTTGTTCAAGAGCGTGTTTCCATCGTTACCCACCTTAGAATACAAGAAGTATTTACCGTTCTTGGTAAGTGGTTTGAACAGTTTGATGGTCATCTGAGAAGCCTCAAAGTTGTTATCACAGTTCGCAGTGATGGACTCAATAGCTAACGGCTGACCGTCAGGCTTCGTCAAACGGAAATCTGTACCGTCAGGAGAGATAGAACTACAATCCAACTTCACAGCGAATTTCAATGTCACTGAAGAATCCAAACAGTTGTAATCTACTGTTGGCAGACCATTTACTGGATCTTGGTACATGCCTGGTGCTTGGTAATCAAGCTGTACACCCGCTTGAGCAAGTGGTGTACACACAGAAGCGATGGCAATCTGCATATCACGGTTTACCTCACCAATCTTACGCCACACATACAAGGTAGAGTCATAACGGTACTCATCTACGGTTACTGCCATTACGTCAATCTCAATAGCAGACGGTTTGAAAGTAATCAAACCTGTAGAAGGGTTCATGTACAATGAGTTTGCTGGGTTTGTTGTAATCGGTTGATCATACGTCCAACCTGCAGCGTAAGGAATATTCGTTGGCGAACAAGACCCTGAAGCACCTGCCTTAACGTGTGAAATACGGTAGTAAATAGAATCACCGTCTGGCTCAACAACACTCTGCTTCCAGTTGAAAGTACGACCTGTACAGAATGCACGTACTGGCTCACTAACGAATTCCGGGCTGTTGTTTTGACCAATCTGGTTGTTCAGCTTTGCTTCAATGTAGAAGCCTTGTGATGATGGGTTGGTGATGTTGTCTACCGCTGGGTTACGACAACATGTACTAAATGCAAACGTCCAATCCGGCGCATTACCTGGTAGTGTGATTTCACCTTCGTAAAGCATTACGTTGATGGTTACCCCAGCATTCGTACTGCTCACACAGTCGAAAAGTGTTGGAGCCACTACCCCTGAACCACCTGTAGTACCTACCTCTGAAAGAGTAGCACTTACGGTAGCAAAGTTGGCGGAACAAGCGTATACTGTTGCAGAAGCTGGCAGGTTGATACCTGTCGCATCGCGGTACAGACGCATGGTAATTTTGTATTTGTGCGAGTTACCTGTGGAGCTGATGTATTCGTATTGAATATCACCACCTGCATTGTGCGAGGCCTCAGCGACGGTTGACATTCCTAAGAATGCGAACGCTAGAATAAAGAGACGAATGACGTTTTTCATGAGGTTGTTCTTCTTGTACATTTTTCAGTAGCATAAATATCTACATAATATTCTGCGAGAACAAGGAGAATGAGTAAACGAATCGATTTACCGAGAAAGAAGTACGTAAAGGCTAAAAAAGCCCAGAACGCCACCGCTAAATAGTTCTCTGAGAGTATGGCGTTTAAGAGCTGTGCGTGCCCAAGCCATGGCACCACAAAGGCCTACAAGTACTAGCATAGTGCCTAGGTTTCCGGCATTGTATTTTTCGAAGAGGGCGAGATACAACCCTGTAAATCCAGCTATTCCAGCCATGTGTGCACTACTCTTGAAAAAAGGAATAAGCACAGAGCTAACGACTAAAACAAAAGCACTGGCCAGCGTGCTATATATGATCTCCTTGGGTGCACCCATATTCATCAAGATACGAGAGGTTAGGATGGCGCTAAACGCAGCGACTACATAAGGATATATGCGGTCTTGCTTTTTAATGAGGTGTACACTCTCAATAATGCCCAATACGGTGAGTATGTAAATGACAAGCATGGGGATGAGGTAGGTGCCTGTGAACACGACAAACAGCACGCGCGCGATACTTTCGATGGCGAAAACATCAGGGTGTACAAACAGGATGTAGAATGCCCCGACGGTTGGAAGAATCCCTGGGTGCAATGCATAGCTCAACAGCTGAGCAAGAATATGTTTGAAGCTGTAGCGCACTAAAGTTCTTTTCGCATTCGGGCTACTGGAATGTCGAGTTGCTCACGGTATTTAGCGACCGTTCGACGCGCTATCGGATAGCCTTTTTCCTTAAGAATTGTCGCCAAGGCTTCGTCGGTTAAAGGTTTGCGCTTGTTCTCTTCAGCAACCACATCCTCTAAAATCTTTTTGATCTCTCTAGTGCTGACCTCTTCACCGTCGGCGTTGGTCATCGACTCTGAGAAAAATCGCTTGATGAGGAAAGTTCCGTAGGGCGTCTGAATGTATTTGTTGGAGGCAACGCGACTCACTGTCGAGATATCCATTTCAATTTTTTCGGCAATGTCCTTGAGGATCATTGGCTTGAGTTTACGTTCGTCACCGGTCAAGAAATACTCACGTTGGTATTCGAGGATGGCCTCCATGGTAAACATGAGTGTCTGCTGACGCTGAACGATGGCTTCAATAAACCATTTGGCACTATCGAGCTTTTGCTTGACAAAAAGCTGCGCTTCTTTCTCTGACTTATTCTTCTGTCCGCTGGCCTTGTAATGCTCCAACATTTCACGGTATTTCGGACTAAGGCTTAGCTCTGGGGCATTCCGTCCATTTAGGGTCAATTCCAGTTCGTCGTCAACAATCTTAAGGTTGTAATCCGGAATAACGTTTTCGGTAGGTCTGCTAAGGTTTGAGGAGCCGCCCGGTTTTGGGTTTAATCGGCCAATTTCCTCAATGGCTTCCTTCAGCTCATCTTCTTGGACACCCAAGCGGTCCATCAATTTTTGATAATGGCGCTTGACGAAAATATCAAAGTAGTCCTCTAGGATACTCAAGGCAAGGTTGACGCGCAGCGACGGAGTTTTACGTTCTAGTTGAAGGACCAAACATTCCTGTAAATCGCGGCCACCGACACCTGCAGGGTCTAAGTCCTGGATGATCATCAGCAGGCGCTCCAGCTCCTTTTCATCCGTGAACACACCTTGTGAAAAGGCGAGGTCATCAACGATATCTTCCATGGAACGGCGAAGAATACCGTCGTCATCAATGGTACCTACTAAGTAAATGGCCAATTCAAGCTCCTCTTCGCTCAAGTTGCGCAACCGCAGTTGGCTAATGAGACTTTCATGAAAACTTTCACTGACAACCACCGGAGCTTCGTACAATTCATCGTCTACACTGAAGTTGTTGGCTCTAGTCCGGTATTCTGGGATATCATCGTCGCGGAGATAGTCGTCCCAGTTGATCTCTTCCATACTGTCGCGAACTTCGCGGTCGTCGGAATTATCATTTTCGAAGTTATCCTCTTGCTTTTCCCTACCTTCGTTTAGAGCTGGATTTTCTTCCAACTCCTGTTTGATGCGCGCTTCCAGACTTTGTGTCGGTAGCTGCACCAACTTCATGAGCTGAATCTGTTGAGGACTCAGCTTCTGTTGAAGTTTTTGCGATAGGGTTTGCTTTAACATAGGTTAGGGGTGGGAGGTCGTTTAAAAGTTGGCGCTTTTTGGCGCACGTGGGAACGGGATAACATCACGGATGTTACCCATGCCTGTTGCGAACAAGACCAAGCGCTCAAAGCCTAATCCAAATCCGCTGTGGACACATGTTCCAAACTTGCGTGTCTCGAGGTACCACCACAGTTCTTCTTCAGGGATACCGACATCTGCGACTTTTTGCTTGAGGACATCGTAGCGCTCCTCACGCTGTGAGCCGCCGACAATCTCGCCAATGCCTGGGAATAATATGTCCATGGCACGAACGGTTTTCTCGTCTTCGTTCAAGCGCATATAGAAGGCCTTGATGTTGGCCGGATAATCAAACAACACCACTGGTGCTTTGAAGTGCTTTTCAACGAGGTAGCGCTCGTGCTCGCTTTGTAAATCTGCCCCCCATTCGTTAATGAGGTATTTGAATTTCTTCTTCTTATTCGGTTTACAGTTGCGCAGGATTTCGATAGCTTCAGTGTAGCTCAAGCGCACGAAGTCGTTGCTTACTACGAACTCGAGCTTTTCGATAAGTCCTTGTTCTGAGCGTTCGTTCTGCGGTTTTGTTTTCTGCTCGTCTGCAAAACGCTTGTCGAGGAATTCAAGGTCAGCACGGCAGTTGTCTAAGACATACTGAATGGTGTATTTCAAGAAGTCCTCTGCCAGATCCATGTTCATTTCCAGATCGAAGAATGCCATCTCAGGCTCGATCATCCAGAACTCTGCAAGGTGACGCGTTGTGTTTGAGTTTTCAGCACGGAATGTAGGGCCGAAGGTGTAGATTTTTCCTAATCCCATTGCCCCCAGTTCTCCTTCGAGTTGGCCACTCACGGTGAGGTGCGTTTCTTTTCCGAAGAAGTCTTCACTGCTATCTTGATCTGTGCCGTTTGGTAGTGTAGTAACACGGAACATTTCGCCTGCACCTTCGGCATCCGATCCAGTAATGATTGGGCTGTGCCAGTTGAAGAAGCCTTCTTTGTTGAAGTAGTTGTGGATCGCAAACGACAGGGCGTGACGAATACGGAATACGGCACCAAAGGTGTTCGTACGAGGACGCAGGTGTGCAATCTCACGCAAGAATTCAAGGCTGTGTTTTTTCGGTTGAAGTGGGTATTCCTCTACAGGAGCATCCCCTAAAATCTCAAAAGACTGTACGTTGATTTCAACGCTTTGACCTTTCCCTTGGCTCTCCACAAGTTCACCAGTAACTGCTAAACAAGCACCTGTGGTGATGCGCTTGAGCTGGTTTTCATCTTCATTCTCGAAGTCTACCACACATTGTAGGTTGGCCAATGCAGACCCGTCGTTAAGGGCGATGAATCTATTGCTTCTAAAGCTGCGTACCCATCCTTTAACTGTAATGACACTGCCTAATGTCGGCTCTTGTAAGATTTTCGAAATGCTCATTCTTCGTGTTGTTTGCTACAAATATGCACCAAGTAGCCCATTTAAAATACGATTTTTCCGTAAAAATCATTACTTACTCAACATTATGGCACAAAAATTGTTGCAAGAGGGAAACCCAGGAAACGATTTATGGATATTTCGTTTCCGAAGTGAAGTAAAACGGCCTCCGTACTTACCCTAACGACGAATGAGCATTACTGCAAACGCTGTAAAAATTTTTGCCACTGGATTCGAGCTTTTTAAAAAGTTTGGAATCAAGGCAGTTACCATGGAACAAATTTCCAGTGCCTGTGGAATTTCTAAAAAGACGCTCTACAAATTCGTGGCGAACAAACCCGATTTTCTCTTTCAATCCTTCAGCTTTTTTGCCCAAAGCATGGAAGGCATTCTGTATGAAGTTCTCGAGAAAAACGGGGGCAACGCCATTGATGACCTCTTTGCTATTGAGCGCTTTGCTGAAAAGCATATGCGCGGCGATGAGGACCGATTGATAGGACAGCTGGAGCAGTACTACCCGGAATTGGCCCCGCGATTAAAGAAGAAGCGCGAGGAGCTCGTATTCAAGATCACCCAAGACAATTTGAGAAAGGGGATGAATGAAGGCCTGTACCGTCAAGACATTGCGGTAGACCACATCACTATTCTGTATTATGGCCACATTTTGGCGACTCACGAAAACAATATTGCCGAGCGACCCGCGGACCTTGACGAGTTACGTCAAACAAGCCTCAGGTACCACATCAGAGGGATAGCCTCCGACAAAGGAATTCAATATTTAAATCAAATAATAAACAACGAAGAATGAGAAAACTAGGATTGCTCTTTCTGTCTTTGTGCTTGTCTAGCACCGTAAGTGCTCAAGAGAAATTCACCTTGGCTTTGGCCCAGGAGTATGCGCTTGACCATGCCTACGGTGTACAGATTGCCAAGCTTGAGATAGAGCGTGCCAAACAAATTTACCGTCAGAACCTCGCTTACGGTTTGCCTCAGGCATCGGCCAGTGGACAATACATCTATAATGTCGAGCTTGGTGCTTTAGTGACAGATTTTAACGGTGATGGTGTTTTAGACGAGTTAGTATTCGGTACGGACTACCAAGCACAGGCCGGTTTAGCGGTGAACCAGTTGATTTTCGACGGATCTTATGTCGTTGGACTAATGGCAGCTAAAGTTCTCAAAGACGGTGCTTCTATCGGTATGGAGCAGAGCAAAGCCGAACTGAAAAGAGAAGTGGCGAAGGCCTACCATCTGGCGTTGTTGAGCGAGGAGAGCATTGGCGTATTGAAGGCGAACGAAGGCTATTTGCAAGATCTCGCATTTGAAATGGAAAAAATGAACGAGGCGGGTTTAGTGTCTAAAGCAGATGCTGATCAAATGATGCTCAACTACAATAACATCAAGAATGCCGTTCGCTATGCGGAAGGTCAAGCGAAAGTGGCGAAGATGCTTCTCAAGCTACAGATGGGCTTTCCAGTTCAGCAGGAGATTCTTTTGGCAGACAACATGGAAGCTTTAGTCGTAGATGCAGCAGCAGCCTCAGCAATGGCCGATATAGCTTTTGACCCTACGAAAACCGTTGACTACTTGGGTATGGAAAACCAGGTAGAGGGTGCAGAGCTTCAATTGCTAAATCAGAAATTGGGGTATCTGCCTTCTATAGGTGTGAGCTACCAGAACAACATCCAATACATGAGTGGTGAGGCCAATATTTTCGGAGATGACGCAGTAGATATTCCGAGTAGCTTGGTGGCTGGGAATATCAGCATCCCATTATTCACCTCGGGCAACGGACGCGCCAAGGTGCAGGAAGCAAAGATTCAGCGCGATCAAGCAAAGATTGGATTACAGCAAATGGAAGACGGTTTGGTGATGCAGCATGCAGCGCTAGTGAATGACTTCTATCAAGGTATTGCAGATTATCTCGCCCAGAAAGAAAGCGCAGCATTGGCAAAGCGCATTCGCGATCAGAGAAGGTTGGAATACAAAGAGGGAATGACATCTTCGATGGAATTGACGCAGAGTGAAGCACAATACCAAGAGGCTTTACAGGCCAAATTTATGGCTGCCCAGAATGCCTTGGACAAGAAGTCCGAACTGGAATATTTGATGACTAAACAAACACAGAAATAAGAACAGGACATGAAAAAAGTAGTATTCATTTTAAGCAGTATTGCACTTGTAGCATGTGGGGCGCCAGAGGAGATGGGCACCATGGATGAGCTAAAGTCTAAGAAAGAGGCATTGGTTTCTTCACGTGATAGCATCAGTGCTCTTATTTCTGAAGTTGAGCTTCAATTGGCGGCACTCGATACCAACAAAGTATACGATGTAGTGACTTCAAAGTCGGTAGAGCCAAGTATGTTCTTGCACTACTTCGACGTCTTCGGTATGGTTGAGGCAGATAAGAGCATCAATTTATACACGACGGCCAGCGGTACTGTAAAGAAGATTTACGTGAAGAACGGACAGTCTGTGAAGAAGGGCCAATTGCTATTGTCCCTAGATACAGATATCATGATGTCTTCGTTGGCAGAGTTGCAGACTGGATTGGAATTGGCCAAGACGGTTTTTGAAAAACAACAGCGCCTTTGGATGGACCAGCAGATTGGTTCTGAAATTCAATACTTGCAAGCCAAGAATAACTATGATGGTTTGGTGCAAAAGGTGAAAACCTTGAAGGAGCAGATTGAGCTGAGCGAAATTCGCGCGCCTTTTGCTGGGTCTATCGACAACATCTTCGCAAAAGAAGGTCAGTTGGCGGGTCCACAGATGCCTGCCATTCGTTTGGTGAACACATCGGGGGTATATGTAAAAGCTGATGTTCCTGAAAGCTACGCGAATCGTGTGCACGTAGGAACTCCAGCGAGTGTAGCCTTTACTTCTATGGATTATGAAGTTTCTGCAGAGGTGCTACAGGTGGGCCAATTCATTCAAGAAGGCAACCGCACATTCTCCATCAATGTAAGCTTGCCTGAGGCGAACGGTGTGAAGCCGAACCAGATGGTGCATGTTGCACTTCAGGATTACAGAAACGACGAAGCGTTGACCGTTCCAGCGAGTCTAGTGCAACAGGATGTCGAAGGCAATGACTTCATCTACACCTTGAAAAATATGGAAGGAACAGACCGTTACCAGGTCGTGAAAACGTGGGTAACTACAGGTCTAACTTTTGAAGGCAACACAGAGATTGTTTCAGGCCTAGAGGCGGGAATGATGGTTGTAGATAAAGGATCGCGTAGCGTTCGTACAGGTCAAGAAGTAGTATTGGGTTAATCCCTAAATCGATCCAAACAACATGGAAGAGAAAAAGAGTTTAATCAAGCAGTTCGGACCCTCCACCTTCTCGGTGAAGAACCGAATGACGGTGTACGTACTGACCGTAATCATTTTCGCGGCAGGTATTTTTAGTTACACCTCGATGCCTTCAGAGGCATTCCCTGAAATTGTAACGCCAGAAATCTACGTCGGTACTCCTTACCCTGGAAACTCGCCAGTGGATATTGAGAAGTTGATTACCCGTCCTTTAGAGAAGGAAATTAATGGTATCTCGGGCGTGGATGAGATCAATTCTACTTCGGTAGAGGGCTATTCCACCATCCAAGTAAAGTTCAACTTTGACGTCACTCCTGAGGATGCCCTCAGAAAAGTGAAAGACAAGGTGGACGCGGCCATGGGCCAGCCAGACTTCCCTACAGATTTGCCGGCAGATCCTAACGTATTTGAGTTGAACTTCTCGGAATTGATGCCGATTATGAACATCAATATGTCCGGAGAATTTTCCTTGGACCAACTCAAGGACTACGGTGAATACCTCGAGGAGCGCATTGAAGATCTAACCGAGATTTCTAAAGTGGATATCCGTGGTATCGACGACAAGGAAGTGCGTGTCCTGGTTGACACTAAAAAGTTAGAGAGCCTCGAGCTGAGCTTCCGCGACATCGCCGGGGCCATCCAAAACGAGAACATGACCATTTCAGGAGGTAACCTTTTGGTCGACGGCTACCGCCGCAACGTTCGCGTGGTTGGTGAGATTCGTGAGCTTGACGAGTTGCGCAATGTGATCATCAAGAGCGAGAAGATGCAGCTTGTACGCCTTGCAGATGTGGCAGAAATCGAATTTGATGAGGTAGAGCGTGAGTCCTACGCGCGTCAGTACGGTGCTTCAGTAGTTATGCTCGATGTGTTCAAGCGCTCTGGTGAAAACCAGATTATCGTAAGTGAAAAAATCGCCAACCTTCTTGAGGAGGCGAAGGACGATTACTTCCCAGACAACTTGAGTATTTCGGTGACCAATGACACGTCTGAGCAAACCAAAACTCAGGTGGCGGATCTAGAAAACTCCATCATCTTCGGGATGCTCTTGGTGGTATTGGTATTGATGTTCTTCCTTGGATTGCGCAATGCACTTTTCGTAGGTATTGCCATTCCTATGTCTATGCTCATGAGCTTCGTCATTCTGAACGCGATGGGCATCACATTGAATACTATTGTGCTTTTCGCCCTTGTATTGGCGTTGGGAATGCTGGTAGATAATGGCATTGTAGTCGTTGAGAATATCTACCGATTCATGGATGAAGGCTATTCGCGCATCGAAGCAGCGAAGCTAGGTGCCGGAGAGGTAGCCTTGCCGATCATCGCTTCTACTGCAACCACATTGGCAGCCTTCCTACCACTGGCTTTCTGGCCAGGTCTTTTCGGTGAATTCATGAAGTATTTGCCGTTGACATTGATCACTGTACTCTCTTCTTCACTGTTCGTTGCCTTGGTCATCAACCCGGGACTTACTTCGGCGCTGATGAAAGTCGAGGAAGCGCCATTGAACAAGAAAAGATTAAACATGATTTCGCTTGCAGCTATCGTATTAGGTGCGCTCATTGCCTATGGCGCAGGTGCCATGGCCTTCGGAAACTTGTTTATCTACAGCGGGGTATTTGCCCTCATCTATGCGTACCTGGTAGTTCCTGCTACGGCGTGGTTCCAAGGCAAAGCGCTTCCTGCTCTTGAAGGTGGTTATAAAGGCGTATTGAATTACGCCTTAAATGGAAGTAAACCTATGGTCTTCTTCATCGGAACCTTTGTACTTCTTGTATTCTCTGGAATGCTCTTAGGCGCTTTCCCGCCGAAGACGTTGTTCTTCCCGGAAAACATGCCGAACCAGGCTATGGTATATATCCAGATGCCTATTGGTACAGACATCGAGGAAACCAATGCAGTGACTTTGGAGCTCGAGAAAGAGGTGATGGCCATTGTGAACGAGTTCAATTTTACCGACGAGAACGGCGACCTTCAGAACTACATGGTAGAATCTGTGATTGCCCAAGTGGGTGAAGGAACTTCGGATCCAAATGCCGGTCCTTCGATGGCACAAACGCCAAATAAAGCGAAGATTACAGTGCAGTTCCACCCGTTTGCCGAGCGTTTAGATACTGAGGGTAACCGCGTAAATAGTGCAGATGTACTCAATAAGATTCGTGCTACGCTAAGCAACTACCCGGGTGTGGTCGTGAGTGTAGCGAAGGACAGCAATGGGCCGCCAACAGGGCCTCCTGTAAACATTGAGATTGCAGGGGACGACTACTTTGAATTGGTCCAAACGGCCGACGAGATTCGTACGTTCATTAACTCTAAGGGTATCGCTGGTATCGAAGAGTTGAAGCTCGATGTTGAAACGGGTAAGCCGGAAATGCCGATCGAAGTAGACCGTGTTAAGGCGCGTGCGCTTGGCTTGAGTTCTGCACAGATTGGTGATGCGATGCGTACTGCACTTTTCGGTAAAGAAGTAAGCCGATTCAAAGACGGCGAGGACGATTACCCAATCAACCTTCGTATGACCGACGAGTACCGCTACAACGTGGAAGATTTGATGAACCAAAAAATCACCTTCCGTGACCAAGCGACCGGTCGCATCAAACAAGTACCTATCTCAGCTGTCGCCAAGGCGAAGAAGACCTCGACGTTCTCTTCGGTGAAGCGTATTGATCTTAAGCGTGTGATCTCGGTACAATCAAACGTGCTCGAGGGTGCTAACCCAACCGAGGTGGTCAACGCCATCAAAGAGGTGATGAACGATTACGAATTACCACGTGGAATTAAGGTTGACTTTACGGGTGAGCAAGAAGAACAAGCGAAGGAATTGAGCTTCCTTTCTGGAGCCCTACTCATCGCGGTATTCTTGATTTTCCTCATCCTTGTGAGCCAATTCAATTCTGCATCAACACCATTTATCATCCTTGTGACCGTAGTATTCTCGCTCATCGGGGTATTCCTAGGTTTGGTCATCTTCCGCATGGAATTTGTCATCATGATGACGATGATTGGTATCATTTCACTTGCGGGTATTGTGGTGAATAATGCTATCGTTTTGATCGATTTCATCAAGCAGTTGACCGCACGTAAAAAGGAAGCGTTAGGAATGGAGGAAAGCGACAAGCTCGCTAATCCTGAGCTTATCGAGGTCATCGTTGAAGCGGGCCGTACGCGTTTGCGTCCAGTACTTTTGACGGCCATCACCACCATCCTTGGTTTGATCCCACTGGCTACCGGTATGAACATCAACTTCTACACGCTCTTCAGCGAGAACGATCCGAACATCTTCTTTGGAGGTGATAATGTGGTGTTCTGGGGACCAATGTCGTGGACCGTCATCTTTGGCCTGACTTTTGCAACCTTCTTAACACTCGTGATTGTGCCAGTGATGTACTTCTTGTTTGAAAGAATGCAGCGCTTCTTCGCGAGATTAATAGCGTGAAAATACCCAACCTAAGCTCAAGATTAAGCTACAATTCCAGCGGCGCCACGCGCCGCTGGAATTTTTATTTTTCACCCGATTTTTTGCGCTAATTTTATCCAATGATTGAGCGCTTGCGCAACATAGAACCTGTCGACTTAACCACCTTCACTAACGAACTCAAAGAAGAGATCGTAGCGCTTGTATCGGATAAGATTCCTCACTTAGAATCTTCCCTTGCTGTGGCGGAATTAACGGTGGCACTGCATTACCTATTGAACACTCCTGAAGACTTGCTCATTTGGGATGTTGGACATCAAGGGTATGTCCATAAAGCTCTTACTGGACGCTTGGAAGCCTTAGCTACACAACGCACCAAAGATGGGATAAGTGGGTTCTTGAAGCGCGATGAAAGTCCCTACGATTTCTTCGGAGCTGGACACGCCTCTACCTCATTAAGTGTGCTTACAGGAGCATGTATTGCCGATGCAGCATCAGGCCGCGAGCGCAAGCGCGTGGCGGTGATTGGAGACGGTTCTATGACAGGCGGTCAGAGTTTTGAGGCATTGAATCATTTAGCCACTCTAGCTGGAGATGCGGTGGTTGTTCTCAACGACAACGACGGCAGCATAGACCCAACGGTAGGAGCACTGCATGAGGGCAACAGTTATAGCAGTTATATCCAAAGTTTAGACTGGGAATACAGCTACCTTGCTGAGGGCAACGATGTTTTAGCGCTAGTTGAGTCCTTGAAATCGGTCATTGATCGTGGTGGAAAGCAGGTGCTTCATATTCGTACCACCAAGCCTATTTTGAGTAAAACCAAATCCTACCAACCAGGAACGACCTTCCAATGGTGGGCTGCGGAGCAAATGCGCTCGATATTAAAGTCGAACGACAAGCTGCGTGTATTCTCTCCGGCGATGTTTGCAAGCAGCGGGTTTGGTCCATTGCGTGCGGAATTCCCAGAGCAGTTTATTGATACAGGAATTAATGAGCCCCATACAGTGACCGCGGCGGCTGGTATGGCCGCTGCTGGTGGACGAGCTTGGGTACATATCTACAGTACCTTTTTGCAACGTGCTATGGACCAAGTCATCCACGATATAGCGCTTCAAAACCTGCCGGTCATCTTCTTGGTTGATAGAGCCGGCTTGGTCGGTGCTGACGGTCCTACGCACCACGGTGTATTTGATGCAGGTTTTCTTGCGGATGTACCAAATGCAACCGTCTGGAATCCGCGCAACGGCGATGAACTTCAAGCGATGATGGCAGAAGCATTTACGATACAAGATTCATTAGAGGGGCCGCTGTTTATTCGCTATCCAAAAGCTAAAACGGTTTGTGGCACTGCGGAGAAATTTGAACCGAAGAAGTGGATTTCACGACAAGGGTCCAATTCTTTATTTCTTTCTACGGGCGCGCTTTCTTCCTTCGTAGCATCTGGCGTATTTGATCACTTACATGTTGGTCAGGTTAAACCGCTACCTCAAGATTTAGCTGAAATCCTTAAAGACTATACCAATGTTTTAGTCCTTGAAGAAGGTCTAGGAACAGGAGGCTTCTTTGGTGCTGTAGCAGGCCTTGTTGCCGATAAAGACCTGGAAGTGAAACTGGTGAAAAGAAAGATTTCTGACGAATTCACGAACCACGGCAATAGGCATGAGTTATTAAAGGAGTTGGGTCTTATACCATAATTTTCGAGGGCCCTCACCTTAGCTATGAAAAAATTATCCCTACTGCTTGCCGTGCTCTTTGCAGGAAGTGCCTACGCCCAAACAAAATCATTTTCACCGTCATCAAAAGCTTCGTTTGAGGTTGGAAACATGATTTTCAACACCGTTGAAGGAACCATTGCGGGAGCACGAGGTACTGCAGAATACGATGAGGGTATTCTTGTGGCCATTGCCGGAACATTGGACGCAAACACGATTAAAAGCGGAAATACCACTCGTGATTCCCACCTGAAAGACAAAGAAGAATTCTTCAATACCAAGGCGACTCCTAGAATTGACTTTACGGCCAAGGAAGTCGTATTTGTTGGAAAATCCTCAGGGGTAACCACTTATAAACTCAGAGGCTCCCTTACCTTGCGGGGAGTATCGAATGAAATTGAGATCGAAGTAGAGGAAACTTCGGCCAATCATTTGGTAAGCACCTTTACCGTGAACAGAGACCTTTGGGGTCTTGGCGATGGCTGGTCCAAAACAATAATTGCGCGAGACATTGAGGTAAGGGTGGATATCCACCTAGAATAAATAGATGAAGAAATTCACCGACTTTGGCCTGAACGAAACACTGCTGGACGCCTTGTTCTATATGAACTTTGAAGAGGCTACAGAGATTCAGGAAAAGGCCATTCCCACCATATTAGAAGGCAAAGATTTGATTGGTTGTGCTCAGACGGGTACAGGAAAAACCGCAGCCTTTGTCTTGCCAACCTTGAATCAAGTTGCTGAAGAAGAAAGCGACGGTGTCCAGGTACTTATTTTGTGTCCAACACGTGAGTTGGCCATTCAGATTGAGCAGCAGATCCAAGGGATCGCGTATTTCACTAACGCCTCTTGTTATGCTGTCTATGGCGGTGGCGACGGAGTAAGCTGGGAAGGAGAAGCAGATGCGCTTAAAGGGGGTGCGGACATTATTGTTGCTACTCCTGGTCGATTGCTTGCGCACATCGCCCGCGGCTATGTGAAGTTCGATACGGTGAAACACCTCATTTTGGACGAGGCGGACCGCATGCTTGACATCGGTTTCTTTGACGACATCATTAAAATCATCAAGCAGCTTCCTGAGGAGCGTCAAAGCCTTATGTTTTCGGCAACTATGGCGCCCAAAATTCGCCAGCTCGCCAAACAAATTTTGAAAGATCCCGAGGAGATTTCTGTCGCCATTTCCAAACCTGCGGAGGGAGTGACGCAAAAAGTCATCATGGCACACGAAGAGCAGAAAGTAAAGCTCGTGCAGCACGTTCTTGGCGATAAAGACGACTTTAACTCCATCATTATTTTCTGTTCCACGAAAAAGAAAGTTGAAAAGCTTGCCCGTAAACTGAAGCAAAAAGGGTATGCCTGTCAAGGAATCAGTTCGGACTATGAGCAGGATGCGCGCGAAGAGGCTTTAAGAGACTTTAGAAGCGGTAAGACGCGCATTATGGTGGCCACTGATGTGATGTCCCGTGGTATTGATATCAAGGGCATTGATCTCGTCATCAACTACGACGTTCCAGGAGATGCTGAGGACTACGTACACCGTATTGGCCGCACCGCGCGTGCAAAAACAGAAGGAATGGCCGTGACTCTTGTTTGCCCCGATGACATGTTCAAGTTCTCTAAAATTGAGCGATTGATCGATAGAGAATTGGACAAAGAGCAGCCGCCAAAACACCTTGGTGAAGGTCCACAATGGCGTGGTCCAAGCGGAAAAGGAAAGGGACGTAAGAATTCAAAAAATAAACGCGAGGATAAACCGCGCAAAGACAAATCACGCAGCGATAAATCTCGTGGTGATCGTAAGGATCGTAAACCACGCCAAGATCGCAAGAAGGAAAAGTCGAAAAACAGACTCTTGTACGAGGCGCTGCCCAACCCTAAGGCTGAGGTCGTTTCTTAGATTAAAATAAACCGCTCTGCATAAGCCTCGGTCGGGGTTTCCACGCGCAAAATGTAGGTTCCGCGTGCCAATCCGCTCACGTCAATAGTTTCATTGAATTGTCCAATGAAGTCCGCTCGGCTATTTTGCCAAACTTCCTGTCCGGAGGTGTTGAAAATACGCATGTTCATATCGCTCTGAGTGCCGAGGATGAATTGAACGTGCAGTTGATCGATTGCTGGATTCGGGAATAGAAGTAAGGAGTACGATTCTCGCTCCACAGTGAATATTTCAGTCGATATTTCACAGGAATCGAAACGTACCGTAAGTCCATAATTACCATTTGTAGGGTTGAAGAGCACGCTGTCTTCAGAAATGGTGATGCCGTTTAGGGTCCAATTGTAAACTACACCGCTAACGTCCTCAGAAATTGCGCTGCGCAATACATTTCCGTCGGCGACAATATCCACATCAATGACCGCTGAACAGGTGTCGAAATTTGCGACCAACTCTGTATTTGTACTCATCACAACCTGAATAGAATCGTCTTCTTCATTCTGGTAATTCCCGTTGTTTGAGGTCCAATGCGAGAATACATAGCCAAAGTGGGGAGTAGCTTGCGCTGTAATAGGACACCCGCCGTGGTACACCCCTTCCCAAGGCAACTCTGGAGTGATGCTGTTGATGGTGATTGCTCCAGCGCCCGAAGGGTATGCATCGAGGTCCACATCTCGTTGGCCCATCAAAGAGAAGCTCTGATTGATGTGTTGTCGAGCGGTTGCTATTCTGTTCGCGTTGTACGATTTAATCGAATTCACCGCATTTGACCAAAATGTGTAAGAATACGGCCCCATCTGACTGCTCCAGTTGGCAATGTGGTCGGGAATAGCAGGAGCTAGCGCCGCCTTTAATTCATCGGTAGTTGCATCAAAGTTTGCACTTTGGAATGTGGTGTTTATCAGGTCATCGTAACGATTGGTGAATCGACACATAAAGTCATCATTGTCAAGAACGTGATCAAAGAGCTCTGAATGGTCGTTTGGCGCGGTTGGGTTTCTTGCCCGGTCGATATAATTCTGGTAGATATTACCACCGTAAAGCCCAAAGGCGAAATCAGTATCGTACATCATGTAGCGCCACGTGGCACCAATGGTGTCTTGCCTCCACAATTTGACGTTATTCAGCCCCCAATCTATCCCTAACCAATCTCTATTCTGAATATATGTCTGGAAAACAAAGTAGTCGATGTAGTTATTGAGATCAAACCTTGAACTGAATATTTCTACGAAGTTGTCCGAAGAAGTACTGGTGTTCATAATAATGTCGTAGGAGTCGGTAAAGTGTGCGGATGATCCCACCAATGAGCCGTCTCTGTTCATCAATTGCACCTCGTCGCTAGGTACACCGTGGTTGCTTTCGACGTAATGTTCGTCCAATTTTTCTCTAATCCCGTACAACCCCCAATACGAACCGTTTAAGTACACGATACAGGGTTGGTAGCCCATTCGGTCGATTTCAGTTCCCTGGGCCAATCTGCTCATAATAGCGTCTTGCAATCGGTCCGAGAGGCCATGCTGTCCGCCGTTTCGCAGGTTGAAGTTGTTGTAACTGGTGATGTGCGGCTTACGCTCGATTAAGGTGTATTCAATATCTCCGGTGTAAATGGATTTGGCATCCACCCTAAAAGATTTCTGTGGTTCTGCTCGTGACCAGCCGCCGTGAATTTCAAGATCAAATTCTGCCTCAAACTGTTTGGTCTGGGTGCCGTCGAAAAACTCCATCCTCGACTTTCTTGACCAAGGCTGCCAGAAATTACTGCCGAAATACGGGTAATTCGTACTGGCATTTGGCCCCATGACGTAGATACCCGTATACCAATTCCACAAGTGGTCTTCATCCGTGATGATAGAAACGACAGGTAAATCGTGGTTATCCTCATTGATGATGTAGGTCCGGTCAACAGTTTCACTCGGCAATGCATTTCCGCTATTGCTAAATGAACGAACACTTAAAACGCTAGTCTCAGTGATGTAAATGGTGCCGTTAACCTCGTTGTCGAACGCATCGGGCACATCACCATTTGTCGTGTAGTAAGAGGTCGCATTAGGCGCAGTAGTTACCGTTACGGGATTGGCAGCACCGTACCAACCTGAGGCAAGATTAATCTGAGGCGCAGGAACAACCCCAGTATAGCATGTGCTTTGATTGTTAGACGCGTTGGGAGTAGGCGCATTAAAAAAGCACCAGCTTCCTACACCATCTGGCGTCCGCCCTCGACTGATGGTATTTTTGATAGCACTTGAGATGTAGGCACTGTCAATAATGTTTTCGCTAGTATCGCTGATTACCACAGTTTCTCCATGCGATAGTTTGAAATCTGCATGTGGAAGAACTGTTGGAGGAACAATCCATTGAGGTAGACTTTGGTAGTTGTACGCAGTGGAAGCAATTCCTGCCGAGAGGAAGAAGTTACTCGTCATGTCCGAAGAATTTGCCGCCCTGTTGTGAACGCGAACCGCCAGTACATTATTTCCTGTCTGAAGCACGTCTTCTACTTGCTCGGCATGCATGAAAACGTGGTCGGGAATTCCTCCTGAATATAGTACTGCCTCGTGGTCCCAACTGGTGAATTCGTTGTAGGCGGGTGAAGCGCTGAGATTTTCCGAGCGCATGATTTCGACACCATTGAGGTATGCAATAAAGCCGTCGTCGTAATCTGCGTGGAACATTAAATGCGTGATGTCATCAACATCGGCCACCACAAATTCTCGACGCATGAGGATGGATGGGGCAGCGGCAATAGTGGTGTTATCATCATTGTCACCGTAGCCTATACTTCCTTGTCCTGAGGACCAATTTTGGTCGTTATACCCCAACTGATTCCAATTCCCGTAGTCCGCTGGAGGAGGGTTGTTCCCGCTCCAATATTTCCACATATTATTGGCTTTCACCAAAGATTCCCAGTGGTTTGGTACTTTTAAATTCTCCCGTCCTGAGGCACAGATGGTGATCAGTTGCTGGCTCGGAAGCTCAATGGCAGGGAACTGCCACTTGTCCAAGTTATTAGGATTATCGCTGAGGTAAAATCCATCCAAAGAAATTGGGCCACTGGAATAATTGTACACCTCAACCCAGTCCACATCTTTCCCGTTCTCATCCGTGAAGCCACGCTGAGAATTAAACTCATTGATTACAATTTGCCCCCGCATTCCAAAAACGCTAAGTAGGAGGCTGAAACATATGAGAATACGATACTTCAATTTTACGCGATTACTTTTGTGCTAATTTACTAGCGATTCGTATACGTACTCGATTTATTTTGGGTGTGAACTTGTGCAAGAGATGCCCCCTATAGCTCATTTTTTTTTGAGTAACTTGATTTAAATCAAACGCTATTTTCATGAAACTCTTAAATATCCTCATTGGCTTTCTAATATCGACTGTTTGTATTGGTCAAGATTTAGTTGAATACGAGGATGGAACATTTTTTAGGAATGGAGTTGAATTATCCATAGAGCAGGTGGAACAGCTTTCACTAGAATACAAGGTTTTGGGAAAAACCAGACATTTGATAAATCAAGGTGTTTCTTCTAACGAACTAGCCAAACCAGAAAGTGAAGCAAAACGTAATGCAAGGGCAACAGGTCCAACTGCTCTCGGAATTATTAGCGGCGGACTTTGTCTGTGGACTGGAAACTTTATTGGCGAATATTACGACAATCCAACAAATACTATTTCGGTTGGGTTTTATGCAATTGGCACTCTCTGTGCATCAACGATGTTATCAATAGCCAACAAAATCGCCAAGCCTGAATCCTGGATTACAGCACGCGATGGTGCTTTTAAGGAAGTGGAGCGAAAGTTGAATGAGGCGATTCAGAAAGAAATCGAGTTAAAAAATTAACCAATCAGCCTATGAAGCGACTAGCAATAATTATCGTGGTTCTCGCATTTCTATTGTCATTTAGCCTCACCGCCAATGAGAGGGTTGAATTACCAACAAAGTCCATTTCTTTAATTTCTATTGAGGATATTCCAGACATAAGACCAGTGATTCATCAAGTTGATTCTACTGAAAATGAAGGGAATGTTCGTATAATAATTGGAGTAGTTGAAGCGATAGGTGGTTGTGGAATTCTCTATGTCGGGAGTACGGCTATATTTTATGGTTCCATAGTTCACCTATTTCGTCCTGAAGACAGAAGAGAATGGCTCTCATTGTATTCGGCAGGAACTGTTGGGGGAGCTTTGGGTTTAGTGGTTATCGATGATGGTTTAAAACGAACTGGACTTAAAGGCTTATTTAGGTCACGATCTTCGGGTACGCCTGGAGTATACTTTTCTGAATAGTTGCGCCTCTTTCTCACTTAAAAGTAGAAGTGTTTTTCAATGGAAATCAATACAAACTCTTGACCTATATTTGCTCTCCACGATGGGGATGTAGCTCAGTTGGCTAGAGCGCTTGACTGGCAGTCAAGAGGTCGTGGGTTCGAATCCCATCTTCTCCACAAAAAAGCACCCACACCAGGGTGCTTTTTTATTTCCGAACCAATAAAGTAGGATTCTTGTTAGTCCTAAAAAGCTGTTTATGAGAGTATTACTTCTAGCCATGCTAATTGGGACGCAATCTGCAATTGCACAGGTTGCAGACTACCAGCGTGATTACAATAAGATTAACGAGCGATTAATGTTGACTTTAGGGTCATATGCGGTTGGAAATTTTGCTATTAGCGGTGCAGGATATTTTGCTGCTGAAGACGAATACACCAAGCACTTTCATGAAATGAATGTGATGTGGAATACGGTCAATTTTGGGTTGGCACTGCCTGGTTACTTGAAGGCCAAGAAGAATGCTGGTGATTGGGATGCAGCTGAAATGGAGCGTCAACAGCGAAAAACACAATCGATTTTTCTAATCAACAGCGCTGTAGATATTGGGTATATCGCAACTGGAATGTACCTGCGTGGGGAAGCTGAAAACAGGCCCGATGAAGCTGATATGTTCAAGGGATACGGGGACAGTATGGTGCTCCAGGGGTCGTTTTTGTTTGCCTTTGATTTAGTTGCTTATGCCATTCATAAACGTCACTATAATCGAGAAGCGAATACCTTCATAAACAAGGTAAGTGTGCACTCCTTTGGTCAAGGAATTGGTCTGACCGTACAGCTCGATTAGGGGTATGATTCTTGTGCTTTCTGTCACGCCTCTAACAATGCCAATTCGTATTTTAGTTGGATAGAACACAGTTATTATGAAAAGATTTTTACTCCTAACCCTTGTCTTCGGCTCACTCTCTTTGGCAGCACAGACGAAAGAACTTGTTTTGAACTTTCACCATATGATGGACGGACAATCTGTAACGGACTCATTGGTGGGTACCAATAATTTAGGGAACCAATTCAAGTTTAATCGTCTCCAGTATTATGTCGACGATATTGAAATTATCTACGACCAAGGTGATACTTTTTCATACCCGGAAGTTTTATTAATCAATGCACTTGAGGAAGAATTGACCAGTGTCGATCTGGGATCGCTAACGTTCGATAGTATCACGGCAGTACGCTTTGCCGTTGGAGTAGGACCGGATGTAAATAACTTGGATCCGTCTACCTATCCGGCAGCGCATCCATTGGCGCCAAAGTCGCCTTCTATGCACTGGGGATGGGCTGCGGGCTATAGATTCGTTTGTGCCGAGGGTGTGGGCAGTTCAGCCTTCAATCAAACCTTTGAATTGCACGGATTGGGCAATGCGAACTATGCTATGCAAACCATTGCTACTTCAGGCACTGCAGTGGGTAGCGATACGTTAGAAGTAGATATTGAAGCAGATTATGCCGAGCTCGTAAGAGATATTGAAGTGGCACAGGGCACTATTTCTCATGGTGAAACAGGTGATGCTTACCAGTCCTTGAAAAACTTGAACAACAAGGTCTTCAAGAGTGCTGAAGGCAATGTTGCATTGGTACAAAAAGAATTGGCCTTTGAAGACCTTTCAGTCTTTCCTAATCCTTCAAGCGGACGATTTATCGTTACGGGTATTGAAGGCGCAACCATAGAAGTGTTTAATGCCTTAGGATCTAAAATGTACTCACAGAGAGCTACCGCTTCGACTAGAATTATTCTTCCAGATGCTGGAATCTACCTAATGGTTGTTTCTAATAACAGGAGTACTACAACGAAGAAATTGATCGTTCGATAATGAGAGCTTGGGCAGTTGTATCTGTTGGTCTTTTCCTAGCAGTAGGTTGTGCGAAACAAGCGCCATTCCCTACTCAGGATACAACGCCCTATAATCTAGAATACGGAGCACTCCCTGCTCCAGATTTTGAAGGAGACAATACATTGACCGTTCAAGGTGTTCAATTGGGTAGAATGTTGTTCTACGAGAAGCGCTTGAGTGGTGACAATAGCATGTCTTGTGCATCGTGCCACCGCCAAGAGCATGCGTTTTCCGATACGGCTAAATTTAGCATAGGCATTCATGGAGACCCTAGCCATCGTCAGGCAATGAGCGCCGTGAACATGTTGTGGAACAGCAATGGTTATTTCTGGGACGGACGAGCAGAGAAGCTTCGTGACCAAAGCCTGATGCCTATTCAAGACCCCATAGAAATGGACGAAAGTCTTGAGAATGTGGTTGAAAAATTAGAGCAGGACACCATGTACACCAATCAGTTTCTACGTGCATTTGGTACTGCTCAACCCAGTGCACATTTGATTTCTTTGGCCTTGGAGCAGTTTATGAATACCATTGTTTCGTACCGCTCAAAATACGATCAGTATCTCGCGGGCGAGGCAACCCTTACCGAATCTGAGGAACGAGGAATGGACCTGTATTTCGAGGAGTACAATCCGTTTTTTCCGGAGGAAAGCGGTGCAGATTGTGGTCACTGTCACAGTGGAAAAAACTTTGATTCCCCGACCTACATGAATAACGGTACAGATTCCTTGAATACGGATTTAGGTCGATTCACTGTAACCGGAGATACTGCAGATATTGGATTGATGAAAACAACCACACTGCGCAATATCGCATTGACACCTCCATATATGCACGATGGAATTTTCACCACATTGCGAGAAGTTATTGATCATTATGACCATGGCCTTCAAAATTCTTCCACTTTGGATCAAGCCTTAGCCATGACTATGGGTACAGGTCTTATGCTAAGTGAGCAAGACAAAGACGATCTTGAAGCATTCTTGAATACGTTGACGGATTATGAATTGATTACAGATGAAAGATATTCTTCGCCTTTCTAATCTTGTAGCATTCATTGTGCTAGCATCCTGTACGCCAGAGCCTTCCTCTGAGCTGTTGAGTGAGCTGGCAACGTGGCCGCAAATGGAATATCCGACGGATAACGAGCCTGATGCTCAAAAAATCGCCCTAGGTGAGCGGCTTTTCTTTGATCCTATATTAAGTGTTGATAGTTCGATTAGCTGTGGGTCCTGCCACAAAGAGGTTTATGGATTTGCGGATGATGTAGCCATAAGTCCTGGCGTTGAGGGCAGGTTAGGTAAAAGGAATTCCCCCTCCTTGTTGAATGTGGGGTACCAGCCATACTTCATGCGTGAAGGCGGTGTGCCAACTCTTGAAATGCAGGTGCTTGTACCCGTTCAAGAACATTCGGAGATGGCCTTCAACATGGTGCTTTTGGCACAGCGCTTAAATGCCAGTACCGCTTACAAAAATGATTTCTTAGAAGCGTTTGGAGACAGTGCTACTTCCTACACGATAACGCGCGCTATAGCGCAATACGAGCGCACCTTAGTACAAGACTTAAGTCCTTTTGACGAGTACGTCAGGGGCGATAATGGAGCATTAAGTACAGTAGCGAAAAGGGGATTTGAATTGTTCTATGGGAAGGCAGGTTGTGAAGGTTGCCATAGCGGTCCATTGATGACCAACTTTGGCTTTTACAACAACGGTACTCAGATTAGCACAGACGATTACGGCAGGGCAGAATTGACCCTGGATTCTGCAGACTTTTATCTCTATAAAGTACCCTCACTGCGCAATATTGCATTGACAGCACCCTACATGCACGATGGGAGTTTAGCGTCCATACAAGATGTACTTGAGCAATACAATCAAGGAGGCGTGGGGCATAATCACACCAGTGACGGTATTGCGCCGTTGAACCTAAACGAATCGGAGCTTGTTGCCTTAGAAGAATTTCTAAGTACCCTTTAATTTCATGCGCCGCATTGTTCTTTTATTCCTCTTGAGTACGCTCTCGCTTAGTGCCCAAGAGACCTCTCCGAAAATCTATTTCATTTACAACGCGAGTGGCACCTTGGCCGGTGAACTCAATTATCTCTATGGTAAATATTTCCTGGACGAACATTGCGAATTGTGCGATATTACGCATAGCACGGTTAGTGCAAAGCCCGAATGGAAAGAGTGGATTGGTGCTTTAAAATGTGAAAACTATGTGCTCCATACGAATGAGGCTAAAGCGATGAATATCGATTACAGGGGGTTTGTTCTACCAGTGGTATTGCTCGATCGAGGCAACGGTTTAGAGGAGTTGGTATCAAAAAATGAGATGGCGGAATGTGGTAAAGGGGTAGAGGCCTTTGGAGTACTCTTTTATCGAAAGCTGGATCAATTCGGACTTTCTTGTCCATAAAAAAACCCGGACCTAAGGCCCGGGCTTCAAAACAGGTTTGGTTTCAGAGCATTTAAAATGAGTATACTGCTGCTAATACAAACGAAGACAGTTGGTCGGCTGTCATAGAATCAAATACTGCGCTTGAGCTTTGGTCCAATCTTAGTTCTGCGATAAGTCTAAGGTCTGTTGTCGTATAACTTGCCGTTAGCGTTGCGTCTATAACTGAATTACCAGCACCGTAGGCGACACCTCCTGAAGCAAGTTCTTTAAAGTATTCTACACGCATTCCAAGGTCAACACCTTCCTTTACGGTTACCGCAGGATATAAGGCTGCGCCATAAAAACCACCGGCCTCCATGGTTTCGTTGTACGAAGCATTTACGCCTAGACTAATTGCGTCACTTAGATCATATCCTCCAGTAAGGTCCACTTGGAATGTGGCATTGGCATCCACTGCTTGTTTGCCGTAGAGCACATTCAAATAGGTACCGCCAAAACCGTATTGCAATCCATAGGTGTAAAGATCTACGTCATTCATTTCGGTGAAATCTGTTGGATTCATAACCGCGAACATGATACTCTGATCGTCGGAGATAGCATAATCTGCCTTTAACCCGGTATGCGAGAACGGACCGTAGGAGAATAGGTAGGAAGTTGAGTAGTGAAAGTTGTCCACCGGTGAGATTACTTCATATCCCAAGAATGTGTTGAAGTTCCCTAGCGTCAAGGTCAATTTTTCACTGGCGTTCCAGTAAGCATACAATTGATTGACAATGTTCCCTGTGGCGCTGTAATACGGTGAAGCAAAAATGGCATCCGTACCGCGAGGACCAAATACTAGGTCAGCAACAAAACCCCCTTGAGCGGTGCTTTGCTCTGCTTTAATGTTGACCATGCCTAAGGCGAAGCCGTTTAGGTTCGCAAAACTTGATGCTGGCGCGTCGAACTTATCGCCACTAAGGTTTGTTCTAAAGTATGTATCGACAGAACCTGAGAATTCGATACTTTCTTCTTCACCATTTTGCGCGTGAGAAGAGTGCGCGGTAAATAGGCACATTGCTATTACCCAAATTTTTGTGACTTTTGCAGAAATAATTTTCATACCCGAGAATTGTTTTAGTAGACCCGAGGTGTTGCAGCACCTCGGGTCGTTTTTTATAAAATAGTTTATTAGTGTTGGTTCATGCGGAAGTCTGCATATGCATGCATTCCGCCGTGCTCCGCTTGGTCAAGACCTTCAAGCTCTTCTTTTTTATCGACGCGAAGACCCCAAACTTTGCCAATGACAGCTAAGAAAATAGCAGTTGTAATAACACAGAATACGGCTACTAGTGCTACGCCTGAAAGTTGAATAAGGAATTGATTCCAAGAGGCCAATTGACCAAAAATACCGACCGCAAGAGTTCCCCAGATTCCAGTAAACAAGTGAACGGCAACGGCACCCACCGGATCGTCGAGCTTTAGCTTATCCAAAAGAGATACAGCAAGCACTACAACAATACCACCTATACCCCCAACGATAATGGCTTCCATGATGCTCATTTGGTCCGCACCTGCAGTAATACCTACAAGGCCACCAAGGACACCGTTCATAAACATCGTAAGGTCGAAGTTTTTGTAAAAGATGTGTACAAAGCCTGCTGCTGAAAGACCACCTGCTGCTGCGGCTAGCGAAGTAGTTGTTAGAACTAAAGAAGTTAGGCCTGGGTCTGCGCTTAATACAGAGCCTCCATTGAAACCGAACCATCCCAACCAAAGGATTAGCACACCAGCTGCCGCAAAGGGAAGGTTGTGTCCAGGGATCGCTAGTGGTTTGCCTTCTTTGTCATATTTCCCGATTCTTGGTCCGAGCTTGGCGATGTACAATAAAGCTGCCCAACCACCCACACTGTGTACAAGTGTTGATCCTGCGAAATCATAGAAGCCCCATCCGTCAAGGAATCCGCCGCCCCATTTCCATGAGCCAACGATTGGATATACAATCCCTACGTATAGGATAGAGAAAAGGAAGAAAGAACCGAGTTTGGCACGTTCAGCAATGGCACCACTTACTATAGTTGCAGCGGTTGCAGCGAACATCCCTTGGAACAAGAAGTCGGTCCAGTAGGTATACCCCTCATTGTAGGTCAGGTCTAAACCAGCTTCTCCCATTGGACTTTCAAGTCCAAACAAAGCGACAAAGTAATCCGGAAGCAGTCCATTCCAGAAGGAGCCTGGATACATCAGGTTGAAACCTACAAATGCATAAAGAACGAGTCCGATGCTAATAATAAAGAAGTTCTTGAAAAGGATGTTAATTGTATTCTTCTGACGAGTAAGTCCGATTTCAAGAAAGCTGAATCCTAAGTGCATGAAAAATACCAGCGCGGTACAGATCATCATCCACAGGTTATTTACGGTAAGTGTTAGTGTTGTGTCCATGTCTTATGATTATTTGAGTGTTAAACCACCGCTCTCACCAGTGCGGATTCTGTAAGCCTCCTCCACAGGGGTTACAAAGATTTTCCCGTCGCCGATCTCTCCAGTTTTACCCGCCTTGAGAATAGCATTAACTGTGGGCTCTACGAAATCGTCATTCACCACGATGCTTAAGTAGCGTCTTTGAATGTCTGTGGTGCTGTAATGAACCCCTCGGTATTGTTTTAATTTCTTTTCATGTCCCACTCCAGTCACATCCCAGTAGCTGAAGAAGTAGACGTTCACCTCGTGAAGTGCATCTCTGACCTCGTCGAATAGTGATTTTCTAATGATTGCGTCGATTTTTTTCATTTCAGATGGTTTTACAGGGGTAAAATTACATAAAACACAACCTTGCCCCCAAAAAAATAGGGGTAGTGTAATCAAAAACATATTAATTAATGCCACTATACCCTATAATTTAAGGGGGTGTCGAGAGAAAAAAAATAATAAAGGGCAAAAGTACCCCTCGGAATAAGGGGGTCATATACATATATATATACCGCCTCAAGAAGGAAATTCTGATGAAAAACCGTCAGATTTTGTTCAAATACTGAAAAAAGCTGAAGTGTTCTTTCTTTTGTTACCAGGTGTATGACTTGTTCGAAACTGGGGAATAAAAAAACCCAGCCCTGAAGGAGCTGGGTTTAAGATCTAAAGGTAGATCAGGTTTGTTGGTTGTTCAAATGTCTATATTCTAATATGTTTTGAACTAGTTAATATGTAAAAACATATTTGCTACACATTTACTATCTTTGGGATATGCGAATTATCACCTTCTTTATTTTGATTGTAACTTTCTCATTATCAGCAGAAAGTAGAGCTTATGTTTCATGGTTGGCAGATGACGATAGATCCATATATCGTTTAAACTTTGAAACGGGTGAATTGGATGTGTTTTTGGAGGATTCTCGTAAAAATACGGGTCAATTTACTATGAATTATTCCGCAGGGGATCTTTTTTCCGGTGAACAAGGAACGCTGCATGATCTTGGAAACAGGTATATAGTGTCATTTTCAGGTTCCGGACAGGTCTTTGAGATTTCGTTCAAGGATTCTTCCATAACGAGATTGGACGGTACCTACCAACACGGTTACAATTTTGACGCATACCAATTCGTACGAGACGGGATTCTTTACAGTTTCGGTGGATACGGCTTTTGGATGGAGAACAATATGTTGAATCGTTTTGATGAAGTAGCGAGAGAATGGTTTCACACCTCTAAAGCACCCTTTCCGGTCGAAGTTGATAATCAGAGCGGCGTCCGCCATTTGCGATGGTACGATCGGCTAGAGGATATCTTATATGTCAGTCATTATCGCACCTTATATGCGTATGATTTCAAGAAAGATAATTGGCAGGCGATGGGGCGACTGAATGCTGGGTTATACCAATCTTACGCTACTCACTTTAATATAATCAATGATAGTACTGGTCTAGCACACAATGAAAACGGGTATTGGCTTTTGGACTGGCGCAGAAATCAAATTCACGAATTGGATTTAAGTGCGAATCAGGAGATTTCGTCACGCTCGGGTTTATTGGGTATTCATTGCATGTATCCAGTAAATGGAGAGATGGTAGTACTACGAAAGTCGGACAAGATTAATGCAGGCTTCTTCCGTACAGTGCATATCCCGAGTACTTGGAAGATTTGGAATACCACCAGGTTATACACCCCATACGCTTGGTATAAAGCAGCCTTTTATGGGATTTGTGGCTTACTTCTAGTGCTGCTCACAATTGTTGTACGAGTTCGTTATTTGAAACTGGTAAGAAAGAAGTCCGATTGGCTTGAATTTTTAACCCCTCAAGATTTATTACTGTTCAATGCTTTGAAAATAGGTGATTTAGATACTGAAGAAGTCAACAGAATCTTGAATTTGGAAGACGAAGGATGGGAGGTGCAACGACGCAAGCGTAGCGAAGCGATCAAAGCCATTAATGCATTTGCCAATAAAGCACTGGGATTTGATATCATCGAACGGCACAAGAGCGAGAAAGATAAACGACAGGTGATCTATCGATTAAATTCGAGCTTAAAGTAGGGTTGGCACGATTGTAGCATATAATCAACCACTAATATTCGAAGCGCATTTATGAAGAAGCTTTTGCTTGTTTTGGCTATAGCGGCCACATCAACAATGACTGCCCAGAGCAGATGGGGTGTTCGCACAGGATTGAACTATAATTTGAATGACATCGGGTTGAGTGATGCCGCGACATCTGCACAAGAAATCTTTGAAGGACAGACTTCAGACAACGGCTACCATCTTGGCGTGTTTGGTCGTCAATACCTTGGTGATCAACTCTATACGTCAGGAAGTTTGTTCTACGCGAAAAACACGCACTTTCTTGAAGGCACAGATGGCCCTAACAACATTTTCTACGAAAGATTCGATCACGAATTCTTGCAGTTGGATGCGGGACTTGGTCTTAGACTGTTAAAATTTGCACGCGCTGAAGGTGGCGTTCACTATCAAGGCACTATTTCAGACAATGCCTTTAGTCAAACTTTCAGTTCGCCAACTGCGGGATATAACGTGGGGCTTGGTGTAGACGTATGGAAACTGAGCCTTGATGTAACCTATTACGGCAGCTTTGCTGACCACACAGGCAGCTGGAACGACATTCCATTAAGCTACAACCGTTCACAGATTTTAGTGAGTCTAGGCGTTAAACTTTAACATTTCAACTTGCTCATTCTGTAAACTTTGGCACAGGTTTTGAGTTTACTTTGATAGCGTCATCAATTGAGTGTAAGCGAGTAATTTCATTGACGCGACATGGTTTTGTTCAGCGAGCCGCTTCGTACCCCGGGGCGGCTCGTTTGTTTTTAAAGTGCTTCGAAAGCAGCTCTTCCTAATCCATCAACCTCCAAGCTCACTTCTTTGGTCTGCTTTATAAAGGATGCAGCAGTAGACGCACCGGCAAGAACAACCATGCCTTTCTTGAGAGCAATACCATATTGATGCGCCAGGCGTGTTGCAGCTGCAAGAGCTTCGAAGGGATTGTCTAAGATGGCGTCGCTCGAGCCCTCCGCTTCAATAGCGCCGTCAAAACTCATGGTCATATCCAAGCCGTTTAGTCCAAGTGGAACTTCGCACCAAGGTCCTACCACAAAGGCACACGAACTACAGTTGTCTGCAACTACATCTTCCAGTGAAAACTTAAAGTTCTCGTACCTCGAATCGATCACTTCAATGGCCGACGCAACTCCGTCCACATAATCTAAAACCTCATGCGCATCAAGAACGCCTTCAATGTCTTTGCTAAGGCGAAAGGCAATCTCAGGTTCCGCACGTGGGTGGCAACACTCGGATTTATTCAGCGGGGTATTGACATCCAATTGCATATCTGCCGTCAATTGGCCAATGATCATATCGCTTACTCCCATCTGTTCCATCTTCGCATGGGAAGTGAAGCCCATTTTCACGCCTACGATTTCATGCCCTTCATCGACGCGGTGCTTAATGAGTTCATGTTGCACTTTATAGGCCGATTCAAGATCGTACTCTTCCGTCGTTGAAAATTGTGCGGTGGGTTGCTGAGTGCGTGCGCTGCGATGTAAAATCGCTGCTTTTTCAGAAATGCTTGTCATTATAGTTTGATGCAAATGTTCTTAGGTTCAGTAAAGAATCTCAGGGCTTCGAATCCGCCTTCTCGGCCTACGCCACTCTGCTTCACGCCACCAAACGGCGTGCGCAAATCACGAAGTAACCAGCAATTCACCCAAATGATACCAGCGTGCAATCCTGCAGCCATTCTGTGGGCAGTTTTTAAATCTGAAGTCCATATCGTTGCGGCGAGACCGTAGGCAGTTCCATTGGCCATGGTCAACGCTTCTTCCTCTGTATCAAACGGAGTGAGAGTGACCACTGGACCGAATATTTCTTCTTGATTGGTGCGGCAGCTTGCTGGCAGATTTTCAAAAACGGTAGGTGCGATGAAGTAGCCTTTTTCACAGCGACCTTCAAGCTGAACTCTATGGCCTCCGGTGAGCAGTGTACCGCCCTCTTCCTTGGCGAGTTCGATGTAGCTCAACACTTTTTCCATATGTTCTTTACTTACGACAGCGCCCATTCGTGCCTCGCTAGTAAGTGGATCGGCAATGGTAAGACCGTTCACGCGTTCCAAAAAGGCTGCTTTGAACTTTTCATAGATGCCTCGTTGAACATAAATGCGAGAGCCACAGAGGCAAATTTGCCCTTGATTGGCGAATGAAGATCGAACGGAGGTGTTTATAGCGTCTTCAAAATCACAATCGTCAAAGATGACGTTGGCATTCTTTCCACCTAGTTCCAAGCTTATCTTCTTGAACATTGGTGCCGCCACCGAAGAAATGGCTTTACCAGTTTGTGTGCCTCCAGTGAAGGAGATGATATTAGTGTCATGATGTGCAACGATGGCCGCACCGACTTCTGCGCCTAATCCGTGAACGATGTTTAACACGCCTTTTGGAAAGCCAATTTCATCTAAAATCTCACTCAGCAAATAAGCAGTAGCTGGCGTGACCTCTGAAGGCTTGGCGACCACTGTGTTTCCTGCAGCTAGGGCTGGGGCAATTTTCCAACTGAATAAATATAGCGGGAGGTTCCACGGGCTAATACATCCTGCCACACCAATGGGTTGACGCAGGGTATAATTAAAACCGTCCACACCCATGTCATGCGTTTCATAAGCGTCATGAAGGATGGCCGTTGCATAAAACTTGAAGTTGTCACGAGCGCGAGGAATGTCCACAGCGGTGGCCAGCTTGAGCGGCTTACCGTTGTCTTTGCTCTCGGCCAGTGCCAGCGTTTCGAGTTTTGCGTCTATGGCATTCGAAACCTTCATGAGCCAGGATGAACGCTCCGCTGCGCTAAGCGAACTCCATGTGGGAAAAGCGGCTTTTGCCGCGGCTACTGCAAGTTCTACATCGGCCGCTTGGCTCCGAGGTATGAGGCCATAGGCGTTTCCGGTTGACGGATCGATATTGTCTAGGAATTGGCCACCTACTGGATCGGAAAAGGCGCCATCGATGTAATTGCGAATGTTCATTATCTGGGTCTGTGTGTAGCGAAGATAAGGAAGCTTTGGGTCCAATTTTAAAAGCCCTCACTTTTGCCCTAAATTGGTACTCCAAAGCAAACAAAACATGTCTGTACTACAACCGTTCAATTTCCAGAAGTGGCTCGATGAAAATCGCGACCTGCTCAAACCACCAGTAGCCAATAAAAACTTGACGCCGGATAGCGATGAATACATCGTTATGGTCGTTGCAGGTCCCAACGCACGTAAGGATTATCACTACAATGAAACGGAAGAATTCTTCTACCAATTGGAGGGGAATATCACGGTCAATGTGCAAGTGGACGGCGAGGTAAAAAGCTTGGATTTAGGCCCTGGAGATATGATGACTGTACCTGCAAAAGTGCCGCACAGCCCTGTTCGCCATGAAGGCAGCATAGGTTTAGTGGTAGAGCGCAAGCGCGAAGGCCGAGGCTATACAGACGGGCTATTGTGGTTCTGCGACAGTTGTAATCACAAGTTGCACGAGACCTATTTCGAACTGAAGAACATCGAAACGGATTTCCTACCAAGGTTCAAAGAATATTATGCCAGCGAAGAAAAGCGTACCTGTGATAAGTGCGGTACTAGAATGGAATCGGACCCTAGATTCGTATAAGTATGTGTGAGGTAACTAGTAGAAATTTTACGGTAGACATACATACACACATCTTACCGAGAGATATCCCAAACTTCCGTGAACGCTTTGGATACGGAGGGTTTATCAGCCTTGATCACCATATGCCGTCTTGTGCACGAATGATGAAGGACGACCACTTTTTCAGAGAGGTAGAAAGCAATTGTTGGGATCCTGGGACGCGCATGAGTGAATGCGACCATCAGTTCGTAGATGTACAGGTGCTCTCCACCGTTCCAGTAATGTTCAGCTATTGGGCCAAACCCAAGGATACGCTTGAAGTGGCAGTTTTCTTGAACGACCACATTGCAGAAATTTGTGCGAAATACCCAAAGCGATTTGTGGGTCTTGGAACACTGCCTATGCAAGCGCCAGAGTTGGCTATTGCAGAGCTTAGACGTTGCAAGGAAATAGGTCTTCAAGGCATTCAGATAGGAACACACATCAACGATTGGAATCTCGATGCACCGGAGTTGTTCCCCATCTTCGAGGCTTGTCAAGATCTAGATATGGCCATCTTCGTTCACCCGTGGGACATGATGGGCAAGGACAAGATGGAAAAGTATTGGCTCCCTTGGTTGGTGGGCATGCCTGCAGAGAGCTCATTGGCCATTTGTTCGTTGATTTTTGGTGGTGTTTTTGAACGATTACCGAAGCTTCGTTTCGCTTTCGCCCACGGCGGCGGCTCATTCCCAGCGACATTGGCACGAATTAAGCACGGTTTTGACGTTCGTCCGGATTTGTGTGCTATTGACAATCAGATTTCACCGGAGAAATACATGGGTAAGTTTTGGCTCGATTCGCTCGTTCATGACCCAAAGATGCTTGACTATATCGTTGGACTCGTTGGCGAGAACAGGGTGGCACTAGGTACGGATTATCCTTTCCCACTTGGAGAATTGGAGCCCGGAAGACTCATAAATTCAATGCCTTGGAGCGAGGAACGCAAAGGAAAATTGTTGCACGGTGCGGCCCTTGAGTGGTTGAATTTAGACCTCGCAAAGTTCATTTAATCACACTTGCCGGTAGCCCTCATTTATGGTAGTTTTGTTGTTCAATTATTCGCCAAATGAGTGATGCCATAAAACACGAATGTGGTCTTGCATTCGTCCGCCTTCGCAAACCGCTAGAATATTACGTTGAGAAATACGGAACGGCTTTTTATGGCCTGAACAAGATGTACCTTCTCATGGAGAAGCAACGCAATCGTGGTCAAGACGGTGCGGGATTGGCGAATGTGAAGTTGGATATGGAGCCAGGTACGCGTTACATCTCGCGTTACCGTTCGGTGGACAACAATGCCATTGGTGATATTTTCGGAAAAGTACAGAAGCGTATAGCAGACGGTGTTGGCGAAAACACAGATCTATTAAAAGATGTGCCTTGGTTGAAGAAGAATTTGCCATTTACTGGCGAGGTATTCTTGGGTCACTTGCGTTACGGTACTTACGGAGGGAACACGATTGAAGCTTGTCACCCGTTTTTGCGTCAGAACAACTGGCCAACGAGAAATTTGATCGTAGCGGGGAACTTCAATATGACCAATGTCGATGAGCTCTTTGGGGAGTTGGTTGAATTGGGCCAGCATCCAAAAGAGAAAGCAGATACAGTGACCATCATGGAGAAGATCGGTCACTTCTTGGACGAAGAAAACGATCGTCTTTACTATGAATTAAAGGAGGAAGGCTACACCAAGAAGGAAGCTACTGCAGAGATTGCCAAGCGTCTTGATGTCGCAGGTGTGTTGAAGAGCGCTTCCAAGAAATGGGACGGCGGTTACGCCATGGCCGGTATGATGGGCCACGGGGACTCTTTTGTTTTGAGAGACCCTGCCGGAGTTCGCCCAGCCTTCTATTACTATGACGATGAGATTGTAGTGGTAGCCTCTGAGCGCCCGGTAATCCAGACGGCGTTGAACATTAAGACGGACCAGGTGAATGAATTGCCACCGGGGTCGGCCATTATTGTGAAGCACCACGGTGATGTGAATATCGAGCAAATTAAGGAGCCGCTTGACTACAAAGCGTGTTCTTTCGAGCGCATCTACTTCTCTCGTGGAAACGATAGAGACATCTACAACGAGCGTATTGAGCTCGGCCGTCGATTGATTCCAAAATTGGTGGAAAAGGTAGAAGGTGATGTAGACAACACGGTGTTTTCATTCATTCCGAATACTGCAGAGGTCAGCTTTTACGGTGTGGTCAAGGGAATGGAAGACCATTTCAATACGTTGAAGTACGAAGCCATTAAGGACGGGAATTTGAGCGATGATGAGCTAAAAGCCGTGCTTGAAAAGCGTCCTCGCGTGGAAAAGGTAGCTTGGAAAGATGTGAAGCTTCGCACCTTCATTACTGAAGACAGTTCAAGAGACGAGTTGGTGAGCCATGTCTATGATATTACACACGGTTCGGTAACACCGCAGGATCATTTAGTAGCTATCGACGATAGTATTGTTCGAGGAACGACCTTGAAGCAGAGCATCCTGAGAATTTTTGATCGATTGTCCCCTAAGCATATCGTGATTGCTTCTTCGGCCCCACAGATTCGCTACCCGGATTGTTACGGGATTGATATGGCACGTATGGGCGATTTCATTGCCTTCCGTGCAGCAGTAGCGCTATTGAAGGAGCACGGTAAGACTGACATTATTGATGCAGTGTATCAAAAGTGTAAGGCACAGGAGACGCTTCCAGACGACGAGGTTCAGAATTACGTAAAAGAGATATATGAGCCATTTACCGCTGAAGAGATCAGCGCTAAAATTGCTGAATTACTGACGCCACCGGATGTCAAAGCAAGGGTAAGTATTGTTTATCAGGACATTGAAGATTTGCACTTGAGTTGTCCAAATAATCCTGGAGATTGGTATTTTACAGGAAATTACCCGACTGCAGGTGGAAATCGAGTGGTGAACAAGAGCTTTATTTTCTACGTTGAGGGTAGGAAAGAAAGAGCATACTAGTGAAAATCTACACCAAAACAGGCGACAAAGGAACTACTTCCTTACTTACCGGTACTCGAGTCTCTAAGGACGACATGCGATTAGAAGCTTACGGCACCTTAGACGAATTAAACTCATGGTTGGGTGTGCTCGCTGCAGAGCTTCCTACCAACAGCTTCCCGTTATTGACTAAAATTCAGAGCGAGCTCTTTTCTATGGGCTCCTACCTCGCGTTGGAGGGTGAAGCGACATTTCCGATGCCAAAATTGGACCCGGAGTTAGTCAATGCTTTGGAGCGTCAGATCGATTCTTGGAACGAACAGCTTCCTGAATTGAAAAATTTCATTTTACCAAGCGGTTCGAAGGCTTCATCAATGGCACAGGTGGCTCGCACAATTACGCGTCGCGCTGAACGTCGTGTCGTAGCATTGGCCAATGAGGTTGAAGTGAAAGAAGAGATCCCTGTTTTCCTAAATAGATTGTCGGACTTTTTCTTCGTCCTGGCTCGATTCATTCTTCATAAAGAAGGTCTAGAAGAGCGTATTTGGACTCCTAACTACTAGGAAGTTACGCTTTTTGGCAAAAAAGTTGCCTAAGTGCGGAAATCGATTACATTTGCACGAAATACCAAATCGAGTTAATACGATACAATATGTACTGGACTTTAGAATTAGCTTCTTATTTAAGTGATGCTCCATGGCCTGCAACCCGTGATGAGTTGATCGATTATGCAATTCGTACTGGTGCACCTTTAGAGGTGGTTGAGAATCTTCAAGCTATTGAAGAAGAGGAGGAGGAAACCTATGAGACCATTGAAGATATATGGCCGGATTATCCGTCCGAGGAAGATTTTCTTTGGAACGAAGAAGAATATTAAGTTAAGGCCCTACTAAGGGCCTTTTTTTTGGTGCGAAAAGCACAGAATTCGGTGAGTTTGTTAATAGCTATATCATTATTGCGATTAACAGCGAAATCCCCGGCTTTTGTGTTGTACTTTTGAGAGAATTTCCAACACACTGAAATGGATAGATTTTCATTTTTAGGTAGCGTACATGCGGAGTTTATCGATGAGCAGTACCAACGTTATCTGAAAGAACCGGACAGCACGGAGCCGAGCTGGAGGGCCTTCTTCCAAGGCTACGACTTTGCCCGTGAGGTATATTCGGAAGACGATTTACAAGGCGCCGGTGTACCTGAAGAGGTAATCAAAGAATTTCATGTTCTCAACCTCATTCAAGGCTACCGTTCAAGAGGCCACTTGTTCACTAAGACCAATCCGGTACGTGAGCGTCGTGAATACCGTCCTACTCTAGATATCGAAAACTTTGGGTTGTCTAAGGACGATCTTGATACAGAATTTAATGCTGCTACAGAGCTGGGCGCAAGCGGTCCTCGCACATTGCGCAAGATTGTGGAGCACCTTGAGGCTATTTATTGCCAAAGCACAGGGGTAGAGTACAACTACATCCGCGATCCACAGCGTAGAACATGGATCAAACATTGGATCCACGAAAACGACAACCAGCCGGTATTGTCTATAGAGGAGAAAAAGCAAATCCTTCACAAGCTGAATCAAGCTGTGAGTTTTGAGGCTTTCTTGAATACGAAGTTCGTTGGACAGAAGCGCTTCTCTATCGAGGGTGCTGAGTCGTTGATTCCCGGTTTAGACGAAGCCGTAAATCACGGTGCTCGTCACGGCGTTGAAGAGTTTGTTCTTGGGATGGCGCACCGCGGTCGCTTGAACGTATTGACCAATATTTTTGGGAAGCCGCGCAAGCAGATTTTCTCTGAGTTTGAAGGAAAGGCGTTTGACGATATTACCATCGATGGTGATGTAAAATACCACCTCGGTCATACCACATTCCATACGACCTCTGACGGCAAGCAGGTGAAGATGAATATTGCACCAAACCCGTCACACCTAGAGGCAGTTGACCCTGTCGTTGAAGGCATTGCTCGTGCGAAGATCAACAACGACTACAGCCACGACAATAAAAAAGTACTTCCGATACTTATCCACGGGGATGCAGCTATTGCTGCACAAGGTGTGGTGTACGAAACTGTTCAAATGGAACAGCTAGACGGGTATCAGACGGGAGGAACATTGCATATCGTCATCAACAACCAGGTTGGTTTTACGACGAACTACAAGGACGCACGTTCATCCACCTACTGTACGGATGTTGCCAAGGTGATCCTTGCACCGGTATTGCACGTAAACGGTGATGACCCAGAGGCTTTGGTACATGCCATGCGTTTGGCCATCGAGTACCGCCAGCGTTTTAACAGAGACATCTTCATTGATTTGTTGTGTTACCGTAAGTACGGTCATAACGAAGGTGATGAGCCTCGTTTTACACAGCCAATTCTTTACAAGGCTATCTCAAAACACCCAAATCCGCGTGAGATCTATGCGAAAAAGTTGCTCGCTGAAGGGGTTGCAAATGAGGGGATGGTGAAAGAGATGCAGGCGGAATTTAAGGCCATGCTCGAGGTAGACTTTGATGAGTCTAAAATGATCGAGCGCAATGTCATCGTTCCGTTTATGAATGAAGAATGGACCAACTTCCCACCAGCTGAACCCGGTGAGATGTTGCAGCCTGTGGATACCTCCTTTGATCTAAGCAAACTTCGCGACATCGCGAAATACATCACGACGCTTCCAGAAGGCAAGAAATTCTTGCGTAAGACAGAGCGTTTGATGAAAGATCGCGCAGACCAAGTAAGTCAGGAGCGCAACAGCCTCGACTGGGGTATGGCTGAACTACTAGCCTACGGATCACTCCTGGCGGAAGATTTCAATATTCGTATTTCTGGAGAGGATGTGGAGCGCGGTACTTTCTCGCACCGTCATGCCATTCTCAAGGTTGAGGACAGTGAGGAAGAGGTAAGCCTGTTGAATGAGTATCCTGGTAAAGAAGGCCGATTTGCCATTTACAATTCACTGTTGAGTGAATATGCGGTCATGGGCTTCGATTATGGATACGCCATGACGTCGCCACAAACGTTGACGATCTGGGAGGCACAGTTTGGTGATTTTGCCAACGGTGCACAGATCATGATCGACCAGTTCCTCAGTGCTGCTGAGGACAAGTGGAAGGTCCAAAACGGCTTGGTGTTGTTATTGCCACACGGCTACGAAGGTCAGGGTGCAGAGCACAGTTCGGCGCGTCTTGAGCGATTCTTGCAGCTTTGTGCACAGGAGAACATGACGGTCGCTAACTGTACTACACCAGCAAACTTGTTCCATCTATTACGTCGTCAACAAAAGCGTCACTTCCGCCGTCCTTTGGTGGTAATGTCGCCAAAGAGTTTGTTGCGTCACCCACGAGTGAAGAGTACCATGGAAGACCTCGCTGAAGGTGGCTTCCAGCACATCATTCCGGATAATGAAGTGGCAGCAGATAAAGTAACTAAGGTGGTGTTCTGTTCAGGGAAGCTCTACTATGAACTGCTTGAGGAGCGCGAGGCGCAGAACGCAGATCATGTGGCGTTAATCCGCATTGAGCAGTTGTATCCATTGGACGATCTTGCAATCAAGCAGGAGGTTGCAAAATACCCGAATGCAGAATTACACATTTGGGCACAGGAAGAACCTGCAAACATGGGCGCATGGACGTACATGCTGTGGCAGATGCATCAAAAACTGACGTTGGTAAGTCCGGCGCCAAGTGCATCAACAGCGAGTGGTTCGAGCAAGGTTGCTCACCAACGTCAACGCGAAACAATTGAAAGAGTATTTAGCATCTAAGTTTTAGAGATATGTTAGAAATGAAAGTGCCTTCACCGGGCGAATCGATTACAGAAGTTGAGATTGCAACTTGGTTGGTCAGCGACGGTGATTACGTAGAAAAGGATCAGGCTATCGCCGAGGTAGATTCTGATAAGGCAACTTTAGAATTACCAGCTGAAGAAGCAGGTATTATCACTTTGAAAGCCGAGGAAGGTGATGTTGTAGAAGTAGGTCAAGTGGTTTGTTTGATCGATACAGCAGCTGCTCGTCCAGAGGGGGCTGCTGCTCCAGCTGCCGCACCTAATCCAGAGCCAGTAGTAGAAAAGGCTGCACCGGCAGCGCCACAAGCCGATACATATGCGACAGGAACAGCGAGTCCTGCTGCGAAGAAGATGATGGCTGAAACGGGTGCTAAAGTGAGCAGAGGAACTGGTAAAGACGGCCGAATCACCAAGGCGGATGTTATTGATGCGGTTGCATCAATGGGTTCTGCAGGTAACGGAGAGCGCGGTTCTACGAGCAAGAAGATGAGTAGTCTTCGCCGTAAGCTTGCCAGCCGTTTGGTGACCGTGAAGAACGAGACTGCCATGTTGACGACCTTCAACGAGGTCGACATGAAGCCAATCTTTGATCTGCGCAACAAATACAAGAACGAGTTCGTGGAGAAGCACGGTGTGAAATTGGGCTTTATGAGCTTCTTTACACTAGCGGCAACGCGCGCATTGCAGATGTATCCTGCGACAAACAGCATGATCGACGGCGACCACATGGTGAGCTTCGATTACGTAGATGTAAGTATTGCAGTAAGTGGACCTAAAGGATTGATGGTACCAGTATTGCGCAATGCAGAAACTATGGATTTTGCAGGCGTTGAAAAGGAGATTGGTCGATTAGCGACGAAGGTGCGCGATGGTAAGATCACTATTGATGAGATGACGGGTGGAACATTTACCATCACCAACGGTGGGGTCTTTGGCTCGATGTTATCAACGCCTATTATCAACCCGCCTCAGAGTGCGATCCTAGGAATGCACAACATCATTCAACGCCCAGTCGCAGTGGATGGTGAAGTAGTCATTCGTCCTATGATGTATGTGGCACTTAGCTACGACCACCGTGTGATTGACGGTCGTGAAAGTGTAGGTACATTGGTGGCTATTAAAGAGGCGCTAGAGAACCCTGAAGAAATCTTGATGGGCGGTGATGCTCGCAAGGCTTTGGGCCTATAATTGGACACGAATAACGTATATTTGAGAGCTCTGCCTGAGTAGGCAGGGCTCTTTTTTATTGAACTAACCCAAACAATCAAGCATGAAAAGATTTATTGCTGGCTTTTTGACGCTATCGTTGGTGTTGAGCACGACTGTTTCTTCGGCGCACGAAGGAATGTGGTTGCCAATGCTTATCAAGCGTTTGAACATAGCCGACATGCAGGCCAATGGTCTAAACCTAACCGCAGAAGAATTGTACGACATCAACAATGCGTCTATCAAAGATGCGATTGTTTCTTTGGGCGGATTCTGTACTGGCGAGATCATCTCAGACCAGGGATTGATGCTCACTAACCACCACTGTGGTTACGACGCCATCCGTTCACATTCTACAGTAGAAAACGATTACCTAACAGACGGCTTCTGGGCGATGACTCGTGAAGAGGAGCGCACGAATCCGGGGCTTACTGCCGCTATCCTTGTACGCATGGAAGATGTTACCGATAAAGTATTGGCGGAATTGACCGACGATATGACGGAAGCGCAGCGTGCAGCCAAGGCGAGAGAGGTGGGAGCAGCGCTTGCTAAAGAAGCAACTGAGGGCACGAAGCACAATGCTTACGTACGTAGCTTCTTCCACAACAATGAGTACTACTTGTTCGTATTCAATACCTACAAGGACGTTCGCTTGGTAGGTGCTCCACCTAGCAGCGTAGGTAAGTACGGTGGCGATACCGATAACTGGATGTGGCCACGTCACACTGGTGATTTCTCTATGTTCCGCATCTATGCAGATGCTGAAGGAAACCCTGCTGATGTTAGCGCTGATAATGTTCCGTTGACGCCTAAGCACCACCTACCGGTGAGCTTGAATGGTGTACAGGAAGGCGACTTCTCTATGGTATTTGGTTTCCCAGGTTCTACAGACCGCTTCTTGACTTCAACAGGTATCGAGCAAGCGATCAACCTATACAACCCAACAGTGGTTGAGATTCGCGCACAGAAATTGGCTATCATGAAAGAGGCTATGGATGCGGATGATGCAGTGCGTATCGCACTAGCATCGAACTATGCATCCACCGCTAACTACTGGAAATACTTCATCGGTCAAACTGAGCAGTTGAAGAAAAACCGCGTGAAAGCGAAGAAAGAGGCTATTGAAGCGACATACCTCGCTTGGGCAAATGCCGATGAAAGTCGTGCGGAATATGCCGGAGCTTTGGATCTATTGAATGAAGCATATGCTGCAACTGATGCCACTGTGAAAGGTCAAGTGTACCTCATGGAAGGTGGTATCCGCGGTGCTTCTTTGCCGTTGTATGCGTTCCGTTTAAACAGAATGCTTGGTGCTTTGGAGAGCTCGGAAGAGTTGGAAGAAGACAAGCAGAACGTACTTGAATATGCAACAGACCACTTCAGCGAGTACCAAGCAGATGTAGATCGTAAGTTGGCTCAGGCGCTTTGGGGCATGTGGATGGAAAACGTTCCTGCAGACCAGCAGCCAAGCATTTTTGCTGAGGTTCGTGATAGCATGGGCGGTGATCTAAGCGTCCTTGTAAATGATGTTTACGACAACAGTATCTATGCTTCTATGGAAGCGCTAGAGGCGTGGTTGGAAACTATGGACTTCGATGCACTAGGTGAGGATCAAGGAGGCAAGGTCGCTTCTTCGTTCATTGCTGCGTACTTTGCTTCGCAGGGTGGCAATGCTGAGGTAAGTGAGAAGATGGAAAAAGGATACCGCCTGTTTACAGACGGTCTCCGTCAAGCCATGCCGGAGAAAGTATTCGCACCAGATGCGAACTCTACGTTGCGTATGACTTGGGGTGTTGTAGGTTCTTATGACCCACAAGATGCTGTACACTATGACTACGTAACGACGTTGGATGGTGTGATGCAGAAGGAAGACCCAACGAATGATGAGTTTATCGTTCCTGCTCGTTTGAAAGAGCTATACAATGCTAAAGATTACGGTCAGTACGCTGATGAAAATGGCGATCTAATTGTGAACTTCATTTCGAACAATGATATCACAGGTGGTAACTCAGGTTCTCCAGTCATCAATGGTGATGGTGAGCTTATCGGTACTGCCTTTGATGGTAACTGGGAAGCAATGTCTGGAGATATTTTCTTCGAAGACCAGCTCCAGCGTACCATCTCAGTAGATATTCGTTACACCTTATTCATCATCGACAAGTATGCGGGTGCAACGCACCTCATTGATGAGATGACTATTGTGAAAGGCAAGAAAAAGAAGCGCAAGAAGCGTCGTAAATAAGCCTTTGGGATCGCAAAATTTTTCAGACCCCCCGCTCGCATCGCGAGCGGGGGGTTTTATATTTAGAGCATGAAATATGTACTTCTCCTTATTGGAATCGTCTTGTCGGGCTGCGCAGTAAAAACTGTGAATGCAGTTCCCGCCGATCCTAATTGTATCTGTACGATGGAATATGATCCAGTTTGTGTGAGGGTAGGTGGGGTGCGTTACCGTTACGGAAATCCATGTATGGCTGCTTGTGACGGCTACGGCGAAGACGATTATGTAAGGTGTCCTTAAGCATAAAAAAGCCCGGCGCAGCCGGGCTTTTATATTTCAGGTAGATTATTTCTCTAAACTGTCTTCGACGTAATCCAACACCTTGGTCATCAGGTGGAGTCTGTCTTTACCGCGCACGTTGTGCGGGTGCATTGGGTACGGGAAGAAATCCATTTGGACGCCTGCATCGATGAAGGCTTTCACCAAGCTTAAGTTGTGTTGCATCACTACGACATCGTCTACTGTTCCATGGATAAGCAAGAGGTCGCCTTCCAAGTTTTCTACGTGGTTGTGAAGTCTGTTGGCAGCATAACCGTCTACATTTTCTTCTGGGCGATCCATGTAGCGTTCGCCGTACATCACTTCGTAGTATTTCCAATCGGTTACCGGTCCACCAGCAACGCCGGCTTTAAAGGTGCCCGGCTGGCGGAGCATTAATGAGGTGGTCATGAATCCGCCATAGCTCCAGCCGTGCACGGCCATGCGATCTCCATCGATGTACGGCAGAGATTTTAGGTATTCAACGCCGGCCAATTGGTCCTCCATTTCAACGGTACCCAACTGACGGTGAATTTGCTGTTCGAAGGCTGTACCACGATGTGCAGAGCCTCGGTTGTCAAGGGTAAATACTATGTAACCGCGGTTCGCAAATTCATTCATCCAAAACGGACCGCCACCGTTCCAGCGGTTGGTGACCATCTGTGCGTGAGGGCCACCGTAGACGTAAACCAGTACGGGGTATTTCTTCGACGGGTCAAAGTCGAACGGCTTGTACATTCTAGTGTACAGCGTTGAACCGTCTGGACCTTGAATACTGCCGAGTTCCGGCTTGCGAATATTAGTGCCTTCGAAGGGATCGGAAGCTTCTGCCAAAGTCCTTAACGTCTTGCCTGAAACAGACGACAATGACGTAGTAGCAGGCGTGCTCACCGAAGAGTAGCTTGTAATAAAGTAGCTGCCACCGTCTTGTACGGTAGGGCTGTGAACACCACTTTCTGTAGTTAGTTGCTTTTGCTTGCCTTTGAGGCTCACGCTAAATAGGTGCGATTCTCTAGGGTCTGCACCTGTTGCAGTAAAGAGAATATCTCCGCTCTTACTGCGGCCAGCAATCCCTGTGGCCACAAATTTGTTATTGGTCAATTGACGTACCAAAGCCCCCTTTGTGTTGTACAGGTAAAGGTTCATGAAACCGTCGCGCTCGCTTAACCAAACAAACTCCTTATTACTCACCCAATACGCAGGAAACTCAGGTTCAGCCCACTTGTCATTACTGACGCTAAAGAGCGTTGCACCGCGCTTTCCATTTTTTGCATTGAAAGCGACCACGTCGTAGTTGTTTTGTGCACGGTTAACGATGGCCAAAACAATGGTTTTACCGTCCGGCGACCAGCTTAGGTTGGTCAGGTATTGGTCGTGCTCAATGCCGTCTGTCTCGAGATATATGGCTTTCTTCTTGCCTTTGTGCAGAACGCCCACCCTGGCGTACTCTGAACCTTGGCCTGCCATAGGGTATTTGATTTCGCGTAACGACCCTGGTGTCGATTCAATATCTAAGAGCGGGTAGTTTGATACAGCCGATTCATTTTTCTCGTAGAACGCAATAGCATCGCCACTCTCGTTCCAAAACAACCCTTCTGTAATGCCGAATTCACTGCGGGCGATTGCCTGGCCAGCAACAATATTGGCATCCTCGTGGAAGGTCACTTGCTGCATACTTCCGTCTTCGCTCCAGTTGACGTAAACGTTGTTGTCTACCGTGTAGGCAGCATTTAAAGTGGAAGAGAGGTGTACATTTCCAGCGCCTTCAGCCATGCTAAAGAGCGAAGAAGCTTCTTTCGATGCTACGTTATAGGTGAACAAGTGGCCCTTCTGGGTGAAGTGTACATTTTGGCCGTCTTCGGACCAATTGAGCATCCATGTACCGCCAATTTTCGTTTCAAAATCGGCCAAAGCTTCATTGATCTCGCCTGCAGATACACGGCCTGTTTCTTCACCACTTTTGGCATCAACAATAGCCAAGCTTTGGTAGCCATCGACCACATGAGAATAGCTGTCGCTGCCCGGTACCCATTGTGGTAAAATTAATCCTTGTGGGTAGTACTTACGGCCATTTAGAACGGCATCTTGAAGCGTAAGCGTTGTTTGGGCAATACCAGTTAGTGAGACCAATAGTGCCGCAGTTAAAATGAAGTACTTTTTCATTTGGGTTTATTTAGTAGTATCTGAATCTATGTTTCCGTCGACCAAACGGATCACGCGCTTGGCGTGCTGTGCGATATCTTCTTCGTGGGTCACGAGCACCACGGTATTTCCCGCAGCTTGGATATCGTCAAAGAGTTTCATGATTTCAATGGATGTCTTAGAATCCAAGTTACCCGTAGGTTCATCGGCTAGAATGAGTGCCGGTTTGTTTACCAGGGCTCGTGCAACAGCTACACGCTGGCGTTGACCTCCTGAGAGCTGGTTCGGACGGTGGTCCATACGGTCGGCAAGACCTACTTGCTCCAAAACTTCTGCCGCTCGGGCCAATCGTTCTTCCTTACTCAATCCTGCATACACCAATGGTAGGGCAACATTTTCAAGTGCTGTTGAGCGGGGCAGGAGATTAAAGGTTTGGAAGACAAAGCCAATTTCCGTATTACGAATCTCAGCTAGCGCATTATCGTTCAATGAACTTACATCGGTACCGTTCAGCTCGTAGCTGCCGCTTGTAGGCGTATCCAAACAACCCAACAAATTCATCAAGGTAGACTTACCAGAACCAGAGGGCCCCATTAAAGCGACATATTCATTCTTCGAAATATCAAGATCAATGCCCTTCAAGACATGTACGGTTTGCGCTCCTAATTTGAAATCGCGCGTGATACCGCGCAATTGGAGAATGGCATCTGTGGTTGGCATATGGGTCCTTTAGGTTGGTTAGGAGGCTTAAAAATAGCTATTCGTAGTCAAACTCGCTGAGTTCGAGCCACCTCATTTCCTTTTCGTCCAATTCAGCCAATACTTGCTTTATCTCCTCAGCCGCCGCTGCTACCTCTTCAGGATCCTGCTCGGCTCCTTCAAAAACCGCATTCAGTGCATCACGACGAGCTTCCAGCGCCTCAATCTGACCGGGCAACTCGTCCCACTCGCGCTTTTCCATGTAGCTGAGCTTGGTCTTGACCTTCTCCTTTTTGGGCTCTTCCTTCGGCACCTCTTTCGCTACGGTTGTACGTATGGCGTCAATTCTCTTCTGCTCCTCGCGCCACTCATAGTAGCGTCCGTTAAAGTCTTTGATGCGTCCGCCGCCCTCAAAAACAAATAGGTGGTCACATAATTTATCCAAGAAATAACGATCGTGACTGACCACGAGCAAACAGCCTGAATATTCTTCTAAAAAGCTCTCCAAAGCTTGAAGGGTGAGAATGTCTAGATCATTGGTCGGCTCATCGAGAATGAGGAAGTTCGGGTTCTTCATCAAGATGGTAAGCAAGAACAATCGGCGACGCTCACCGCCACTTAAGGTGCTGACGTAGGAGTACTGCTGGTGGCTGTCGAATAAAAAGCGCTCACACAGTTGCGAAGCGGTCAGTTTCTGTCCCTTCTTTAGGGTGATGTACTCCCCAATTTCTTGCACCACCTCAATGACCTTGAGGTCGTCCTTATTCACGATGCCGTCTTGGGTGTAATGACCAAAAACCACCGTATCTCCAGTGACTATTTTGCCTTTATCTGGGTCCAATTCCCCCATGATCATTTTTAACAGCGTAGACTTCCCACTCCCGTTAGGCCCCACAATTCCAATGCGTTCGCCCTTCTTAAAAATGTAATTAAACTGTTCGATCAATAATTTATCAGGGAAGCTTTTGGCCACTTTATGGAGCTCTAAAATCTTTCCGCCCAAGCGCTGCGCATTCAATTCAAGGGTCACCTCTCTATCGTCAATGCGTTTCTTCGCCGCCTTCTTAACCTCTTTGAACCTATCTATTCTATCCTTGGCTTTACCCGTACGCGCGCTCGGCGTCCTACGCATCCAATCCAGCTCTTTCTTAAACAACTGTTTGGTCTTGTGAAGATTTGCTGCCTCGTTGACTTCGCGCGCCTCTTTCTGCTCGAGATAATAGCTGTAATTCCCCTCGTATTTGTAAAACTGAAGGTTCTCCAGCTCGTAGATGGTCCCACATACGCGCTCTAAAAAGTAGCGGTCGTGGGTGATCATCAAAAGGGCACCCTTGTAATTGATTAGATACTCCTCGAGCCATTCAATGATGTCCAAATCCAGATGGTTGGTGGGCTCGTCCATAAGAATAAGGTCCGGCTCTTCGATGAAGAGTTGCGCCATCGCGAGGCGTTTGACCTCTCCACCTGAAAAATGGTCCACGGTGCGGTCCATGTCCGGTAGATTCATCCGGCCGTGCATCTCCTGTATGCGGCCCTCGAGGTGCCATCCCCCTGTGGCCTCAACTTTGTCGAGGGCCGCCTGCATCCCCTCAGTATCGCCCGAGGCGAGGATGGCTTCATAATCTCGTAAGGCATCGAGCCCGGGATGTTCACTTTGGTAAAGGATGTCGCGAACGGTTTGTCCGTTTTCGAAAGAGGGTTGCTGGTTGAGGTATCGGATCTTAATCCCTTTACGGAAGGTAACCTCGCCCGTATCTGCGATGGCGGGGTCCATCAGCGTATTCATCAAGGTGCTCTTACCCGCACCATTTTTAGCGACGATGGCAATTTTCTCACCCTCGTGAATACCAAAGGTGATGTCCTTATACAGCGTTTTAATGCCGTAGGACTTGCTTATTTTATGTACAGAAAGAAGGTTTTTTGCGTCCAATTTTTCAGGCTACTCTTGTTCATCCACTTCCAACGAAGTGATCCAAGTTGCAATAGTAGCCAAATCTTCATCAGCTACCCAAGTGATAGGGGCCATAGGTGGATAATCTGGCCAATTTTCTGGCACAGGTTGCTTGATCAACGCCACAATTTCTTCCTCGCTGTAGCCTCGTGCGGCAATATCTTGGTACGAGGGACCGATGAGCTTCTTATCAACTTTGTGGCAGCCCAAACACGTGCTTTTAGCAAGAAGCGATTTGACCTCCGAAGGAATGTCCGATTTCTTTGCAGTAGCCGGCTTTTTCATCACTGGATAGGACGGCGCCGAAGATTGCGGGGTCTCCCCGCCACAACTTACCATGACGGCCGCGAACAAAATGCTGAGAAAAGCGTGATAGAAGTAGGTAGATTTAGAATTCATCTGCTGTAATTTTGGACTATGTTAAAGATAAACCTCAAACCAAGCGAATGGTTGAAAATTGGCGTACTTATTTTGGTCTTCGTGGTGGGCTCCACCGCTGCGTATCAGATCTTACAGCCAAAACCTAGATTACCCATCTACAACCCTTCAGATTTGAACCCTGCCGTGGTAGACGATGACCTCGAGCGTGTAGGACGTGGCCACCGCATTGGTGATTTTGACCTTGTCGATCAATGGGGAAACAAGGCCGATTCTTCACTCCTCCAGGGAAAAATCTACGTGGCCGACTTCTTTTTCACGACTTGTCCAACCATCTGTATCGACATGGGAGCGAACTTTCAGCGCATACAGGAAACCTACAAGGACGAGGACCGCTTTCATCTTGTGAGCCACACGGTGATGCCCGAAATTGATACTGTTGAAGTGATGCACGCCTACGGGGAGCGCATGGGAGCCATCAAAGGCAAATGGCATTTATTGACCGGTGAAAAGCGCGAGTTGTACCGCATGGCACGTAGAGAATATTTCGCGGTGATGGAGCAAGGCACGAGCTTCGACGAGCACGACTTTATCCACACCGAAAATGTCATCCTCGTGGATGAGAAGAAGCGCATCCGCGGCTTCTATGATGGAACAAGCGACCTAGATATCGACCGATTGATCGGCGACATTCAAATCCTACTCGATCGTAAATAAGGAGTTTTATTCTTCGCGAAGACCGGTAGAATCCTGAGCCTCTCCTTGCTCCGGAACCTCCATCGGGTCTTCTGTTGGGATGCCTTCAAAAGGCATAATTTCCGGTTCCGCTGGTGTTTCTTTTAGCACCTCAGGCGCTTTAACGTTAGTGCTGTCTAAAACAGTGCTGTCTGCATTCAATATGAAGAAATCATCATAGCCTACAAGCACGCTGTCGGGTGCATCGAAAAGGGCAGTGAACCCCAAGTACGAAGTGTCCGAAGCAGTCAAGGCGTAGCGGGCATCGCCACGGTGAAAGTCCCATATTTTCTTTGTGCTGTCTTGCGGATGCTCCTGCAAACCTGCCCAGTGTTTTCCAACAACGGCGCCGGATTCACTGATGTAGAAACGGGCATATTTGGTGTTATCGAATAGTGCGGGACGGAAGGTCAAGAAGTCTTCCACTACGCCGCGATCTCGCACATATTCTCCAACTTTGATGCTGCCCTTCTTGTAGTATTCTAGGGGTAGGCGGTTTTCATTATATCGAGTGAGCAGGTCGTTTTCTGCCCATACACCAAGGCTGTCCAGGCCTTGCACGCGGTACAGGCCCAATCTGTTTTTGAGGTAGCGGACATCATCGGGGAAATAGCTCAGCAACGCGTCTTGGGTTTTCTGTGCTTTCTCATACTCTTTCCAGATGTGCCATTCGGTATCTACTTGCTGCTCGGCAGTCATGCGCCAGAAATCTTTCCCACGTTCAAAACGCATCATGTTCTCGTCGACCCACTCTCTTGCTTTGTAGTAATTCTCGCGTTCAATGGAGATACGGGCGAGCATGTAGAACGGCGTCTGTTTATCGTAGAGTTCAGAGATGGCGTAGTACGTTTCGTAAGCGCTCTTTAAATCGCCCATTTCGTACTGGATCGCTGCTTTGAAAAGCATGTATTTCTGGTGATTGGCCCTGAACTCGAGACATTTTTCGAGATCGGCTAATGCTTCGCGACGTTGACCTAATTCGTAGTAGGCCTCTGCTCGGAAGTAATACAGATCCTCACTATTCATCCGCTTTGATATGGCCAGGTCATAGTGCATCAATGCCTTTGTAGGCTGCTTCTCTTCGATGGCCATAAATGCACGACCTACGGTCATGTTGTCCCTGCCGCTCAGGGTAGCACCTTTGGGCGAATACTCGATGATTTTATCATAGCTCTTGGTATTCCATAGCCTTCCGATGTAGCTACTTTGTGCAGCCAGACTGGTAGTAAGGCAAGAGAATAGGATAATTAGGTTACGGCTCAATCTCATCTTCATTTGAGTTTGGTAGGGTGATGGGTTGTTCGAGTTCCCAATTGGCCTTTACTTCAAAAGACTGGCCAGAAATCAAAGGCTCGGCTGATGTGTTCAACGTCCAAGAGGGGTTGTCCCAAAGGCCATTGCCGTTGAGGTCTACATAACCAAATACTTCATACTTGCCAGGGGCATAATATTGCCCTTCGGTTTTCAAAGTGTCTGTTCCTGCGCCGGTGCAGAGGTCAATAAGTACATCTCCTGCGCGATGTGCGTAAAGGATCACAGAATCTGATGATGGGGGTAAGGTGAAGCTGATGAGGCCAAGATTTTCGCTTGAGGTGGTATCCACAAAATTGGCCACAGAATCTATAGCAGCCGTGTCCAATTCCGGAAACTCAAAGCGCTCTGTCGAGTACGGGATGGTAATCAAAGAGGAGTCGGATGTGGTCGGTATACCCTTCAAAAAGCCGAAGGTTTCAACGCCTTCGTCCCACTGTTTGTTGAAGTTGATGTCTTCGAAGACTAAGAAATCAAAGGTGTCTACGGGAAGGTAGCTGAGGTAAAAAGAACCGTCTTTGCTTGGTGTAGCGCTGAACTTTGGCAGCCCCACGGTATCAGCTCCTGCGGGTAGAAGCCAAATGGTGAGGTCTTCAAAAGCACCCTTGCCCGTTTTGTCAACCTGACCACCTACTTGCATGCTGTCGATAAAGGAGCCCGTGCTCCAAACGACTTCGAGGTTGGTGTATTTGTTGTTCTCGTTGAGGTCGCCTATTTCATCGCCCATGGAGATTCTATACGTCGTGTTTTCCAAGAGCTGGCCCTCTTCCCAGTTCAGTTTGAGTTTCTTACCAATGATCTCAAATTCCAATCCTACGAGCGGTGGACTCGTCGTGATATTACCGCGCAATTTGGTCCCTTGAATGTATTCGTCGAAAACAATCTCTGCCTTGCTTCCTGTGAAGTTCAATGCACCAAGAGCTGGCGTCATCTTAACCACTGTAGGCGGCGTTTCGTCCTTCGGCCCTCCTTGCGGACGACTTTGAACGGCACAACCCACTAGAAGCAATAGGAAGGAAGCAATGAAGAATCGTTTCATAAGCTAAAGGTCACCAATTATCGGCATACATACTTAGAGGAAACGGACAATTCCCTACCAATATTTCAACAGGATTCGATTCCGATTAAAAAACTAAATTAGTGTCCTATTAAAATCACACGCTTGTGAAAAAACTTCTACTCCTATTTATGTCAGTTTTTGCTCTGGGAGCAAATGCACAGACATACTGTTCGCCGACCTACACCTTGGGTTGTACCTACGGCGATGACATCAACGATGTATATATCGGAACCTTCTCTGATACAGCTACTGGCTGTTCGACAGGTAACTACTACGTGGCAACTTCTGATACAATTTACATTCAGCAGACGGCGCCTACCTCCGTTGAATTCACTTCAAACTACTCTACGCAGTACTTTGCAATCTGGGGCGACTGGAACAATGACGGCGATTGGGACGACGCTGGAGAGCACCTTTGGTCTTCTTCCACGAACCAGTGGAACGGTAATGTGGAATCAATCACTATCCCTTCTACGGTATCGCTCGGTTCTTACCGCATGCGCATTCGTTCAAACTATTCTGCCGCCATTTCAGCTACAGAAAGCTGTTCGAGCATGTCGTACGGTGAGGTGCACGATTACACAGTGACGGTAACCGCCCCACCGGCGTGTCCAGCACCGACTTTCGCAAGCATCAGTGCTTCGGATTCATCGGCGACGTTGACTTGGAATTCAAACGACACAACCTTTGTTGTTGAATACGGTACTTCTGGATTCGTGAACGGCCTCGGACTTCAAGTGACAGTAAACGACACGTTTGCTACAATCACTGGTTTGAGCTCAAACACTGCTTATGATTTCTACATCAAAACAGATTGTACAGCAGATACAAACGGGTACAGCACGAACGTTGGACCGTTCTTCGTGAAGACGTTGTGTACTTCGGTAAGTACGCCGCTTTACGAGAGCTTTGATACAGATTCAACGGGCGGATTCTCAAATCCAAACGCTCCTTCTTGTTGGTACTATGCTGAGAATTCAGGTGCTGCGGGGTATGGATACATTACCGGTTCTTCTTGGAGCTTAAGCCCTCACACAGGTACTCAGATGTATTACCTCTACAACAGTTTTGATTCAGCGGTTGAGGCATTAATCAGCCCTGCTATTATCGGTCTAGACAGCGGTACGAAGCAGATGGACATCTACATGGCGAGTACAGGCTGGTCTTCAGGTAATGATGTTATCGTAGGTACTGTCAGTAGCCCTACAGGTTTGAGCAATTTCAACGCAATTGATACTATTAGTGTGCCTAACGGTGCGACGTGGAACATGTACACTGTGTACTTCGATGCAAATGCTGGGTACAACATGAGCGACGATCACATTGCCATCATTTCAACAACTACGAATACCTATACTGCGGTATACCTCGATGAAATCACCATCAAAGACGCTCCGCAATGTTTGCCGCCTTCGGCAATTAGTGTGGGTTCTATTGGGGCCGATTCTGCCGAGGTCAACTTCACTGCAAATGGTATTACTACCTATCTCGAATACGGTCCAGTAGGCTTTGTTCCGGATTTCCAACAGAGTACTGGAACGCTTGTTACAGCGTCTTCATCACCGCATTGGTTAACCGGTCTTGATACAAACACGTCTTACGATGTGTATGTCTACCAAATGTGTGCGGACAGTACAGTGAGTCCAGCCTTTGGTCCTGCTACCTTTAAGACACTGCAGTGTGCTCCAGCCGATATGTGTTCTTTCGATATCGAATTAACAGATAGCTACGGTGACGGTTGGAACGGTGCAGAGGTTCAGGTTTTAAATTCTGCTGGTGGTGTTGAATACACTTTAGGTTCAGCATTTACTACTGGCTCAACTTACACAGAAACCATCATGGTATGTACAGGCGAAACATTCACTATCTCGGTAAGTACGGCTGGTTCGTATCCAAGTGAGATTGGTTTAAATGTTCTTTCAAGCGGTTCAATTGTCGCTTCTTATTCAAACTCTACGTCTACTACAGTAGGTACTCAGATGGCACAGTTTACAGCTTCTTGTAATACGGCTTGTCCAACACCAACGAACTTGACGTACGTAGCAGGAAAGAACGATGCGACCTTCACTTTTGATCAGAATGGTGGCTCTGCAACGTACGTGTACGAGTGGGGTCCAGTAGGATTTGCCCAATCTACAGGTCTTGTTTCAAGCAATATTGATTCAACTACAAGTAATACATTCTCTATCTCCGGTTTGAGTGCAGCGACGTGTTACGATGTATTCGTAATCGGAAACTGTGGTACTAGCGGAGTGAGCGACACATTGGGTCCATTGACCTTCTGTACCAACCTCTGTGATACGACAGATTTGTGTACTTGGACCATGAGCATGTACGATTCATGGGGCGATGGATGGAACGGTGCTGAAGTTCAAGTATTGTACAACGGTGTCTTCGGTCAGTCCTTTACATTCTTAACAGGCGATTCGTCTATTGTAGACTTCCAAGTATGTAGTGGAACGCAAATCACAGTAGTGAACAGTGCTGCGGGATCGTACCCGTCTGAAGTAAGCTATGTGCTTTCAAATGCTTCGGGTAATCAGAGTACTTCTGTGAGTACAGGTAACTTCGCAGTGGGTGTTCAAGATACCTTGGTTGCGAACTGTGTTACCGTTTCTTGTCCAATGCCGTCTAACTTAACCAACACGAACATTGGCGCTACAACGGCTGACATTTCTTGGACAGGTGGTACAGGTACTTTCTTGTACGAATACCGTGCTCAAGGAACCACTACGGGACCTATGCTAAGCGGAACGTCAACTGCAGCAACAGCTTCTTTAATGGGGCTAATGCCATCTACTACGTACGATTTCTACGTGAAAGAAGCTTGTGCTCCAGGCGATACGTCGATGACTATGTACCATGTATTTACCACAGATTCTTGTGCGGCCATTACATTGGGTAACCCGCAGTTCAACGTGGATAGCGTGAATGCTACAGCGGCAGCATTGACCTTTAACTGGAACAGCGCAAACACGACCGGATTCAATATTTCATTCGGTGACGGAAACTCGGCTACGGGTACAGGCGGTACAGTTTCACACTCATACACGGCTAACGGCACGTACTCAGTTACATTAACGGTCTACAGCGATTGTGATACTGCAAGCAAGACCTTTAATGTACAGGTGGGTACTATCGGTATTGAAGACAACGCTGGAATTACAGCCTTGATGATTTACCCGAACCCAACACAAGGTTTGGTAACCATCGACGGTGAGATTTCACACAGTGCTGAGGTAAGCATTCGAATTATTAACTACTTGGGTCAGGAGATCCTCGTGGACCAATTCGACCCTACTTCTTCGGTCCTAAGCAAAACGTATGACCTGAGTGCAGCTGCGGCCGGCGCTTATCTCATCGAGGTAGCAACGGATAGAGGCGTAGTACAGAAATCAATTATTGTTCGCCACTAAACCTCTAAGGCTAGTGCGAGCAAATGCAAGGGCTGCTCGGGGAATACTTCCCGAACGACCTCTGCAGCATAAAGTAACGTCGACCCGGTAGTCACCGTATCGTCGATAAGTACAAGCAGCGCATCCCGCGGGATGCGCTGCTTTATTTTTTGGCGCACTCGCAAGCTCCCGCGCGGGTTGGTCCAGCGCTCAAAGGGATCTACCTCAATTTGACTCTTACGGTGCGCGTGCTTTTCGAGCAACAGCGCTACTGTAGCCCGATATCCACGTTCAGTTAACTTTCTCAGACACCCTTGGGCTAATCCTTCGCTTTGGTTGTAACCGCGGCGTCTACGCCGCCTTTTTGAAACGGGCATGGGCACAAGGACGATGTCTATATGTGCAGACGCTATGGCGGGCGCTAGAAAATGGTATCCAAGATGTCGTGCCATTCGAGGATGGCCCCCATACTTGAGGTTGTGACAGAGTGTACTCACTGAAGGGCAATTGATCAGCACAGCGCTAAATTGGGCTTCGATGGTTGACGATATTCGTTCTAGACGCTGGCGTTCGAGAAACGAACACCTCGGTTGTGCGGCCAAACATAATTGGCATACGCTTTGCTCTTCAGGTCGAAGAAGGTCTTCACAAAGAAGGCAATGATTGGGAAAGACGAGGCTTGTTAAAAAACTTAGCATCATTTTAATAAGAGATATGCTGAGATTGAGGTAGTTTCGTTGTAATAGAAGATAAATCAAAAAGGAGCGATGAGTTCAGAAGGAAACAAAGGGAGATCAGGATTAGTAATTGGCCTATTGGCCGTAGCGGTACTTGCATTGGGTGTATTGCTGTATTTACGCAGTGAAGAGAAGCATGCATTAGAGTTAGACAAGCAAGAATTGACCGTAGAACTAAGTGGTTTGAAGGAAGATTTAATGGGTCAGATTGGCGAAAACGACAGCCTCAATTCATTCATTGAGACTGAGACAGCACGCCTAGGCTTGTTGATCGACAGCATCAACGCAGTGAATGTTGACAACAAAAAACAATTAACAAACTACCGTTACCGCTTGAGCAGCTTGAAGAAGCAGAACGCGGAGTTGGTAGAACAACTAGATAGCACCAACGAAGCTTATGCAGCACTTAAGATGCGTGAGCAGATGGTGGCAGATAGCTTGAACTCAGCGATCACTGCAAACCAAGCGCTTTCTGGTCAGAACAGTGCACTTTCAAACACTGTAGCAAAAGGAAAGCAGCTTGTTATTGCTGCATCTTCAGCGACAGCAGCACGTATTACCAAAAGCGGTAAAGAGCGCAGAACAAAGCGTGCGAAGAAAACAGACCGTGTGAACGTTTGTATTACTATTGCTAAGAACCGCATCGCAGATTCTGGCGAGCGCACGTTGTACGTGAAGCTCTTTGCGCCGAATGGTAAGGACGTGGATGCACCAGAAAACAACAAAGCAGTTGTTGGTGGTGTAAACAGCGGCTACAACGGTATGGCTAAGGTGAACTTCCAAGGTGAAGCTATGGACGTGTGTATTGCTGCGAACAGAGCGACTGACGCACCTGTTGTATTAGAACCAGGAATCTACACTGCAGCCATTATGACCGACTCTTACGTGTTGGGTACGGTAGCAGTAGAATTGAAATAATACCATGAAGAAGCTATTCATTTTTGCACTTCTTGGTGCGCTTACTACCTCGTGTGTGAGCACCAAAGTGCACAAGACCTTACAAGAGAAGTACGATCTTCTTTCGAACGAAGCCGATCAGCTTCGTCAAAAGAGCGAAATGCGTGCAGCCGAGAATTCAGAACTCGAGCGCACCTTGGGAGAAGTGCGTCGTGAGGTGAATCAGCTTCAGGAGGATACCACGGCGAAGTTTGACGAGCTGCGCGCTTTGCAGACCAAATACGACCGCTTGTCTAAGCAGTACGATTACTTGCTAGACAACAACAGTACGCTCATCGCTGCGAGCGCTCGTGAAAACAAAGCATTGATGGACGAGTTGAGCACTATCCAAAGCCGCTTGCAAGCGAAGGAAGATAGCCTCAACACAGAACGTCGTGCCTTGGAAAAAGGACAGCGTCGTGTTGCAGAGCTCGAAGGCGTTATTCGTCGTCAAGACAGCACAGTAAATTACGTTCGTCAGAAGGTTGCAGATGCTTTATTGGGCTTTACCGGCAAGGGACTTACGGTCAATATGCGTGATGGCAAAGTCTACGTGAGTCTTGAAAACAGCCTGCTCTTTGCGCCAGGTTCTTGGAGTGTTGCGGCAAACGGACAAGTTGCTTTGGAAAACCTTGCTCGAGTCCTCGCAGACAATGAGGAGATTAGTATTCTTGTCGAGGGACATACGGACGATGATCCGTACCGTGGACAGAGTCAGGTGAAAGACAACTGGGATTTAAGTGTGATGCGCGCCACGAATGTGGTAAAGATTTTGACGAAAAATGCAGGTCTTGATCCGCAACGAATCACAGCCGCTGGACGTGGTGAGTTTGTGCCGTTGGTAGAAAATACTTCAGCGAGCAACAAGGCCATCAACCGTCGTACGGAGATTATCCTAACACCAGATTTAACAGAGCTTGCAAACCTGCTAGATGGAGCAGGCGAGTAATAGCACTACTTAGAATTGGGCACGGACCAATTCTTCAATTCTTTTCAATCCCACTATGGCAATGTCGTAGTGGGATTTTTCTATTTGGTGGTGACCGCTTACATAGATGCGTTCGAACCCAAGCTTTTCTGCCTCTCGGATGCGCTGTTCCACTTTAGTCACCGGTCTAACTTCACCAGTTAAGCCAACTTCCGCTGCAAAACATACCTTGCCCGAGATAGGTTCGTCAGCATTCGAGCTAAGAATAGCTGCAATCACTGCCAAATCCAATGCAGGGTCGTCCACGCGCAAACCACCCGTGATGTTCAAAAAGACGTCCTTTTGTCCCAATCGGAACCCACAACGCTTTTCCAAAACAGCCAATAGCATGTTCAATCGGCGCGTATCAAAACCCGTCGTAGAACGCTGGGGAGTCCCGTAAACTGCGGTAGAACACAACGCTTGTAGCTCTAACAACATAGGGCGAACGCCCTCCAATAACACGGCTACAGCATTGCCGCTCAGTCCGTCGTGTTGCTTGGTCAATAACAAGTCACTTGGATTTGCTACCCCTTGCAAGCCGGCTTGCTCCATGGTGTACAATCCAATCTCATGGGTAGAGCCAAACCTATTCTTGTGAGCTCTAAGGATGCGATACAACAGGTTTGGGTCGCCTTCAAACTGAAGAACAACGTCCACCATGTGTTCCAATATCTTCGGACCTGCTATGCTTCCTTCCTTATTGATGTGTCCAATCAAGAGGACCGGTGTGCCTGTTTCTTTCGCGTAACGAATGAAGCTTGCCGCACTTTCTCTAATCTGAGCTACCGAGCCTGGTGTACTTTCGACATGAGGCACGTGAAGGGTCTGTATGGAATCAACAACCACAAGGTGCGGTCGCATAGTTTTCAAATGGTTGAAAATGGCCTCCGTTTTGGTTTCACTTAAAAGGAACAATTCACTTTCCGTCCTGCCAATTCTTTCCGCTCTCAGCTTAATCTGGGATGGACTTTCCTCACCACTGATATAGGCTACAGTTCCACTGAACTTCAGCGCCATCTGCAAAAGCAAGGTACTCTTACCAATACCGGGTTCACCGCCTAATAAGACTACTGATCCAGGTACAATACCGCCGCCCAATACTCTTGAAAATTCTTCGTCGCGAATGGGAAAACGTTGTACTGTCGTGTGTTCAACCTCGTCAATTTTAAGAGGCCTGCTAGAAGCATTATCACCGCTCCACGCTCGTGGGTCGGGTTTGCTTTTTGTCTGAGTTTCCTCCACGAGCGTGTTCCACTCCTTACACCCTTGGCATTGCCCCATCCATTTAGAATGTTCGGTGCCACATTTGGTACAGATAAAGACGCTTCTACTTTTTGCCATGGAGATTATTTCTTCCTTGCAAAATACAGAATTAGCATGCCAATAACACCAGTTGCAATGAACATTAAACTGTTACCGCTATGGATGATGGTGGCATAGGCAGTTCCCAGTTCTGGTGAATAACCAATCACTGTGAGTGCTTTAGATACCAGGTAGTGGTAGGCACCAATTCCTCCAGGCACGGGGATGACGTATCCTAGGCCGGCAGCGACACTTACGTAGAATGCTTCAGAAAGCCCCAACGCTTCTAAGCCAGGGACAACCTTGAACCCAACGACAATAGTGGCCGTGTAGCACGTCCAAATCCCTACGCTATATGCCCAAAACAAGAATTTGTTGTCGACTTTTTGAATGCTTCTTAAACCCTCAACAAGGCCTTTTATGAAGCCAATAACTCTTTGCGCGAAGCTCCATTGGGACCACATTTTACGGGTGCTCCAAAGTCCTATAAGCACGAGTAAACCACCCACAATTAACCCGCTAATCAACGTTGGTGATAAGGAAGGCAGAGTGGCACCGCTTTGCGTCAAGAAAATGGAAAGTTGTTGCGCTTGGGTGATGACTGCGATTAAAAGTATGATGCCAAACATGAGAGTATCCACAACACGTTCGAGCACCACGGTTCCGAACAACTTGTCTATCGGAACGTCATCAGTTCGGTTAATGGCAGTACATCGGGCGACTTCACCCACTCTTGGGGTGACTAGGTTGACCAGGTAAGAAAACGCAACGGCCGCAATGGCATTGGCTGAGCTCACTTTATAGCCTAGAGAGGCTAAGAGCTGCACCCAACGGATGCCGCGGATAATGATGGCTATGAATCCAATACCAATAGCGATGAATAGCCCAAATCGATCCACCGACTGTATGTTGTTCCACAATTCGGTTGGGTTGGTGTTTTTGAATGTAAAATAGAGTAACAGTACGCCGATGCTTAAGAAAAGCACATACTGCAACACCTTTTTTACATGGGCCGTCACTATTTCAAGAGATTGGTTGATTCGTTCGGGAATACAATCTGAGGCTTAAACGTCTGTGCTTCTTCAGGAGTCATTTGTGCATAAGCGATGATAATAACGACATCACCTTTTTGAACGCGACGCGCTGCCGGCCCATTCAACACAACACTTCCTGTACCGCTTCCTCCCGAGATGGTGTAAGTGTCAAAACGCTCACCATTGTTGACGTTGACGATGTATACGCGTTCCCCTGGTATGATACCAGCAGCAGCCATTAAATCATCATCTAAAGTGATAGAACCCACGTAATCAAGGTCAGCTCCTGTGACCTTTACGCGATGAATTTTACTCTTTACGACCTCTATTTGCATGGCGCAAAAGTAGATTAAAAAAGAGGAAGGTTATCGATAAGGCGAACTTTTCCGCACAGAACGGCAGCGAAGACTCTTGTCGGAACATTCAAATCGAAGCGCTCCACTGGAGTTAAGGTATTTGAGGCACTAAATTCTAAGTATTCCACCTCGAGGTGGTCAATGCTGTTGATGTTCTCAACGAGCTTTATCCGTTCTTTTTGAGGTATAGTGGTGTTAAAATCCGTATCCGAAATCCACTGCGAAATAATGCGGTGTATCTCTTTGGCGGCACTTCGTTGTTCAGCGGATAAGCGGAGGTTACGACTGCTCATTGCCAGGCCGTCATCTTCGCGAAGTGTGGCACAGGCTATGATCTCTACGGGCCAATTCTCGTTCGCAACTACGTGCTTAATGATAGCGAGTTGCTGATAGTCCTTTTCACCAAAAAATGCACGATCTGGACGGATGATTTCAAAGAATCGAGTAACTACCGTTGCCATTCCTTCAAAGTGACCAGGTCGTCCAGCGCCTTCCATAAAAGTGGCAAGAGCACCGAAATCGAAGTTGCGAGAATGCAGTCCGTTTGGGTACAAATCGTTTTGAGTAGGCAGGTATACAACTACCTTGCCCGTGGCGCGAAGAAGGGCTAAATCTTGCTCGAGGGTTGACGGGTACTTCTCTAAGTCCTCTGCATTGTTGAATTGGGTTGGGTTTACGTAAATACTAACTAGGGTATGATCGGCCATGGAAAGACTTTGCTCGACCAAGCTGATATGGCCCTGATGCAAGGCACCCATAGTTGGCACGAACCCAAGGGTTTGCCCACCAATCTGCGCTCGCCACTCGTTTAATTCTAAAAGACTTCTTAAAACGGTCATTTTGGGCTGTAAAAGAGCTCAAAACTAGGCTATTCTTAGGAAAAAGCGCCAAAAAAAGGTATCTTTGCGAACTAGTTTAAAAACATCTAATCCGTATGGATAGCAAGAGAGTATTGTTTATCTCACAGGAGATTCACCCATACCTACCTGAGAACAAGATTTCAAGCACAACATTAGCCCTAGCTAAGAAGACGAATAACAGTGGCCACCAGGTGCGCGTATTCATGCCTCGTTTCGGGGTAATCAATGAGCGTCGTCATCAGTTGCACGAGGTCATTCGCTTGAGCGGTATGAACGTAGTGATTAACGATATGGACATGCCGTTAATCATCAAGGTTGCCTCAGTTCCTGGCGCGCGTATGCAAGTTTACTTCATAGACAACGAGGAGTACTTCAAGCGTAAGTTTACTTACACTGATGCTGACGGTAAGTATTTTGAGGACAATGATGAACGAACTTTGTTCTTCTCGAAGGGTGCCATTGACACTGTTGAAAAACTAGGATGGAAGCCAGACGTAATTCATGTTCATGGCTGGATGTCTGCCCTGATCCCAATGTATTTGAAATTGTTCCAAAGTGAGAACCCTATTTTCAAGGATGCGAAAGTGATTTTCTCTGCTTACGACAATGGATTTGAAGGAACTTTAGGTCCAAAATTGAAGGCGGGGATGGAATTTGATGAAATCGATCCTTCACTAACGGAAGGTTTAGAAGCACCAACTAGTGTGGACCTACAGAAATTGGCCGCAAAGTATTCTGATATGCTAATCCTCGGTGAGGAAAATACCGATGAGGTTGCAGAATATGCAAAATCAATTGGTGTAGAGGTTATTGACGGTTCGACATTCATGGATCAGCCGGAAGAAGCCATCAAGGTGTATGAATCTCTCCTTGTTGAAAGCGATGCCGAGTAAATTTCGTTTAGCCCTAAGCCTATTTATTGTTGCTGTACTTTTTTCCTCGTGTGAGAAAAGCAACGGCTCCATTGGTTCAGGTAAGTTTGTAGATGACCGCCCTGAATTAGGAGAGAAACTGACTTTTCCAGTAGTGTCGTACACTCAAAGTTGGGATAGTATAAGCACGAAGAACCCAGCACAGGTTATCTTAGGTAATTACGACGACCCTATTTTCGGTCGCACGAATGCCTCTTTCTTTACTCGAGTGCTTTTGTCTAAATCCTCGCCAGACTTTGGTGAAGGAACCATTTGTGATTCAGTTAAAGTCCGTGTCGCATACTCGAGCTACTACGGTGTTGAAGGTGATGAAATTGACTTGAAAGTATATCCGCTCTTGGAGGAGCAATACGATACCGTCTCTTATTATTCGAATCGAGGTATGAACTACGGACCGGCCATCGCCGATACAAACTTAGTTTTGGGCCCAAGAGATACCGTGTACAACGGTGTGGATACTTTGGTTGGTTACCTATCCTTCGATGCCGATCCGTCGTATTTCCAAACCAACGTTTTTGATGCTGCCATTGACGGGGCGAGCCATTTCGCTGATAACGAAGACTTCGTGAAGGAAGTCCCAGGACTGTATTTTACGGATGAAGGTGAAGGCTCTTCCATAGCAGGCTACTTCAATTTAGAAGCATCAGGTTCATTGATTGAATTGTACTACCATACCGGAGAAGACGATACCATTGCGAAGGTGTTTAACCTGACCTTCGGCCAGAACTTTGGAGACCCTACTCTGAGCTACAACCTCTTTTCGAACGACTATACCAACGCACAGTTCGATTTAGACATGATGGATACGGTAAACGGTGAAGTTCTTACCTACGTTCAAGGCGGTTCGGGTGTGCGTACATTTTTGAAGTTTCCAGGTTTAGATACTCTTATTGGTAAAGGTTTTTCAATTAATAAAGCGGAACTTTCCTTTGATGTACTTCAGGGTACGGCGGGTCAATACCGCTTCCCAGGTTCTTTGATTGTTATCCAAGATCAAGACACGGTTCAGCGTCTCATCAAAGACTACCAATCCGACATTAATTCAACGGGAGGTACGGTTGCTAGAACGGATATTCGCGAGTTCAATTATACCTTCAATGTGACCCGTATGGTGCACGATTTCGTGAACGATAGAGAAGACATATTGCCTGTATTCTTGGCACCTTCTTCGAGCAGCGGTAACATTCACCGTGTGGTTTTAGGTGGCGGTATGCACCCGGTAATTCCTGCTGAATTTAACGTCTACTATACGCGCAGTAATTAAGAAGCGTTACTTTTGCGTAACCAACCAACTAAACCAATTTCATTATGTGTGGTATTGTAGGATACGTAGGAGACCGTAACGCGTTTCCCATTCTTGTCAACGGCCTCAAGCGCCTAGAGTATCGTGGTTACGACAGCTCAGGTGTGGCACTCGCGCAAAACGGCGAAATCACCCTATATAAAAAGCAAGGCATGGTAAAAGCCATGGAGGAACTTGCCCTTGCCGGTGATACTTCAGGTTCGACGGGTATTGCACATACACGCTGGGCGACGCACGGTCAGCCTTCGGATGAAAATGCCCACCCGCACGTCAGCAACTCGGGCAATCTTGTTTTGGTACACAACGGTATCATCGAGAACTACCAAGCGCTGAAAGAATTGCTCCAAGACAACGGTTTCGAATTTCATAGTGAAACAGATACTGAAGTTCTCGTAAACTTTATTCAGTACATCCAAGATCAGGAAGATTGTAAACTAAAAAAGGCAGTACGTATTGCTTTGGCTCAAGTGATCGGGGCCTATGCCATCTGTATTTACGATAAAAACAAGCCAGAAGAAGTAGTGGTTGCCAAGCTAGGCTCGCCGCTGGTTATTGGTTTAGGCGTGAATGAGAAGTTCATTGGTTCTGATGCAACGCCATTCCTAGAATACACAAAAGATGCCATTTATCTGGAGGACGGAGAGATGGCTACACTCACTGCTGAAGGTGAATTAGATATCCGTTTGATTCAAAGTGATAAGGCAGTAAATGCACAAGTGCATAAGCTTCAGATGGATCTTGAAAGCATCGAGAAGGGCGGGTACGACTACTTCATGATGAAGGAGATCTACGAGCAGCCTCGTGCCATCTATGACACTTTTCGTGGTCGTCTATTGCCTGAGCAAGGGATGATCAAAATGAGCGGTCTAGAAGAATATGCCGACCGTTTCCGCAATGCCGACCGTATTATCATGACGGCCTGTGGAACCTCTTGGCACAGTGCACTCGTTGCAGAGTATTTGTTTGAAGAATTTGCACGTATCCCAGTTGAGGTTGAATACGGCTCGGAATTCAGATACCGCAACCCTATTATCCGTAAGAACGATGTAGTTATCGCCATTTCTCAAAGTGGAGAAACCGCAGATACACTAGCTGCCATTAAAATGGCAAAAGAAGCGGGTGCCATGGTCTTTGGTATCTGTAATGTACCCGGTTCAACCATTGCTCGCGAAACGCACGCAGGAGCATATACCCACGCTGGTCCTGAGATAGGTGTGGCTTCAACGAAGGCCTTCACTTCTCAAGTAACCGTACTTACGATGATGGCGTTGGAGCTCGGTAAGATTCGTGGGGAATTTTCGACCTCGCAATACCGTGCTCTATTGAATGAATTGAGTGTCATTCCTAAAAAGGTGGAGAAAGTACTCGAGTCGAAGGAACTCGTAGAAGAAATTTCAGCACTTTACAAGGATGCGAATAACGCCCTTTATTTGGGTCGTGGGGTCAACTTCCCGATCGCTCTAGAAGGTGCCTTGAAGCTTAAAGAGATTTCATACATCCATGCAGAGGGTTATCCAGCTGCTGAAATGAAGCACGGCCCTATCGCGCTTATTGATGAAAACATGCCTGTTATCGTCGTAGCTCCGAATGCAGGGCATTATGAAAAGCTAGTAAGTAACGTTCAGGAGGTAAAAGCGCGTCACGGAAAGGTGATTGCAGTAGTAACTGAGGGCGATACTGAGGTGGTTCAGAGTGCCGACCACGTGATTGAAATACCGGAAACACTTGAAGCACTTACGCCGCTTCTAACAGTTATTCCTCTACAACTCCTCAGCTACTACATTGCCGTGATGAGAGGTTGTGATGTAGACCGTCCAAGAAACCTCGCGAAATCGGTTACCGTGGAGTAACAGAACACGATTAACCTAACCCCCATTATTATGAATACATTTTCTCTTTGGCTCGTGTCGACAGTAGCAGTAACTGTAGTTGCAGGCTATCTTATTATTCGTCGTTCGCAGAAAGCGAAGGGCTAAGAAATCCTTTTCGTTAGCATATTAACAACAAGGGCGGTGCCATCGGCACCGCCCTTGTTGTTTAAGGATTTTCCAAGCCTACTTCAGCGCATAGGTGAAACTCAATAAGTTGCTGCTTCCGAATAGGCTGAAATACGAGGAAGAAGTTGCTTCGCTATTGGCATTCTGCGACCAGCTGTATTCAAACGAAACAGGTGCTTCCAAGGATATGGTGAATTTATCATTTACCCTATAGGCACCTCCCATGCGGTAATGTGTGCCAAGGGTTGAACTTTGATAGTTGGTGCCGGCATAATAACTCGCCCCAATTTCGGGTCCGTGAATGAAGTAGAATTTATCGGCGATTTGCTTTCTCCATTGCTGACCAAAAAAGATTCCAGTACTCATGCTGAAGTAATTTTGGTCGTTGTAGCTCGAGAAGTTCATTGATGTACGGTCCAATCGGACTCTTCGTACACTTTCGAAACTCTTTCCCCAGGCCACCATAGGGCGGATGTCGTAGAAGGTTCCATAGCCAATCCCAATAGCGGCGGCAGTGGTTGCGCCTACCTCAAGGCGTTGTGCACTTAATCCAAAACTGAACATAAGTGCAGCGAGTAATAGCAGTTTTTTCATGTGTTTAAAATTACGTTTTTAATGTTGTAACTTCTTCAGCTACAAAACCAAAAAACATGAACAGAAGGTCCTTTTTGAAAGGTGCTGCTGCCGCTACAGCGGGCATCACCATCGTTCCGGCTCACGTACTCGGAAAATCAAAGACCGCACCCTCAGATACTTTATACATGGCCGGGATCGGCGTAGGTGGTCGTGGGTACGGAGTACTAAATGCATTACATAAAACAGGAAGGGTGAAATTTGTGGCGCTGGCCGATGTGAGCGACAAGCAAGCCGCCAGAGCCCACGAGCTTTTACCCGATGCGAACAAATACAGGGATTTTAGGGACATCTATGATAAGCACCTTGGTGAAATCGATGCACTCTTCTGTGCTACACCGGATCATACACATGCCGTAACCTCTTTGCCCTTCATGCGTGCGGGTAAACATGCCTTTGTGGAGAAGCCATTGACTCACAATATTCTTGAGGCTCGTACGATGACCATGGTCGCAGAAAGCAGAGGTTTGGTGACCCAAATGGGAGATGTAGGTGCTTCCTCGGACGGTATCCGAACTACGCAGGAGATTATCGAAGCAGGCATTATTGGCAAAGTAAATAAGGTAGATTGTTGGACCAACAGACCGGTTTGGCCACAAGGATTACAACCGCCGACCTCGGCAGATCCAGTTCCGGATTATTTATCGTGGGACTTATGGCTAGGACCGGCTGCTGATAGAGATTTTAACAACCGTTATTTACCGTTTAAATGGCGTGGTTTCTGGGACTTCGGAACTGGAGCAATGGGCGATATGGGCTGCCACATTTTTGAAACACCTTATGTAGCATTGGGTCTTGGTTATCCTACTTCAGCAGAGGCAAGTTGCACGACGATGTGGTCGGACGATTTTGTCGAAGCCGATTATACGGGAGTGTGTCCGCCGTCTTCGGTCATTCGTTTGACTTTTGATCATGCCGATTTTGGTGAGATTAAGTTGAATTGGTACGACGGCGGCTTGATGCCTGAGCGACCAGCACAATTGCCGGACGACGATATGCCTGGTAATGTGGACGGCGGGAGTGTATTCTACGGTGAAAAAGGCATTTTGGTTACAGATACTTATAGTGGTAACCCAAGGGTCTATCTCAACGACGGCACCAAAGCGCAAGCTCCAGCAAAGACTTTATTGCGTATTAAAAACAACACCTCGGGACACATTGCCAACTTTGTTGACGGTATTTTGGACGGGGTGAAGACATCATCGCCATTTTCTATCGCAGGTCCATTGACTGAAAGCGTTTTGATGGGTAACTTGGCGGTCCGTGCTTTTCAATACAAACAATTGAAGCCGGGGAAAACCGCCACGGATTGGGCTCCATATAATTACCCTGGACGAACTCGACTGAATTGGGACGGGGAGGCAATGAAAATTACAAATTATAAACCCGCCAACGCTTGGGTCGGTCGTGAGTACCGCCAGGGTTGGGAAATCTAACAAACACAACACGTACGAATATGAAGCTAATGAAGCTCTTTGTCGCAGTAGTATTTGCGGCAATGTGGAACACTTCCTATGCCCAGGAAGAGCCAAAGTCCACCTTAGAACAGGTGATGGAAAAGATGGAACCGCGCAACATCGGTCCAGCAGGGATGAGTGGTCGTGTGACCTGTATCGCTGTTCACCCGGACCGTCCAACTACTATTTACGCGGGAGCGGCTAGTGGTGGTTTATGGGTGAGTGAAAACAACGGTCAGACGTGGTCGCCTATTTTTGAAAATGAAGCTGTTGCTTCTGTAGGCGCCATTGCCATTGACCCGAAGCATCCAGACATCATTTATGTAGGAACCGGTGAGGGAAATCCTCGTAACTCTCAGACGAGCGGTTACGGTTTGTACAAATCGTATGATGGCGGGGCCAATTGGGAACTTCTCGGCCTCGAAGAAACGCGTACCATTCACCGCATCATCATCAACCCAGAAAACACGGATGAAGTATTTGTGGGTGCTACCGGTGTTGCTTGGGGCGAAGGACCGCGCGGTGTATTTAAATCGACCGACGGCGGTAAGACTTGGGACAAATCATTGTACATCGATGCCAAGACAGGTGCTGGTGACCTCGTGATGGATCCAAGCAATCCAAAGAAGTTGATCGCAGCGATGTGGGAATACCGCAGATGGCCGTGGTTCTTTAAAAGCGGTGGTCCATCTTCAGGATTGTACATCACTCACGATGGTGGTGAAAACTGGAAGAAGATGACCGATAAGGAAGGTCTTCCGAAAGGTGATTTGGGCCGTATGGGTCTAGCGATCTCGCCATCGAATCCGAACAAAGTATATGCCCTTATTGAGACGGGTAAGAAGAACGGTTTGTACGCGAGTTCAAACGGCGGTGCAAAGTGGTACAAGGTGAGCGAAGACGAGCAGACGGGTAACCGTCCGTTCTACTACGCCGACCTTCGTGTAGATCCTCAAAACGAAGACCGTATTTACTCGTTGTGGACATACGTAACGCGCAGTGACGACGGTGGAAAGTCTTGGAAGACGATCACGCCATACAGCACGGTACACCCGGATCACCATGCCATGTGGATTGATCCGGTAAATCCGTCTCACGTGATTGAAGGAAACGACGGTGGTATGAACATTTCATACGACTATGGAGAGACCTGGTATTTCGTAGAGAACTTGCCGCTAGCGCAGTTTTACCACATCAATGTAGATGATCATCTGCCGTACAATGTCTACGGCGGTATGCAAGACAACGGTTCATGGATGGGCCCTGCATACAGCTTGACTGTAGATGGTATCCGTAACGAAGAATGGAGTGAGCTGTTCTTTGGAGACGGCTTTGATGTAGTTCCAGTACCGGGCCGCACAGATGCAGTATATGCACAAAGCCAAGAAGGAAACGTAGGTCTAGTGAATACCAACACAGGGTACAGCGAGCTGATCAAGCCAGTGCATCCTGAAGGCGAGAAATTGCGTTTCCACTGGAACGCGCCTATCGCCCTTGATCCATTCGCGCCAGAGACGTCATTGTACTTTGGTTCGCAGTACATCCATAAGAGTACTGATAATGGGAAGAATTGGACCATTATAAGCCCAGACCTGACGACCAACGATCCTGAAAAGCAAAAGCAGCTGGAGAGTGGTGGTCTAACCTTCGATGTGACCGGTGCGGAAAACCACACGTGTGTCATTGCTATCGCACCATCACCGCTTGATCAGAACGAGATTTGGAGTGGTTCGGACGACGGTAAGTTGTACGTGACTATGGATGGAGGGGCCAATTGGACCGACCTAAGCAAGAAGCTTAAGGGCCTCCCGGAAGGCGCTTGGATTCCACAAATTCGTGCTTCAGAGTACGAGAAGGGAACCGCTTGGGTAGTGGTGAACGACTACCGTCGCAACAACTGGAGCGCGTACCTCTACAAGGTCGAAGACTACGGTAAGAAAGTAACGCGTGTGGTGGACGACAGCGACGTATTCGGTCCAGTGCTGAGCGTCTTGCAAGATCCTGTGGAGCCTAATCTACTTTGGGTAGGTGGCGAATACGGATTGTATGTGAGTACTAACGGTGGCGGCACCTTCCAGAAATGGGACAAGAACATGCCAACGGTACAAGTCATGGACCTTGCCTTCCAAAAGAGAGAAAAAGATCTTGTCTTGGGAACCTTTGGACGTGGTGCATGGGTGTTGGATGATGTAGAGCCCTTACGCCAATTGGCAGCAGCTAATGACTTCAGCGAACCGACCTTCTTCACGCCTCCGACTGCTTACCAATGGGAGCGCAAGCAAAGCCCAGGGGTACGCTTTGCGGCAAGTGCCACTTTCCGCGGCGAGAACCGTCCTTTCGGTGCACGCTTCAAGGCCTACTTGCCAGAGGTAGCTGAGGACAACAAAAAGAAGATGCGTGTAGATTACCAAGATGCATCTGGTGATACAATCTATACTCAATATGTAAAAGTGAGTGAAGGATTGAACAGCTGGCGCTGGGCCATGTGGCAAAGCGGTCAGCGCTACCCACAGTTCAAGATTCGTCAACAGAAGGAGCAGCAGAGCGATCCTCGCGGTGCTACTGTGCTGCCGGGAACCTACACCGTGACGATGAGCTTCGGTGATGCAGTTGCTTCGCAAAACGTCGAGGTTCGTCAAGACCCACGTATGACTTCTTGGGTAAGCATGGAAGACCTTGCTTCGCGCAGGGAGGCCTACAAAGGCATTGAGGCTATTGAAGCAGATTTGGATGCTGCTGTGCAGAAATTGGCCCGTGCGAATCAAAATATTGAAAGCCTTCAGAAGCTATTGAAAACAGAGGCCTACAAGAACGATTCAACTTTGGCAGCGAATGTGAAGGCTACCGCGAAAGCATTGGAAGAGGTGCGTCACGGCATCTTTGGTAAGAAGGAGACGAAGGGCTACTTCGAGCAGCCTGAAGTATGGTCGAACCAATGGGGCGGCTCATTGTGGCAACTGGTAAGCTCACAGCGCGCTTGGGAGAGCAACGAACAGAACTTGTTCAACAACCTCAAGAAGCGCACAGAAGAGGCCACTGCTTCAGTCAATACCTTCCTCGATGAAGATTACAAAGCCTTGATGGAGTACCTCGAGGCCAACCCTGTAGACTTTATGATGCCGTTGGTAGATTAAGTTTAGTTGGAGGATATTAAAAACCCCCGCGGGCGCAGCCCGCGGGGGTTTCTTTTTTAGGATGCCCCAGCGCCGCGGAGCGGCGCTGGGGTTTGTTGTTTTCTTTTATTGAATGACGATAGGCTTGCGCACAGTACCTGCCTGGAAGATGTAATATCCGGCGGCAGTATTGATGTCGATAGTGCGCTCCGTGTTCAATTGGCCCTGCTGAATCAATCGGCCATCGACACTTGTAATGGTGTAGTCTGTACCTACAGGAAGGCCTTCAACATTAAATGAACCGTTCGAAGGATTCGGGTAAAGGGTGATGTCCTCCGCCGTAAATTCTTCCGTATCCAACACTGTAGTCAATTGGAAGTCGTCCAAGAAAGCGTTGTTACCACCGCCCGAAACGAAGTCTACTTTGATCATAATAGGATTAGGACCCACATAATCGCTCATATTTATGTTGATGCTTCTCCAGTTGTTCTGTGATGCTGGATTCCAAGGATTAGCCTTATTCGTTGTTGCGTATAATAGTGGTCCTAGAAGGGTGCGAACACTGTTCCATGTAGTTCCGCAGTCCTGGCTTACACTCACTACAATGCGGTCTCCTGCAAAGCCAGGCTTGCTTGCTACAGCGTATTTGAAGCTGAAGTTCATGCTCTTCGCTCCTCCCACGTAGATCTTATCAGTAATGAGGGCATCGGTATTGTCTGCGACATTGTTGTAGTTGTCCAATTTTACACAATACGCACCTTCATAGAAGTTAAAGTTGTTGCGTTGCCATCTGATGTTGTCGCCGTCTGGGTTTTCTACGTGCCAAGTTCCGTTGGGTACCGTGTTAAATTCAAATCCTGATTTGAATCCGTTGACCCACATTCCCGGGTTGTTGCGGCGTACGCTTACGTACCCGGTTTGAAGTAGGGTGCTCGTACCATTGCTGTTGGTTACTTCAAGCTTCACGTTATAGTTCCCTGGGTTGTTGTAGGTCACTGTTGGGTTCTCCGCAGTAGAGCTGCTTGGCGTGCCCCCTGGGAAGTTCCATTGCCACGACGTTGGATTTCCAAAGGTGCTCTTGTCCATAAACTGTACAGTTGCACCTGCGCAGAATACGGCTTGGTCGGCCTCAAAGTTGGCCTCAGGCGCACACGGCAGGACTGCATTAGCCGCAATACCTGTGTTGCTTGCATTTGTAGTAGTTACCAAATAGCCGCGACGGTTCGAAATGTTCAGGTTGCTACGCATTATGGCACGCTGATCTTCGGTGAACATATTCGTACAGATATCATCTGCGTAGTCCATGTAGTTTTCTATCTGGTCCGGAAGGTTTGGGTTGTCATTAGAACAAGTGTTGGCGTTTAGGTTACAACCGAAACTTGCTTCACTTACCGGTGGTGTATCTGAACAGTTGTCTCCTGCAAAACATCCGCCTTTAAACGGATGATCCAGTCCAAGGTAATGTCCTACTTCGTGAGTTAGTGTGCGTCCTGCAGAATTACCAGTGCCTATTCTACCCATACGGTCGTGACGAATAACGACGCCATCAAAAGTGGTGCTTTGCCCTGGGTTGGGCTTGTAGGCGTATCCCAAGACGGTACCTTGACCTGAGCTTCCGAGGTCGATGCTGTTCACCACCCAAATATTGAGGTATTTGTTGTTCGGCCAGCTTACTAGCCCTTTCACGTTGTTGCTCGCATTTACACTCAGTGCACTTTGCTTCCTCGTGATCCCTGTGGTACAGTTTCCTTGTGGGTTAAGTTTGGCCAATTCAAATTGAATTTCACAATCCGTAGCCACGCCTAAGAATGCAGAACGCGTATCCACTGTGTCGGCATTCAGACGTCTAAAATCTTCATTGATTACAGCGATGGCATCCTTCACTTGCTTATCGCTAATGTTATCTCCTGCATCGTCGTAAATGATATGTACGACTACAGGGATTTTAAAAACGGTTGCTTCTGGGTCATGAGCGGCATCAAAATCTATGCTTTGAATGAACTCTTGTTCTGCACTTTCGTAGTTGGGATAGAGGCGCTTTACTTCTTCTTCAAGGTGGTCGTGTCCACATTTCTGTCCGTAGACAGCACTTGAAACCAGTGCTAAAGCAATAATTAGGGGTCTTCTGATGTATTTTTGCATGACGTGCAATTTCGCAATTTATCTCATTGCCTACAACACAAAAACCGTGCACAGTTATTCGTGTCGATATTTTGTTCTTAGATTTTTGGTTGTTAGGCAAATAAAGATGTATTTTCGCAGCCCTTTTGGGGGTTGTGAAAAGCAACCACTTTAAACATTAAAACGCATTAGCGGTGAATACATTAAGTTACAAAACAGTATCAGCCAACGCGGCAACAGTTGAAAAGAACTGGGTAGTAGTAGATGCAGAAGGCCAAACATTGGGCCGTCTAGCTTCTAAAGTTGCATTGCTTCTTAGAGGTAAGCGCAAGCCTAACTACACTCCTCACGTAGACTGTGGTGATAACGTAATTATCCTAAACGCGGAGAAGGTTGTATTGAGCGGAAACAAAATGACTGAGAAGACGTACGTATGGCACACAGGTTACCCAGGTGGTCAGCGCACGACTAACCCAGAGAACATGATGGCGAAGTTCCCAGAACGCGTCGTTGAGAAAGCGGTTAAAGGCATGTTGCCAAAGAATCGTTTGGGTGCACAGTTGTTCCGTAACCTTCACGTTTACGCAGGTGCTGAGCACAAGCACGAGGCTCAACAGCCAACTGCGATCAACATTAACGAAATCAAATAAGTAATAATAAATGGCAAAGTTTCACGCAATTGGAAGACGTAAAACTTCTGTAGCTCGTGTTTACATGGACGAGGGTGCTGGTAGCATCACCGTAAATGGCAAGGACTACAAGGACTACTTCAACACTGCGCCGTTGCACTACAAGCTAGAGCAGCCTTTCACTTTGACAGAGACTACTGGTTCTTACGACGTAAAAGTTAACGTTGTAGGTGGTGGTATCACTGGTCAAGCTGAGGCGATCCGCTTGGGTGTTTCTCGTATCCTCTCTGAGATCGATACAGAAAACCGCACAGCATTGAAGCCTGCCGGACTACTTACTCGTGACCCACGTATGGTTGAGCGTAAGAAATTCGGTCAGAAGAAAGCACGTAAGAAATTCCAGTTCTCTAAACGTTAATCGAGATTTAGTATCCAAATGGGCCAGACTCTTAACAACAGGCTACTGGCACATTGCTTACTAGGAAAGTAAACTCAAGAAAATGGCAGTAACAGACAACATTAAAAAACTCATGGATGCAGGTGTTCACTTTGGACACTTGACCCGTAAGTGGAACCCAAACATGGCGCCTTACATCTTTATGGAGCGCAATGGTATCCACGTAATCGACCTGCACAAAACAGATGCAAAATTGACTGAAGCGACAGAAGCGCTTTCAAAAATTGCAGCATCAGGTCGTAAAATCCTTTTCGTAGCAACGAAAAAACAAGCAAAAGAAATCGTAGCGAAATACGCAGGCGATGCAAACATGCCTTACGTAACTGAGCGTTGGCCAGGAGGTATGTTGACGAACTTCGTAACTATCCGTAAAGCGATCAAGAAGATGCAAAGCATCGACAAGATGAAAGAAAACGGTACGTTCGAAACGCTATCTAAGCGTGAGCGTCTACAAGTAGACCGTCAACGTGCGAAGCTTGAGAAGGATTTGGGTTCTGTAGCAGATATGAACCGTCTACCGGCTGCACTTTTCATCGTTGATATCAAGCGTGAACACATTGCTGTAGATGAAGCCATCAAATTGGGTATCCCAACCTTTGCGATGGTAGATACAAATTCAGATCCTCGTCGTGTAGACTACGCAATTCCTGCGAACGATGATGCTTCTAAATCTATTGCTGTTATTATGGAAAGAGTAACAGAAGGAGTTAAAGCAGGTCTTTCTCAGCGCAAGAGCGATAAAGCAGCTGCAGAGCAGGCGAAGATTGAAAAGAAGGCTGCAAAAGCGTAAGCTAAGCAGTTCCTTAAAATAGACTTATACTTTTCAAGAGAGCCGTGGGGAATACTTTGCGGCTCTCTTTTCAATTAAAACAACAAATTAAATTTCAATATCATGGCAAAGATTACTGCTGCTGAAGTAAACAAACTCAGAAAGCAAACTGGTGCTGGTATGATGGACTGTAAAAAAGCTTTGGTTGAAGCGGAAGGCGATTTCGAAGCTGCAGTTGACATCCTAAGAAAGAAAGGTCAGAAAGTAGCTGCTAAGCGTGCTGACCGTGATGCTACTGAAGGTGCTGTTATCGCTAAGACGAACGGTGCTGATAAAGGTGTTATCGTGAAGTTGTCTTGTGAGACTGACTTCGTAGCTAAGAACGAAGATTTCGTTGCTTTGGCGCACAAATTGGCTGATATCGCTTTGGCTTCTGGTGCTTCTACTTCAGAAGAATTAGGTGCTACAGAATTTGAAGGTGGTTTGACAGTTGCTGATAAATTGCAAGAGCAAACTGGTGTAATCGGCGAGAAAATCGAGGTAGCAGAATTGGCTACAGTGAACGCTGCTTACGTTGCTTCTTACATCCACATGGGCAATAAGATTGGTACTTTGGTAGGTTTGACTGCTGAAGCTGCTGAAGCTGGTCGTGACGTAGCTATGCAAGCTGCTGCAATGAACCCGGTTGCATTGAACCGTGATGCTGTATCTCAAGATGTTATCGATCGTGAGTTGGAAGTTGGTAAAGAGTTGGCACGTCAAGAAGGCAAGCCAGAAGAAATGTTGGAAAAGATTGCTACTGGTCGTCTAAACAAATTCTTCAAAGAGAACACTTTGGTAGACCAAGCTTTCATCAAAGACGGTAAGATGAGCGTTGCTAAATACCTAACTAGCGTTCAAGCTGGTTTGGAAGTAGTTGACTTCAAGCGCGTTTCTCTATAATCGAGAACAAGCTCAACATAGTAAGGCCCTCACTGCTAAAGTGGGGGCTTTTTTTATGCGGTAAACTGTGAGGAGTTGGTGTAAAAGTAACCGCAGCGTGATAGACAATGGAATCCAGTTGACTTATATTTGTGTTCAAACCTATGTAAGATGAAGTACAACCGAGTGCTGCTAAAATTGAGCGGCGAGGCATTAATGGGGGACAATGATTTCGGAATTGACCCAAAGAGAATCGCGGAATACGCAGAGGAAATTAAAGCCGTAGCTGAAAAGGGTGTCCAGGTGGGTATCGTTATTGGCGGTGGAAACATCTTTAGAGGTATTAGTGGTGCTTCGCAAGGCATGGATCGCGTACAAGCCGACCATATGGGTATGCTTGCAACGGTCATTAACGGTCTTGCATTGCAAGGAGCTCTTGAAAGTGCTGGTGTAAAAACACGCCTTCAAAGCGCTATTGAAATGGATAAAGTGGCGGAGCCTTTTATCCGCCGTCGTGCCATCCGTCACCTAGAAAAGGGACGCGTTGTCATCTTCTCAGCCGGAACGGGGAATCCATATTTCACAACAGATACCGGAGCGACACTTCGCGCTGTTGAGATCCAAGCGGATGTAATCCTTAAGGGTACGCGCGTTGACGGAATTTATACTGCTGATCCAGAGAAAGATGAGAATGCCACGAAATTCTCTGAGTTGAGCTTCAAAGAAGTCTATGACCGTGGATTGAACGTCATGGATATGACAGCATTCACTCTAAGTAAAGAAAATGATCTGCCTATCGTTGTTTTCGACATGAACACGAAAGGAAACTTGATGAACGTAGTTTCTGGGGTTGACGGGGTAGGAACTTTAGTAAAGAACTAAGAAGATAAATCTCATGGAAGAGGAATTAGAATTAGTATTTGAATCGACCAAGGACGATATGGACCGTGCCATTGCGCACATGGAAAAGTCGTTGCTTAAAATCCGTGCAGGACGTGCAAGTGCTTCTATGTTGGATAGTGTTATGGTAGAGTACTATGGCGCTCCAACTCCATTGGCTCAGGTGAGTAATGTTAACACACCGGATGCTCGTACGATTAGCATTCAACCTTGGGAGAAGAGTATTATTCCTGATATCGAAAGAGCCATTATGAACGCAGGCTTGGGCTTCAACCCCATGAACAACGGGGAAAGCGTAATCATTTCTGTACCTCCGTTGACGGAAGAGCGTCGTAGAGAATTGGCCAAAATGGCCAAGGCAGAAAGTGAAAGTGCTAAGGTCGGTGTCCGTGCGGCAAGAAAGAGTGCCATGGACGAGCTTAAGAAAATGGGCAACGATGGATTGAGTGAAGATATGCGCAAAGACAGCGAGAACGATATCCAAAAAATGACGGACGACTACATCGCAAAATGTGATGCGATGTTCGCCAAGAAGGAAAACGACATCATGACGGTTTAACCCTGAAGAAGATATAGCAAATGACCCGCACCAACTGGTGCGGGTTTTTTATTTCCCGTTGTTTGTTTGAACAATTACCTGTATAATTGTTTAGTGTTTATGCGCCTCGAAGACGAAATCAAACAAAGTGCCTTTTCCACTGAGCAATCAAAACTGATTGTCAATCTCATATATACCTCTAACAGGTTGAAAGAGAAAATTACGGCACGTCTTAAATCGAACGGCCTAACCATGCAGCAGTACAACGTGTTGCGTATTGTTCGTGGCGCTGGCGATACAGGCTCCACGACTTCAGAAATACGCGAGCGTTTGTTGGATAAAATGAGCGATGCCTCTCGAATGGTGGACCGACTCGTAAGCATGGACCTTTTGGAAAAAGTTCGCGACAAGGACGACCGCAGAATCGTCTTTATTTACTTAACCCCTAAAGGGCGAACCCTAGTCAATGATTTGGTGGCCAAAGAAGAAGTGGAATCTCTGGCCGCAGGTATTGACCAAAAAAAAGCCCAACAACTCAATGAGCTGTTGGACGTTTTCCGTTCGGAACTCTCCGAATAAATTAGCTTTTCAAATAATCGATAAGCGCAGCCGTTGAGCTGTCGTGATCGTGCTTCGCACCGCCCTTCAGTTCGTTGAGGACCGCCTTCGCCAATACTTTACCAAGCTCTACACCCCATTGGTCGTAAGAGAAAATGTTCCAGATGTATCCTTGGATGAAAATCTTGTGCTCGTAGGCGGCAATCAACTGACCCAAGTGGTAAGGGTTCAGTTCGTCGAGTACGATGCTGTTGGTAGGTCTATTGCCTTCAAAAACTCTATATGGAGCAATCTTATCAATATCGTCACTACTCAATCCAGCTTGACGCATTTCAATCTCCACATCCATTCTTGACTTTCCTGTCATCAAGGCCTCAGTCTGGGCAATGAAGTTGGCGAGAAGAATTGGGTGGTGATCCGGCAAACTGTGCTGGCATTTCTTTGCGGCAATAAAGTCTGCAGGAATGAGGTCAGTGCCTTGGTGGATGAGCTGGTAGAAAGCGTGCTGTCCATTGGTCCCTGGCTCGCCCCAAATGATTGGGCCTGTTGGGTAGTTCACTCGGTTACCGCCGCGGTCCACATACTTTCCGTTGCTCTCCATATCTCCTTGTTGGAAGTAGGCTGCAAATCTGTCTAGGTATTGATCGTAAGGAAGAATGGCTTGTGAAGGCGCATTGTGGAAGTTGCGGTACCAAATACCCAGCATCGCCATAAGGGCTGGAATGTTTTCGTTCCAATCTGCCTCTGCTACATGCTTATCCATGGCATGTGCACCGCTCAAGAATTCCTGGAATCCTTGGAACCCAATAGCCAAGATTACTGGAAGACCAATAGCCGACCACACGCTGTAGCGACCACCGACCCAGTCCCAGAAACCAAACATATTTGCCGTATCAATACCGAAGCCTGCAACACCTTCTGCGTTCGTACTTACAGCAACAAAGTGCTTGGCTACATTTTCTTGGCTACCGCCGTTGTTCAAGAACCAATTCTTAGCGCTGTTCGCGTTTTGCATGGTTTCTTGTGTGGTAAAGGTCTTTGATGCGATGATGAATAGGGTGGTTTCCGCATCCACTTTCTTTAGTACCTCGTGCAAGTCAGCGCCATCCACATTGGCAACAAAGTGGAAGTTCATTTCGTCCGTAACGAATGGCTTTAATGCATTTATGACCATTCTTGGGCCTAAGTCCGATCCACCGATACCGATATTCACAACATCAGTGATGCGTTTACCGCTGTGCCCTTTCCAGTTTCCTGAGCGGACTTCACTAGAGAAGGTGGCCAATTTTGCCCATGAGTCTCTCACCCCTGGCATCACATCCTCGCCGTCCACATAAATCGGATCCTCGCTCATGTTGCGAAGCGCCGTATGAAGTACTGCGCGGTTTTCAGTGACGTTGATTTTCTCGCCACTCTGCTGCTGCTTGATGGCAGTGCGTACATCTGCTTCTTCTAGCAATTCCTGGAAGAGTGCGAAAGTTTCGCTACCCATGTGGTTTTTAGAAAAGTCGAAGAGTATACCGTCCCACTTGATGTGGTATTTATTGAAACGCTCTGAGTCCTCGTAGAATCGGGTCTTCAGCGTTCTCTTGTCGTAAATAGAGTTCTTTTGAAGCTTGTGCCAAGCTTTTAAATCTGTTGGCTTTAAGTTTTTAAGCATCTTAGATATTCTTGAATTCGCTACAAAACTAAACTATGTGTGCTTAGTTGTTGTTCTTATTACTAAATTCAACCCTTTATTTTACACAAACTTCATGTTGCGATTTAAAAGTACCAGCGAATTTCAGAAGGAAGTTCGCAAAAGAGTAAGAACGTATCTCAAGGAAGAAGGCAAATCTGGAATGGCAGATTACCGTTACTTTTTGAAGGCATTTTTGAATATGGCGATGTACCTCGTTCCCTTCATTTTGTTCCTTACCGGCTATACTTCTTTTTGGATGACTACGCTGTTGTGGACGGTCACAGGTCTCGGTATGGCGGGCGTTGGGATGAACGTAATGCACGACGCCATTCATAACAACGTCACGAAAAGCGAGTGGGTTAATCGCAAGATTGGTGCTGTAATCTACATGTTGTGTGGAAACTCCTATACTTGGAAGGTGCAACACAACATCAAGCACCATACGCACACTAACCTTGACGGTCACGACGATGATATTGATACGGGCAACTTGTTCAGGTTCCACCCTTCACAAGAGCGCAAGTCATTTCATCGTTTCCAGCATATTTACGCTCCAATTACTTACAGTCTAATGACGTGGAAATGGCTCTTGGAGAAAGATTTTACTCAAGTGATTCAATTCAACAAGTCGGAACTCTTCAAAGCAAAGGACCAAAGCTTAGCTTCGGTTTGGACAAAACTTATCATTGGTAAAGGATTCCATATGTCTTTGTTCTACGTTCTGCCTATAGCTTTGGGTATTCCGTGGTACATGGTACTTTGGGGCAATACGGTGATGCACTTAGTAGCGGGACTCATTTTATCGTTCACTTTCCAGTTAGCCCATGTCGTTGATAAGGCAGATTTCCCAACAGAGGAAGAAGCTAAGGACCATAGCTTACTTGAGCACCAATTAAAGACAACTGCAAACTTTAGTACTAAAAGCAAGTTGGTAACGTGGTACACCGGAGGTTTGAACTTCCAGGTTGAACACCACCTGTTCCCAACAATCAACCACGTGCACTATCCAAAAATTGCAGAGATTGTGCGTAAAACTGCGGAAGAATTCAAGTTGCCGTACAACGAGTACCGCTCTACTTTTGCAGCATTAAGAGGGCACTTTGCGCACTTAAAACATATGGGTCGAGCGATGGCTTAATCCAAAACGATATTCAACAAAAAGGGCGATCCGCAGGGTCGCCCTTTTTGTATTGTAACTAGCTGATTTATAATCATTAGCTTTGTTTGTATCACTTTAAAAGAGGATGTAATGAAAAAGGTAGCGACTGTTTTTAGTCTTGTTATTTTGTCGCTTCAGATGGCGGGACAAAGCACCTTCAATGATGTCGCTCCTCTGTTGTATAAAAATTGCACCAGTTGTCATAGACCTGGAGGTGGTGCGCCATTCTCTATGCTTTCATACGCTTCAACAGCGCCATGGACGACCAGTATAGTTCACGTATTACAGAATAGCGAGATGCCTCCTTGGTCAGCCGATACTTCCTACATTCATTTTGTTAATGAAAGGCAGATTACACAAGCAGATAAGGACTCTTTGTTGAAGTGGATTTATGATGGTGCCGCACAGGGCGATCCTAATTTACAACCTCCTACACCGGCATACCCAATACGTCAGTTAGGAGGTACACCTGATACCGTCCTGCAGATGATGAAGTTCAAGAGTAATGCGACGACATCCGATGCATACAATACACTTGTCGTTCCATTGAATCTTGGTCAAAACAGATTTCTTCGAGCTATTGAACTGGTGCCCAACGATCCCCAACTAGTGCACCATGCTCTTATAATGGCCGGAGATGTCGGTGATATCAATGTTGATACGACAGGGAGTTCTTTTTCTACTGATGGAGAAATCTCGATTGGTACTTGGGCCCCAGGCTCGATGCCAATTGTTTACCCGAATTCATCATTGATCAAAATGGGTATCGAGCTGCCTGCAAACGGTGAAATTGGCATGCAGATACATACCCCTAAGGGTACTGCTGGTCAATTAATCGATATTAAGCTTCGAATGTACCTCTATCCTGCAAATGAATCTGGAGTACGCCAAGTTCACGATACTGTACCCCTTCAATATTGGGCGAACGATTTCTTTATACCGGCAGGGCAAGTCAAGAGTTTTTCTGTAGAAGAAGTTTGGCCCCCGCAGAACGTATCCATTTTCTCCGCATTTCCTCATTCGCACCAAATTTGCTCAGAGATTTTGAACTACGCCTACAAGCCACAAACGAACGATACCATCCCGTTGATGAAAATCGATCGTTGGGATTTTGAGCACCAGGAATACTACTACTATAAGAACTTAGTCAAAGTACCGGCAGGATATAAGGTGCACTCAACGCATAGTTTTGATAACAGGAGCACTAATCACCACAACCCTAACTCTCCACCGCAATTAATCACAGTAGGATTCAGTACGGATGACGAAATGTTGTTTGATGGATTCCAATACTTGTCTTATCAAGCCGGTGATGAATACATCAATATAGACTCTATTCTGAAAAACGATCCGTTGCTATTATTGGATATCAGTGAACATGAAAAACCTGTCGCCTCTCGCTCAGTAGTGGTTCCAAATCCTATACAGAGCCACGCGCGAATAGAAGTTGTACCTCCGCTAAGTGCATCTGTGGATTATCAATTGAATGTATACAATAAGCGAGGACAGGCTGTCAATATGGAATATTCAATAGAAGACGGGGGCATACATATCCACCGCTCTTACGTCTCAAGCGGTACTTACTTCTATGAAGTGGTAAGTAGTACGCGGCGAATTACCGCGGGCCGTTTGATTTTCAACTAGTATCTCTAACCGTTCACGGCAACCACGTCGTCAACCAATGTTGGGAGCATCTTTTGCAGAATGCTAAGTATGCCGTTTTTCAGTGTCATCGTTGAAGACGGACAGCCCGAACAAGCCCCTTGCAGCTGTACTTCGACGATTTTATCCTTGTAGCCCATAAAAGCGATGTTTCCTCCATCTTGAGCTACGGCAGGCTTGATGTATTCTTCGAGGATATCTACAATACGCGCTTCCACTTCGCCCAGATCTTCTGGATTCAGAACAGGACCTTTGCCTTCTTCTGCTTTTTCTTCTTGCGCTGGTTTGAGTTGGTCTTCATGAACAGCAACGCCTCCTTCAGTCAAAAACTCGGTAATGAATACACGAACCTCTTGGGCCACGTCGTCCCATTCCACGACGTCAAATTTTGCAATGGCGATGTAGTTTCCTGAGATGAATACTTCCTTGACAAATGGAAAATGAAAGAGCTTCGTTGCTAGTGGCGACGGCTTAGCTTCCTCAATGTTTCTGAATTCTGCAGAATCTGTCTGAAGGAGCAGTTTATTGCTTACGAACTTCATGACCTTCGGATTTGGGGTCATTTCTGCGTAAATACTAACTGGGACTCTTTTAATTTCCATAATTGGGGTATTTTCAGGGTACAAAAGTACATCACAAAAACAAGACGGTATGCCTATTGTTCGCCCTGTTCTCGGACACCATCCTGAGATTGGAAAAGATTCATTCATCGCTGAAAACGCAACCATAATCGGGAACTTCTCCTGCGGTGAAGGCTGTAGCTTTTGGTACGGCAGTGTCATCCGCGCAGATGTGAATGCCATAACTATGGG
>QQUU01000124.1 GCA_003385605.1 Bacteroidota bacterium
GAGGAGGAGATGCCTTATGCTTATCAAGGAAGTAAGGAAGTTCGTGCGCGCTACCAAAGAGGAAAGGACGAGGTTCGAATTAACCTCGGAGCTTACGACCAGAGTCAAACGCTTACTATCGACCCTATCTACATCTTCAGTACGTATTCAGGCTCTCAGGCGGACAATTTTGGGTATACAGCCACCTTTGACGATAATGGAAATGCTTTTGGTGGTGGGATTGTCTTTGGTACTGGATATCCAGTGGTTTTAGGGAGCTATGATATCAGTTATAACGGCGGGTTCTTTGACGGTGCGATTTCAAAATTTAGCGCAGACGGTTCACAGTTGCTTTGGTCTGCCTACCTCGGAGGAAACAATCTAGATCAGCCCCACAGCATGGATTGTGATGAGAACGGAAACCTCTACGTGATGGGTCTGACGGGTTCTTCAGATTTTGCGGTGACTGCAAATGCTAACGACACCACCTTTGGGGGTGGAAATTCGGCAATAGCCGAGTATTATACACTTGCCAATGGTTCAGATATGTACGTTAGTGCGATCAGTGCAGACGGGACTCAACTGTTGGGCTCGACCTTCCTTGGCGGAGAAAATAACGAGGGCTTTAACGACAGTTTGCGCTTTAATTACGGCGATAGTTTCCGAGGAGAGATCGAGGTACAGCGCGATGGTGGTCCGGTATATTTGGTAGCCACGGCAGATTCTTCAGGGTATCCAATAACTCCTGGCGCTACAGATTACCAAGGAGGTTTGGACGGCGTACTTTCTGTATTCAGCAGGAACATGGATTCGCTTTTTTATAGCACCTATGTGGGTACCGAGGGGAATGAGGCTTTGTACAGCTTATCGTTAACATCTAAGGAAGGCAATACACAAAACTCTTCGCGGGTATTCGTTGCAGGTGCAATTAATTCTTCGGAAAGCCATTTGTCTGCAGTTGGAGATTCGCTCCTACTGACGTCTTCTGGCAATCATAGTGCGCTTTTGGGCGCTATAGATCTGCGCGATTATTCTGCGCCAATTCTTGAAGCCATCCACAGCTCAACAGATACCGCTTACAACCAACACTTCTTCATTGAGCCTAATACCCCGGGCGATACAACTACAGTATTTACCGTTGTTGGCCAGCACAAAGGCGGGCTTCTTGCTTCAGATACCAACTTTTGGGGACAGCCTGGGAGTGCACAATATTTCATGGAATTCACCTTTGATAGTGTCGCTGGCGCATTTACAAATAATAGAACACTTGTCTTCGGGGACAGCTCACATACCACGGTGGATTTAAGTCCAACCGCACTTTTGGTGGACGACTGTGGAAACACCTATTTCAGTGGTTGGGGCGGCAGTCCAAATACTGAGGGCAACACCAACGGTCTTGCCTTGACTCCGAACGCAGTACGAACGACTACGGACGGACGCGATTTCTATTTTTTGGTTTTAGATCCTAGTTGGAGAAGCGCTCGATTGGCCACCTACTATGGTTCTTCATCGAGAGAACACGTAGACGGAGGGACATCTAGGTTCGATAAAAAGGGACGTATCTACCAGGGTGTTTGTGCCGGTTGTGGAGGCAATAGTGCCTATCCTGCCTTCCCTTCAACGGCTTATTCGACGACCAACAACTCGACAAATTGCAACCTTGCTGTGACCGTCATCGATATGGACATTCAGAATGCGCGATTGGAATTGACCCCAGATCCTCCAGTGTTTTGTATTCCAAATTCGTTCAATATCCTCGACAGCTCGAGCAATGTTCAGGCCTACACGATTGATTGGGACGATGGGAATGTTAGCTTAGATACTGGCTTTATCACTTCACACATCTACGATACGCCGGGCACCTACAATGTCCAAGTCATTGGTCAAGACACGGTGTGCGATACTTGGGACACCACCACCTTTACCCTCCAAGTGAATCCGGCTTATGATAGCGTATGGATAGATTACAGCTATGATTATTGCGATCCTTCCCGCCAAGTGCTAGCTACTGCGCGTTTGGTCAGCGATAGTTCCATTGTAACGGATTATGAGCTTGAATGGGATTTTGCTGGAGTGAATTTTTCTTCCGCTCAGGTCCAATTCAACATGCCAGTACCCGGTGCCAATCCGGTAAGCTTTAATGTGCTAGACACGAATTGTAATATCACGCAACTCTTTGAGGATACCCTCGTATTTCGGATACCACCTTTCATGCAGATCAATACTTCCTTGGAGGAATGTGAAACGCGCGAATCGGTAGATTTTAATGCCATATTAAACGCTACTTATCAAGGTTTTGAATGGCTCGTAGATGGTCAGGTGGCGGGAAATTCAAATCCTTTACAGATTTCGCAGAGCGGCATCTACGACATCAGTATTGTCGGGTACGACAGCATTTGTGGAACCAGCGACACACTCACCGAAAGCTTTGATGTCTATTTTGCCGGAGAGGCATTCACCGTGCCCAACTTTGTTACGCCAAATAACGACGGAATCAACGATGCGTTTTTGGTGAATACGAGCGAGAATTGGGACGATTTTCACCTCATTGTCCACAACCGCTGGGGCGTTAAGGTATTTGAAACAACGGTAATTTCTTTTGAGTGGGGTGCCGATTACGACGAGAAGATTCTCGCCCCAGGTGTGTACTTTTACCAACTCAAAGCAACCAACCGCTGTGGCGACATTACTGAGGATGGCGTCCTGCACATAATCTATTAGAATGATCAAAGTATACCACAATCCGCGCTGTAGAAAATCACGTGAAGCCTTGGCTTATTTGGAAGAGAAAGGTGTCTCTTTCGAAGTGCGCCACTACATGAAGGACGAAGAAAGCATGACCGCTTCTGAGCTAGAGGAAGTGCTTGATGCCTTAAATATGGATGCGCTCGACCTTGTACGCAAGAACGAGGCGTTGTGGAAGGAAGAATACCGCGACCTAGAGCTGGGCGAAGACGAGATTATCTTGGCGATGATTGAAAATCCACGCTTGATGGAACGTCCCATCATTCTGAACGGCGATAAGGCCGTTGTGGCCCGTCCGGCAGAGAAAGCGGAGGAGGTGCTTTAGAATTTTTTGATAATCGTTTTTAGTTTGAATATCAATTTTCCTAAGACTGTTTTTCTTTCCCACGACAAACGATTTATATAGTACTTCAAGTATCCTTGGCGATTGTAAAATTCGTTAAACGCCATGCCATCTCGACTGTCTATATCAACCCTTTTAAAGGCGCACATATTCGAAGAACCAACTTTTATTTCCACAAAGTCTTTCCTGTTCTTGTTTATGTAAGAACGAATCAAAATAAGGGCTCGCATCCACAGATCGTGGAATACCACTATACCGCCAACTTTAGTTAATTGAGCTGCATAATGAAAGTCAACGAATGCACCGCTGAACTTGTGGTCTCCGTCAATGAATATTAGGTCAAACGATGCTTTTTCTTCAAGAAGTTTTGGTAATGCACGATCTGACAATGCATTTAAATGAGTGTGGCGATTTTGAAGATTTGCGGCCTTAATTCTCTTAAGTCCGCTGTCGTTATAATCATCTTTTTGAAAGGGATCGCAGCTAACAAGTTTTAGAGTATTGCTTGCTTCGAGAAGGGCTACAGAACTTGCACCGTAGGCTAGACCTATTTCTAGTGCGATTTTGATATTATACTTCTCGACGAGATTTTTTAGGACTTCAGCTTCGTGAGGTTTGATTGAGATTGTCTGTTCTCTCTCTCTCTCTCTCTCTCTCTCTCTCTAGACATGGTGTTAAGTTTTGGCCAAAATACAAAAAAGCCCGAGCGTGAGCTCGGGCTTTTTCAATATTAATGATCTTCAGAATTACTCTGCAGATTCTTCTTCTTTGTGACCAATGATAGCGTGAGCAATCTTTGGATTAACAGATTCCAAGCCAATCAATGTCAACCAGTAGCCTACGAATAGACCCAAGAAAGCGAGCATTGAGAATCCCATAAGGGCTACAACTAAGAATACGAGGAAACCTATAAATTTCATAAGTGTTTGTTTAGTGGCGGTAAAGATAAGTAGTGGAATTGATTTAGTTTCAACTTTTAAGCTAAAAATTGATAGCTACCAAGATAGCAGGCGAAGATGATGCTGCAGAATTTCTGTGCCCTAAATTTGTAGTTCAAGAACTGAGAATCAATTAGTCATTATTACGATGGAATACAGAATTGAGCACGACACCATGGGTGAAGTGAAAGTACCGGCAGATAAGTACTGGGGTGCACAGACAGAGCGTTCGCGCAACAACTTTAAGATTGGTCCTGCGGGTACTATGCCGCTTGAAATCATTGAAGGTTTTGCGTATTTGAAAAAAGCAGCTGCATACGCGAATTGCGATGCGGGTGTCTTGACGGAGGAGAAGCGCGACCTCATAGGTGCTGTATGTGACGAGATTCTCGAAGGCAAGCACAACGACCAGTTCCCATTGGTGGTTTGGCAAACGGGTTCAGGTACACAGAGCAACATGAATACCAATGAGGTGATTGCTAATCGTGCACACGTCCTGGCTGGAAACACGCTTGGCGAAGGCGATCGATTGATTCACCCAAACGACGATGTAAACAAGAGTCAAAGCTCGAACGATACCTTCCCAACAGGTATGCACATTGCCATCTATAAGAAGGTGATTGAGAACACTATCCCTTCTGTGGAATTACTCCGCGATACCCTGGAGGCGAAGAGCAAAGAGTTTTGGAAGGTGGTGAAGATTGGTCGTACGCACCTGATGGATGCAACGCCACTTACAGTAGGTCAGGAGTTCTCTGGTTATGTAAGCCAATTGAACCACGGACTCAAAGCATTGAAGAACACCTTGGACCACATGAGTGAGATCGCACTAGGCGGTACTGCTGTGGGTACAGGAATCAATACGCCGGAAGGCTATTCAGAGACTGTGGCGAAATACATCGCAGAATTCACTGGTATACCGTTCCGTACTGCTGAAAACAAGTTTGAAGCTCTTGCCGCTCATGATGCCTTGGTGGAGACTCACGGTGCATTGAATCAGTTGGCAGTAAGCTTGAACAAGATTGCCAATGACATTCGTTTGTTGGCTTCAGGTCCGCGTTCAGGAATTGGTGAGTTGATCATTCCAGCGAATGAGCCAGGATCGTCAATCATGCCAGGAAAAGTAAATCCAACGCAGGCTGAGGCCATGACCATGGTTTGTGCGCAGGTCATGGGGAACCACACAACAGTTACTGTGGCAGGTGCTCAAGGCCACTACGAGCTCAACGTATTCAAGCCAGTGATGGCGTACAACGTGCTGCAAAGTGCTGAGCTCATCGGCGATGCATGTGTGAGCTTCAACAACAACTGTGCGGTAGGTATTGAGCCTAATTACAAGGCGATCGAGAACCATTTGAACAACTCGTTAATGCTCGTTACTGCACTCAATACCAAGATTGGTTACGAGAAGGCTGCGAAGATTGCGAAGACTGCACACGAGAATGGAACTACTTTGAAACAAGAGGCCGTCAACCTAGGCTATCTCACTGCAGAAGAGTTTGACGAGTGGGTACGTCCAGAAACAATGGTAGGTAAGCTGTAGTTTTCTGACCGAAGGGCAGAAAATTTTGATAAAACAAACCCCCGCGGGCGCAGCCCGCGGGGGTTCTTTTTGGTGTAATTTTTTTTCAGTCTCCCGTTTTACGGCATCGGCTGCACCAAGACTTGGTCTTTTTCTAAGCGCAATTTGAGCCAATCTTCGAGCTGTTTGTTTCTGCGTGGAACGAGTGTTGAATCTACCTCTGGTTTCCAGTCTACAAAGGCTACCGCGATGAGTGCGCCGTCTGAAATGCTATCTAGTCCGTACTGCATGGTTCCAATGGAGAAACTCTCGAGATCAGGATAATTGATGCGAATTTCAGCGCTGAGATTGGCAGGGATAAGTTGGTTTTCGAGCTGGCCGAGCTGACCCTCAAGTGTGGTGATTTTCTCTTGGTAGGAGCGCGCTTCGTCGCGGCCTTCAGAATAAAGCTGTACCATTTTGGACATCTCCTCAAGTCCCTGGGCCTCTTTTTCGTCTTGTACAATGGATAGCGAACCCTCAAATTCTTGCTTGAAGGAACTAGACCATTCTTTAGTTAGTTCTCCTGGAACGCGGTCTCCGAAAAGCACCAAGGTAACTTGGGGGGTACCTCCATTAAACGAAATTTCTTTCTTCAAGATTTCGGTACCCGGGTAATCTACAGTCTCTGTAAGGTAGGTCTCAATCTTCGCTTGGTTGATTGAATCGGTCACAGTGCGGTACATGATGTAAATCGACGGCACAATGATGACGATAAGGCCAATAGAGAAGATGCGGCTTGTTTTTTTCGCGCGCAATGGGTCTAAAATCTCCACCAATGGGAATCTGAGATAGCGAACGATCAATGTGGTTGATGTTGCTATGAGCACGGTGTTGATCAAAAAGAGGTAGAGAGCGCCAAAGAAGTAGTGCCATTCTCCATGGGCTAATCCATAGCCGGCAGTACATAATGGAGGCATCAATGCAGTGGCAATGGCTACCCCTGGAATAACATTAGACTTCTCCTTTCTTGAACCGGCGAGGATACCGGCGAGACCACCAAAAAATGCTACTAGAACATCCAACAAGGTTGGATTCGTACGAGCAAACAGTTCATTGGAAGGCGCGGAAATGGGTGAAACCAAGAAGTATACGGCCGAAACAAATAGACCTATACCTACAGCAACTCCAAGGTTCTTCACTGACCGAGTAAGTAATTTGAAATCATTGATACCAAGACTCAGCCCAAGTCCCATGATGGGCCCCATAAGAGGAGAGATCAACATGGCTCCAATGACCACTGCTGTGGAATCGACATTGAGGCCGATGGATGCAATGAAGATGGAGAAAATGAGAATCCACAGGCTGAACCCGCGGAATTCAATGTCTTTTTTAATCCCGTCGATGGTAGCCACAGGGTTGGCTAGGTCGATGATGGAGAATCGGTCCTTTAAAAAACTTAGTATTGGCGCAATAATGGGCCACTTACTAGTTGCTGCCCCCAGGAATCCGAGCGGTTTGTTGGTGTTTTCCACGAAGTAACATTCAATGTTCTAAACGAAGTCCTCTCCCAATTCTACGCGAACAGCTTTCGCGATTTGTTTGATGGCTTGATCGTTTCCTAGAGGAAAAGTTAGTGAAGTTTTATCAGTTTGCACGACAAATTTTCCGTCCAACTCGCTTACCACTAGTGCCTTGCTTTCTGAGGCATTTACGATAAGGCAGTTTTTACACTGTTGTGCAAGAATATTAGCACCGATCAGCGCATTGCCATTGTCGTCTTTATTACTGAGTTCGTAAACAGCGCCCCAATTACCCAAGTCTGACCAGCCCATCACTGTCGGGATGACACAAACATTATCGGCACGCTCCATCAATCCATAGTCAATGCTGATGTTGTCGCATTCGGCATATACTTTAGAAACAGAGTCTGCCTCGTATTTGGTATCTAGGTCGTTCCATGCGCGGCCAAGAGTGCTCATGAGATCGGGTAAATGCTTGTCCAATCCAGCGCTCAGCGCTTCAATATTCCAAATGAACATTCCGGCATTCCATAAGAAATCACCACTCTCAATGAAGAGTTTAGCGTGCTCTGCATCTGGCTTCTCAGTAAATGCCTTCACAGCATAAACATCGCCCTCGCTTCTCAACTCGTCGTATTGAATGTAGCCATAGCCCGTTTCAGGTTTGTGTGGCTTAATGCCAATCGTGACAAAACAGTCTGAATCATTGGTTTTATCGAGACCCTTACGAATCTGCGTTTCAAAGGCATCTTCGTCAGAGATAAGGTGATCGGCTGGTGTGATAAAAAGGTTTGCTTTGGGGTCACGCTTCTTAATCTTGAGCGCGGCATAAGCAATACAAGGTGCTGTATTTCGACGAAGCGGTTCTAGCAGTATGTTGTCCTCAGGAAGCTCCGGCAGGTGTGCGATGGTTTGAAGGCGGTAGTTAGCATGTGTGACGACGATAATATTTTCTGGTTCGAAAATGCGACGAACACGCTTGTAGGTCTGTTGGATTAGACTTTCTCCAGTGCCTAGAAAATCCAAAAATTGCTTTGGCGTTTCCTCGGTCGACATAGGCCAGAATCTACTACCGATTCCACCAGCCATAATGACACAGTAAGGAGTTCTCATGTTTCAGTGCGTTAGTTCTTTCGATTTGGAGTAATAAACTTGCTCAAATCGGATACAATAGTACGGATTTCTCGGTTTGGTAGGTATCTTCGCAACCGGAATTAAAAACTATCGAAATGTTAAATCTCGTGTTATTCGGCCCTCCAGGAGCTGGAAAAGGAACTCAAAGTGAATTTTTAGTAAAGCGCTATTCGCTTGTACATCTAAGTACGGGTGACTTGTTCCGTTTCAACATTAAAAACGAAACAGAATTGGGTCTTTTGGCGAAGTCATACATCGATAAAGGTGCACTCGTTCCAGATTCAGTGACCATTTCCATGTTGGAAGATGCAGTGAATAAGAATCCAGATGCTAAGGGCTTTATTTTCGACGGTTTTCCACGTACGAATGCACAGGCAGCAGCACTCGATACCTTCTTGGAAGGTCGAGGTACTTCGATCACAAGTATGATTGCTTTGGAAGTTGCTGAAGAAGAGCTTAAAGTGCGTTTGCTCGAGCGCGGGAAGACCTCAGGTCGCGCTGACGATGCCGATCCTGCAGTAATTCAAAACAGAATCAACACCTACAACAAAGAGACTGCCCCAGTGAAGGATTTCTATGACGGACAGGGCAAGTACCGCGGTGTGGACGGCGTAGGTTCGATCGAAGAAATTACTGAGCGTCTAGTTGCGGTTATTGAATCGTTGTAATCGGTTTTTCTAGACCCACTTACTAATTGTACTTTTGCAGAGCAGCTGCCTAGTGGCACGCTGCTCTTTTATTATGTCAGGTAGCAACTTCATTGATTACGTAAAAATCTACTGCAAGAGCGGTCGTGGTGGAAAGGGTTCAACACACCTATTGAGAAACCGTATGACCTCAAAGGGCGGTCCAGACGGAGGCGACGGCGGTCGTGGCGGTCACGTAATCGTGCGTGGTAATGCGCAGATGTGGACCCTGCTGCCCTTGAAATACCAAAAGCACATCAAGGCCTCTTCTGGAGAGAATGGCTCAGGTCAAGAGAAGACCGGTGCAAATGGTGAAGATCGGTACATTGATGTTCCTTTAGGAACTGTGGCCAAAGATGAGGAAACTGGTGAGGTTCTATTTGAAATCACAGAAGACGGCGAGGAGAAGATTCTTGTAAAGGGCGGCCGAGGCGGTCTTGGGAATGTTCATTTTAAATCGGCCACGTTTCAAACACCACGCTTCGCGCAGCCGGGAGAAGATCCTGTAGAGGGTTGGTTCATCCTAGAGCTTAAGGTTTTGGCTGATGTCGGTCTTGTTGGATTTCCAAACGCAGGGAAGAGTACCTTGCTCAGTGTGGTGAGTGCTGCAAAGCCTGAAATTGCGAATTATCCATTTACCACATTGGTGCCAAACCTGGGAATGGTCAATTACAGAGACCACCGTTCATTTGTAATGGCAGATATCCCTGGGATTATCGAGGGCGCTTCTGAAGGCAAAGGGTTGGGGTACCGATTCTTGCGTCACATTGAGCGAAATGCACTGCTGTTGTTCATGGTCCCTGCCGATGCAGAAGATTACAATAAGGAATATGAAATCTTGCTGAATGAGTTGGTCGCATACAATCCAGAACTGGCCGACAAGGATAGAATTTTAGCCATCACGAAGTCCGATATGTTGGACGAGGAAATGCAGTCTGAGATTGCGGCGCAGCTTCCATCAGATATTCCGCATTTGTTTATTTCATCGGTCACAGGAATGAATATCATGGCCCTGAAAGATCAAATCTGGGCGGCACTTAATACCGAAGCTTAATGAGCCTATTGGCGGGAATATTAGAACTAGATGAGCAGGTTTTCCTTAGCCTGAACTCACTTTTTCCTGCTTCGAGCGATACCTTTTGGTTGGCAGTTACGAAAACCATTACATGGATTCCATTATATGTGGTCATTCTCGCACGCCTGATTAAAACTGCGCCGAATCATAGCACTTGGCTTTTCCGAATAGCATTAACCATAGTTGGTGTCCTTATTTGGGATCAAGGGGCGGGCCTCTTCAAAGAATGGATCGCTCGACCAAGACCTTGCCAAGAAGAAATTGAAGGAATTCGTGTCCTCGTGCATTGCTCACCCTATGGATTTTTCTCAGCTCATGCTGCCAATGCCTTTGGCTTAGCTTTTTTGATGCGTAAATGGCTCAAGCCTTCGTGGTTCCCGACATTAGTAGTAGTGGCGTTGCTTCAGAGCTTTTCACGAATACACCTTGGCGTGCATTATCCTTTGGATCTTGTTTTCGGCGGTCTGTGGGGAATACTTATTTCCACTATTTTAGTGCGCATCGATCAACAATTCTCATGAATTCCATCCCAGCTTTAGTAGCAGTTTTTCTCGGCGGCGGTATTGGCGCATCATTGCGTTTTGGTAGTACCAAGGGATTGCTTGCATTGGGAATGATGGAAAGCCGCTTACACTGGGCCACGTTCATTATTAATATTATGGCATCAGTTGCTTTGGTGTACGTCTACAAACTCACTCCAGAGAAAAGTACCATACAGCTCTTTTTAGCCACGGGTATATGTGGTGGATGGTCGACGTTCAGCACCTTTAGTTATGAAACGGTCCGATTGATCCAGCAAGGCAGAGAATGGGAAGCCTTGGCGTACGTCTTAAGTAGTGTAGCAGTTGCCTTTGCGGCGATCTGGTTGTTGGTGAAGTAACCTATCGTATCAGGTTTAGGATACCTGATCTATTGATCAATTTATCGTTTTGGCCTTTTGAGAAGACCTTCCAAGTGTAGGTACCGAATGGTGCTAAAGAGCCATTCGGGTTCGTTCCGTCCCAGCCAATGTCCGGATCGTCGGTGAAGAAAATTTCCTCACCCCAACGATTAAAGATTCTGAGTTCGTACGATTTGATACCCACTGCGGTAGGTTTGAAGATCTCGTTCGTACCGTCACCGTCCGGTGTGAAGGCATTCGGTACAAATATGAGGGTCTCCGGGTTAATCCTGATCATCGCGGTGGAAGTATCGGGACAATCGAAGGTGTTGATTACGACATGTTCAACTTCAAACCAGCCTGTGTCGCTGTAGGCGTGATTAAAGGAGCGCAGGTTGTAGTAAAGACTACCGTCGCCCATGGAGGTGATGATATCATCTGAAGGATCCGCGCCGATATCGGTAATCTCAATGTTACTGGTATATATCGTTGCCGATGTTGGGTCGGCAATGAAAGATGACGTAGGTGATGGGTATACGGTAATGAAGTCGTCGTAGTACACTGTAATGGTATCTACACAGCCTTCAATGAAATATACCGTGAGTGTTAAGTCATAGGTCCCTGGATCGGTGTAGGTATATACGGGAGCACTATCGTTGCTCAACACACCGTCTCCGAAGTCCCAATTATAAATGAGTTGACCGTCGGTAATGGTGCTGTCCCAGAATTCTACGGTAAACGGTGCACACCCAATTTGATTTTGGACACTTACATCTGTTTCTGGACGACGATAGATTCGTACAGTATCTGTATAGGTTTCTTCACAGCCTTGTTCAGTGACAGTAAGCGAAACGATTTGGTCGCCCCAAGTAGAGAAGTTGATTGGCGGCGGGTTCCAACCGTTGAACGATGTGATAGAGCCGTTCGGTCCAAAATCCCAAGTCGCTTCCGCCATACCTCCATTAGAGCTTTGGTTTTGGAAGGTGATTAGGTTTTCATCAAAACACACAGGTCCATTGAAGGTGTATCCTGCATTGATCGGGTTGTACAAATCGTAGATAACCTCTGCAGTATCTGTACAAGGCCATCCGACATTAATCACGAGTTGAATAGTATATGTTCCGGTATCACCGTACGTGTAAGTAGGATTCTGACCGGTAGATGTAGCGCCTGGATTGTTTGGGTCGTTCCAGATCCAAAGGTAATCAGAGGCATTCCTTGAGCTATCGGTCATAGTTATTGTAGTACCGTTACACAGGGTGTTCGGCTGATAAATTTGAGGTGTAGGATCGCTCAGTACATTGCTTTGACAGGTGGTTACATTGAACTGGTAATCCCTTCTCAGTGTGGACAATAATACCCCGCTTGAGTCGTATTCAGAGGCACAGACTGCAAAGACGTACTGACCAGTACCCGTTGGTGTTCCCGTTAAAATACCTGTATTAGGATCTAGTGAAATCTGAGGGTTCGACGGCATAGGGTAGCTCGAAGAATACGGGAACAAGAAGGGAACAGAAGTATAAGGCGGTGGTCCCGGCGGGTTTGGTGCGGGGTTGTTTTGGCTTCCACCTGTCAGTGGTTGACACAATGAGTAGTATATCGAATCGCCATTGTCTTCCAACACAGAGAAGTCTACGTTCAAACTGTCGTCTTTACACATCACAATAGGAGGGTCCGATTGGAAGCGTGCAGAACCGTTACACACACTGTCTTGAGGTGGAATGGTAATGTGGTAGGTGGAGCCCCAAGCTCCTGAATTACCCACATTGGTAATGGTGTTGTTTCTACAGCAACGTTGATATACGATGGTATAACCGTGTGTGCTTGGTTGAAGCGTCACGTTTGCTCTGTATGTTGCTTTCTCTGTACAGACATTTGGTGGTGTCTGTAAACAAGGATTGGCAACCACCGCTGGAATACCTACAATCTGTCCTCGAGCAACATTCAAGGTTTGTACTGCCACATTTTGCGCGGCACCGCCATAAATGGTAATAGGTGCACTCTGATCAAACGGCGCTCCCGAGGAGTTACAGTCGCGGTAAATGGTAAGCGTAATTTGGTATACATTCCCGTTGGTATTCGACCCGACACAGCGGTACGAGATTTCTCCACCGACCAAATGCGCTGCTTTGGAGGGTAGGAGTAGGGCGAAAAAGAATATGAAAAGGTAGACCTTACGCATTGGTGTAAATCTACCAAATATTATGCCCAATATTATCGGCGGAACTGCCCTAAACTTTTGAAAGGGAATATGACTTTGTATCCGTTGTCTGTGAGCCATTTTCTGGAAGATTCAAACCTAGTTACCATGGCGAAATCTCCACCCCAGCCGCCTAAACTTTTGGCTGCACCAGGGTATGATGAGAAGTGCTTTTCTTTAACCTTAGGCAGGCCTAAATGTTCGGAAAGTATGCTTTCATGCTCCTCGATAACTCGCTCAAGGTCATCGATATGGGAAGCATTGAGAAATGCATCGGTGAGATTATTGAATGTTTCAATTTGCGCCAGTGAAAATGGTTTGCGTTGCACGAGGTTCAAGCTTTCAGAGGTCAATTGCTTGTTCCCGAGATAAACAAATCCGATGTCGTCAGTAAAATCAAAGTCAATAGTCGCTGGGCGTACAATACCTTCTTCATCTTGAAGTTGGTAAAGGATTGGGCCATCTGCCGTGGCGCAGGCCAGATCATATCCGCTGCCGCCGTGGACGGTTCTGAAGTGTTGGAGTGCATTTACTCCCGCGCATTGAGCTAGAAGGCTTGTAAAGGTGCTTGAGGACCCTAGACCCCATTCGTTTGGAAACTCCAATTGAGTGGTGAATCTCTTGGGCGCTTTAAGCAAATTGGTGTTTTTCAATACAACTTGAAGGTTTTCTACCAATCGAGCCGCGATACCAGCATCAGTGCTTTCAATGATCTCAAGAGTTCCAGGCATTAAGCGAGCGGAGAACCAAGTAGTTCCATCGTGGGCAAGGGATTCCCAGAAAATAGCATCATCGCTGTTTTGTGAATCTACTCGTAAGGATTGGCCTTTCGTTGTGGGAATAGCGAGACCCTTAGCGCCTTGAGTTATGGCGTATTCTGAAGTAAGTAAAAGCTTTCCGTTTGCGCGGTAATTCAGCATGGTCTCTTTAGCCACCAACCTTTGGTACTGGCACTCCACGCAAATTACAGAAGTAATTCACAACTTCGCGGTGATGGGGGACCTTATCTTTGAAGTAATTGGCCACAATAACCTTCTCTTCGGGAGTGGCTTCTAGTTGGTTTAAGATATTCATCAGGTGCATCTTCATATGCCCTTTCTGAATACCAGTTGTCACCAATGCTCGGAGTGCAGCGAAGTTCTGCGCAAGACCACTTACGGCCACTATACCCATCAATTCCTCTGCATTTGGCTTGCCTAACATCTCGAGTGCTTTGACCACCAAGGGGTGCAATTTGGTTAAACCACCAACAACCCCAAGGGCCAATGGAATTTCGATCCAATAGGTAAACGTGCCGTTTTCTACGCTACAGTGGGTAAGACTGCGGTATTGACCGGATTTAGAGGCATATGTGTGACAGGCTGCCTCAACGGCTCTAAAATCATTACCGGTAGCGATAATAAGTGCATCAATACCGTTCATGATGCCCTTGTTGTGCGTTGTCGCACGGTAAGGCTCCGCGTTGGCTATATCAATGGCACGTTTGAATTTGCGAGCAAAATCCTCGCCTGTGGTGCCTTCACTTGCTAAATCACTAACAGGACAGCTTACCGAAGCACGAACGATACACTTCGGCGTGTAATTGCTAAGGATACGCATAACCACCTCTAACTTGTCTTCGTTGAGGTCTTGGTGAGCCGCTGTGAAGGCTTCCAAGCTTTTGGCCATTTCTTCGAGGTTCGAATTGATAAAATTGGCCCCCATTGAATCACAAGTTTCGAAACAAACTTCGATCTGGTAATAGTGGTCAAGATCAGCCGTTTTATCGACCAAAGAGATAGCGGTAATTCCACCACCACGGGCTTCCATATTGGCAGTGAGCTCTTTTGTTGCGGCGCGAAGTTGTTCTTCTAAGGCATCGAACTCATTAAATAGTGGCGAGGCATCACCTTCATACATGAAGTGTACGTGGCCAATTTTTTCTGTGCTCACTACCTCGGTTTTAAACCCGCCGCGGGCCATCCAGTAGCTCGCGCTTTTCGCTGCTGCAGCAACTACTGAGCTTTCCTCTATCGCCATGGGTAAGGTGTAGAGTTTACCGTTGATTTGGAAGTTAGGGGCTACACCGAACGGCATGTAATAATTCGTCATGGTGTTTTCGATGAAATCGTCGTGTTTCTTCTGCACGGTTTCATCGTTGTGCCAATAACTCTGGAAAAGTTCGAGGGTTGCTTCTGGATTTTCAAAGTTGTTCTGCGTCAGCCATTCCAGCTTCGCAGCTTTGCTGAGTTTAGAAAATCCTTTAATTGGCTCTTTCATGACGATTGGGTTTGCGTTTGCAAAGTTAACGCCTTTCTACGACGATTGTTCTTTTTGATCCAGGTAAGCTTGGATGCTATTAAACAGCAATCCACTGCCTCCACCGTAATGGTGAATGATATGAATGCCCTGTGTTTCACAATAGTTTGTCCACTGTGCCACGTATTGCTCCTGTCCGCCAACGCCGATGACTAATACATCGGGCTTGTCTTCCAAAGCACTTTGTACCTGTTCAATTTGAGCAATACCCGAGCACTCCCAGGAGGCTCCGCGCTTTAGAATGCGCACGAGAATCCGGAGAATCTTCTCATTAGTATTGAATGCCACAAATTTGATAGGGGTATGGAGCATTAGCTAAAATTCATGGGAACGTCAATCAGTAACAATCGACTCCCTGCTTCTAAACTTTTGATTTGGATAGTATCTGTCTCCCAGAGTCCTAGAGCATCTCGTTTACCCAGTTTTTGACCTTCGATTTCGAACGAGCCGTCGATAATGAAGGCGTATACACCGTTGTTGGAGCGCTTTATATCGTAAGACTGTGATGCGCCGTTGTCGAAAGTTCCCATATTGAACCAAGCGTCTTGGTGTACCCAAATTCCTGCGTCATCTGGATTTGGACTGAGCACTTGATGTAAGGTGTTGGCTTTTGAGAGGTCTGGTAAGACGATTTGATCGTAGCGCGGAGCAACATCCTTTTCGCGCGGAAAAATCCAAATTTGAAGGAATTTCACCTGGTCCGATTTACTCGCGTTGTATTCACTGTGAAAAATGCCGGTCCCTGCACTCATTGCTTGAATTTCTCCTTCACGAATGACTGCCTTGTTCCCCATGCTGTCTTCATGTTCTAGGTCTCCTTGAAGAGGGATAGAAATGATTTCCATGTTATCGTGGGGATGCTTTCCAAAACCCATTCCTGGTGCGACTGTATCGTCGTTTAAAACACGCAATAAACCAAAGTTCATTTTCTGTGGATTGTAATAGTTGGCGAAGCTGAAGCTATGGTGACTGTTGAGCCAGCCGTGGTTTGCGCTACCGCGTTCTTGAGCGAGATGCAATACTTGTTTCATAGTGATGTGCTAATTAGTTGTTATAACAACAATCAAAGATTCAAAAAAGTTCGTGGAAATACCAAATTTTAAATCTGGCGTTCTATTTCAAGGTCAATTTCACGCTGAAGTAGCGCAAGCTTTTTGGAGTATCGAGACAGTTCTGTTAAACGTCGTTCCATCTCTTCTCGATTGATTTTTTTGCTTTGATCAGCAACACGATTCAGATGCTCGAGTACATTCTTGGTCTCGAACTTCATCTTGTTGATTAGTGCAAATTCATCTTTCTTCAGTGGGTGCATAACACTCTTTCTGTTGGAATGGGTACTTACAAAGGTAGCCCATTGGACAAGGGTTCTACGGTTGATAACTTGAATTTGTTCACATAATTCAGTCGCTCGATTTTGCTCAAAATCCCTCATATTTAAGCAATCATAAATACAAATGACATGTTCAAACATTTATTAAAAGTGACTCTTTTGACTGCCAGTGTGCTAGCAATGACATCCTGTGGTGTTACTCAAAATAAGGCAACACACTCTAGTCCAGTGCGCTCTAGAGCAGTGAATTTAGACCCTATCAAGGCAGATATAAATATCAACGAGGAAGAGAAACTCAGTGGAACGAGTAGTTCTACTTATGTGATTGGCTTCCGTGTTTCTGGTGATCAGAATTATGCCGATGGCGTGAATTTCAGCACCATGGCGTTCCATTTGGGCCGAGTTCGTCAAGTAAAAAGTGCAGCTGCCTACAATGCAATGTTAGATAAGGGTTATGATGTTCTCGTTCACCCTACCTACAACATTAAAGTAGAGCGAGGAATATTCGTACAGAAGTATACCGCAACGGTAGAAGGCTACGGTGGTAAGTATGAAAACTTTAGAACGGAGCGACAAAAGATTATTTATCTCGACGGAGGTAAAGAGTTGATTCTTCAGGACAGAGATTAAGCGCAAAGCGCAGTTTTGAAAGCCCGGCCTATGTGCCGGGTTTTTTATTGGTAACCATATTTGAGTGGTTACCAGTTTGGTGCTGTCTTCTCCGAGAATGAGGATGTTTTGTAACACCTTGGGTACAAAAAAAGCCCCTTGGAGTCCCAAGAGGCTTTCTGTGGTGGTGATGGACGGAATCGAACCGCCGACACATGGATTTTCAATCCATTGCTCTACCAACTGAGCTACATCACCTCCGTAAGAGGACGGCAAATATAAGTGGGTTCCCCGATTTGGGAAAGGGTTAACGAAAAAAAGTCAACTATTTTTGCGGTCAATCGGTAAATTGCCCGTTGCTAAGGCGAGAAAACTATGAATCCAATACTTTTTGATCTAGGGAATACCACAGCTAAGGTATTGGACACCAGTACCCATGAAATCTTTAGGTTTTCAAACGACGATTTTGAGGGCTTCCTTCAAAAACATCGGGATCGACAATTTTTTGGATATGCAACGGGTTCTACCGCTTTGTCCCTTGGTCAAAATCCGTCTGTTCGGCTTTTAAAAGCCAATGATACTTGGCCCTTGACATCCAACTACAAAAGCATGGCTACTTTGGGAATGGATCGTTGGGCGTTGTGTAACGCATATTTTCTGGACGGACACCAAAGCTTTCTTTTGGTTACTATGGGTACCTGTATCACTTACAATGTTGTCCGTGAAGGGGTGTTTTTAGGCGGTGCTATATCACCTGGCTGGGAAATGCGGTACGAGGCAATGAATAAGATGACAGCGGCCTTGCCGCGCGTTCAATTTTCTGAGACCTCAGGGTTGTTAGGTTCAGATACTGAGGGAAGTTTGCATGCCGGTGTAGACATAGCCTTGCTCAAGGAAATGGAAGGAATGATTACTGACTATACTTCCACTTTCAAACTAAATCAAGTCCTTATTTGCGGAGGTCATTCAGAACGTTTGCCTAAGCCCCTAAAAAACTACATATTTGCACCCGTTAATTATGAACTACATGCCATCAGGCGCCTCTACGATTATTATGCCGAAAACGGTACGCTTTAATGCCCTTCTTTCAGCCGCATTCTTTGCGCTGACGCTAGTGGTGCCCGGTAGTGTAGCTGCTCAAACCAACTCAGTAAGTCCGTTAAGTATCAACGGTTTTGGTGAAACATCCTTTGGAATTACCCCAAATTATCTTGCTATGGGTGGGACGGGAATAGCCAATGTTGATCGCTTCTCGATCAATATGCTGAACCCTGCGGGATACACAAACATGGATTTCGCCACCTTAGAAATGAGTGGTGCGCATCGATCTTTTAGACACCGCATTACGAACGAGGACATTGATCAGACGAATTTTAACACCTATTATGATTACTTCGGATTTGGTTTCAAATTCAACGAGTATTTCGCAGGCTCATTTTCTGTAAGCCCATTGGCAGCAAAAGGATACAGCATTAGCGTGGCAGATTCATCAGACGATTTTGGCGTGTATGAATACCGCTCCATTGGTAAAGGGGGTTACGATAAATTCACTTTTGGACTCGCTGCACAGCCCTTCAAATGGATTTCGGTGGGAGCTAATGCCAAATACATTTTCGGAGAAATCGACGAAAGCAACAAAACGATTATTGCTGATCCGGATTTCTTATCGGTGAGTAATTCGAGAAGAACGGGTATTAGTGATTTTACTTTCGATTTTGGTACGCAGCTCAAGTTCGAATTTGGCGAGTACCGATTAACCGCCGGCGGAGTTTATGCTCTGGGCCAAGATTTGAACGCGCGTCAGATTTCCACACAATACACCTTCATAAATAGCGGGATTGTTGAGTCTGTAGTGGATACTCTCTTCTACGATTTAAGTGAACAAGGCCGAGCCGTTCTGCCCTCTAGCTATGGTGTCGGTATTGGCTTTACCAAAAACGTCAATAATTCTCCAATCAACGCTTGGGACATTTTGGTGGATTACCGCGTGACGAACTGGGAGGAGTTTAGATCGTTCATTCCAAACGGAGGTCTAGACCCTGGGGCAACAATGCTCAACAGCGAGCGCATGAGCTTTGGTGCAGCCATTGTACCAGCCTATTGCTTTCCAGCGCTTGGAAGAAGCAGAAACTACTTTGTACTTGCGCGCTACCGTATTGGCGCTTCTCAAGAAGTTGGTCAGTACCAATGGGACGGCGTAGGCTATACCTCTCGCGAGTTTAATGCGGGAATCAGTTTCCCAGTGATCTACAGATCTTTGGCGCCTGGTGAACAAAAGGCAAGCTTTTTGAATATAAGTATGGGGAGAGGTCAAAGATGGGACGGAAACTCAGCGAACCTCCGCGAAGATTATTGGAATTTCAATCTAGGTATCACTTTGAATGACAAGTGGTTCCAGAAATTTAGATATAGATAAACAACAATTGATTATGAAGAGAATAGTATTCCTTCTTGTCGCAGTGGTTATGACTGCGAACGTAAATGCCCAAAGTAAATGGGGTGAATCGGTAGCCGATTCTGTGATTTGTTATGACAACTACAACATCTTTGGTTCTTTCTATCAGAGCAAGGATTATGCTGGTGCTTTTGAGCCATGGTTGAAAGTTTACCAGACTTGTCCTGCAGCGAAGAAAGCAACGTTCATCTACGGTCCTAAGATTGTTGAAACGAAGATTAAGGCAACAACAGATCCTGCAGAGCGCCAAGGATATGTTGATCTGCTCGTTGGTTTGTACGATGATCGTCTCCAGTATTTCCCAGGTAAAGAGGGTTATGTATTGTCAGAAAAAGCTTCTAAGTACATCAAGTACAACAAAGACAGCGTCGAGGCTGCGGCTGTACTTTTCGAAGCAGCATATGCTGTTGCAGGTAATAATATGTCTGCTTCTCAGCTGAATGCTTACTTCTTGACGAACATTAAGTTGTTCAACATCACCAAAGATGTGGATGCTTTGTTCTCAGTGTACAACAATGTTATCGAAGCGCTTGAATATAACTCGATGCAATACAGCAATGAGATTTCTAACTTGAGCGCCAAGGCAGATACTGTAGAGTTGTCTTCTAAAGAGAAGAAAGCTTTAGCACGCGCTAAAAGGACTTTACCGAACTACGATAAGGTTCAGAGCAACATCGAGAAGGCCTTGTCTCCACTATTGACGTGCGAGAAACTAGCCCTTATCTACAACGAAGAGAAATTCAACGAGCACCAAGACGACGTAGAGTGGTTGAAGCGCGCGGCGAAGATGCTTCAGAAAGAGCGTGAAGGCGATGACGGCGAAATGGCAAGCTGTACAGATAACCCTGTGTTCTTGTTGATCGCTGAGCGTCTATACTCTCTAGAGCCTTCTGCAAGTGCTGCACGTTCTATGGCAAAACTAGGTGTTCGCAAGAGCGACTGGGCTATGGCTAAGAAGTACTACACTGAAGCTATTGATCAAGAAGAGGATTTGCGTAAGACTGCAGACGATTACATGGGTCTAGCGTATGTAAACAACAAAATGGGCGCGATGTCTTCAGCGAAGAGCAACTGTTTGAAAGCAGGTCAATTGCGCAAGGATTGGGGGAACCCGTATTTGTACTTGGCAACATTGTATGCTGATGCTGCTGGTCAATGTGGTTCGAACGCTGTGGAGAAAAATGCCGTGTACTGGGCAGCAATCAACAAGCTGAGCTATGCACGTAGCATTGACCCAACCATTGCAGACAAAGCGTCTAAATTGATCGCTGCTTACAGCGCAGCAGTACCTGATAAAGGTGTAGCGTTCCAGCTTGGCTTTAAAGAAGGTGATCAAATCAACATCGGATGTTGGATCAACGAAACAGTGAGTGTGAAGTTCTACTAAACACGAGACAATAAATTTGTGAACTCCCCGAGGCGTGAGCCTCGGGGAGTTTTTTTTTCGCCTACATTTGAAAGGATATTTGACTGCAGTAGCATTGTACAGGAACCTACAACATATTGTTTCTTTCGCCCTCGTTTTGCTTGCGTTTTCCTCGTGTAAGAACGACGAGAACGTTGTTGAGGAAATCAATGCTCCGCTGGTCAATTATCCCTTGAACGAGCAACGTCACGCCAACATTATTTACAGCGATAGCGGCATAAATATCCTTGAAATAGATGCTGCCTTAGTGCAGGATTACGGCAATATGGAACCGCCTTATGTGTTTTTTGGAGGCGGATTAAATGTGCGATTTTACAACGGTCCGGAAATGAGTTCGACGGTGATGACGGCGGATACCGCGCACCAAGACAAGAAAAGCGATTTATGGGCCATAGGCGGGAACGTCATTGTGCGTAACGGAAAAGGTGAGCGAATGCTGACTGAACTTCTGTTCTGGGATAAGAAAGAGGAACGCTTGTATACGGACAAGAAGGTGACCATAGAAACCGAAGGACAGTTGATTACCGGTCTTGGTTTCGAGGCCGATCAAGAATTTAATAATTACCGAATCTTTAAGGTTCAAGGTGAAATCACAGTAGACGATGAATAAAGCAATGCGCGTAGTAGAACTTCTATGGCTCGCGGTGGCAGCCGTGAGTGCTGTTGAGGTATATATGGGATGGGGCGATTGGAATCGAACCATCAAGTTTTCTCTGTTCCTAGGGGCGGCTGTCTTTATGTATTTCTTACGCCGTAAAGGCCGCTTAAAGCAGATGAATAAATAGTGCAAATCACCACTATCATCATAGCGTCTATTTTGTTTTCGGCTCTGTTCTCAGGGTTGGAAATGGCGTATTTAAGTATCAACAAACTTCATGTCGAGCTTGAACGTCAGAAAGGCGGCTGGAACTACCGTGTTTTAGGTTATTTGGTTGACCGGCCAGCGGCATTCATTGCGGCAATATTGGTCGGAAATAATGTAGCTCTAGTATTATACGGGAACTACATGCATCAGTTCATGGAGCCTTATTTTGAGCAGTGGTCTGCATTCGACTACCTGGTTCTGCTCGCGGAAACCTCCATTTCAACCATCATTATCCTCGTCTTTGCCGAGTTTTTACCAAAGACGGTTTTTCGGCAAAACGCCGAAGGGCTCATGAAGGTATTGAGTGTTCCTGCGTACTTAATTTTCTGGGTACTTCGAGCACCGAGTGCCCTTCTTTTAGGTGTGAGCCAATTCTTCTTGAAGTACATCTTTAGAATTGAGGCAGAAGAGGAGAGCAACGACTTTGGGCGAGTGGAATTGGACCATTATGTAAGAGAACGCGTACCCAATACTATGGAGGGAGATGACGAGGTTGATCCAGAGTTAGAAATCTTTAAGAATGCCCTGGAATTTCCTGAAACCAAGGCAAGGGAGTTCATGATTCCGCGTACCGAAATTGAAGGAGTTGAGGTCAATACCGATTTAAAGGAGGTGCATGCCTTATTTATCGAAAGCGGCTATTCTAAGCTCCTTGTATTTGACGAAAATGTCGATAAGATCATTGGATACGTTCATGCATTTGAACTCTTTCGTCGGCCCGAGAGTCTCCAGCGAGTATTGCGCCCGGTTAGTTTTATCCCGGAGAGCATGAAGGCGGATGAAATTCTGAATCTATTTACCAAGGAAAAGCGCAATATCGCCATTGTATTGGACGAGCACGGTGGAACGAGCGGCATGATTACATTGGAAGATGTTATTGAAGAAATTTTCGGCGAAATTGAGGATGAGCACGATGCCGAGGCACTTCTAGAGAAGGAAGTGCGTCCTAATGAGTGGTTGTTCTCTACTCGTTTAGAGGTAGGCGATATCAATGAAAAGTGGGGATTGAGCATCCCTGAAAGTGAGAATTACAACACCTTAGGAGGGTACATTTTAGATGTGCACCAGAGCATCCCAACCAAGGGCACGGTCGTGCGAAGTGACCAATACTTATTTATCGTAGAAAAAACTACGTCCAATAGGCTCGAAGAGGTGCTTGTAAAGGCCATTTAATTGGCTCAAAATCTTATATTCGCAGACTCATCACAATAATTGCATAGTAATGGCAACAATTGAACGCATCAGACAACGCTCAGGTTTATTGATCGTTGTAGTGTTTGTAGCACTTTTGGCATTCTTACTTGGCGACTTGTTTAAGTCGGGAGGTTCGAAGTTTTTTGGAGATCCTAATATCGTTGGTTCAGTAAATGGCGTTGAGTTATCGCGTCAAGAAGTGAGCAAGAAGATGGAGGAACTCAGAGCAGGTAATCCTGAAACATACGCGAATACTTCTAGCGTGCAGTTGGCAAACTTTGTTTGGACCAACTTCATGTCGGATGCTATCCTCGGCGAAGAATTGGACGCTGCGGATATGAGCGTATCTGAGCAGGAGATTTACCTTGATATCATCAACAACCCAAACATCCGTCAAAGCTTTGCCGGCGCAAACGGTCAGTTCGACGAGAACATGTTCAAAAGCTATTTGGCGCAGGTACGTGATAACAAAGATGTCACTGAGCAGAGCGCAGAAATGTGGACGCAATGGTTGTCTTTTGAGAACGCTGTAGTGAATCAAGCGAAGAACTTTAAATTCACTAATGCTATTGAAAAGGCAGTATTTATGCCTTCTTCATTGGTTGCTGCAGAATTTGCTCGTAGTGATGCGCAGCACCCAGCACAATACGTATATGTACCATATATCGACGTAAACGAAGACGAAATTTCTGTTTCAGAAGCGGATGCGAAGAAGTACTACAATGCACACAAGGACGAGTTTACTCAGAAAGATGGTCGCAACATTGAGTACATCAACTTCCCATTGGCGCCGTCTCAGGCAGATCGCGATGCTCTTAAGGCAGAGTTGGCAGCACTCTCACTAGAGTGGTTCTCAGCAGAAGACGATAGCGTATTTGTGAACTTGCACAGTGATGTTCGCTTCATTCCTGAGTACTTTACTATCGACCAGTTGGTGGGTACAGGTATTGATACGCTCGTTGACGGACAGGATGTAGGTTACCAGAAAGGACCGATTGATCTAGGAGGTTCGTTCTCTGTAGTGAAGCTCGTTGACAAGAAAGTGTTAGCAGATAGCGTTCAAGCACGTCACATTTTGATTCCATTCGCAGGTGCTACTCGCGTAGATCCTAGCGTTACTCGTACGCCGATGGAAGCGAAGACTTTGGCGGATAGCTTGTTTGCATACTTGCAAGACAATCCATCTGCATTCGAAGCTGTTAGTCAGGAGTATTCTTCGGACGTAGTTGCTAAGGAGAAAGGTGGCGACTTAGGGTACTTTGGCCGCGGTATGATGGCCAAGCCGTTTGAGAACTTCTGTTACTTCGGTAAAGAGGGTGATTTAGGATTGGTACCAACACAGTTTGGTTTCCACATCATCGAAATCACTGATCAGAAAGGAGCGAACCAAGCCTATAAAATTGGCCAAGTGATTCGCGAAATCCTTCCTTCTGATGAAACAATCCAGGCATTGTACGGACAAGCCTCTACTTACGCAGCATCAGCACAGAGTGCAGACGATTACCGCGTATTGGCTATGGAGCAAGGCTTGTCTTTGCGCCCTGCAAGAAACCTTGCGCAATTTGAAGAGGTAGTTCCAGGTTTGGGTACTTCTCGTCGCGTGGTTCGTTGGGCCTGGGATGACGATCGTGAGATTGGAAACATCGGCCTCTTGGAAAATGACGGTAAAGGATACGTGGTAGTTATCCTCACTGATAAATTAGAAGAAGGAACGACCCCTTATGAGTCTGTTGCTGCTCAATGTTTGGAAGCGGCTAAGAAAGAAGCGAAGAAGGCAATCATTACAGAGCGTCTTGAGGCTGCCCTAAGCGGTGCTGCAAGTATTGAAGATGTAGCTACTGCTGCAGGTAAGCAGGTACGTACCTTGAACTTCAAGGTAGGGCAGGCGAACATTGCAGGTGTAGGTAACGAAGCTAAGGTTGTGGGAACCATTTGTGGTATTCCTTCAGGTGAACTAAGCGGGGTTATTGCTGGAGAGAGCGGTGCATTTGTTGCCATCACTCAGCCGGCTCAACCAGCTCCAACTGTAGACTTCTCTAATCAAGCGCGCACAACTCAGCAGAGCTTGAGAAATCTAGTGAGTGTTCAAGCTTACAAGGCATTGCAAGACAAAGCAGATATCGAGGACAAGCGTCACTTGATGTTCTAAGCGGTGTCTTTAACAGATAAAGAAAAACCACCCCGAGGGGTGGTTTTTTTATGCTTATAGTTTCCTGTATAACTGCGGATCAGAAGGTGGGTAGAGCTGCGTTCAAGGAGCGAAAACGGTAGTTTAAATGCTTTAAGAAAGCCTGTTCTGTCGTTCGCCATCCAGCTTGATAAAGATGAATAACAATAAGGTGAAGCCCCATAGTGAGGAGCCGCCATAGCTAAAGAATGGCAGAGGAATACCCACAGTTGGGAATAGCCCGATGGTCATGCCGATGTTGATCACCCAATGGGTGAAGAAGATACTGGCTACGCCATAGCCATAGAATCGGCTAAAATTGTCTTTCTGACGCTCAGCAAGCCATATAATACGGCCAATGAGCAGTCCAAAGGCTAGCATGAGTAGGAAAGTCCCTAGAAAGCCCCATTCTTCGCCAACCGTACAGAATATGTAATCCGTGCTCTGTGCAGGAACAAAGTCTAATTTAGTTTGGGTACCATTTAAGAAACCCTTTCCAGTCCACCCTCCAGAACCAATAGCAATGAGGGATTGCAGGGTGTTGTAGCCTGCTCCAGAGGGATCGTTTTCTAATCCTAACAATACCTTGATTCGTACCTGCTGGTGTGGTGCTAAGATTTGTTCCATGACAAAACCCACTCCGTACATGATCGCGGCAGAGACAGTGGTGAAAAAGGCGTTGTAGAGCAGAAAGCGCCTTTGTTTAGGCAGAAACAGAAACACAAGAAAAGCGAGTATTACTAGAGCAAGCAATGTTGTTCCATAACAAAACCCACTCCGTACATGATCGCGGCAGAGACAGTGGTAAAAAAGGCGTTGTAGAGCAGAAAGCGCCTTTGTTTAGGCAGAAACAGAAACACAAGAAAAGCGAGTATTCCTAGAGCAAGCAATGCAGTTTTTAAAGGAAGTACTAAGCCAGCTACCGCCAAAGCGACACCAGCGAGTACTATACCGATGTAGTATCCTGGCATACCCGCTCGGTACACCACGAAAATCAAACTCAGGTAAACTAAAGTTGAACCCATATCGGGCTGCAACGCAATTAGAATACCCGGTACTCCTAGAATGGACAACCCTAGAATTCTATCCCGCCAGTTCTTCATCGTTTTCCTCGGCAAACTTGCGTAGAATGCCAGCATCAATGCAGTGGCAAATTTTCCGACTTCAGAGGGCTGTAGGCTAAATCCTCCTAGACCGAACCAACTTCGGGCTCCACCAATTTTCTTCCCAATGAACAAGACTAGGATCAACAACAGAATGCTCAATGCGTACCATAGCGGGGCAAAATTGGTCCATATCCTGTAGTTCGTGATCATGGTGAAGAAAATAATCAGGAGCCCTCCCACAATGAACAGTCCCTGTTTGCCATACTCCTGATCCAATGAGAAAATGCTCGCGGATTCTTCATTGTAAACGGCAGCATAAATGCTTATCCAACCCCATATACAGAGTAGAAAGTAAAGGCTGACTAGAATCCAATCGAACCCAACGCGATTTCTATTTCTATTGCCGTAACCCATTAGAAGTTTGCTTCGTAAGTGCTGTCTTCCCCATAAATAGCAAGATGCTGTTTGCGGTATTCTTCGTGGAGTTCTCCTTCCAACATGCGTTGCTCAAGTCTCGGTCTAGTGATGGTGTCGCTGAGATACAGCTCGGTCATTAGACTAGATATAGGTGCCGCCCATCTAGACCCCCAATAACCGTTTTCAATAATGACAGCAATAGCAATTTTAGGATTATCCTTTGGGGCAAAGCTTACGAAAATGCTGTGGTCCTGACCGTGTGGATTCTGAGCCGTACCCGTCTTTCCACATTGGGAAATGTGTTCCAAACGAACAGCCTTTGCCGTACCGTTTTCAAACACATCATGCATACCGTCAATAACCGTCTCAAAATGGATACTGTCAATAGTCGTGTACTTAGGAGTTAGGAATGCACTGTCTATCTGCGCCCCGTCAACATCCTTAATGATGTGGGGCGTGTAGTAATAACCGCGGTTTGCAATGGCCGCAGCCATATTTGCCAGCTGAATAGGAGTGGCTAAAAGTTCTCCTTGGCCTATGCCGTTACTTACAGAGGTTGCGCCTTTCCAGCCAGTATATCCTAAGAATCTATCGTAGAATGCGACATCGGGGACGAGTCCCTTTTTTCCTGTAGGCAGGTCATTGCCGAGATACTTACCCAATCCGAAACTCTTCACATGGTTAGACCAAATTTCTAAGCCTTGGCGAGAGTCGCCTCCATGATCTACGGAACGCTGGTATACCGAGCAGAAGTAATTGTTACAGCTTTCCGAAATAGCCTTTCTCAAATTCATCGGACCGCCTTTGCAATGACAGGCTACAGTCAAGCTTCCATAATGCCAACCGTGTCGGCAGGTCATGGTCGTTCTTGGACTGATTACACCTTCTTGAAGACCGATCAATGCTCCCACCAGTTTAAAAGGGGACCCCGGTGGATATTCAGCCAAGATACCTCGATCAAAGAGCGGCTTGTTAATACTGTCGTAGTAGAGTGAAGTGTAATTTCTGCTGCGCAGTCTTCCGACCAATTCATTCGGATCGTAATTCGGAGCCGTCACCATTGCTAGAATTTCTCCGCTTTCAGGTTCAATAGCAACGATGCTTCCGCGTTTTCCGCTCATCAACTGTTCGCCGTACAACTGAAGGTCTAAATCAATGCTGCTTGTTAAATCTTTGCCTGGAACTGGCAGTAAATCGTGTGCGCCTTCTTTCCAATTCCCTATTCTACGGTTTCTGTGATCTACAGTATAAAATCGCTTTCCGTGTTCGCCCTTTAGGATACTTTCATAACTCTTATCTATCCCGCTTTTCCCAGCGAGATCTCCCATAGAATACCCTTCGTTTTTGCGAATAAAGTCGGTATTGACTTCCCCAATAAAACCCACAACATTAGCAGCACCCGGCTTTGGGTAATTTCTAAGGATACGCTTCTGGGGATAGAATCCCGCGAACTTCTTTAATTCGGTATTAATTCGTGCGTAGTGTTCTTTGGGCAACATCTTCATAAACATGCTGCTGCGGAAATAGCTGTACTTCTTAGCTTTTTCCAAACGTTTCTTGATGTCGACTACTTCTAAATCGAGCAATTTGCCAAGCTGTACGGTATCTAAATCTTTTACCAAATAAGGACTTACCATGAGGTCGTACGTTGGACTGTTTCCCACCATGAGTTCACCGTTACGGTCGTAGATGTAACCGCGCGGCGCGTACAGTTTCTCGGCTTGCGTAGCATTGCGTTCTGCCCGCGCCGCGTACTCATCATTCATAATTTGAATGTTGAACAGACGCACACTGAATATCAATGTGATTAAAACGATAACCGAATAAAATGCTGCTTTATGCTGCATAGCGTTTGGACAAAAGAAAATGTGCGATCGTAAGTAACCCAACAGTGCTGAGGGTTGACATCAAGATACGAAGTCCAAGTGCTGAAAATTGAGAAAATCCGCTGTTTTCTACAGTAAATAATAACGAATGGTGAACAAGCACCAGAATGAAGGCTAGCGGTAAGAAATTCGCCAATGGAAGTCCGCTTAATGTATGGTTGGAATTTTCCTCTCTGAATCCATAAAGGAAGTTTTCAATCGAAGGTTTTGCTGCGATGGTCATAAGCGCAGCAATGGTATGTGCGCCGCCACTCTGCTCAAGACTGTCGAGTGTTGAGCCTATAATAAAAGCCAATACATAGGTCGTCATTCTCGGGGTGTTAAATGGAATCACAAAGAATGCCCACAAATAGATATAGGGGTTGCCGTAATCCGTTAATGGCAAATCTTGGATGAGCAACCATTGGACGAAAATGGCAAGAACGGCAACGCCAAGTATGCGACTTACATTCATTCCATATTCAGTTTTAAGGTGTCCAATTCTTCTTTCCCTTTGAATTGGCATACATATACCCAATCCATGTTCATGAAGTCCGTGGTTAAATTCACCTTGGCATTCCAACTCAAGTCTTCTTCACTCTGCGACGCACTATGCACAATGCCTGTTAGGACAGGGGGTGCGATTTCTGCGCGTGTGTAGGAGTAAATGCTATCGCCTGATTTTGGCTCAAATTCCCGTTCGATGTCATTGAGAAATGCTGTTTCAACCGACCCGGACCAGCTCAATTGTCCCAATCCTTTTCCCTCAATACGAGCACCAATACCCCCTTTGCTGTGGGTAAATGGTAAAATATAGGCATAGTTTCTTGTGCTTTCACTTACGGTGCCGACCCACCCTTTGGCACTAATTACACCCATTCCTGGCTGCACGCCAAGTCGCTTACCTGCATTAATGATAATGTAGTTATTGACTTTTTTGTAGCTGTGATCGATGACCTTAGCTGGAACATAATCGTATTCTGCGGAGGCGGCAAAATCAGGAGCAGAATTTGACCACATAGCGGCTTTTAGAACGGCGTTTTCCCTGGCCAGCTCATCATTGACCTCTTCGAGGGACCAGTAATTTTTCCATCCATTGGTAGCATCGGTAAATGTCGCGGCAAGCCCTGTACCCACCGTGTTGATCCAATGTTCTGAAACGGGATTCTTAAAGGAATGACGTATAACCGCCAATAGCAATAGGGCTATGAGCAACAGATTATTGCGATACCTCGATAAGAAGAGTATCAGTTGCTGCATGGCGGGCTATTTAGTTTTCTAGAACTGTCTTGAAGTGATCGATATTCTTGAGAACGACACCTGTTCCTCGCACGACGGCGCGCAGTGGATCTTCAGCAACGTAAACAGGAAGGTCGGTCTTAATCGAAATTCTCTTATCCAATCCACGAAGCATAGACCCGCCACCGGCGAGGTAGATACCGCTGTTGAAGATATCCGCTGCAAGCTCAGGAGGTGTATTACTTAAAGCTTCCATAATGGCGTCTTCAATACGCGTTACACTCTTTTCTAGCGCTCGGCTGACTTCGGCGTGTGAAACACTTACCTGCTTAGGCTTCCCTGTTAGAAGGTCACGACCTTGAACTTGGAACGGTTCCGGTGCTTCTTCAAGGTCTTCAAGTGCAGCGCCAACAGAAATCTTAATGTTTTCTGCGGTGCGCTCTCCAACGAAGAGGTTGTGTTGCGTTCTCATGTAGTTGGCGATGTCATTCGTGAATACATCTCCAGCTACCTTAATGGATTTATCACAGACGATACCGCCCATGGCAAGTACGGCAATCTCTGTTGTTCCACCACCGATATCAATGATCATATTGCCTTTGGGTTCGAGGATGTTTACTCCGATCCCTACGGCTGCAGCCATTGGTTCATGGATGAGGTATACTTCTTTCGCATTGGCGTGTTCGGCAGAGTCGCGAACGGCCCGCTTTTCAACTTCAGTAATGCCCGAAGGAATACAGACAACCATACGAAGGCTTGGCGGGAACAGTCTCTTTTTAAAGGCTGGTATGCTCTTAATTAGCTCACGAATCATGTATTCAGAAGCCTCGAAATCTGCAATTACTCCATCCTTCAGAGGACGGATGGTTTTGATGTTTTCGTGCGTCTTGCCGTGCATCTGACGCGCTTCTTTTCCCACGGCAATAATTTGCCCTGTTCTTCTGTCTTGTGCGACAATAGATGGTGAGTCAACAACCACCTTGTCTTGATATGTGATAAGCGTATTGGCTGTACCCAAGTCAATCGCTATATCCTCTGTCATGAAACTTAACCAACCCATGGCTTCAAGGTAACAAAAAATTAGTGTTTGAAGTGACGAATTCCAGTGGTAACCATTGCCAATCCATTCTCGTCACAATAAGCGATACTTTCCTTGTCACGAATCGAGCCTCCAGGTTGAATGACACAAGTGATTCCTGCCTTGTCTGCAATCTCTACACAATCTGGGAATGGGAAGAATGCATCTGACGCCATAGCTGCTCCGCTAAGGTCAAAACCAAAGCGATTTGCTTTTTCCACGGCCTGGTTCAAAGCATCTACACGAGATGTTTGCCCAGTTCCTGATCCCAACAATTGGCCATCTTTAGCCAAGACGATCGTATTGGACTTTGTATGCTTACAGATTTTTGCTGCAAACTCGAGGTCTTCGAGCTGCTGCGCTGTAGGTGCAACTTTCGTCACAGTCTCCATATCTGCTGCGCTCTCTGATTTCGCGTCTCTTGCTTGTACTAAGGTTCCATTTAGAACAGTGCGTACGTTGTATGCAGGAACTTCGTAGTCCTTCAAGATGAGTAGTACGCGGTTTTTCTTGCTTTTCAAGATCTCTAGAGCGTCTTCATCGTATCCAGGTGCCATTAGGACCTCGAAGAACAATGTATTCATCTTCTCGGCAGTAGCTTTATCTACAACTCTATTTGCGGCAATTACACCACCGAAAGCACTTACAGGGTCGCCAGCCAATGCATCGTCCCATGCCTCTGCAAGAGATGGGCGTGTAGCCAAACCACAAGCGTTATTGTGTTTGATGATTGCAATGGTCGTCTCTTCAAACTCGCGAATTAGATTCACGGTAGCGTCGATGTCTAGAAGGTTGTTGTAGCTCAGTGCCTTACCGTGGATTTGCTCGAGTGCATCATCGAGGTTGCCGAAGTAGGCTGCTTCCTGATGCGGGTTTTCACCGTAGCGCAAACCTTGTTTCTGACGTCCGCTCATTTTAAGGTCTAGACGGTCACCAGCGAAGTAACGGTAAATGGCCGTGTCGTAGTTGCTACTTTCGTCAAAAGCCTCAAGCGCATAGCGTCTTCTGATTTCTAGTGTTGCACCTTCCTCAGAGTTTAACACTGTAAGCGCGTCTTCGTATTGTCCCATATTGGAAATGATCCAACAATCTTTGAAGTTCTTCGCTGCTGCACGAATCAATGAGATGCCACCGATATCAATCTTCTCAATAATGTCTTGTTCCGGCGCACCAGAAGCTACAGTTGCTTCGAAAGGATAAAGATCTACAATCACTAAGTCGAAATATGGGATCTCGAACTCGTTCATTTGTCCTTGATCGCTCTCATTATCTCTACGCGCTAGGATGCCGCCAAAAACTTTTGGGTGCAATGTTTTAACACGCCCTCCTAGAATAGAAGGGTAGGATGTTAAATCTTCAACACGCTCTACTGGGATGCCACGGCCTTCAATAAAAGCTTGAGTTCCACCAGTTGAATAAATAGTTGTTCCACCGGCATTTAGTGCGTCGACAATAGGTCCAAGACCGTCTTTGTGGAAAACTGAAATGAGAGCGTTTTTGATGCGCATATCGTACAAGATTGTTGTGTGAATAATGAGAAAGTGCAAAAGTAGCATAATTGGTGCCTTTTTGTGCGCTTTTCTCTCTAATTTTGAGAGAAACCCACTACCTCGTGATTGTTCTCATTCGCCTCATTAAAGAAAGCTTGATTTTCGCTGTTATTTCGCTGACAGTAAACAAATTGAGAACCTTCCTTTCCCTGCTTGGAATCACCATAGGAATATTTGCAATCATCTTGGTTTATTCGATTGTCGATTCTTTGGAGAAAAACATTCGAGACAGCGTAAGTCAGCTCGGTGATAATGTCGTCTATATACAAAAATGGCCTTGGGGCGGTGGCGGTGAATATGCTTGGTGGAAGTATCTCAATCGCCCTGTGCCTCTAAGTAAAGAAAGCGACCTATTGAGAAAGCGTTCTCAATATGCTGAGAACGTTGCGTTCGGTACTTCACTGGGCGGAGCTACAGCTAAGCGCAACGGCATGGACGCAGGTGGTGTTGAAGTCTTAGGGATTACTTACGAATACAATCAAATCTGGGATTTTGATCTCAAGGAAGGACGCTATTTCACTGAAAATGAGATGTACGGTGGGAAGTCGTATTGTATCATCGGAGCCAATATTGAAGAGGGCCTTTTTCCAGGGGGCGAAAGTGCCTTGGGCGAACAGATATCCATCAGAGGACAAAAACTAACGGTCATTGGTGTTTTTGAAAAGGTAGGAGAGAGCTTGGTCGGACAGAGTTACGATAAGATGGTCCTTGTGCCGTTCAAGTTCGTTCGAACCGTGGTGAATACAGATAAAAACGACGGCAACCTTATCATGGTCAGTGCGAAGGAAGGAATTTCGCTGGCACAACTGAAGGATGAATTAACTGGTTTGATGCGTTCTATTCGCCGTCTTCGTCCCGGTGCGGACGATAATTTTGCGCTGAACGACCCTTCGTTGATTTCCAATCAATTGGACGGATTGTTTGGGGTATTGGGCCTTGTGGGTACCGTAATTGGCGGGTTTTCCATCCTTGTAGGCGGTTTTGGAATCGCCAACATTATGTTCGTGAGTGTCCGTGAGCGTACCAACGAAATTGGCATCCAAAAAGCACTGGGTGCGAAAAACTTCGTGGTCTTGATTCAGTTTTTGACCGAGAGTATTGTCTTATGTCTACTGGGAGGAGCTGCCGGTTTGTTCCTGGTTTATCTCGGTGCCCTGGCAGCTGCAAAAGCCTTTGATTTTGACATATTCTTAAGCACCAGAAATATCATTGTAGGGCTCGGTCTGAGCGGGGTCATTGGATTGCTTTCTGGTTTTATTCCAGCATGGATGGCTTCTAGACTAGATCCGGTGGAAGCGATACGTATGCAGGCTTAGAGCCTTTGCGCGACAAAATTGGCCACTGCTTCTAATAGATCGTGGTCCTCTTGCGTAAATGGGTCCAATTCGTGTGAATCTATATCTATCTGACCTACGAGATTTTCCCCTTTGTAAATGGGTACAACAATCTCACTTTTGGTTGCAAGGCTGCACGCGAGGTAATTGTCTTGGGCGTGGACATCTGGCACTTCAAAGGTTTTGCCGCTTACTGCAACTTGACCGCAAATACCTCTGCCATAAGGGATAACTGTATGGTCTGTGTACGCCCCAACGTAAGGTCCTATCTCGAGTTGCTGCTTCGCATTGTTCATGAAATAAAAGCCGGTCCAATTGTAATAAGACACCTCTTCGTCTAACCACTGCACTAAAGATTTCTGCAGTTCAATACCGCTAATTGTATCGAAATTTTCCAGGTCTTTTATGAGTCTTTGACTGATTTCTTGCTTCATGCGGGGTGTTTGTTGATAGAAAAGGTTGATTAATGAGTAAATGTAGCACGGTTATTGTTAAACAAGTACGAAATTAGCTGTGTTAAGCATTCATTGCAATAACACTGAACCCAAAACAATTCTACATGAGAAAGTTTTTACTCTCATTGACTTTTTTGTTGGGAGGCCTATCCGCTTTTAGTCAAAGCACGACCACTCCAACCATCAGTCTTCAAGCGTGTCAAGGTGATTCGCTGATTATGGCTTTTGATATTACCTCTCCTTTTAACGTGGGCAACACGTTCTCTGTTGAGATGAGCGATAATACCGGAAGCTTCAACGGTACTTTCGTATCGATCTCTCCATTACTTGCCTATGGTGTGAGTACTGGTAACGAGATAGACGTCTTAATTCCAGACAATACTCCTCAAGGCGTTTATAAGTTCAGAATGGTAAGTTCAAATCCAGTCGTGATTTCAGATACCATTTCAAACGTAATTATTGGTGCAAACCCAACAACTGCTATAACAGCGTATAATTGGTTTGACAAGGCCGGTGAGATTACCTTCTGTGAAGGTGATACCGCACTTTTAGTAGCAAATCAAGCACCAACAGGTCAAAGCTATACTTACCAATGGTTAAGCGGTGGTGGCCCCATTGCCGGTGAAACTAACGATACATTATTCGTAACAGCCTCGGGAACCTACGGTATTGAGGTGAGTTCCAACCTTTGTGACGCAACTTCGAACGATACCATCGTAAACTCTTACCAGCCAGGCACTGAAGTATTTGCTAATAGCGGCGCGGGTATCAACTACATCGGTATGGATTCCATCCGTATGTGTGAGGGTACTGTGGCAACTTTGGAATATTTCGCTTTCCCTTCACCGGGGATTTTGGGTTACGAATTCAACTGGTTGAAGGCGGACAGCGTAGATATCTTTGGTGATACCGTTTGGTACTACACAGGTGATACTACAGCTGCCATTGATGTTGATACAACGAGCCAATGGTATTTGGAGGTAACCTCTGTTCCTGGTGGTTGTGTGGATACTTCAAACGCTTTCTGGGTAATCGTTGATACGGTTCCTTCTACAGTAGTAATCAACCAACCATGGCCAGGTCAACCATTACCGACAACAACTTTATGTTTGACAGACTCAACGCTGCTTACAGCTACTGATACTGTTTTGTATGATTCTTGGGAATACCAGTGGCAGATCGCCTATCCGTCGGGTAGCGCGAACTGGCTGAATTTGGCAAACGATACGCTCCCTTGGTTGACGGTAGATACCTCTATTGTGGCAGATACAGCAGATTACCGTTTGGTATTGACCAACGAAAGCTGTGATTACATTTCGAATGAAACTACGGTGAACTTTGTACCGTTCCCAACCATCTCTATCCTTCCTGGTGATTCGTTAGGCGTTTGTGTCTACGATAGTGTTTTGGTCTCTCTACAGAGCAATGCATTAAACTTCGCCTGGAACGGTGGTCAATTCGTAGGGAAGCAAAATTTCTTGAGCGTCCCGGGTCAATATGTGATCGAAGCATTTGGTGTGAATCAGTGTAAAACGGTCGACACTTTGGACATCTACAATTACACGTTGGTAGCAACTGCTACGGCTTCTCCTCAGGTAATCAGCCCGGGAGAGAGTACAACGCTGAGCTCAACAGGCGGTACGAGTTACTACTGGTTTGCAGATGCGCCTTCGTACTACAGCAACCAGCTTGGTTCAAGTACAATGGCCATCCCTTCCGTGGATACTATTACATACTACATTCAAGTTGAAGACATAAACGGTTGTACGGATACGGCAAGCGTTCAGGTTTTTGTTAGTGAGCAAGACACTAATGTGATCATCGCTGATATTTATGGAAACCTTCAAAACGTAATTACACCGAACGGCGACGGAAACAATGATGTTCTAGACCTCGCAGGTGTGACAAACGGCGATGCATGTGAATTCACAGTGTATACCCGTTGGGGTACACCGGTCTACAACCAAGAAGTATACAACAACGCTTGGGGCGGAACCACTGACGGTGGTGCTCAGTTGGAAGACGGTACCTATTATTTTGTCTTAACCTTTGAGAATAAGATAAGGGTCAAGGCTGCAGTAACCATCCTTAACAACTTCTAATCATGAGAAAGCAACTATTAATATTCGCATTGTTGGTTGGAAGTCTAACTGCCAGTGCACAGCAATTGCCACTTATTTCAAGTTATTTGAATACTGCTTACTTGTTTAATCCTGCCTTTAGCGGTATTGAGGGTAAGACAGAGATTTCTATTCTTAATCGCCGTCAATGGACGGATATTCAAGGAGCTCCTGAAACGCAATTCATGGCGTTCAATGGCAACCAGAATGATTTGAAATTTGGATACAGCGGCTATGCCTTTAGTGACAACACGGATATCGTGAGCCGCTCTGGATTCTACGGTTCTTACGCTTGGCATGTCAAGTTCACGGACAAGAACAGTTTAAGTCTTGGTTTGGGTGCTGGATATGTAAACAACAACATCAACGTGGCGGGTATTCGCGTGCCGGATGAATTGGATCCAGTCCTTTACAGCCAATTGAACAGCTCTAAATTTGATTTGAACTTCGGTTTCAACCTACAATTCGGAGACTTCAATATCGGTGCAGCGGTTCCCAATATTTTGGCGCCAAAGGTGGACTTCGGTGATAACTTCAACAGTCCTTACCAGTACCACTACATGCGCCACTATGTGGTAAACACGGCCTACGATGTACAGCTTCAGAAAGGGTTGATGACTCTAAGTCCATTCGTAACGGTACGTGCCAATGAGGTAACCATCCCACAGGTAGATGCTGGTTTGATGTTTAACCACAAGGAGTACTTCTACGTGGGTGCAGCATACCGTTCATCTTATGCAGTTACAGGTAATGCCGGTGTACACGTTACAGAAAACATCAGTCTAGGTTATGCGTACGATTTCTCTCTGAACACCTACGGTTTTGCTTTGGGTAATTCGCATGAGTTTATGTTGCGTTACACCTTTGGTGAGAGCAAGAAGGACAAGCGCCTAGAAAATGAACTCAAGAAATTGAAAGACCGCCAGCGTCGTCAATCTGGAGACCTCGAAGATCTTCTAAATGACCGCTTGGACGAATTCAAAGACGAGATTACTGAGCAACAGAAATCGCTATTTGATGCAGAGAAGGAAGCCATGAAAGGTGAGCTAAGTGAAGCCGCTGCTCAGGCTGCCGCAGATGCTGCTAGTGAAGCTGCTGCTAATGGAGCTGCTGGTGGTGGAATGAACAACGGTGGTGCTTCAGGTAATGGCGGATTTGATGCTAATACTGGTGCCGGTGGCAATATGTATCCACAGACCCCGCAAGGTGGAGGCACAGTGAATTCAAACATCACAGGTTACAACCCGAACCAATACGCTGGAAATGTTCAGCCAGGTTCACAAGGGTATTATGTGACTGCAGGTGTATTTGGGTCAAGAAACAATGCTGTGAAACTACAGAACAAGCTTCGTGCTCAAGGCGTAGGTTCAGACATCTTCCAGGATCCGAACAACAACATGTACTACGTATTCCTATTGAAATTCAATAACTACAATGCTGCTAACCAAGCGCGCAATACAGGCTTTAACGGTCAGTACAACGGCAAGCTTTGGATTAAGGTGATGTAGTCGTCGGAAAATAATTCAACTAAAAACCCCCGCGGCCGACGGCCGCGGGGGTTTTTTATGCTGTTTTTTATCCGGTCTTTCTAGCTGAATTGATTCTTATTCTTTCTCTGCTTCGCGTGAAGGAAAAATCAGGTCAGGATTCTCGACCTGTGCTTCTTTAGCCAGTCGTCCGCCTTTTAATATGCGCTCGGCCTGTTCCAAATGACGGCCAATATGCGGTACCATCATTCTGTGCTTCTTTAGCCAGTCGTCCGCCTTTTAATATGCGCTCGGCCTGTTCCAAATGACGGCCAATATGCGGTACCATCATTTCTAATCCGGTCAGGGTTTTGACTTTGATTGGAGGAGCGGCGCTCACTACTTTAGTATTCCTGAGCTCAGGGCTATGTGGAATGATGCGCAAGATCTTCTCAATCTGGCTGAGGTCAGAAATGAAGTTCTCCATCACCTTCTGAGCACTCAGCTTGAGCTCTGGGTTTTGAATGCGTCTCGGTTGTAGCTTCTTCGGTGCACGAATTTTTCGTGCCTCAGGTTTGCTAAATGGTGACATCCATCCGCGCGCTTTTTTCTGGAACCAGGTCAGGGTGAGTTCTTCGGTTTGACTTGCTTCTTCCGCTTGACAGACCTTGGTCAGTTGCGGCAAATAGCCTTCATTCACATTGTTGATGTGCTCAATACATTCAATGGCAGACCACTTTTCGCCCTCGGGAATGAAAAATAATTCGTCCTCTTCAAGGAAGTAAAAGGCAGTTTCAAATTGCTTTTTATAATTGGCCAATTCCGCCAACCTTGAATCAATAAAGTCTTGAACCTTCATTAAGCTTCTACAGGTTTTTCCATTTCAACGATGCTACTCAACATCTGATGAACGTCTTGTAATTCAATAATGTTTTGTGCGACAAAGGTGAGTTTCTCTCCCTTCTGTTTCACTTGAACCTTGCGCGGGTTGCGCTGCAAGTAGCCAAGAATGGCAGAGAAAATAGGCAGTTGGTAATACTCGCTGTTGTTCTCGGCGGCAAAGTGCCCGATAAACTTGCCCATTTTGATAATGAGTTTCTGGAAGCCAATATGCTTGGCCAGCCACTTGATGCGCACTGAATAGAGCAATGCTGCCACAGACGGCGGGATAGGGCCGAATCGGTCTTCCAATTCCATTTCAAAGAACTGCAGATCTTCCTCCTCTGTGAGTTCGCCCAATCGCTGATATAGCTTCAGACGCTCCTCGATATTATTCACGTAGTTGTCGGGAATCAATAATTCCATGTCGGTATCAATCTGTACCTCGTCCACAAAATCGGACCCCTTGTCTTTGTTCTCTTTCTCGTAAAGGTCTTTGAATTCGTTCTCCTTCAATTCCTTTACAGCTTCCGCCAATATCTTCTGATAGGTATCAAAGCCCATATCCGTGATAAATCCACTCTGTTCGCCGCCCAGCATATCGCCGGCACCGCGAATCTCAAGGTCTTTCATGGCAATCTTGAACCCTGAACCCAGATCAGTGAACTGCTCGAGCGCACGCAGTCTTTTTCGTGCCTCATCAGTCAAGGTACTCATAGGAGGGGTTATCAACTTACAAAATGCCTTCTTGTTGGAACGGCCCACACGACCGCGCATCTGGTGAAGATCAGACATTCCAAAGTGGTTAGCATTATTGATAATAATGGTGTTCGCGTTCGGTACATCCAATCCACTTTCAATGATCGAAGTAGCCACGAGTACATCGTATTTGCCGTCCATGAAGTCGAGCATGACCTTCTCGAGCTTCTTGCCTTCCATCTGTCCGTGGCCAATGGCTACGCGGGCATCCGGAACTAATCGGTTCACCATACCAGCGACCTCTTGAATATTACTTACACGGTTATTGATGAAGAACACCTGGCCGCCACGCTGAATCTCATAGCTAATCGCGTCGCGGATGCCTTCCTCATTAAACCCGACCAATTCTGTTTCAATCGGCTGCCTGTTCGGCGGTGGCGTGGTCATCACACTTAGATCGCGCGCAGCCATTAGCGAGAACTGTAGCGTACGCGGAATGGGCGTTGCCGTCAGGGTAAGCGTGTCGACGTTGACTTTAAGCGTTTTAATCTTGTCCTTCACGGCAACACCAAACTTCTGCTCCTCGTCAATGATCAATAGACCAAGATCCTTAAACTCGACGCTCTTGCTTACTAGTTTGTGGGTTCCGATGAGGATGTCCACCTTGCCCTCTGCAAGCTTCTTTAATGTCTCGCGCTGCTGACCTGCTGTTCGGAACCTGTTGATGTAATCCACGTTTACTGGGAATCCGTCTAGACGTTTCGAGAAGGTCTTAAAGTGCTGGAATGCTAGTACGGTTGTTGGTACCAACACAGCCACCTGCTTCCCATTGGCAACGGCTTTGAACGCTGCGCGTATAGCGATTTCGGTTTTTCCGAAGCCTACATCTCCACAGATTAGTCGGTCCATAGGCATCGGACTCTCCATATCCTTCTTGATGGCTTCCGTAGCAGACATCTGGTCAGGCGTATCCTCAAAGAGGAAACTCGCTTCCAATTCATGCTGCAAGTACCCGTCCGGCGCACATTGGAACCCTATGGCTTCTCGGCGTTTGGCGTACAATTGTATGAGGTCGAAGGCAATCTTTTTCACCTTCGCCTTCGTCTTTTTCTTCAGGGTCTGCCACTGTGCAGATCCGAGCTTGTGCAAGGATGGTGCAGTCCCGTCTTTGCCGTTGTACTTACTGATTTTATGCAGGGAATGGATGCTCACATATAGGATGTCATTGTCGCGGTAAACGAGCTTAATGGCCTCCTGAATTTTCCCGTTGTTATCGACCTTCTGAAGCCCTCCGAACTTTCCAACCCCGTGGTCCACATGCGTCACAAAATCTCCAAACTCCAGCGCATTGAGCTGCTCTAGGGTGATGGCCTGTTTCTTTTTCGCGCCGTTTTTGATGTTGAATCGTTGGTAGCGGTCGAAAATTTCATGATCGGTATAGAGGTACGTCTTGGCCAATTCATCTTCGAACCCTTCATGCAAGGCACCTACCGTCGTTTCATACTTCGGCGCCAATTCCAAGTCCTCAAAAATCGCGTGAAAGCGCTCAATCTGCTTCGGGTTCGAACACATCAATACGGTTTGGGCGCCTTCCTTCTCACTGCGCAATAAGGTCTGGGCCAAGAGCTGAAAATCTTTGTTGAACGCCCTTTGCGGTAAAGCTTTGCTCTCCAACTTTTCCGAGGTCCATTCACTACGCCCGTATTCGACGCGTGAAAAATCTAACAAGCCGCGCTTTAATGCATCGCCACTGATAAAAAGCTCTCCTGGCGCTGCACGTTGAACCGTATCTCCGAGTTCCTCGTAGCGCTCGTGAGCGAGTTCCATCAATCGGTCAAGCTTTGCTACTGCCATAGAAGGAGTGTCCATCCAAAGTTGTGTTTCCTTAGGGAGGTAACTCAGTAGCGAGGCACGACTTTCCAGGAACGTTTTGTTCTCCACATTGGGGACAATGCTCATTTTCGTCGCCTTGCCCACGGTGCGTTGGGTCTCGATATCAAAGAAGCGGATGCTCTCAACCTCGTCGTCAAAGAATTCCACCCGGTACGGATGGTCCTTAGAAAAAGAGAAAATATCTACGATGCCACCGCGAACGGAAAATTGGCCCGGTTGAACGACAAAATCAACGCGTTCAAATTGGTATTCAAAAAGAGTTTCGTTGAGGAAATCTAAGCTTAGCTGGTCCCCAAGATTCACTTTAAGGGTATTGGTTTCCAATTCCTTTTTGGTCACCACCTTTTCGAACAAGGCATCAGGGTATGAAATGAGAATAGGGGCCTTTCGGCGGGCACTTAGGTGGTTCAACACCTCTGCACGCAGCAAAACGTTCGCATTATCCGTCGTCTCCACTTCATATGGTCTGCGGTAGGATGCAGGGTAGAAGTAGCTCTTCACAGAAGGGAGCAGCTTCTCAATATCGTTTTGAATGTAGGCGGCTTCCTCCTTGCTATTGGTAATAATGAATTGCATACTGCCCGTACGCTCGTAAGTAGCAGCGGCTAAAACGGCGGCATGAGAGCCTCCGGCCGCATTAAATCCTAAGGCAACATTCTGCTTTGCACCATGAGCTGTGGTGAGCTGTTCAACTAAAGGGTGGCTGTGGTAGCGGGATAGTAAATCTGCTATTTCCAAGTTTTATTCTTCTTCGTACCTGCGTAAAAACGCGTGGGCCATATCCACCATTTCCGGTGAACCGATGAAGAATGGAACTCGCTCGTGCAATTCGCTGGGCTGGAGTTCTAAAATTCGCTGTTTACCGTTCGTGGCAGTACCGCCTGCTTGTTCAACTATAAATGCGAGTGGGTTACACTCGTACAACAGGCGAAGCTTACCGTTGGGCGCCATCGTTCCTGTGGGGTAAAGATACACCCCACCTTTGATAAGATTGCGATGAAAATCGGAAACTAAAGAGCCAATGTAACGAGATGTGTAAGGTCTTCCTGAAGCTGCATCAAATTGCTGGCAGTACTTGATGTATTCCTTGACCCCTTGAGGAAAATGCACATAGTTTCCTTCGTTTACACTGTAGATGTTGCCCGATTTTGGAATCTGCATGTCTCGGTGCGACAAGCAAAACACGCCAATCGATGGATCTAGCGTAAAGCCGTTCACACCGTTTCCGGTAGTGTAAACAAGCATAGTGGAAGAGCCATAGACGACATATCCGGCTGCAACTTGGGCATCTCCTGGTTGCAAGAAATCTTCTAAGGTCACCGGTGTACCTGTTGGGGTAATTCTGCGGTAAATGGAGAAAATAGTCCCGACACTCACGTTGACATCGATGTTGCTGGACCCATCGAGTGGATCCATTAGTACCACGTATTTCGCTTCACGGTGAATATCGTCGTCAAAGCTGATGTAATGCTCTTCTTCCTCGGAGCCTACACCACATACCTGTCCCATGGAGCGCAAGGCGCGCATGAAGGTATCGTTGGCCATGACATCGAGCTTTTGTTGGGCCTCGCCTTGAATATTGTCCTGGCCCATAGCGCCTAGGATATCTGCTAACCCAGCTTTGTTGATTTCCCGATTGACCACTTTTGCGGCCAAGCGAATAGAGGTGAGTAGGTGCGATAAATCGCCAGTAGCGAAGGGAAAATCCTTCTGGTTTTCGACGATAAACTCGCCGAGGGTGGTTGGTTGTACCATGGTCAGTGGTATTAGTTCTGTAATAGGTCCAACTAAGTTACGGTTAATGAATGAGAAGAAGGCCGTTACAAAGCACTACCTTTGCAACATGAACAATAGAGGTCAAGTACGTGCGAAAAAGTACCTGGGACAGCATTTTTTAAAGGATGAAAGCATCGCAGAGCGCATTGCCAATGTAGTTCCTTTTGAAGGTGTTGAAAAGGTCTTGGAGATTGGTCCGGGTATGGGTGTAATGACCAAATACTTGCTAGACAATCCCTCTATTGAGACTTGGGTGATTGAGATAGACGACGAGAGCGTCAGCTACCTCAAAGCTCATTATAATACCTTAAGTGCCCGTATTCTTGAAGAAGACTTCCTCAGATGGAACCCTTCAAAAACCTTTGGCGAAGAGAAATTTGCACTGGTGGGGAATTTCCCCTACAACATCAGCTCTCAGATCGTTTTCAAGGTGCTAGATCACATGGATCAGATTCCGCTTTTTGGCGGGATGTTCCAAAAGGAGGTCGCGCAGCGCTTGTGCTCGCCACCGGGAAACAAGACCTATGGAATCCTTTCAGTGCTTTGTCAAGCATACTACGATTTGACCTATGATTTTACCGTGCCACCGGGTGTGTTTAACCCTCCTCCGAAGGTAGATAGTGGGGTGATGCATATGGTGCGCAAGGCGGAAGATCCGAATATAGATTTCAAGCTGTTGAAGCGAGGTGTTAAGGCGGCTTTTGGCATGAGAAGAAAAACCCTTCGCAATGCCTTGAAAGTGCTTAACTTGCCAGAAGGCTTCGAGCATCCGTATCTTAGCAAGCGAGCGGAGCAATTGTCTCACACGGAATTTGTTGAACTTTTAACTGCGATCGAAGATGGAAGAAATGAGCATTAGAGCGCGCATAGTGAAGGCCTTGGGGGAGACCAATGAGGCTGAGTTCGCGCAGATCATTGAAGGTATCCACCCCGCAGATATGGCGGAGGTGTTGGAGACATTCGTCGCTGAAGAACGTTCTGCGTTCTTTGAGAAGATCGATCCTGAATTGGCCGCAGATATCCTTGTTGAATTTGACGAGGAGGAGCGTGGTGAGCTGGTTTCGACATATTCTACGGAAGAAATTGCACAGGAATTAGTCGGGAATATGGATTCCGACGATGCTGCGGATATGCTTTCCGAACTTCCAGAGGACATGACCAAAGAGGTCCTTTCCCAGGTGGAAGATGTCGAGCAAGCCAAGAAAATTGCCCAACTACTTACCCACGAAGAAGATACTGCCGGTGCCCTAATGGCCACCGAGCTTGTGGTGGTGAACCAAAGTCTTACAGCCATTCGCTGTGTGGCCGCTATGCGTTCTCAGGCAGAACACATTGACCGCGTCCACGCTGTTTACGTGGTTGACGATAATGATATTTTAGTCGGAACATTGAGCTTAAAAAAGCTTTTGACCGCGCAACGCACGGCTCCAATTTCTGAGCTGTACCGCCCTATAGAACATACTGTGCTCAGTACCACTCCTGCGGAGGAGGTGGCGAATATGATGCAGAAATACGATCTGTTTGTCATTCCTGTGGTCAATGCCGCCGGAGAGCTTCTTGGTCGAATTACCCTGGATGATGTAGTCGATTTCATTCGTGAAGAGGCGGAACGCGATTACCAATTGGCCTCGGGTCTTACCGATGAGGTAGAAAGCGACGATAGCGTATATGAAGTTACTCGTGCACGCATCCCATGGCTTTTAATCGGACTCTTTGGTGGACTCATCGTTGCCCTGATCATTGGTAAAAACGAAGAGGACATTCAACTAGTTCCTGCATTGGCCTTTTTCATGCCGCTTATTGCGGCAATGGCAGGAAACGTGGGAGTACAATCTTCGGCGATTGTTGTACAAGCTTTGGCTAGCGACAGAAAGGAGAACAACATGATTCAGAAATTGACCAAAGAATTGGCTGTGGGTCTGTTCAACGGTCTCATCTTATCGCTCGTGATGTTTGGTGCAGGATTGCTACTAGGATACGACCAGCTCATCACTTTGACTGTGAGTACTTCGCTACTGACAGTGATTGTCTTCGCTTCACTCTTTGGAACTTTTATACCGCTGATGCTCGATAGGTTCAAAGTCGATGCTGCTCTAGCCACAGGGCCATTTATCACCACGGCAAACGATGTAATTGGTCTGATCATTTATTTCCAGATTGGCCGATTGATTATCGGATACTAATGAAGGCGCTCCTCCTTGACGATACCCATCCTTTTCTCGAGCAAGATTTGCAAGCGGGCGGTCTCACCTTGGTTCGTGAGTATTCGGCGCCTTTGGAAGAATTAGCCGCTCACCATAGCGATGCACTAGTATTAATCATCCGCTCACGTATGCGCGTTGATGCTCATTTTTTAAGCCAATTCCCTTCTTTGAAAGTCATTGGTCGCCTTGGCGCGGGCTTGGAGAATATAGACCTCGCCGAAGCTGAAAATCGCGGTATTTCGTGCCAGCGCGTTCCCGAAGGGAATGCGCGCGCAGTTGCGGAACACGCGCTGGGTATGTTGCTCAGTTTGCTGAACCATCTTCCGCGTGTTCACAGGGAGATTAAGGAAGGCAAGTGGTTGCGTGAACCCAATAAGGGCCGCGAATTGCAGTCGCTTACTGTGGGGGTCATTGGGTATGGCGTGATGGGTAGTGAATTTGCTCAGTTGATCAGCGCTATGGGTGTGAAGGTGCTTGCTTACGATAAATACAAACAAGATTATGCGCCCGAAGGCATCAGGGAGGTGAGCTTGCAGGAATTGCAAGCAGAGGCAGATGTGGTCAGTTTGCACCTGCCATTGACCGGCGAGACCCAGGGGTTAGCGGATGCCCAGTTTTTTGCTGGATTTAAGAAGCCAATTCACTTTATCAATACAGCCCGCGGGCCTATTCTGAAGACCGACGATTTGTTGGCGGCGATGGACGAAGGCAAGGTGCTGAGTGCAGGTTTGGATGTTCTTGAATACGAGAAATCGAGCTTTACGAGCTTGTTTGAAGACGAATTGCCTTTGACTTTGCAAAGGTTGCTCCAGCGCGAAAATGTGCTGTTGAGTCCGCACATCGCAGGGTGGACCAAGGAAAGCTTTGAGAAGATGGGCCGCGGTTTAGCAGCCAAAGTGCTTGAGGTGCTAAAGGCTTCTTAGAAGCGTTTGAAAACGAATTGGACCGTATCTGGCGTTCGTTGTTCCAATAAAATATCTAGACCTTCTGTTTCGCGAGTTTCATCCGCTTCATTGGTGTGACGGATGGTCAGTAGTTCAACAGAGGAAGTGAGTTCGAGGTCGAATTGACCAGTGAGCTCAGCCAGCATTTTAGGTACAATGATCGCATCGTTGTTGATACAGAACATCGCTCTTGTCGCAGTGTTGCGCATCAAATTTACCACGACGCCTTGCTCGGCGAACAGACGATATACTGCGCTAAGGTGGTGCTCGGCGATAAAGGCCAAATCTTTGGTGCTGAGCTGCAGAAGGATTTGGTTTTTCTTCAAGATGAAGTTGGCAACCTCGGGCTCTGGGCGGTCTACACCTCCAATGGTTGTTCCTGGAAGCGTAGGGTCGACAAAGCTCTTGATGTGCAATGGAATGCCCTTCTTCTTGAGGGGCTGAATGGTCTTTGGGTGGATGATCGAGGCACCGTAAAAGGCCAATTCAATGGCTTCGTTAAACGGCAATGCATCAATCTTTTGGGTATTGGCGAAGGTCTTTGGGTCTCCGTTCAACATTCCTGGTACATCTTTCCAGATGGTGAGGCTATCTGCACCAAGGCAGAAGGCAAATACGGCACCGGTATAATCGGATCCTTCGCGACCTAGAGTTGTTGGGCGCCCGTCTGGAGAGGAGCCTATGAATCCTTGTACGAAGTTGACCTTGTCCTGGGCAATGTTTGAGCGGATGGCACGGCCGGTTTGTTCCCATTGGACCGTTGCACGGCGGAATTGACCGTCGGTTTTTACCAGTTCGCGCGTGTCCTGCCAAACAGTTGGTACTTCCTGACCAACGTAGGCTGCAATGATACGTGTGGAGATCAATTCTCCGTGGTGCACAATATAGTCGTAGCCTTCGCCGTAAGAAATGTCTTGCTTATCCAAACCTTCTCGAATACTGGCAATCAGGGCTGCAACGTGCTCGTTGATTTCTGTGGGGTCCTCAAAGAGTTCATTGATGATACTTTGGTGAAAGGCAGCAATAGCGTCAATTTTTACATTGGCCTCGGATAAATTTCCGTTACTCCATGCGGCTACCACTTCTTCAAAAGCATTGGTCATTTTGCCCATCGCGCTGACGACAACAACCATGGGACGCTGGCTGAATTGGCCAATAATGCTGGCTACATTTCGTACGCTCTGTGCATCCTTTACCGATGCACCACCAAATTTGAAGACTAGCGGTGTGCTCATTTGTATTGCGCTAATTGTTCTCTGGTCAACGTTCCCAAATGCCACTCAGGGTCGAGGGAAGCGTCGTATTTTTTATAAAAGTTTAACGCTGGATCGTTCCATTCTAATACGGTCCACTCCATGCGTCCTACATTCTGCTCAGCAGCCACCTTTACGACAGCATCGAAAAGTTGTTTGCCCACCCCGTGCTGACGGAATTCAGGCTTCACATACAAATCTTCAAGGTGAAGGGTAGGGCCTTTCCAAGTGCTGTAACGCGGATAGTAAAGGGCCATTCCTATGACTCCTTGGTCGTCGTGTTCTGCAACGAAACAGTCGAATCTACCTTCAGAAAAACCGTGGGTGATGAGGTCCCCTTCGGTCACAATCACAGCATCTGGCTCTTTTTCATAAATGGCCAATTCAGTAATAAGGCCTAATACGGCCTTCATGTCCTGCTGTTGTGCTACGCGAATGTTGATCATCCCTGCGAAGGTACAGTAATCTCTTCGTTTGTAGCCTCGCTCACTGGAAGCTCGTTGTAGAGCCCGTGATCCACTGTTCCTCTTACCAAATCTTCGATGTTTTCTCGCTCACGAATGAGGTACGGTGTGTTGTTTTCAATGAGGATTTCGGCGGGGCGTACGCGGCTGTTATACTGAGAAGCCATACTGCTGCAATAGGCACCTGCATTGTGGAAGGCTAGGAGATCACCGTTTCGCACTTCGCCCAGCTTGCGATCGTAACCGAAAGTATCGGTCTCACAAACGTAGCCAACGATGGTGTACAGGCGTTGCTCCCCTTCAGGATTGCTCAAGTTTTCAATGTGGTGATAGGCGTCGTACATCATTGGGCGAGGGAAGTGGTTGAAGCCACTATTTACCTGTGCGAAAACTGTAGACGGTGTCGTTTTTGTGCTGTTCACCTTAGCGATGAAGGCGCCGGCTTCGCTTACCAAGAATTTACCCGGTTCGAAGATGAGTTTGAGGTCGCGGCCGTATTCCAGGCAGAACTCTTTGAATCGCTCACTCATGCGTGCGCCGAAGCTTTCGATATCCGTGGTGGCTTCACCCGGGCGGTAGCCCACTTTGAAACCAGAACCGAAGTCGATGTAGGTCAGTTCTTTGAAGTCGTGTGCGAGGTCCATCAAAAGGCTCGCTCCGCGCATGAAGGCGTCAATGTCCAAAATGTCTGAACCCGTGTGCATGTGCAGGCCGTGAACGTGGAGCCCCATATTGTTTACGATGCGGTGCAGGTGGCGGACTTGGTGGATAGAGATTCCGAATTTAGAATCGATGTGTCCCACGGAAATCTTTGCATTTCCACCCGCCATAATGTGTGGATTGATGCGCACACATACTGGTACCGTATTGCCAAATTCGTTGGCAAATTCTTCCAAGGTTTCTAGGTTGTCGATGTTGATCTGAACACCGATCCCTACAGCTTCCTTAATCTCGTGGATACCTACACCGTTTGGGGTGAAAAGGATCTGATCTGGTCGGAACCCCGCGCGCAAGCCCAACTCAATTTCTCCTAAACTAACCGCATCTAAACCTGCCCCAAGGCTGCGCATGAGCTTTAGAATGTTGAGGTTGTTCAATGCTTTACAAGCGTAGTGGATATCTACATCAATATCCTGGTCGAAGGCGTGCTTCATTCTGAAGTACTGACCACGGATGGTTTTGGCATCATAAACATACAATGGGGAACCGTAGGCTTCTACCCAATTCGCTGCATCATTTAATGGAAATTTCGTCATTGCGCTGTGCTTTACTTGGCAAAAGTATCTCTACTGCCGAGCATTTACGCGCAATTGCGGTTATTTAGTCTAAAAAATGACAGATTGTTATATTTTGAACAAAAGAAAACCACTTGGAACCTCCCGCTCCAAGTGGTCTAATTGTTATCGCTGAGTTTAGCTACGTAAAGCTAAAGCATCCGCTTTTATCGTTTCAACAACACTTGGGTCAAGTAATGTCGAAGTATCGCCAAGATTGCTAGTATCACCTTCTGCTACTTTTCTTAAAATTCTACGCATGATTTTACCTGAACGCGTCTTAGGTAGACCGGGTACAATCTGAATGACATCAGGTTTCGCAATAGGGCCGATCTCAGCCACCAAAGTGCTGATGATAGCCTTACGAACTTCTTCTGCATTGTGACTGCCTTCTTCAAGGATAACGTAGGCGTAGATGCCTTGCCCCTTGATATCGTGCGGATAACCTACGACAGCACTCTCTGTCACTACAGAAGATGCATTGATGGCATTTTCAATTTCTGCAGTACCGAATCGGTGGCCACTTACATTGATGACATCATCTACACGACCAATGATGCGGAACATTCCGTCCTCGCGACGTGCACCGTCACCTGTAAAGTAATGGCCCTCGTAATTGCTGAAATAAACGTTCTTGCAACGCTCGTGATCGCCGTAAGTCGTACGCAACATAGACGGCCATGGATGCTTCACACACAAGTAACCTTCCACTCCGTCGCCGTTGATTTCATTGCCGTCGCTGTCTAAAAGAACAGGTTGGATGCCTGGAAGTGGACGGCCCGCATAGGTTGGGCGTTGAGGGCTGTGTGCCCCTAAGCCAGAAATCATAATACCTCCAGTTTCGGTTTGCCACCATGTATCTACAATTGGACAATTTCCGTGTCCAACTTTCTGATCGTACCAGTGCCATGCTTCGGCATTGATTGGCTCGCCTACTGATCCAATAACCTTTAGAGAACTCAAATCTGCACGCTCAACGAACTCGTCACCCATCGCCATCAAGGCGCGAATCGCCGTTGGAGCAGTATAAAATTGGTTTACTTTATACTTATCACATACGTCCCAGAAACGACCTGCATCCGGGAAGGTAGGTACCCCTTCAAACATCATCGTCGTTGCACCGTTCAATAGTGGTCCGTAGATAATGTAGCTGTGTCCAGTAATCCAACCCACATCCGCAGTACACCAGTACACATCACCGCGCTCGTATTGGAATACGTTTTGGAAGCTGTAGGCCGCGTAGACCATGTATCCACCACAAGTGTGAACGACACCTTTAGGCTTGCCTGTCGAGCCAGAAGTGTAGAGGATGAAGAGCATGTCTTCGGCGTCCATAGGCTCAGGAGCACAATCTGCGCTCACTTCAGCTGCTGCTTCTGCATACCAGTGGTCGCGACCTTCAACCATTTCCACCTCGCGTCCGTCGCGCTTTACAACGATCACGCTCTCCACCGAAGTACAGTTTTTCAATGCCTCATCTACAGTGGTTTTTACCGGCAAGGCTTTTGCGCCACGGTACATACCGTCTGAAGTCAATACGCACACACACTGGCTGTCGTTGATGCGATCGGCTAGTGCATTAGAAGAGAATCCTGCGAATACTACAGAGTGAACGGCACCAATTCTAGCACAGGCCAACACTCCAATGGTAAGTTCAGGCACCATAGGCATGTATACTGCCACGCGGTCGCCCTTCTTCACGCCTTTTGCTTTCAATACATTGGCAAAGCGACAAACTTCAGCATGCAGTTCTTTAAAGGTCATGCGCACTTCTTGTTCTTTTGGGTCGTTTGGTTCCCAAATCAAGGCAATATCATCGCCTCTTTCTTCGAGATGACGGTCCAAACAGTTTTCGGTAATGTTTAAAACACCGCCTTGGAACCACTTCACATTTGGAGTATTGAATTCCCATTCTAATGTTTTGTCCCACGGCTTTTGCCAAGTGAATTCACCTGCTATACCCTCCCAAAATGCGGCGGGGTTATCTACTGAGGCTTTATAAGCTTCTTCGTACTTCGCGAAGCTGTCGATGTTGTAATAGCTCATATCGTCTTTGTTTTTGTGTTTATCTGTGTTTTTACTTTTTGTTCAATTTCTTCAAGGATGGCCGGGTCGTCTATGGTACTCGGGATTTGATATCCATGCCCATCCACAATGGCTCGAAGGGTTTTTCTAAGAATTTTTCCTGACCGTGTTTTAGGCAGCCTGGCAACTTCAATTATGTGTTTAATGCTGGCAATGGCTCCTATGTCAGAACGAATGGCCGCTTTTAATTCCGGCACCAATTCATCTATGCTACAACTGTTATGATTCAACACTACCATGGCCATCGGTACTTGTCCTTTTAGCTCGTCGTGTATTCCAAAGCAGGCACATTCAGCCACATTTGCATTGGCGGCGATGACTTCCTCCATTTCCGCTGTACTCAGTCGGTGGCCAGCAACATTAATGACATCATCTACACGACCGGTGATGAAGACATAGCCTTCTTCATCGCGATACCCACCGTCTCCTGAGAAATAATAGCCAGGCACTGGGCTGAGGTAGCTGCGCTCAAAGCGCTCGGTATCCTGCCATAAATCGGCTAAAGCCCCTGGTGGTAGTGGTAATTTTACACAAACCAGCCCTTCTTCGCCTGGTGCCGCGGGCTGGCCCTGCTCGTCAATAATCTGAACGTTATAACCTGGTATTGGGAAATTGGCAGAACCCGGTTTTACCGGATCCAACCCATACCCAATACATTGACCAAGCATAGGCCAGCCGCTTTCAGTTTGCCACCAGTGGTCAATCACTGGGACTCCTAATTTTTCGGCGGTCCATTCTAAGGTATCTGCATCGCATCTTTCCCCAGCGAGGAATTGGGTACGGAAGTGGCTTAGGTCATACCCTTTAATCATATCACCATTCGGGTCCTCTTTACGAATGGCTCGAATGGCAGTGGGTGCAGTGAACATCGTCACTACTTTATGTTCTGAAATTATTCTCCAAAAGGTGGATGCATCTGGGGTCTTAATAGGTTTGCCTTCAAAAAGCATTGTGGTTGCTCCATGGATCATAGGTCCGTACACAATGTAACTGTGTCCAACCACCCAGCCAATATCACTGGCCGCCCAATAGACTTCGCCAGGTTTCACACCATAGATGTGCTCCATGCTGTATTTGAGAGCAACAGCATGTCCACCGTTTTCACGGACGATTCCCTTTGGTTTTCCTGTTGTACCTGAAGTGTAGAGTATATACAATGGGTCATTTGAGGCCACCTGGGTCGCAGGAATGAAGAAGCCGTCGTTAATAAAGTTTTCCCATTTTACATCTCTGTTGGTGACCGTACATTGATCGGATAAACCTCTATTTAGGACGACAACACAATCGGGTTTGTGATTGCTGATTTCAATACCGGCATCCACCATGGGCTTGTAGTGAATAGTCTTTTGGATTTCAATACCAGCGTCTGCAGTAAAGATGATTTTTGGTTTGGCATCTTCTAAACGTACCGCTAATTCCTTCGGTGCAAATCCTCCAAAAACGACACTATGGATGACCCCAAGGCGTGCACATGCAAGCATGGTAAAAACTGCTTCAGGAATCATAGGCATATAGATGATGGCGGCATCTCCTTTTTGCAAGCCTCTATCAATCATGCCTTTTGCAACTGCATTTACCTCCCGTAATACTTCGATATAGGTGTAACTGCGTACCGTATTCGTAACCGGGCTTTCGTAAATAATGGCGGTTTGCCCGCCTCTGCCTTCATCAATATGAACATCTAAACACAAAGAACAAGTGTTCAATTCTCCATCAGGAAACCATTTGGTAGCCCCGTTGGGCAACACTTCAAAAGGAATTGAAGGTTTTTTGATCCAAGAAATGATATCTGCATGTTCCATCCAAAATTCATCCGGTTGGCTGCAGCTCTTGATAAAATGGTTCTGATAGGTGGTATTCATTATGGTTTAGGTAGATTGTTAAAGGTTACTGTGATAGGATATCTAGGATGCGCTTGCTTAAATCTCTTGTTGAAAAAGGCTTTACGATATAATCAGTAGCTCCCAAAGACATGCCTTTTTCAATATCACTTTGCTTGCTTTTTGCACTTAAAAAGACCACATGGGATTTTTGCCACTCGGGATGTGTCTTAATGGTTTTGCACACGTGGTAACCATCCAGGTCTGGCATTGTGATATCCAGCAATACGAGGTCGTAGGATGCCTGTTCCATCTGTTCCAATGCCTCAGTACCGCTTCTTGCGATGCCTACCTCAAGGCCTTTTGAGCGCATTAAGTACTCTAAAGACATTACGATGTTCGGTTCATCGTCAACAATTAAAATGCTCTTAGTTGTTTCCATATTTTGATATTTTGAAAGTGAAGGTTGTTCTTCCTTCGGGTGTGTTACTAGTTAAGTTCAGCGCACCTTTATGCGCTTTGATGATGTTATCGCTAATGGCCAATCCCAAACCTGTTCCAACGCGTTTTTTCACCGTTTGGTCGTCGCTTTGATAAAACTTTTTGAATAGATGTGGTACGGCTTCTAAGGGTACACCTGGCCCATCATCAATGATATGTACATGCCAATCTTGAGCATCTTCTTTAAAGCAAACTTCAACAGTCTTTTCTGCATACTTAAAAGCATTGCTCAAAAGATTGATGATTACTTGGGTAATGCGTTTTTCATCTGCGAGAGTCCAAACCTCTTCAGGTCCATCTATGGCGATAGAAATTCCTTCCCGCTCCGCTACGATGAGTTGGGTTTCAAGAATAGTTGCCAATGTTTTACGTAAATCAACTTTACTCAAGCTGAGTTGCTGATTGCCACTTTCAAATTTTTCAATATCTAGAACGTTGGAAATAAGCGAGGTAAGTCGAACGCATTCTCCAATAGTCGCGTCTAGAAATTGATCGCGTATCTCCTTAGGCATTTCCTCTTCATCACGCAACAACTCAATCTGTGCGCGAATGGCGGTTAAAGGACTGCGCAGTTCGTGTGTTACAGTGTACAAGAAATCATCCTTGAGCTTACCCATCGAATGCAACTGATCATTTGCTTGAGTTAATTCTCCAGTCAGTTTGGCAAGTCGGTCCGATTTTTCCTTAAGTGCTGTATTGAGCTTTTTCGTTTCCCTAGTCTCTTGTAGGATGTCTTGAATGTCAAAAAGATCAATAGTCTCGCTTTCGAATTCTTTATTTAATGCAATCCTCGCCGTTGCCGGTCCCATCATTTGTGTGAGTAGTCGTTCTGCATAACTAATGAGATGAGCAGGTACGGTGTCAAAGGGCTTTGGGTTGATGCGATTGATAGTATACCTTCTAAAGAGAGTTTCACTGACCAATTCTTCAGGCAGGTAACGGAACAGCAGCTTTTCGAGCCTCTCAAAAGTGATTTTTCCGCTTGTACTGTTGGAGTTTTCATAAAGCCCAGGTTCGATACTCAGAATGTTGTAGAAGATTTCTGCTTGGTTTCGCTCCAATTTGCTTGGCGTGTCCATCAAACTAACTGCACTCATTACGAGCCCATTCAATCCTAAGGAAATGAACGTAATGTTGGCAAGAGGAGACCATTGTTCGAATACATTAAAGAGCAGAATTTCATCAGATCTACTGCCCAGCCATTGAGGAACACCAAATGCAGTAAGCCATAGTATAAAACCTAAACTTAGGCCGGCCATGACGCCTTTCGAGGTGGCATTACGCCAATATAGTGCCGCGAGAAAACCAGGGGCTAGCTGGGCTATTCCTATGAAGGAAATCATGCCTATGCTCACCAAACTTTCTTTCTGAACGATGATGGCGTGGTACGAGAATGCCAAAGCAAAGACAATAAAGAGACCTATTCTTTGGGCGACGATAGGGGTAATGGTTTCGCGCGAGCTGTCCTTGCGATTTAAGAACAGTGGCATAATGATACTATTACTTATCATCGAAGAAAGTGCTGATGAGCTTACGATGATCATGGATGTGGCTGCCGCAAATCCACCTATAAATACAAAGCCTGCCAAAACAGGAGAAGTGTTCAAAGCAAGGTCAAGGAAGAAGTAATCAGGATTTGTTCCTTGAGGCAGTTGCAAATGGCCACCAAGGGCAATAGGCACGACCCACCAATTCATCAGAAGTAAGAATAGCGGTATGAGCCATACGGCTGTTTTGAGATCCTTCTCTTTCTTGTTTGATACTACGGCCATCTGAAACTGTCGAGGCAGGAGGAAAAAAGCAAAGCCGCTAATGAGAAGCATGAGCATCCAGTCAGAACTGCTTTGAATACTGAGGAGCTGACTTAGTCCTACAGAAGTACCTTCTTGGTAGATGCTTGATGGTCCTTTAAATGACGTGTATACAATTACACCGCCGCAGATAAATGCCGTAAGAACTTTAATGGTACTCTCAAATGCGATTGTAGCCACTAGGCCATTTCGTTGCTTCGGATCGAATGCGAAGCGTATACCATAGAACATCGCGAAAATGAAAAGCAAAATTGTTGACGCGAGGTCAATATCTATCGGTGCTGAATTTGAATCGTTCAACAGGACATTGGCACTGGAGCTGATGGCTTTAATTTGAAGTGCTAGGTATGGGGTGATGGCCATAACTACTAATACGGTAGTCAAAACTGCCAAGAACCAACTTTTACCGTAGCGTGCCGTGATGAAGTCTGATAAAGAATTTAGATGCTGCGCTTTTGAAATACGAATGATCTTACGCATCACCGTCCACCAAATAGGTAGGAAGAGTATCGGGCCAAGATAAATTGCAAGAAAGTCCAAGCCATGTGTGGCTGCTCTACCGATTGAACCGTAGAACGTCCAAGCCGTTGCGTACACGCATATTCCGAGTGCATAGAAAACCGCACTGTACTTTTCCAGGAAAGCTTTACCGGCATTTTTTCCCCATTGTGCAACGAAGAAAAGAAAAGCCAAGTAAGACCCAGTAATGAATATGATCATGTACGCACTCATCTATCGCATTCTTCTTTTACTAATTATTACTGCAAGAATGATTACACTAATCCAACAGGTGAAAAGAAATACTAGAGACACGGGGAAGCCTTGCCACAACGATGCTCTATTGTATAGACTAAGAATGGGGTTGGAAAACACCAGTAATAGCACAATCGTGATAAAGATTCCTATGTATGTTATTCTTTCCATTAGGGAAGAGTTTATTAATCAATAAACCTCCTGGGGCCTGCGGCCCCAGGAGGATATATTCCTTTTGAATTCAGGTATTAGTGCGCCGAAGCTTCACCTGCGCCTGAAGGGATACGGATATTCTCAACGAGGTCTTGAACATCTTGTGGAGTTTCAGGAGTGAAACGGCTCACGACAAAGGCAACGATGAAGTTGACAATCATACCGATAGTACCGAATCCTTCCGGAGAGATGCCCCACCACCAATCAGCTGAGGTTGAAGTTGCATCATCTCCAATCCAGTGTAGTTTGAATCGAGCGATGTAATACATCGTGATAGCAAGACCACTGATCATACCAGCAATTGCACCTTCTTTATTCATCTTTTTCGTGAAGATACCCAAGAGGATAGCCGGGAAGAATGAAGCTGCTGCTAGACCGAAGGCAAGTGCTACTACCGAGGCAACGAACCCTGGAGGGTTGATACCGAAGTAACCAGCAACTACTACTGCGATGATTGCCGCAATACGCGCCCACATGAGCTCTTGCTTATCAGAGATGTTCGGTGCAATCTGTTTCTTCAATAAATCGTGAGATACTGAAGTTGAGATTACCAGTAGAAGACCTGCTGCGGTACTTAGTGCAGCCGCAAGACCACCCGCACCTACAAGAGCTACTACCCAGTTCGGTAGACCTGCAATCTCAGGATTCGCAAGTACCATGATATCACGGTCAACTTTGAATTCGTTTGCTTCTGCATCAGCTACGTACTGTACAAGCCCGTCGCCGTTTTTGTCTTCCCAAGAAAGTAGACCAGTTTCCTCCCAGTTATCTACCCAAGCAGGTAGTTCAGTACGAGGTTGGTTGCTTACAGTTTCGATGAGGTTTACACGAGCAAATACTGCTACTGCAGGTGCAGTTGTGTAAAGAATGGCGATGAATAGCAATGCGTAACCAGCAGATTTACGTGCACCACTCACTTTAGGAGTTGTAAAGAAACGCACAATTACGTGTGGAAGACCAGCGGTACCCACCATAAGCGCAGCAGTAATGAAGAATACATCTACAGTAGATTTGCTACCGTTGGTGTATTCAGCAAAACCAAGCTCGCGGTGCAGCCCGTCAAGTTTGTCTAGAATTGGCATGCCGTCGTAGCTACCACCAAAACCTAATTGAGGGATTGGGTTACCTGTCATCTGGATAGAGATGAAGATAGCAGGAACCATGAATGCAAAAATCAATACACAGTATTGGGCTACCTGCGTGTAGGTAATACCCTTCATACCACCTAATACAGCGTAGAAGAATACGATGGCCATACCGATGTATACACCTGTATTAATATCTACTTCAAGGAAACGAGAGAATACAACACCCACACCACGCATTTGACCGGCAACATACGTGAATGAAACGAACAGTGCACAAATAACAGCTACTGTACGTGCAGTATTTGAATAGTAACGGTCACCAATGAAGTCTGGCACGGTAAACTTCCCAAACTTACGTAGGTAAGGTGCAAGAAGAAGTGCTAGAAGCACGTATCCACCGGTCCAACCCATAAGGAACACCGAGCCGTCGTATCCCATGAACGAGATCAATCCCGCCATAGAGATGAAAGATGCTGCAGACATCCAGTCTGCTGCTGTTGCAAGACCATTTGCAAGGGGGCTAACGCCACCACCTGCTACATAAAAGTCTTTTGTAGAACCCGCACGAGACCAAATAGCGATCCCGATGTAAAGGGCAAATGTCAATCCTACAAGAATGTAGGTCCAAGTTAAAATACTCATTGTAAATAGTTTTATTCGTTAACTCCGTATTCTTCGTCAAGCTTGTTCATTTGACGAACGTAGATCCAAATCAATGCTACAAACGTGTAGATAGAACCTTGCTGGGCGAACCAGAAGCCTAGTTTGAAACCACCCAATGGAATGGTATTCAACGTATCTACTAATAGGATTCCAAACACATAGGAAACCAAGAACCATATACCGAGCAAAGTCAACACCTTAGAGATGTTCTTTGACCAGTATTCTTTCATTTTGTCATTACTCATGATACTGTATTTATTAAAGGAAGATTACTGCTTGAGTGGTCAGCATATTGCCAGTAGTACCGTCGGTTCTACCTGTACTCTTGTATTCTACAGAGATTTTGCTGTTGTGACCATTTAAAAGGAAGTTCGCACCAATACCTACAGTATTCGCATTGCCAGCATTGTCAATGCTCTTAGCTGTAAATGTTGCATACGGTTGAACACGAACATTATCGTTGAAGTCAGGAAGTACATAACCTGCTTGTGTATACAATACGTTACCACTGAAGATGTCCTCAGAGCTACCTTTTAGTTGGTAGTTTTGACCGTAGTCGTTCATTTGGTAAGAAGCATATGCTGTTACTGCAGCACCTTCTCCACCTACTTTCTTTTCCAAGAAAGCGTCTACTGCAACGATGTTCACGTTTTGACCAACAGTCTCTCCGTTTCCATCAAGTAGTACAGATCCGTTGGCATGCGAGAAGAAACCAGCACCTATATTGAATACGTCCTTGCCGCCAAAGTAGGTACCAACGAAGTAAGGAAGTTTGTTACTTTCTTGGTCCCAGAACTGGTAGTTAAAGTAACCTGCGAATGCATTTGAAGCAGAAGCGCCTAAATCACGACGACCCGTGTATGATGCTTGTTCCGTGGTAGCTTCAAAACCTGCATTGGCATCCAAAGAGTTCACTATAGGTGAATTCCAAGCTACGCGGTAATCAAGTTTACCAACCTTACCTTTTGCATACACACCCATATGACGAGCAAACTGGTCAGAAGTACCAATAGTAGCCCAGCTGTGACGTGCATTGTCTAAAGAAAGCATGTTCAATGTACTTTGGTTGCTCAAGCGGCTAATACCGTTCCAGTAGTGAAGACCAGAACCTATGTATAGATTCTTGTTCACTTTGTACTCTGCCCATGCATCATGCATGAAGAGCTGAGCTGCAGAACTTTGGCCAGTTGGATCCATTTTTGCAGGATTTAAGCTGTTCAAGCCGAAGTGAGTTAAAATCAAGAATCTGTCATTGATCTGTGCGAACATCAACATTCTTGAACGACGTAGGGAAGGGGTTACACTGAAGTTATCAGCGCTTAGGTCGCTTTGTAACCAGGCTTGGTGCCAAGTAATCAAGCGGTAGTACTTGCTTCCGTCTTCATTCAGGCTTACCTTTAAGCCAGAACCATACGGAGCTGCGTTTTTTTGAGCGAACAATGCTGAAGTAGCAAATGTTAGCATTAAAACGACGATTAGTTTTGTTCTCATAAAACTGGGTTTTTGAATTAAACGATTTGGGTTACTTGCTACGGTCTCCCAATTCAAATGTTTCAAAAACCCTTTTTTTATGGAAATCAGCTATACATTTCCGTAAAGAGGTATAGATACCCTTTTATAGCGGGGGTGGTTAGCATCTAAACCGCTTTAGCGTCTAAACCGCTCCCATTTGATTAGCATGAATTTATCACCAATCTCAGTGATAATCATACCTGAGCCCTTAACATTCTCTGAACACCCCATGAATTTAGCGAGCTCCTCGTGCTTGAGGATTTTGTAAGTTGGGTGATAGTTATCGTTGTGCTGAGGTCGTTTAATACCGTAGGTTTTTACCCAGTTCATTACGCTTACGTGAGAAATTCCTAATACTCTTTCGATTTCTCGGTAACTCACTCCTTCTACATAGAGTTGTAATGCTTTGGTAACGTAGTAATCATCGATACGCTTGCCCATCTTTTGCACGGTGAAGTAGTAGTTACAATCTTTACATTTAAAGCGTTGGCGTCCTTTAATAATGCCACTTTTGACATAGTCTTGGCTTTGACATTTAGGACAGTATAGATCCTTTGACATGGTGTTTTGGCGGTATGTATAGGTTTTTTGCAAAACCATACCTAATTAGCAATATATACTTTAAGGATGGTCGCTGAGTAAATGTAGCTATTTCTAATTAACTGAAAATGAATAGGTAAAAAAATTCTCAAATCTTCGCTAGAGGTCGCTTTAATAAGGTGTTGGTGATATATTTCTATGTGCTACTCTATTAAATGTAACGGCTGCCGATGTTGAGAAAGTAAACATTAGAGCTGAGAAGAGTTGATGAGAATGAGTTGAAATTACGAGAAGTTTGTATATATCAAATCAAACTAACTGCCTTTCATTTCGACTATAACGGCGCGTATATCATCAACGGTTTCTAAAAATTCCTGTGTACGCTTTTCGCCAATCCTTTCCGCAATACTCTGGTTAAAATCTAAAACAACCCGTCGTGCGATGTTTCGTTTCGAAATGCCAGCATCTGTGAGTCGAATAACCACAGATCTCTTATCGTTGGGGTCTGAAACCTTATGGATGAGGCCTTGAGCTTCCATAGACTTCAATACCCGGCTTAAGGAGGTACTCTCCATACCCATTTTAGGACCCAACGCAGTGGAGCGAATACCTTCTTTAATATCGATGTTGAGTAGAGCCATACCGACGGATGTCGTTAGCCCCTGTGCCGATACCAGTTCGTTGTACATCTTGGATATCTGAATCCAAGTTTTGCGAATATGGAAATCAAAGGTTTTTTCGGGCTTCATATCCCGAATATACACATTAATCCTATGCACGCATAGGAAATTAGTAGCCTAGGTTGCGAACGATTTGCGGAACTATAAAGAATCGGATGTCTTTGTCGAACTCTGCATATGCAGCTTGTTTCGCAGCTGCTGGGTTGGTACTTATTCCGAATTTCATCAGTCGCTGACTAGACCATAGAACTGTATTGCTCGAACTTTTAAGTACAAAGCTTCCAGAGATAATGTGTTTGGTTCGGTCTCCGAGGTTCCTTTCCGTGGTTTCATTTCCTTTGAATTCTAGGACCAAAGGCGCCTCATTGCTTGTGTTAAAGGTACTTGAAATAGATTCTGAAATGGCACTTTGTAGTCCTCGGGGAGCAGCTACTTGTATCAATGTGTTCTGAAAGAATAGACTCTCACTGATTTTCCAGTTACTCGCTGCCTCCAACCAAAGGTGGACCAGTGGACTACTTTGTGGAAGCAGACGCTTAAAATCTAGTGGACATTCTAAAATGATGGCATTTTCGCGGCCGGTGTGCTCGCAAAGTATGGAGCCCAATGCGCTGTTAAAACTAAAATTACCCGAGCTAGAGGTTAATTTAATTGCGGTATTCAATGCCTCCTCGTTAAGTCGAAGGACCGCTGAGAATTGATCCGGCAAGCCGAGATAATTTGTAGTTTCCGGCAGTAGAATGCTCCCTTTGAGATCGCTCTCAATGCTTCTCAAGCCGTTAATAAGCTTTGCATTTAGTTCAATCTTGAACTTCGGATCTTTGAGCAGTTGTCGGTCAAATGCTTTTTGAAGCGCATCGGCTAAGGCTTGAAAACGTGCGCCGGCTGGTCTATCGGATTCGCCTGTGATCTCAAGTTTACCGTCGATGTAGGCCATGGCGATCGCGTCATTCTTGGCTTTTACTTCTAGAAATTGAGGCAAGTCCAGCTTGTAGAGAACGTAGTATCTAAGTTCATCCGAATAGGTGTCAACGAGTTCGTACCCTTCTAACTTAATGTGACTTGTGGTCAGCGTTTGAGAACTGAACGAGGACGAAAAGCCGCCGACATCTTCTTTTTGAAGTAAACGACTTTCGTCGAAAACCTGACTCTCCACCTCACCGGCTAAATCTGCCAAAGCATTCGAACGAGCGGCTTGTTGATAGGCAGTATTTGGGTTGATATACGACATGCCTACTCCATAAACATAGGTGCGCCGTGCATCGATAGGTTTGGCACCAATCCATTCAGGTACGGACGCCTTTTGCGTACCACAACTCCAAAATAAAATGCCGCTTAATGCGAGTAGAAGTAGTTTTCTCATGGCCTCAAATCTAAGGTTTGTACATGCTTAGCACTGTTCTGTGCAAAGTAGTTGATAGCACCCTTACGCATAGTCGCAGGACTTTTAACGCTTTTCGATGCCTTCCGGAGTCGAGCGAGTTCTTTGCGCTTGAATTCAGCGATTTCCGGGCGATCTGAATAATGGTCACGGCTTTGGTATTTCCAGTAGCCTGGAAAGAGCTGGTCATTGCTGTAGTTGATGTAATGTGCTTTGTCCTCGTCGTCAAATTCAAAACTATTGACACTAAGAATTTTAGAAGTCGCTCGATCTGTGAGTACAAGTTCTGCGATGTAATGCACACGATTTTCTTTCCAGTATTCACGGTACGTCACCTTTTTATACTTGGCGGTCATTACTGTTTCGCCCTCTTTGTTTTTAGTCTTCACATAGAATCTTTCGTAGCCTTTCTTGGTTTCCGATTCCAATTCACCTTCAATCTCATCAGCAACATTTACGACTACTTTCAGGTAGGCATTTGCAGATAAAAGTTCTTGCGTCAATGCCCCATCAGAAGTCGTTCCCTGCACAATGGCTTCTTGTTCCTCTTGGATGAGGTCAAAATTTGTACGGTCAACAAGCTCCAAAAACGGGTCGCCCAATCGGTACAACTCGCTAATTAATCTCGATTGTACTGCCGCACTTATAGTTGCTTCTTTACCTGTGAGGTTTGGATCACTCACAATACCTATTCGATACATTCCTCGATCCAAAGCTTCGTCCATCAATAGCTTCAGCTCGTTTTGATCAGGATACTTTTTGTACATCGGCTGAAGACGATAATACGCCTCCTTGTATTTACCCAGCTCAAACTCTTCCAGGGCTTTTGTATATACCGGTTCAACTTCACTAAATCTGAGAAGGCTCTTTACATCTTTATATTTTGGATCTAATTCATTTAACTCTCGCAATCGCTTTTGAGCCTGCTGATAATCTTTCGCACGAATCAACCCATGCGAACGTTCATATACTCCAGCCATGTAGCGACTTCGCTGCTCCAAATAATCGCGAGTGTAAAATCCTTCATAGCGACTTACGCTTATGTAGGGCTTCAGATAATTTGTCCATTTCTCCGCCTCTAAAAACTTGTATACGGATAGAGAATCATTACCGTCGGCAAACCTGTAATTCGTGTAGAGCTCTTCGAGAAGGGCAGTACCGTAGGTGTTCATTGCCGTTACATACTTCGCCTTATTGGGTTTGCGGTCAAGTGCAAATTTATATTCTGTTACCGCGCGCTTGAGGGCTCTGGCCTCTGCAAACCGGTTTCCCTGCTTGTAGTGATAGCGTGCTCCGTGGCAACTTGCCAATAACATTGCGGAAAACAACAGAAGTATACTTTTTTTCATAGAGTCCATCTTATATTGTGCAGAACAAAAGCCGTGCCCGAGGCCATAAAGTTAGGTCTTGCTATTATTTTTGACACCATGAATAACCCGATTGTATTACTATCCCCTTCAAAAGGGATGGGAACCTTTCCATCAAACGCCCCCTATGTAGGCTCAGCACCTGTTCCGTTCAAGGCAGAGACAGCAGCCATCGTCGCGGCCATTCAAGGGTTGAGTGAGGCGGAGCAGAAAAAGCTTTTCAAGGTGAGCGATTCATTGTTTACCTCGGTCCAAAGCATATGGTCCTTGGACAAAAAGCAATACATCGACCCTTCGCAAGGATTGCCGGGCTTATTCGCATACACAGGGGAAGCATTCAAGAGCTTTGATGCATATTCACTTGGGCCAAACGCTCTACAGCGTGCTAAGAATTCCTTGGCAATCATCAGTGGGTTATACGGTGTGGTTAATGGAGATATGAATATTGTGCCCTACCGCCTTGAGATGCAAAGCAGATTGAGTATTGGTGATCACAAGAATTTATATGCGTTATGGAAACCGTTGCTCACCAAATGGCTCAACAAACAAGAGGCGGGTTTTGCTGTGAATTTGTGCAGCACGGAATACGCGAAGGCATTCGATTGGAAATCGGTAACCATGCCAACCATACATGTCGATTTTAAGCAAATGAAAAACGGAGAGCAAAAGTCTATATCCGCTTTTTCTAAGCAAGCAAGAGGATTAATGGCTCGATGGATATTTAAAGAAAATATTCAAACTATTTTTGGGTTAGCGTCGTTTGATTTAGACGGTTATAGACTATACAGTCACGAGGGTGATCACATGGTCTTTTTAAGAGAAGGATAAAATAAGATTGGATGAAAAATAAAGTACTCATCGCGGCGGTATTAGCGCTATTCGCATTTTCCGCACAGGCGCAACGCCCAACATCTTTCCTAGAGCTAGGAGGTTACGGCATGTCTCAGAATTATTTGGGAGATGTAAATGGGAATTCTTTGAGCGCCTTTACGCAAGAAGCAAAATTTGGTGCAGGTGCTCAACTGAAATACAATTTTAGCAGTTTGCTGAGTGTAGGTGCAGATGTGAATTTTGGTAGCGTATACAGTCATGATAATTTGCACGGCAACGAAACGAGAGATTACGTTGTAGATACTGAGCTTCTTCAAATGGGGGTATTTACAAATGTTCATTTTATTCCATTCGGGAAATACAACTTGCGCCATTCACACACCCCTTTCGTGCACGTTGGTGTAAATGCGGTAACCTACCAGCCTAACCTCAATACCAATGCACAGTACCCCGAAGAGATTGAATTGTATCCAGGCACGGGTCATACTTTTGGTTACACCTTGGGCTTTGGATGGAGAATACGTCGTTCGCTGAAGTCTTTCTACAACTTTGGTATTTACTACAACGGCTTTGCGGCATCGAACATCGAAGGGTTCAACTACACTACAGAATACCTTGAGGCAAATTCAGGCGTTCGAAATACCATGGACGGGTGTTTGACGTTAAAGCTCGGTATGAGTCTTGGATTCTTCGAGCAGTAGATTTCGGCACAGCCTTTGAACCATATAAAGGGCCCTCGAGAGAGTGGCCTTTTTTTAACTTTTAAATGACACCTTGACCGCATTTTTCATGTGGTTGGGAAGATGTTGCACTGAATTATGGACAGTTTGTCACTTAGCGAAATAATTAACGAAAGCACGGAATTTATTCCGTTGATGACTTCAGACGATGAGGTAGAGATTAATTCTACGGATTTGCCCGAAGAACTTGCCATTCTACCATTGAGAAACACGGTCATCTTTCCGGGGGTTGTTGCGCCTATTACTGCGGGTCGTGATAAGAGCCTCCGCCTTATTCGCAGCATTACCGAGGAGCCTAAGTATGTTGGGATGATCGCACAGCGCGATGGCGACAACGAAGATCCCGGAGCCTCTGATGTCTTTCCGATAGGAACCTTGGCGCAGATTGTCAAGAGTTTCAAAATGCCCGACGGCAATACCACCATTATCATTCAGGGGAAGAAACGTTTCAGAGTCCTCGAATGGACGCAAACCGAACCCTACAATAGAGCGAAGGTTGAATTCCTACCTGAGTTTGTACCTGCTGAAGATGATGTTGAGTTCAACATTTTAATGGAGAGCATCAAAGATGTCGCAGCGCAATTAATCCAGGACAGTCCACATATCCCAACTGAAGCGCAAGCGGCTTTAGATAATATCAAAAGCAATACGTTCTTGTTGAACTTTATTGCATCCAACAGCAGCATGACCCTTGACAAGAAGCAAGAGGTTCTAGAGTTGGATGAGTTGAAGGATCGTGCCACCAAAGTGCTAGAAGGTCTGAACTTAGAGCTTAAGATGCTTGAGGTCAAGAATGAGATTCAAGACAAAGTCAAACACGAATTCGACCAACAACAGCGTGAGTACTTCCTCCACCAACAGATGAAGACTATCCAAGAGGAACTTGGTGGGAATTCGAGCGAAACTGAGATTGAGGAGTTGCGTCAACGCGCCAAGACCAAGACTTGGGACGACAGCACAGCCGAACGTTTTGACAAGGAAATTAAGAAGTTGCAGCGCTTAAATCCTCAGATGCCTGAATTTGCTATTCAGCGCAATTACCTCGAGTTTATGCTGGATTTACCCTTTGAACCTAAGGGGTCGTCAGAGATAGATCTAAAAGCAGCTACGTCGGTTTTGGATAAAGATCATTACGGCTTGGAGAAGGTAAAAGAACGCATTTTAGAGCATCTAGCCGTATTGAAGCTTAAAGGCGATATGAAGAGTCCTATTATCTGTCTCGCCGGTCTGTCTCGCTGGTCCTCCGGGAGTAGGAAAGACGTCTCTAGGGAAGAGTATTGCTGAGGCTTTAGGGAGGCCGTATGTTCGTATGTCCCTGGGAGGTCTACGTGACGAAGCAGAGATTCGCGGACACCGTAAAACGTATATCGGTGCGATGCCGGGTCGTATTTTACAGAACATGAAGAAGGCGGGGTCTAATGATCCGGTGTTCATTCTCGATGAAATTGATAAGCTCAGTTACGGTACAGGAGGGGATCCGTCGTCGTCCATGCTAGAGGTACTTGATCCTGAGCAAAACGATAGCTTCTATGACAACTACCTGGAGATGGGTTATGATCTTAGTAAGGTTTTCTTCATAGCAACTGCTAATAATTTGGGTGCTATTCAGCCTGCTTTGCTCGATCGAATGGAAGTCATTGATGTGACCGGTTACACCATTGAAGAAAAGGTGGAAATTGCCCGACAGCATTTGGTACCAAAACAATTGGACAACCACGGTCTAACAAAGGACCAATTTTCCATTACGAAGCCAGTGCTGAAATCCTTGGTGGAAGGATATACACGTGAGAGCGGTGTCAGAAACCTTGATAAGAAAGTTGCCAAGCTGATTCGCTCAACAGCCAAAGATGTTGCCATGGGTAATGAGGCTGTGCCTAGCATTTCTAAAGAGCAGCTAGAGACGATTCTTGGGCCTTCTCGAGAGCGTGATATCTATGAGGGTAATGCACACGCCGGTGTAGTGACGGGATTGGCCTGGACACCTGTAGGGGGTGATATTTTATTCATTGAAAGTTCCCTAGCTAAAGGCAATGGAAAGGTCATTATCACAGGAAACCTCGGGGATGTTATGAAGGAGAGTGCGACCATCGCGCTTGCTTACCTTAAATCCAATGCAGAACGACTAGGAATAGATTCGCGATTGTTTACCTCTTACGATATCAATATTCACGTTCCTCAGGGTGCAATCCCAAAGGACGGTCCGAGTGCTGGGGTTACTCTTTTAACGGCATTAACCTCACTGTTTACTCAAAAGAAAGTAGCACCAAAACTCGCCATGACCGGCGAGATTACTCTTCGTGGAAAGGTTTTGCCTGTTGGTGGTATTAAGGAGAAAATTCTTGCAGCGAAGCGTGCTAAAATCACGAACATTCTTCTCTGCGATAAGAACCGTAAGGACATTGAAGAGATCGAGGCACACTATCTAAAAGGCATGACTTTCCATTATGTGCAAGAGATGTCTGAGGTCTTAGAATTGGCTATCTTAGACCAAAAGGTCAAGGGCGCTAAGAAGCTTGAGCCAGCAAAAAAGAACGGTTGATCCAAAGAATACTCATAGCATTTGCCTTTCCACTGAGCCTTGTCGCTCAGAGTGGGGGATCGTCTTTATTCTCTTTTTTAGACAGAAGTGTTTTTGCGGGAAGCTCTGCATTGGCGAATACAGCCTACCTCAATCCAGCGGCAGTTGGTGCCTATGCGTTACAGAACCCTTTGTTATTGAACGATAGCACATTGTATGACCTCGAGGTGAGCTATGGCGCTTTAGGCGAAGGGATACAGCTCCTGCAGTCCTCCTTTGGATGCAAGATTTACGGGCATGCCTTCATGTTGGGTGTACAGAATATCAGCTACGGCGAATTCAATGCCACCGATACATGGGGAAACTCACTAGGAACCTTTACTGCGGGCGATCTAGCAATGTCTGTAGGTACTTCATTATTCGCATACCAAGGATGGGAATTAGGGGCCAATTTTAAATTGGTCTCAGGCACCTATGAAAGCTATCAGAGTTGGGCATTAGCATCCGATTTGGTAGCTATGCGTCGCTTTGAAAATTCACCCGATGTGGTCATCATGGCAAAAAACATGGGAACCCAAATCACCACCTTTGCTGGTCAAAGAGAAGCTCTACCACTAAATCTGCTTGTCGCTGTAGGAGACAAATTGAAATATGCGCCGTTTCGATGGACGTTCGTTATCGACCAGATTCAACGACCGAATTTGGGGTACGATGATCCGAATAACATTGTTATTGACCCTATTACAGGTGAAGAAAAGCTGAATCCTCAATCGTATTTGAACCTCGCCCTGCGCCATTTAAGCGGCTCTATTGAATTCTTGCCCACCCGCAGAACGCATTTGATGATGGGTTATAGCTTTAGACGTCAGTACGAAATGGCATTGCCAACTCGACGTACTTCAGGAGGATTCACAGTAGGAGCAGGCATGTATTTCGATAAGTTCAATTTGCACTATGCAAATGAGCTAAGAAGCGTAGCGGGGCGTATGAATACCCTATCTTTGGGCATCCAATTATGATCCTATAACGGCCCATGAAACCACTTACCATAGCCATCGACGGTCACAGCTCTACAGGTAAGAGCACACTTGCAAAGCAGTTGGCAAAAGCTTTGGGTTACGTCTATGTAGACAGCGGCGCCATGTATCGTGCTGTTGCATTAAATGCCTTAAGAAACGGATGGGTGAGTAAAGAGTCGGGTGCTCAAGCCTCGAAGATTAACGCACATGTAGAAGTTTTGGTGATCGATTTTGAATTGGACCAAAAGGGTGTAAATACAACCCTTCTGAATGGAGAAGTGGTAGAGGAAGCCATTCGTACCATGGAAGTGAGTAATGTGGTCAGTCATGTCGCTAAACTCGTTCCTGTTCGTCGACATCTCGTAGCGCTTCAGCAAGCCATGGGTGAAAACGGTGGCGTGGTGATGGACGGTCGTGATATCGGCACGGTCGTTTTTCCGAATGCGGAATTAAAGATTTTCATGACCGCTTCTGACGAAGTGCGCGCCAAAAGAAGAAAGGCAGAGTTAGACGCCAAAGGTCAAGTTCATTCGCTACAAGACGTCTTAGAAAATCTCAAGAGCAGAGACAAGGCCGATATGGAGCGCGCAGATTCACCGCTTATTGCAGCAGAGGACGCCGTGACCTTAGACAACAGCTCAATCACTCGCGAAGAGCAATTTCAACGTGTTCTAGGTTGGGTAGAAGACCTACAGAAGTAATTACGAGCGCTCGGCGAGAACGGTTTTAGCACCCTTCACTACATCGCCTTCCTTCACCAAGATTTTACTGTCAAGCGGTAGGAAAACGTCCACGCGTGATCCAAATTTGATGAAGCCAAATTCAGATCCTTGGGCAGCCATATCACCTGGCTTGGCGTACATCACAATGCGTCGCGCCACAGCACCTGCAATTTGTCTAAAGACTACCGTACCCCAAATCTTGTTTTCTACCGCTACAGTAGTGCGCTCATTTAAGGTAGAGCTCTTCGGATGCCATGCTACCAAAAACTTCCCTTTGTGGTGCACCGCGGCAGTTACTTTTCCACCAAGAGGGTATCTATTTACATGGACATTGAATGGCGACATGAAAATCGACATCTGAATACATTTTGCTTGAAGCACCTCTTCCTCGTATACTTCTTCAATGGTCACCACTTTACCGTCGGCAGGACAGATAAGTCCATTTGGATTTACTTGTACGGTACGCTTTGGATTGCGGAAAAACTGTAGAACAATGACGTAGAGTACAACGCTTACTGCCAAGGCAATGCCCTGGGCAATGGAGTTTTCAGTTGCCCACTGAACAAGAGCGTTTACTGCAAATAAGACGATGAAAACAAGTCCTAATGTTCCTTTTCCTTCCTTGTGAATAATCATGATAAATACTGGTATATAATAAGTGCAACGGGTGCTGCGGTAATAAAGCTATCTAGGCGATCCAACGCCCCGCCGTGACCCGGTAAAAATACTCCTGAATCCTTAACGCCTGCGTCTCTTTTAATGGCAGAGGCAACAAGGTCGCCCAAAGGCGCAGTGATGCTAACACTAAGGGCTAGTGATGCTGCAATGTGTGTGGGCATCAGCTCCCAATACTGGTTGGCAACCACGCCAATAACCAGAGTACCTATCACTCCTCCGACCATCCCTTCGATGGTTTTCTTTGGACTTAATGTCGGTGCTAATGGGCGTTTTCCAAAGAAGCGGCCAAAGAGGTAAGCCATACTATCAGACGACCAGATCATTACGAAAATGAATAAGATGATCAAAGGCAGTTCTTTGGCGCACTGAATGGTGTAGGTAAGTGGCACCCACACGTAGGCAATGGCGAATAGCCCGCGTCTTATTTCCACAGCCGGTTCCTTAGCACGAAGTAGGGTGAAGGAAAGAAGAGTCGACAAAAGGATGCTTGAAGCTACAATTTCTTGAGGTCCGCCAAATCCTCGAAACGCACCTAGGCCAAGTAGAATTGAGGCTAAGACCAGCAATGGAAATCTACTTTCCATTTTCTGAATGGTAGCCAATTCTTTCAATAAGAGTATTGTGAATAGCGCCAAAACAATCGGTGCGAAGGCTGTAAAACCGAATATACCGATCAGCACACCTGCATAAACGGCACCCCATAGCGTACGTTTCCCCATGTTATACCTCGTCTTCGATTAGCACTAAGAATACATTTCTATCCTTATTTGGATCCGCAGAAGCCATCTGAACGTTTTGATCCAATGGCGCACGTATCACGGCAATATTGCCAGGGCGGTTTTCTCGGTATTTAAGGTTGATGGAGGTCATCCCGTCGCGCAGGTTTGCAACAATCTGCGAAGTGTAGGCGATAATTACGTGATGCTCAGGTAAATCTGACAGTTTTCTTCCCCCTGTATGGTGGTTGTGTACCATGATTCCTCCATTAAAAGCAATCAACGCCTCACAACCACTTACCACTGCAGGCATCTGGCCGTCATTATTGAAGGTAATACTCAATCCTAACTTGTTTTCGAAGTTGCGCAGACCGTCGTCGCTTATGTAGAGGCCTGGCCAGTTGTGTTCAGCAGCGTATTGTTCAAGGCCTGCGAGCGCATCGCCTTCATTGGCACAATAGATGAAATGGCCGCCACCCTCATGGAATTGAGACACAAACTTTTCGTCAAGTGGAAGTTTTTCTTCGGGGGCAAATTTCCCTTCCGCAGGTTGTTCTGCGGATTCAGAATTCTTGAGTGAAGAAACCAATTTTGAAAAGAAACCTTTCCTTGACATGTTTATTGAGTGTTACTCAAAGGTAGCAAAGCATCACTAAAGCACCGAAGTCTTTTTTATAGTGGCTATTAACAAAAAACCCACCGCCAGCGGCGGTGGGTTTACTTTAATTTTCAATCCGATTACTCGGCCTCGTTTGGTGTTTCTTCAGCAGCAGGAGCCTCTGTTGGCTCAGCAGGCTCTACAGTTTCAGAAGGCGCCTCAGTCGCTACCACTTCAGCGGTAGTATCTTCAGTTTCCTCTTTGTCCCAAGGACGTTTGCCAAAGATCTCCTCAACATTCTCTTTGAAGATGACCTCTTTGTCTAAGAGAAGGTTGGCCAAAGCATCCAGTTTTTCTCTGTTGTTTGAGAGAATGTCAATGGCACGATCGTATTCTGCTTCAATGATTTTTGAAATCTCTTCATCAATAACCACAGCCGTTTCTTGAGAATACGGTTTGTCCATGGCGTATTCATTCTGGCCTTGACTATCGTAGTAGGTAATGTTACCCAACTTGTCGTTCAAACCGTAGATAGTAACCATGGCTCTTGCTTGTTTAGTCACCTTTTCAAGATCACTTAAAGCACCAGTAGATATCTTGTCAAACACCACCTTTTCTGCTGCACGCCCACCCATTGTGGCACACATTTCATCTTGCATCTGCTCAGCAGTTGTAATCTGACGCTCCTCCGGAAGATACCAAGCGGCACCAAGCGAGCGCCCTCTTGGAACAATAGTCACCTTAACTAATGGTGCAGCATGTTCAAGCAACCAGCTAACCGCAGCATGACCTGCTTCATGGTAAGCAATGACTTTCTTTTCCTCGGGTGTGATAATCTTCGTCTTCTTTTCTAAGCCTCCTACGATACGATCAATGGCATCGTTGAAATCTTGCTTGTCAACAAAGTCTTTGTTCTTTCGGGCGGCGATAAGAGCAGCCTCGTTACACACATTGGCAATATCGGCCCCAGAGAACCCTGGAGTCTGCTTTGAAAGCAAGGCAACATCTACAGAGTCATTGGTTTTAATGCCTTTCAAATGCACTCCGAAGATGGCTTCACGTTCGTTGAGCTCTGGCAAATCCACATAGATGATTCTGTCAAAACGCCCTGCACGCATCAATGCTCTATCTAAGATATCTGCGCGGTTGGTGGCCGCCATTACGATAACGTGCTCGTTCGTGCCGAAACCATCCATCTCAGTAAGCAGCTGGTTCAAGGTGTTCTCGCGCTCGTCATTACCACCTGTGAAATTGTTCTTTCCACGGGCACGACCGATGGCATCAATCTCATCGATAAAGATGATACACGGTGATTTTTCTTTGGCCTGCTTGAATAAGTCGCGGACACGAGATGCACCCACACCTACAAACATCTCAACGAAGTCAGATCCTGAAAGTGAGAAGAACGGTACCTTGGCTTCTCCGGCAACTGCTTTTGCCAACAAGGTTTTACCAGTTCCTGGAGGGCCTGAAAGCATCACACCTTTCGGAATACGTCCTCCGAGCTCTGTATATTTTTTTGGATTCTTCAAGAAGTCCACAATTTCCAGAACCTCTTCTTTGGCTCCAGTCATTCCAGCTACCTCATTGAAGGTAGTTTTCACCTCAGTGTCTTTGTCAAAGACTTTGGCTCGTGACTTCCCAATGTTAAAGATCTGCGATCCGCCACCGCCACCTGGGGCGCCACCGCCACCAGACATGCGACGCATAATGAAAAGCCATACGGCGATCATTAATACGAGCGGCAATACCCAAGAAATGATGTCGCCAATGAAGTTTTCCTGAGTTTCATAGTTCACCGCAATGGGTTCTTCAGAAGAGCGGTCTTCGTAGTAATCTTTCAATCGATCTTCAAAGGCCGTCGCTGGCATTTCGAAAACATAATGCGGACCGGGATTTACAGCATCACTGAGGTTGCTGTTTCTTACCTCTTCGTATCGCTCGTTTTCCAACAATCGCTCCTCTTTGATAAAGACTTGAATGGTTTTCTCGTTAACGATGTTTACGCGTTCAACATCACCAAGTTCAAGTTTTTGCTCAAAGTCTCTGAAATTTGAGTTTTTAGCGCGGAAGCTCATCGCACTAAAAATCTGCATACCTATGAATAGTGCGAAGATGATGGCATAGACCCAATAGAAATTGAATCCAGATCTCTTCGGACCATTGGGTTTGTTCCCCTGATTGTTATTCTTGGCAAACTGCTTTTTCAGCTTGTCAATTTGATTTTGATTTCCTTTTTCCGACATACGGCTGTTATAGGTTTTCTAAGGTTGTTGTAGGTGCATCACCCCAAAGGCTTTCAAGGTCATAAAACTCTCGGATGCCTTTTTGGAAAATGTGTACTACGACATTTACATAGTCCATAAGTACCCACTCTGCATTCTCTTTTCCTTCAATGTGCCAAGGGCGATCGCCAACATTTTCTCGAACGCTTTTGTGAACGCTATCTGAAAGTGCATTTACCTGAGTGTTTGAGTTACCTTCAGCAATAATGAAGAAGTCCGTTACTGCGTTATCGATTTCTCTTAAATCAAGTATGGTGATGTTTTCGCCTTTAATCTCTTGTAACCCTTCAACAACAAATTTTTGAAGTAGTTCGGACGAAGCTTGAGGTTGTAATTGCATTAATGAATATTTATGTCAGTAAATTACCAAAACATATGCCATCTTCGTGAGGCTCATTCCAAATAGGCATAATGTCACAAAAGTACCGCATTCTACGTCATTTACAGCTAGATTCTACGCAATCTGAATTGAAGCGTTTGTTGCAGGAGAATACTGCCTTGGAACACCTGTCTACGGTGGTTGCCAGCACCCAGAAAAAGGGCAAGGGTAGGGGCGTGTCAGTTTGGCAGGACGAACCTGGAAAATCGGCGTTGTTCTCAGTATTTGTACGATGGCCCAATGCAGTAAAGGAAAGTTTTCTCGTCAATAAATGGATGTGTCATGTTCTGGCTACCACCTTGCCTAAAATGGTGCAGTACAAATGGCCCAACGATATGATGGTCGGTACGAAGAAATTGGGCGGCATGCTCATAGAAAATAGATGGGAAGGCGGTCGTATATCGTCCTCGATTATAGGCATCGGTATCAATGTAAAACACAGTCAAGTTCAATTACCTCGCGCCATTAGCTTGGAGGAATTAGGGTTGGACATCACAGCCGAGGAGGTAATAGATGAAATTCTAAAAGCGATGGACGCTGCTGTGCCCTGGATGGATAATGGTAAACTTTTAGACAAGCGTTACGCTGACATCCTTTGGGGTAAAACACAGGCGCAGATGTATGCCACGGATAAAGGAGAAATGCTTGAAGCGGTGGTCGCCGGCGTAGATGATTTAGGCAGGGTGTTGTTGCAAACGAAAAAAGGCCAAACGCAAGCGTTTGACCTTGATAGTATACGTTGGGTTGACCCTAATGGCGAGTCTTAATCGCTCTCTATTTGCCCCAAACAGAAGGGTCTTTGCGCCATTCAGACAATAGATCCCTTGTTTCGAGAGAGATAGCACCACTTTGAACAGCTTGTTCCAAAAGGTGGTGGTAATCACTAAGGGTGTTCAAGCGAACACCGGCCTCTTCAAAATTTTCAAGAGCCACAGGGAATCCATAGGTGAAGATGGCCATCATGCCAAGCACTCGAGCCCCTGCCTCTTTCAATGCAGCGACGGCTTTAAGAGAGGATCCTCCTGTTGAAATCAAGTCTTCGATAACTACTACGTTCGATCCCGGTTCAAAGAATCCCTCCACCTGATTTTGGCGTCCGTGGCCTTTGGCTTTATCACGAACATAGATGAATGGAACGCCCATGAAGTCGGCAACTAGTGCGCCGATAGCAATCGCACCCGTAGCTACTCCTGCGATGTAATCAGGTTTCCCATAAACTTCTTCAATTTGTTTGGCGAATTCGATTTTTAGATAATTTCGAATAGCTGGGAAACTTAACGTCAAGCGGTTATCACAATAGATAGGACTTTTCCATCCACTTGCCCATGTAAATGGGTTATCTGGTTGTAATTTAATCGCCTTAATTTGTAAAAGACTTTCGGCGGTCTTAAGGGCTGCTTCTTTGTTCTGTATCATGCTGCAAAATTACACCAAAGTTTTCATTAAAGGCTCTGTTTTGATTCCTGTTCCTGGGGGAGAAGCCCCTGAGATTATCAACAGATTATCCACGAAGAAGAAGGTGAAATCGTTTCTTAAGAATCTTCAAAACGAGGCTTTGAATGTGGATTTAAGCATAGGTATAGACCATCCGTTTTGGCCCTTGTTTATGACGTTACACAAAGGTGTTATCGCGGCCGGTGGATGGGTTAAAAATGACAAAGGCCAGTTGCTCATCATCGAACGCAACGGCAAGTTGGATATGCCAAAGGGCAAGCTGGAGTTTCATGAAAAGATCGAAGATTGCGCCGTTCGCGAGGTGGAAGAGGAGTGCAAGGTTAAAGGTCTGAAAATAACAGGTGTACCAACGAAAACAGTGCATTGTTACACTGTGAAAGGTGGGTTTGCCATAAAAACCACCTACTGGTATCCCATGTATACGGAGCACACGAAAAAATTGAAGCCTCAAAAAGAGGAAGGAATTACCGATGTGTATTGGGCCTCTCCAAAAAAACTGAGAAAAAAATTGGCCAAGATGCCTTCTTACAATAGCCTAGAAGCTGTTTTCACAGAGTTCGCCTCAGAAGAAGTTACGGCCTAACGGCATCGGGAACGAATCCCGTAAAATCTCCACCGTGGTTGTACACTTCACGTACAATGCTGGAACTGATGTAGGCATAGCGTGCACTGGTTAGAAGAAATACTGTTTCCAGATCCGGTACCATTTCTCTATTTGCTTGAGCGATGGCCTTTTCAAATTCGAAATCCGCAGGATTACGCAACCCGCGCAGCAGGAAGTTTACCCCTTGATTTTGGGCAAAGTCAACGGTAAGCCCCTCGTAGGTAATGACCTTAACCTTTGGCTCATTGGCAAAGGTCTCTTCAATCCAAGCGACGCGTTGTTCAAGCGGGAATAGATACTGTTTCGCACTATTAGTTCCAACGGCTATTTGGATTTCATCAAATAAAGGGAGCGCACGCTCGATAATATCGAGATGGCCCAATGTGATAGGATCAAAAGATCCTGGAAATAATGCAATGCGTTTGCTCATGGGATAAAGTTACGCAATATGTTCTTCTGCAAGAACACTGAGCACATGGTGCAGTTGCCATCCTCTATAGGCTACTTGTTGCGGCACGATGGATGCCGGGCTTAGTCCGGGTATACTGTTTACTTCGATAAGCACAGGTCCGCGCTCTTGGTCAATGATATAGTCCATACGAACGATGCCTTTCAGACCGAGTAAATCGTAAGTTCGAATGGAGATTTGCTCAATAGTTGCAGACGTTTCGGCAGGTATTCGAGCTGGTGTTATTTCTTGTGACTTTCCGCTGTATTTCGCCTCGTAATCAAAGAAGGTACTTTCTGTGGGGACGATTTCGGTAATCGCAATACTCTGGGTGGCCGATTCATCCAACTCCTTATTTGAAGCAAAGTCATAGTTTGCACGAAGCACTCCGCAGCCTACTTCCACACCTGTTATTCCTTCTTCTACGATAACTTCTTTGTCTTCTTTTTGGGCCTCCTTGAAGGCCGCCGAAAATTCTTCCGGAGTTTCAATGCGGCTCACGCCAAAGCTCGAACCGGAGCGGTTGGGTTTGACAAACAGTGGGTATTTCCATTGATCAAAGGTGTCGCTATTGGGTTCTTCAAAAAAGCTTTTCCCCCTTGGTACTGCGATACCCTGAGCGCGCAGAATGGTGTTGCATTGGAATTTGGAAAATGTAAGTGAGCTCGTGAATGTGTCACAAGTGCTGTGCGGGATTCCGAATACCTCAAGCATGCCGGAAATGTGACCGTCTTCCCCTGGCGTACCGTGAACGGCATTGAATACGTAGTCCAAGCCTAGGTCCGAGATTTTAACCAGTTGACCGTCTACTTTAAAGCCTTCCCGATCAAGTTCTATGAACACCGTGGTGTAGCCGGCTTTAATGAAAGCCTCATAAGCAGTCTTCCCGGAAGCCAAACTTATCGCCCGTTCGGAAGAATATCCGCCGGCCAATACGCCAATCAATTTTTGCTCGTTTTCCATTGTTGTAAATGTAATGCAGAACCCTAATGATTAGAGGGTATGAATAAAGTATCTTTACACCATGAAGCAATGGCTTAGATTTCTATTTTCTCGCTCCTTTGTGAAAACGGCTTTGATTGCCGGAGCAGTAGTGGTGGTTAGTGTATTTGGAAGTTTGTGGTGGTTGAGCAGCACCACCATGCATGGACACACCGTTGAAATTCCCAATCTAAAGATGATGCAACTCGAGGAGGCCACGGCTCAATTAGACTCCTTAGGACTGGGGTACGAGGTCATAGACAGTACGCATTACGTCCCGGGGGTACCCGAGGGAGCAATCATCGAATCCTTCCCCAAGGAATATGCGACGGTAAAATTGGGCCGTAAGATTCTACTTTCGACCAACCCTGCGCGATTGCCAAAGTACCCGTTGCCAAATTACAAGGACCAGTTGGTCAGTTATGTAACCTCAAAATTTAAGACCAAGGGATTTATCATCGATAGCATTATCGCGGTTCCTGACCTCAGTCACGATTTGGTATTGAGGGTAGTCGACGAAAATGATAGCATAGCCGATGAGCAAAAGCTGTATGAAACAGGAAGCCGCTTTAAGATTTACGTAAGCGCTGGATTGGACGGCGCGATGGTCTACCTGCCAAACCTCGTTGGAATGAAGTTTAGTGAGGCACAGGAAAAGCTGAGCTTCTCCAGTTTGAACGTTGGTGCAGTGATTTACCAGGCTGTTACCGAGGATACATTAGGTGCTTTTGTACTGAAATCGTCCCCGGCCTATGAAGAAGACCTTGAAGTGAAAGCCGGTAGCGCTGTTGATCTTTGGTTGGTATCTGACTCGACGCTCATCCCACAACCCGAAATTATCGATACGCTAGATGCTGAATTCTAGATTCTGCTTTACATTTTTTGCCGCCTTATTGGCGGTCGTCGCCACGGCACAAGTACAAGAAATTACGGCTGTGCTGTCGAGTGCTCCTGTGGCTTCATGGTCTGTGGAGAGTACCGACACCTTGGTGCCGCCATTTACAGACGATTTCTCTTACCCTTCGGACAAGCCTTCTCCAGCACTCTGGCAAGATGCTAAGGTTTGGGTAAACGACGAAATGGCACTGTTCCAGAATTCCGTGGGAGTAGCAACCTTCGATGGACTCAATGAATACGGCTTTGCCTACAAAGAGAATGCACTTGGTTCAGATTCCTTGGCAGATGTTTTGACTTCGGCTTATATAGATTTACAAGGTCTATCCAATGTATACCTCAGTTTTCAATTGCAGGAAGGTGGTCGCGGTGAATTGCCGTCAAACGCTGATAGTATTGTCGTTGAGTATTGGTCGCCAGTGACTGCCGATTGGACTCAAGTTTGGGGGCAGAAAGGCTCTGGATCCTCTGGTCCGTTCTCTTCGATTATTATTCCTGTTCAAGGCGCCAATTACTTGCAAAAAGGTTTCCGCTTTCGATTTGCAGCTTATGGAGCGCGTGCCGGTGCTTATGACATTTGGAACGTTGATTATGTGCAGCTCGATAAGGACAGAAATCCAAGCGATACCATCATTACCGAACCGGCGATTGCTCGAGCACATCCACTGATTATAGGGTCAGGGGCCTACACCAGCTGGCCTTGGTGGGTAAGTAATGCCAGCAGTGTTGCCAATCGTCCCTCTACTTTGGAATTTATTTACCGCAGAAACGGTGCTGTACCTTCTGGGGGATGGAGTTTGAACCTTGGCCAGTTTCGTTGGGAGGAAAACGGTACCCTAATTCAACAGACTACAGCAGTGCCTGTAATCACGAATACTCAGCACAACCAAGATCAGACGTTCACTGTGAGCGTTCCCTCGGCAGCAATGACTTCTTTTAGCGGCCCAACTACCGTCTCCACCAAGGTGTGGTTTGACGGTTCGGCGGCGGGCTTTCGTTCCAACGATACCGTTCGAGGTACATTAACGTTAGACAACTACTTGGCTTTGGACGACGGCAGTGCTGAGCGTGCATATGCGGTTCAGAATGTTGTTGGCGGCCGAGTTGCACAAAAATTTAAGGTAGGAGGACTGGGTGGCTCCGATACGCTCAAGGGGATGTATTTTAATTTCGTCGATGCGGGCGAAGCGTACACCAGTACCTTTAGAATGGCCGTTTGGGCACCGGCTGATAGTGGGGATGGACCTGGAAATATATTGTACATGAGCGATAGTTTGTACCGACCGTTCACAGGGTATTACCGCGGCGACATGATGCCTTATGAGTTGGATTCCAGCGTTAGTTTAAATGCGTATGCTGAGGTTTGGTTAGGATATATCTGTACCTCTTCGAACCCCATGTATTTAGGATTAGATCAGCAACGTACTTTACCTTCCGGAATGCCGAGGTACTACGGGGATGGGTTTAATTGGTACCAGAGTTTAGAGCCCGGTGTTGCGATGATGCGACCGTACTTCCGTTATTCTCCGACAGATATGGTCGTGGAGGAATTGGCCCAAGATTTCAAAGTATATCCCAATCCTTCTTCTGGTAGTTTAAGTATAGAATCGCCATCGGCAGATTATGTTTTAAGGACCCTTACTGGAGCGACAGTTGCTTCAGGTCATGTTGAGGGGTATGAAAACCTCGAGCTGCATCACCTTGATGCGGGTTTATACATTTTATCTCTTCGAACTGCGCAGGGTATTGCTCAGGTCAAATGGATCAAGCTTTAAAATTCCCTCCTGATGAGTCAGCAAGAAGAAAAAGACGAATTATACGTACACCACAGGTTCGTTGCCGATGCGGGACAGGGGCCTTTGCGTGTCGATAAGTTTTTGACCAATTTTTTGTTTGATACCAGCCGTTCACGCATTCAGAAGGCAGCGGAAGCGAAGGCTGTTCATGTCAATGGGAATCCGGTAAAGAGCAATTATAAAGTCAAGGCTGGGGATACCGTTGAGGTGGTCTTGAATGAACCGCCAAGAGATTCTACAATCGTTCCTCAGGCTTTGGACCTCGACATTCTTTACCGCGACGAGCACGTTATTGTTATCAATAAGCAGCCCGGTCTAGTGTGTCACCCGGGTCATGGAAATTACGAAGGCACCTTGGTCCATGGCCTGGCACATTTAGCGGAGAATCTACCCGTAGGTAAGCAAGGTGAGGAGCGTCCTGGATTAGTACATAGGTTAGATAAAAACACCTCAGGAGTCATGGTTGCCGCAGCTTCAGAGCTTGGTATGGCGCATTTGGCAAAGCAGTTTTTTGACCGTACTACCTCTCGGGAATACGTTGCCTTAGTTTGGGGAAACGTAGAAGAGGAAGAAGGTACGATTGAAGGCCACATTGGTCGCAGCGTGAAAGACCGTCTGCAAATGGCTGTTTTTCCCGACGGTTCTGAAGGAAAGCACGCGGTTACTCATTACAAGGTGCTGCAACGTTTTGGTTATGTAACTTTAATCAGTTGCCGATTGGAGACTGGGCGTACACATCAAATTCGTGCACATATGCGCTATTTGGGACATCCGCTCTTTAATGACGAGCGCTACGGAGGTGATAAGATTTTGAAAGGCACTGCCTTCTCGAAGTACAAGCAGTTCATTACGAATTGCTTTAAAGCGTGTCCGCGACATGCCCTTCATGCGAAAAAGCTCGGCTTTGTCCATCCTGCAACCGGTGAACTGATGGAATTTGAAACTGTTATACCTGAGGACATGGCGGAAGTTATCCGCAAGTTCGAGAGTTATACCACAACGAGTAACTGGGAAAAAGAAAGTGAAGAATAAGGTATGGATAGTGTTGTTGAGCGCTTTGATCGTTCAAGGCTGTGATCGATTTCGGTCGAAACACGAACCCACGCCCTATACCTTAAATTATCCGAGCCATTTTCCAGCGCCAGCCATTCCACCTTCAAATGAAATGACCGAAGAAGGGGTGCGTCTGGGTAGACATCTGTTTTTTGACGAGCGACTTTCTGGCGATAATACCCAAAGCTGCAACAGCTGCCACATGCAGGAGAGCAATTTTGCAGAGCCGTTTAGATTCAGCACCGGAATAGATGGAGTGCAGGGCGATGTGAACGCTATGGTGCTCTCTAACATTGCTTGGCAGCAGCTGTATTTCTGGGACGGAAGAACATCTACTCTCGAAGACCAAGTCAAGGATCCTATTTTAAACCCTATCGAGATGCATGCAGATTTCGCAAGCATCATCGAAAAGCTTGAACAAGACGCTAAATATCTGGAGTTGTTTGACCAAGCTTACGGATCTGAAGAAATAACAGAGGACGGGATTGCAAAAGCCTTGGCTCAATACATACGTACCATCATTAGCGGGACGTCGAATTTTGACAAATACGTTGAAGGCAACTACCAGTTTACTCCGAGTGAACAGTTGGGCTTTGACATTTTCAATAACGAACAGGGAGATTGCTTTCACTGCCATGGTGCAGCTACTTCTGGCTACCAGATGGGAGCCTTTGGATTGTTGCAGTTCTCGAACAATGGACTCGACAGTACGTATGAAGTCGGAGATGGTCGAGAGGGTGTAACCGGTAATCCGAATGATAGAGGTAAATTCAAGGTGCCTTCGCTGCGCAACGTAGAATATTCATTCCCCTACATGCACGATGGTCGATTCCAAACCCTCGCTGAGGTTGTTGAATTTTACAACATGGGTGGCCATCCTTCGGCAACCCTCGATCCAAATATGAAGGCGGCCGGTGTAGGTCGAAATTGGTCCGAGGCACAGAAGCAAGGATTGATTGACTTCATGAAGACCTTAAGCGATCCTCAATTCTTAGAAGATACCGCCTTTACATCGCCTTGGTAATGGAGGAATTGGCCCGCTTTAATACTTATCTAGAGATGCTCGATCCGATGCGCGGCGGCTACCGTTGTGTCATATACGATAAGGAGCTTGTGGATACCTTTCCAAAAAAGAGTAAGACGCGCATCATCTTAGATATAGACGATGGGAACATTCAGGTTCAAGCGGGTATACAGAGTTTTGGCGGGGGAAAATATTTCTCGATGATTGGCAAGACCAAACTTGGTGGACACACCTACGAGCAAGGCCAAGCCATTTCAGTCGTCATTTATTTGGATCCAAACCCGTTGGGGGTGGAAGTCCCTGAAGTCGTGGAGGTACTCCTCGAGCAAGACGAGATTATCGCTCGCGTTTGGAGCAAACTCACCGATGGAAGAAAGCGTACTATTTGCCACGCCGTTCACCGCATTAAAAACATCGATAAGCAAGTAGAAAAGTGCTTGAATTTCTTTGAAGAGGAGCGGGAGAAATTGGCCGACCGCGGCAAGTGGTAGAAATTTTGGCACGGCCTTTGGAATAATACTCCTGAGGTTCCGTACCTTCCTAACACCTTAAAAAGTATTGTTATGAAAGCAAGAGTATTACTTATCGCCCTAGCCGCTACAGGTTTGATGTTGTCAAGCTGTGGTTCAAAAACAAAAGCGCCGAAAGGCGAAACTGAACTAGTATTGCCGTGTTCTGAATTCAAGAGCGACCGCAAGACCTTCCGTGTTTACAGCTTTGGTGAAAGTATGGACATGAACGTGGCCAAGAAGAAAGCCATGAGCAATGCCAAAACTGACCTTGCAGGTATGATCAGCACTACAATGAAAGTTGTTGGTGACAACTACGTGAAGAGTATGGAGGTCAACAACGTAGAAGAGGTATTGGAGCGTTTTGAAGAAAATGCTCGTACAGTGATTGACCAAGAGTTAAGTGGTGTACTTGTAGTGTGTGACCGCCTAATGAAGGTGGAGAAAACCGACAAGTTCAAGTACTACATTGCCATCGAGCTCGACGGAGACAAGATTGTAAAGAACTATTACAAAGCGCTCTCTAAAAACGAGAAGATCATGGTTGACTACAACTATGAAAAGTTCAAAGAAACTTTTGAGAAAGAAATGGCGAATCAGCGATAAGCACTTACGATTCGGCTAACTATAACGTCCCAAGTGAAGTTTGTAAACGGCACTTGGGATTTTTTATGTCCTTTTAAACCGTTTTCTATCGCCTCGATAAAGGCTTCCTTGTTTTCAATAGGGACCAATTCCGCCACAGGTTCCAGCGTTTCGCTCATATCAGCCGCCTTGTTGGCAACAACAGCCATCCCTCTCGCTGCGCCTTCCCAACCGACCAAGCTATAGGTTTCAAACAGCGACGGAATGACCAAGCACTTGTGCTCGTCCATCAAACGGATGATTGCATCCGTATTCGTGTAGGGTAGGAATGTTATGGTAGGCCCGGCAACAGAAACACAGGCTTTGTAGTAGTCTTGTTGATTTACGTTGGCGTCACCCACGACCGTCAATGGCCAGTTTCGCTCGCTTGCCCATTCAATAATGGTTTTTTGATTCTTCAGGTATTCCAATCTACCCACCATGAGCAGTCCGGCTCGACCTTTCGGCTGGTTGGTTGATTGAAGAAAATCGTCGTCTATACCCAAAGGGATCAATTGGTGTTTATCGCGAAGTCCTTTCCCTCCAAGGGCGCTCCAAGCAGTAATGCGTTCGTATTCGCTCATAGAGGAAGTGATTACTCGATCGCTTAGCGTGAGTAAGCGCTTCATACTGCGGCGTTGTCCTGCAAACAGATAGCCAATACTTGGCATGCGGTCGCTACCGTTGAACCCGCGTAGAATGGTCTTCAGCCACTCCATCCCATGATTACCTAAGAGCTTGAAAGCAATAGGCGCGCGTTTTTCATCTGCAAGGCTGTAATCAACGAGAATTGTACTTAACACCTTCTTACCCTTAAAGGATTTGAAATAAGGCAATAAATCTGCTGGCCTTCCTAAGTTGAAACCATGGATAAGTTCTACTCCTTGCGGTAGAGGCTGTCCTGCGAGAGCAATATGTACGTCATGCCCTAGAGCTCTCAGTCCATCCGCAGTACGTTCTACCTGAACGGTATCACCGCCAGGTTGCTTGTACAGCGTGGATCTAGAGATAAGGGCAACGTTCATTTATACGTTCATGTTGAATTCGTCCAGTACGTCCATGACTACTTCGACATCGATGTCGTCTGAAAATGTCAATGGTTTATTGGGTAACGCCGTATCTACCGTCCAATTGCCTTCACCGAGCAATTCATTCAAATCTCCTTGGACTTTGGCGATACAACCGCCACAGTTGATTTTAGTATCTATGGTCATTATTTCAGGGCTTTTATGTGCATTCTTAAACTGTTGATTACTACGCCTATGCTGCTTACACTCATTGCAATACTTGCAATCATCGGGGTCAATTTAATGCCAAAAGTAGGGTAGAGCAAGCCAGCGGCTAAAGGAATAGCGACAACATTGTAGCCAAAGGCCCAGATGAGGTTGCCTCGTAAGGTTTGTCTGAACTGTGCAGCCAAAGCGAAGTAGCGCTTCAACCCAAGTACACCGTCGCGCATCAGTACGACATCGGCACTCTGCTGCGCGGCCGCGGTAGCGGCCGCGAAACTCAGGCCTACATCCGCGGCGCTCAGCGCCGCGGTATCATTAATACCATCGCCTATCATCAAAACGGTGCCCTTGTTTCTAAAGGCTCGCACTTTCTCGACTTTCTCTATGGGCATCATTTCTCCAAAACTCTCTTGCAATCCTAGGGTTTTACCCAGAGCATCAACCACTGGGATTTTATCACCGGAGAGCAAAACATTGTAGATACCCAGGTCATTCGTATGCTGTATGATATCTATAGCTCCCGTAGCTAGGACATCGTCAAATATTACGGTAATAAGTACATTGGTTTCATCAAAAAGCACTGCGGTGGTTTTCTCAGTAGCGACTTTTTGACCGGTTATTTCTTCACACCACGATGGCGAACCTAAGTGGTATACGTTACCGTCAATTTTCCCTTGGATCCCTTTGCCCGGCAGGGCTTTTAATCTTCTCACTTTCGGCAGTCCTCCTTGGAAACCGAAGTGCTGTTTCATGCCTTCGTTCAATGGATGAGATCCGCCTTGATTCAGGGCGATAAGGATGTTTTTAAAATTGGCCACATCTCCCGAAATCGCCACAACAGTGGGTTTTCCTTTTGTCAGAGTCCCTGTCTTATCCCATAAAATGTGATCCACCTTATGGGCCAATTCCAATGCACTTGCATTGCGAACGAGCATCCCGTTTCGAGCCGCCTTGCCAGTGGCTGCCACGACAGCTAATGGAGTCGCCAATCCTAGGGCACAAGGACAGGCGATGACCAACACATTGATGGCAAAAACTGTGCTTAGGGGTTCGCCCGCTGCGCTCCAGGCTATTCCTACGATTATGCTGAGTATCAATATACTCGGAACGAAAATCTTGGAGATACGATCGGTTAATTTTTCAATGGAGGTTTCTTGCTCCTGTGCCTGAAGAACTGCTTCAATGATGCCGCCTAGGGCCGAGGCTTTTCCAGTGTTTACCACTTTAACGAGCAATAAACCCTCTCCATTGACAGTACCTGCCCACACCTCTGCACCAGCGGTTTTAGACACTGCTAAGGGTTCACCAGTAAATGTGCTTTCGTCAATGCTGGAGGTTCCTTCGACGACAATACCGTCCACAGGAATTTGTTCTCCGGGTTTTACCTGGACCACTTCATCGATTTCAAGCGCGCTTACATCAACTTTAACGGTGAGCCCATCCACCACCTTCGAGGCTACTTTAGGCTGAAGTGCTAAGAGGCTTTCGACGGCCTTGCTGTTCTGTAGTTTTCCGCGTTGCTCGAGGTATTTGCCTATCAAGACAAAGGCAATAATGAGCCCGGCACTTTCGAAATAAATCTCATGATTACCGCTCAAGAGATTGAACAAAGAATAGCCAAAAGCGACAATGCTCCCAAGACTTACCAAGGTGTCCATATTGGTCGCACCCATTTTAGCGAGTGCGAAGGCTTTTGCATGAATTTTTCGTCCGAAATATCCACTGAGAACCACAGCTAATAATCCTTGAAGCGCGATCATCAGACCATCCATGGAATGACTCATTCCTAAATAGAGCAATGGACCGGCGAATAGCACGGCGAGTAGAAGTTCAAGCAATTGTCGTTGCAATGCTTTTCGTTGCCTATCGAACTGTATTTCCATGCCTACTTTTTCACTCTCGAGCTGGTACCCGGCCTTAGCGAGGTTTGCTTTGAAGGCAGGCAAGTCGAGAATTTCTTGGTCGACCGTGGCTTTGAAACTGTGGCTGGCGTAGCGAACGACAATATTATCGAGACCTGGCGTGCCTTCCGCAATAGATGCTGCGCTGTGCGCGCATCCCGCACAAGTCATCCCGCTTAAGGTCCAATTCACTTCCATTTTTGCCATCAATCAAAGGTAGTAAATGTAATGACCTGCGTATCTTAGTAGCACTAAGTTGTACCCGTATGAATCCACTAATAGATTTCCCTCAGACTCCTTTTGAAAGTTTGGCTTTTGATGCTATTGAACCTGCACATTTTATGCCTGCTGCAGAGCATTGGATGAACGTTGCGCGAGAGCGTATTTCAGCCATTACTGCGAATACCGATACACCGACGTTCAATAATACCTTGGTACCTCTCGAGTTTGCTTCAAAAGAACTGGGATTGGTGAGCAGTTGCTTCTTTAATCTAAACAGCGCTGAAACCAATGAGGATATTCAAACCATTGCCCGTGAATTGAGTCCAAAATTGACGCTGTTTAACAACGAGACCTTGCTCAATGAAGCCTTGTTTGTACGCATTAAAGCGGTTTGGGAGAATCGTAATGAAGAGTCGCTTGATGCAGAAAGCGCTCGATTACTTAAAGAGACCTACGAGGGTTTTGTGCGCAATGGCGCCTTGCTTGAAGGGGAGAAGCGTGAATCGCTGAAGTCGATCAGCGAAAAGTTAAGCAAGCTGTCGCTGTCCTTTGGTGAAAACGTCTTGAAAGAAACTCAGGCTTTTGAACTTCACGTGGCAGATGCTGAAGAGCTGGCAGGATTGCCAGAAGCCACTATAGCTAGCGCTGCTTCTTTGGCCCAGGAGAAAGGAAAGGAGGGCTATGTCTTTGGTCTAGATATGCCTACTTACATCAGTATTATGAAGTACGCCGACAATGCAGCACTTCGTGAAAAAATGTATCGTGCATACGGTACTCGAGCTGCCAAGGACAATGAGTACAATAACGAACAGAACATCCAAGAATTAGTCAATACACGTTTGGCAAAAGCACAGCTGCTCGGTTTTGATTCTCACGCTGCACTTACGTTAAGTAAGCGCATGGCGAAAACTCCGGAGACAGTATTGTCCTTCTTGGATGATTTGAAAGCGCTGGCTAAGCCCGCTGCTGAAAAGGATTTGAATGCCGTACAAGAGTTCGCGAGTGCTGCCGGGCATCAGGGGGAGGTAAAGCCTTGGGACTTTTCATACTGGTCGGAGAAGCTTAAAAAGGCCACATTAAATCTCGATGACAACTTGCTCAAGCCCTACTTTAAGATTGAGAATGTATTGGCTGGTGTATTCGACATCAGTGCCAAACTTTACGGGTTGAGCTTCACAAAGAATGCTGATATCGCTACCTACCACGAGGATGTGGATGCTTATGAGGTATATGATAAAGACGGTGAATTTTTAAGCCTTCTATACACCGATTTCTTCCCGCGTGCGGGTAAACGTGCCGGTGCTTGGATGACCAGTTACCGCAGCATGTATACTTTAGAGGGAGAGGTCGTTCGTCCACACATCAGCATCGTCTGTAACTTCACGAAGCCTACTGCGGATAAGCCTTCGCTACTGACCTTTAACGAAGTCACGACCTTGTTCCATGAGTTTGGTCATGCCTTGCACGGGATGATGGCACGGGGTACTTATCCTTCACTCACGGGAACCAGTGTGTACTGGGACTTTGTAGAATTACCGTCTCAGATTTTAGAAAACTGGTGCTACGAGCCTGAGGCATTGGCCTTGTTTGCGAAGCATTATGAAACGGGCGAATTACTCCCTAAGGAATATGTGGATCGTATCGTGGAAAGCCAGCAATTTATGGAAGGGTACGCCACATTGCGCCAACTCAACTTTGGCTACCTCGATATGACCTACCACGGACTTACCGAACCTATGGAAGGCTCCGTAGCCGATTTTGAACGTTCAGCAACAGCCGACACACAGCTCTTTT
>QQUU01000134.1 GCA_003385605.1 Bacteroidota bacterium
TATCCATCCACACCTCGTGGGAAACATATTGTTCAGTGCCGGGGGCTTCTCCGCACTCTATGGCGACAAGCTCAGCTCTGTACTGGATGTACAGTACAAAAGAGGCGGTGAAGAATTGGACACCAAAGTGGAAAGTTCCCTAACTGGCGTGAACATCAGCGCCACGAAAGCGGGTATGGATTGGGAAATTTTGAGCGGCTTCCGTTACCGCAACAATGCGCTCTTGCTCAATGCCACCGATATCCAAAGCGATTACTTCCCCTCAAACGCCGACGGGCAGATCTTAGCGCGCAAGTGGTTTGATAACGGGACTTCGCTCGAGATTTTTGGACACCTCTCCCACAACCGCATGAACCAGGTGCCGCAGAACCGCGAGACGAGCTTTGGTTCATTGCAAGAGGCATTACGCCTGACCGTATTCTTTGACGGGCAAGAGAACTTTGGATACGACACACAGTTTTTAGCAACACGTTGGAACCAGCGATTGGAACGTGGCTTCCGCAGCCTGAGTGCAACAGGGTTCCACACCACCGAGCGAGAGATCACTGACGTGATTGGCTATTACCGTCTGAGTGAGCTCAACAACGATCTGGGCAGCGACGACTTCGGAGAAATTTCGCTGGTGCGCGGTGTCGGTGCCTTCCAGGATTACCGCCGCAACTTTTTGGATGCCTACATCGTCAATGCGAAATACGCGGAAGGCCGATTTTTTGATGTAGGCAAATTGAATTGGGGGGCGACAGTTCAAGGTGAAAACATCTACGACCGCTACAAGGAGTTTCAGCGCATCGACAGTGCTGGCTACAGCTTGCCGCACCGTGAAAGCCAGCTCGATAGTGTCATCGATGGCCGATTGTACAGCACTCCCCTCGATAATTTGGACCTCTGTGATCGGAGGCCGATTGTACAGCACTCCCCTCGATAATTTGGACCTCTACACCCACGTTAGTGCCACCCAGCTGATCACCAATACCCGATTGAAAGGATATGTGAATTGGGAAGGGAAATGGGCAACGGATAAAGGTATCTGGACCTACAACGCAGGAGTGCGCACTCAATATGCCACATTGAACGGCGAACTACGCATCAGCCCACGCTTCAAACTCTTTTACAAACCCAATGAGGAGGGCCGCACCTTTACCATTGCCGCCGGATTGTACGACCAATACCCGTTCTACCGAGAAATGCGCCAAAAAGACGGTGTGCTCAACACCGAGGTGCAAAGCCAGAACGCCATGCACTTCACCGTGCGCAGCGACAAAGATTTTGAGATGTGGGGACGCCCGTTTGTGTGGTCCTTTGAATCCTATTACAAGGACCTCAACCGAGTCAACCTGTATGATATTGAAAACGTACGCATTCGCTACGCGGCAGATAACAATGCCATCGGACGTATCTACGGCTTCGACAGCCGCGTGAATGGGGAATTCGTGCAAGGCACCGACAGCTGGTTCACTTTCAGCTTATTTAAAGCCGAGGAACGACCGACAGACGACTTTGCCCAAGGCTGGTTTGCCCGTCCGACTGATACGCGCTTCAACTTTGCCGTATACTTCCAAGATTATTTACCGAACGACCCCTCTACTCGTCTGAGTCTGACCTTGATGGTTGGCGGCGGCTTCCCTTTTGGACCTGATGGCCCCGGCGACGGTATTAGTGACCCGTGGGAGCGCGTGTTCAGATCTCCGCCCTACCGCCGTGCCGACATTGGATTCATTAAAGTACTGAAAGGCAAATGGACCGAGCAGTTTGACGAGGTCTGGGTGAGCGCAGAAATCTTCAACTTGTTGCAAGCGCGCAATACTGTGAGCTACCTTTGGGTGCGTGATGTAAGTGCTGCCGGCCAATATGCCGTACCGAACTACATGACCAACAGATTGATCAACTTCAAAATGCACGTGGACTTATGAGAATAGTAGAGAGCTGGAGCACGAAACAATTCAAAACTACCATCTACGCCATGGAGCGCTGGCACGTCGTGGAATTTGAGGCGGGTCCGATGAAGCAAGCCTACAAGTTCATGAAGGACAGCCACCCCTCACCGGCGGCAGTCAAAGAAGCGCTGACAGAGACCTTCCTCGCCGGGGTGTACACAAACTTTGAACAGATGTACATCAACTTCAAAGAGAACGGGTTGAAGTAGTTACCCTAAAAGTGCAATGACATCTTCCTCAAGCGAAGCGCCCTTGTCCTTGTTGTACCAATCCTGAGCAAACAGCGTCCACTCCTTGTAGTCGAACTCCGGCTCAGCCTTCCATGTGGCATATTCCTCCATCAATGGCGTTGGACGTGGGCCCCAAGTTCCAAGGACTTCGAAATTTTCGTTTAATCGGACCAATTTTGGAATAGAGCGTCCCCCATTGGTTAGAAACTCGTCCATGAGTTCCGTGTTTTCATCGCGGAGGATGATACGCAATTCAACCCCAGCATGCTCGGCCCATTTGGCAATAAACGGCAGGTTATGCGCTGCATCTCCACACCACGTTTCGCTGAAGACCAACCACTGTTCTTTCTGGCTCGTTCTAGAAGCAATGTTATCCAGGGTGCTCTGCGCTGGCTTGTAGGTCTTTTCCCAACGGCGCATTCGCGCTGCGCTCAGCTTGGTATATTCAACGTAAGACGGCTTTTGCGGGCCCGTAGTCGTGCCTTCTTTGGCCATGGCTTTGTTCATGGCGCTGTACGCTTCGTAGGTCTGGCCATTTGCCATTGCTTCGCGCAATACTTCGGTGCGTTGTGTGGTATCCATAGGGGATGTTTAGTTAGGAATTGGTCCCGGGCTTACTTCTTAACCAAAGAGAGTGCAGGACGTTCAACCAACAAATGCAAAAGTGCTGCCACTGCGATAGATAGTGACAAGAAGGCAGGAAGTGCGACGGCATTGCTCAGTCCCAGGGATTTGATCCACATCAAAACAGGAATGTGAAACAGGTAGAGGGAATAGCTGATCGCCCCAATGAATCGGAACGGGCGGAAGGATAGGAATTTGCGCCAAGCGCCCTCTTGGAAGGATGCCAATAGCAATATGCCCCAAAGGATGGCGGCAGGAACGTACACGTTGGAGTGAGTAAAATCGTCGGAAGCCCAACCCCAGCCGATGAACAGTCCCATGGTAAGAACAAGGAGATTGGTCAGCCAAGTACTTTGAACGGCCCTCTGGAAAGCATCCTTGTACAAGGTTTCAAATGCAGCAATGAGGGTGCCTATGGCGAAGATGCCTAGGTACCTCAACGTGCTGTGTCTTGGAAGTTCATTAAAGTGATTAATGAGGAGCGTGGCGAGGATGATGGCGGTGAAGAATCGGACCGTATTGCTTCCTTGTAATTTAAACAGACGCAAGCACAAAAGCAGCAATAGCGGGCTGATCAAGTAATAGCGGAACTCTGTGGGGATGGACCAGAAGATGTGATCGCCGCGCATTAGTGCTAAATGCTCCCATACGTGGGACCACTCTCGAATGACCACCTTGTAGCCGGCCTCATTCATCAGTCGGAAAGTGATCAGAGCGAGCAGGAATGGAGGAAAAATGCGCATGATACGGCGACCGATGTAGTAGCGCCAATAGTTCCAATTGCCTTTGCCTTGCTGCCAGACTTGGATGATCTGCTTATCGAGCAAGTAGGCAGAGATGATAAAGAACAGGTATACCCCTAATTTACCTCTAGATAAAAAGTAGCCGTCGAGCCAAGGGCTCAAACCTTGATTGGTAGAGTGTCCAAAGAGCACGAGCAATACCGCCCATCCCCTTAGACCATCTAGAGCTTTATTATGCTCTGGACGGTGGTCGTAGGGAAAGAACAGCTCGCGCAGTTTCATCTTATTTTCTGAATTCGAACAGGGTCTTGCGAATGATCGCAACACATTCGTCCATCTGCTCCTTGGTCATTACTAACGGTGGTGCAAAACGGATGATGTTACCGTGGGTAGGTTTGGCTAAGAGACCGTTGTCTTTTAAGGCAACACAAATGTCCCATGCCGTTGAGCTGTCCGGCGTGTCGTTGATGATAATGGCATTCAGTAGGCCTTTACCGCGCACTTTAGTCACTAGATCCGTTTCGCCAATGATGTCGTTCATCTTCTCGCGGAAGTAGGCACCGAGCTCGCGAGCATGCGGCGCTAACCCCTCTTCTTTTACTACTTCTAAAGCAGCCATGGCTACCTCAGCAGCAATTGGGTTTCCACCGAAGGTAGAACCGTGCTGGCCAGGCTTTATGACTTCCATCACTGTATCGTCTGCCAACACAGCACTCACTGGGTATACACCTCCGGAAAGGGCCTTACCGAGGATCAATAAGTCTGGTTTTGAATAGGTCGATTGACGCTCACACGTATTGCCACAGGTACAGTTTCCACATACAGCCAACATCGAACCTGTGCGTGCAATACCGGTTTGTACCTCGTCTGCCATGAAGAGCACGTTTCGCTCCTTACAGAGTTCTGCTGCTTGTGCGATGAAGGTATCTGCCGGAGTGTTCACCCCTGCTTCACCTTGGATAGGCTCTACCAAGAAACCTACAACGTTCTCATTCATCAAAGCGAAGTTTAATGCAGCGATATCGTTGTACGGGATGCTTACGAAGCCTGAAGTATATGGGCCAAAGTTGGCACGAGCGTCTTGGTCGTCGGAGAACGAAATGATGGTTGTCGTGCGTCCGTGGAAGTTGCCTTCACATACGACGATGATGCCGGCGTTTTCTGCGACACCCTTCTTTTCATACCCCCACTTACGGGCAATCTTAATGGCCGTCTCTACCGCCTCGGCACCCGAGTTCATTGGGAGAATCTTGTCGAAACCAAAGGTCTCACTCATGTACTTCTCGTACTCCCCGAGCTTGCTGTTGTAAAAGGCACGCGAGGTCAGGGTTAATTTTTTCGCCTGCTCCGTTAGTGCTCCTACAATCTTCGGGTGGCAATGTCCTTGGTTGACTGCGCTGTAGGCACTCAAGAAATCGTAGTACTTCTTCCCTTCTACGTCCCATACGTGGACGCCTTCACCACGGTCGAGGACCACTGGAAGTGGATGGTAGTTGTGTGCGCCGTAGCGCTCTTCGAGTTCCATTAATGAGGCAGAAGTATGTGCCATGAGCTGTTGTGATTTTGGGTTTCACGCAAATATAAGTCGTAGAGGTGGGTCTATTGGTAGAATTGGCTTAACTTCATATCGCTAATAATCACAAGCGTATGAAAAAACTTATACTCTCTCTATTGGTAGTGGCTTTTGCAGGTACTTCAGCAAGTGCACAGTACTACCATTTGGCGGCTGCCTCGGGCAACCCAAACAACATTAATCAAGAAGATTCGGAATACCCAGTGGGTAGTGGTCTACCAACAGACTGGACTTCTATTATGGCGGCACAGCAAACTGCAGGTAGCTATTCTTCTTCTCAGAACATTCCATTTACTTTCCTATTCAACGGCGATACAGTAACAACGTACCGTGCGTCGAATACAGGTATTGTGACGTTCTCTCAGCTTTCTTCTCCAGCCAACAACAGTGCTGGAACAGCGGTAAGCTTGAGCAGCTCTACAGTGCCAGATTCATCCGTATGTATTTTAGGTATCAACGGTTCTGGATCTAACGATCAGGTTGCGCGCAAGACGTTCGGTACTTCGCCAAACCGTCAAGAGTGGATCCTTTTCGCTTCGTACAGCGCTACGGGTACTACCGGTTCACACTGGACGTACTGGTCAGTAGTACTGGAAGAGACGACCAACAACATTTACATCGTGGATCAGCGTACTGCTGGATGGACAGGAACAGTAAACGTTGGTGTTCGCGTAGATTCAGCGACTACAGATGAAATCTCTGCATTGTCTTCAGGATCTACCAATGCACCAGACCGTACGGACAACACGCACCAAACCTTCATCCAAGGAACACAGCCAGATTACGAGATGGCCGGTGTTGCTGTAAATATGAACCCGTTTGTGGCGCTTACTTCTGCTCCGTTTACCATCAGTGCTGATTTCGTAAACAATGGTGCTGCTTCCATCACGGGTGCAGATATCAACTACAGCGTGAACGGCGGTACAGCGACAACCTCGACATTGACCGGTTTGAGCATTGCTTCAGGTGCATCTGCAACGGTGACTTCAGCAACAAACTGGACGCCTTCGGCTACCGGTACTTATGATGTCAAAGTATGGTTGAGCAACCTTAACGGTTCAAATTCCGATGCAAACACGAGCAACGATACAGCTATGATCACTGTTCAGGTAGTGGCAGCGCTTACAACGCGCTACCCGCTGTTTGAAACCTTTACCTCATCAACCTGTCCTCCGTGTACGCCAGCCAACGTTCAGATGGAAAGTGTATTCGATGTGAACCCGGGCGAGTACAGCTCTATTAAATACCAGATGAGCTGGCCAGGTACGGGTGATCCATACTACACTACGGAAGGTGGTGCGCGTCGCAGCTTCTACGGCATCAACTCTGTACCTCGCGTAGAGATTGATGGTGGTTGGGACAGCAATGGAAATAACGTGACTCAGGCAGTTTTCGACCAGTACCAGAACGTACCGGCATTCGTAGAGATGGATGCCACGTTTAGCCGCTTCTCCAAGACGGTAGAAACGACAATTGAAATCACACCGCTTGCCGATGTGACTTCAAACAACCTCGCGCTATTTGCTGTGATTTACTCACACCGCGATACGGCAAACGTGAAAACGAACGGTGAGACTGAGTTCATCAATGTTGTAAAGAAAATGATGCCTTCTTCTTCAGGTCAGAGCATCTCTTCATTGACTTCAGGCACAACGGTTACGCAGACCTTGAGCTACACGTTCAACGGAAACTACGTATTGCCAGCCAATGCGCAGTCACCAGCGAACTTGAACGTAGAACATACCGTTGAAGACTTTGAAAACCTTGGTGTCATTGCTTGGATCCAAGACATGAGCACGAAGGAGGTCTTCCAAAGTGTTGACGCGACTTACACTATTGGTCAATTCGAAAATGAATTGGCATCTGCGTTGAGTATTTACCCGAACCCAGCTACAGATTTCATTACTGTAGAAGGAAACTTCGAGGGTAAAGCAACTGTGAAGCTCATCAGCCTCTTGGGTCAAGAGATCCAAGGTTTTAAAGGCGAGTTAAGCGCTGGAAACTCATTGCGCATCCCAACAGAAGGCCTTGCAAAAGGAACGTACCTCGTTGTGGTAAGCAAAGAAGGAACGACGCACGCAGAACCAGTAGTGGTTCGCTAATCGTCGATAGACTAAAATTGTGATTTTAAGGGCGGCCTCGAGGCCGCCCTTTTTCGTTTCCAATACTCGTAGAATTCGATGTACTTTTGCGCCCATGGGCAGAAGAAATAGACGCATACCGAACATTGAGCAAATGCAGCTCACGGATATTGGCAACAAAGGCAAGGCCGTGGGCCGCTACAACGAACGTGTAGTATTTGTAACGGGCGGTGTTCCTGGCGATGTAGTAGACGTACAAGTCACTAAAAAGCGCCGGAATTACTTAGAAGGTAAAGTCATAAATGTCCATACCTACAGCCCGGACCGCGTGGAGGCAAAATGCCAATACTTCGGAGTATGTGGTGGCTGTAAATGGCAGAACCTCGATTATGCCAAGCAGCTCGAATACAAAGAGAAAGAGGTGCGTGAGAATTTGAGGAAAATTGGCCACGTCACTCCAGAAGAGTTTCACCCTATTCTGGGCAGCGGACAGCAGTACATGTACCGCAACAAGCTTGAATTCAGCTTTACAGACAACAAATGGTTGACCCAAGAGCAACTCGACAGCGGCGAGGAGTTTCCTGAGCGCAGAGGCGCCGGTTTCCACATCCCAGGATTCTGGGACAAGGTGCTTGATATTGATGCTTGTCACCTGCAACCGGACCCGAGCAATGCGATTCGCAACTTTGTGCGCGACTGGGCCATTGAGCGCGATCTGCCCTTCTTCCATGCGCGCAGCCAAGAAGGTTGGCTTCGTACGATGATGATCCGTGTAGCGAGCACTGGTGAGGTATTGGTATTGATCCAATTCAAAACTGAACTCCAAGCAGAGCGCGAAGCCCTGTTGGCCGACCTAGATGCGGCTTTCCCGCAGATCACAACGCTTCAGTACGTCATCAACGAAAAGCAAAACGACACCATCTACGACCAGGAGGTCATCACTTACAGTGGTCCTGGTTTTATTGAAGAAGCGATGCCTAAGTATAGTGGCAAGGGGGAATTGAGATTTAAAATTGGCCCGAAAAGCTTCTACCAAACCAACCCACTTCAGGCGCACGAGCTTTATAAAGTGGCTCTAGACATGGCCGATATCCAAAAGGATGATCTAGTCTTTGACCTCTACACGGGGACGGGAACCATTGCCCTATTTATGGCTGAAAAAGCGAAGGAGGTTGTGGGTATTGAATTGATCCCAGAAGCCATCGTAGATGCCAAGTTAAATGCCGCGAATAACGGCATTGAAAATGCGACGTTCTACGACGGTGATATGAAGGATGTATTTAATGCCGATTTTATTGCGAAACACGGCAAGCCAAATGTCCTGGTGACCGACCCTCCGCGCGAAGGGATGCACGGCGATGTGGTACAGCTGCTCCTCGATCTAGAGATTCCGAAAATCGTCTATGTAAGCTGTAATTCTGCCACCCAGGCCAGAGACCTCGGTTTGCTTGCGGAGAAATATACCATCACGCAAAGTCGTGCGGTAGATATGTTCCCGCAGACACATCACATTGAAAACGTTGTTCAATTAGTCTTAAAGGCGTAATTTCATCGCATGAGTTCGAATACACAAGAAATCTTAGGCGCCGAAGCCATTGCACATAAAGTTCAACGCTTGGCTTGGGAGCTGTACGACAGACACAGCAAAGCAGAGCAGTTGTATGTTGTGGGTATCCAAGGCAACGGCTATTGGCTCGCACAGCAGCTCGTAGCAAAGCTGAATGCAATCAGCGACATAAAGATTGAGTTGATTGAATTGACCCTAGATAAAAGCGATCCGAAACCTGCAGATATGCAGATCGATCTTCCTTCTGGTGCGCACGTCGCCTTAGTAGACGATGTACTCAACAGCGGGCGTACCCTACTTTGGGCCGTTATCAAACTCATGGAATTCCACCCTCAGCAACTCAGCACCACCGTTCTCGTTGACCGCAGTCACAAGCGTTACCCAGTGAAAGCCGACATCAAAGGTTTAAGCTTGAGCACCACGCTTCAAGAAACGGTAAAACTGAATGTAGAAAACGGTACGGCTTTAAACGTTTGCCTAGTCTAAAACGGCTACTAGATCTTCCACACTTATAGAAGGTCCCGCAATGCGGTGTTTCGCCTGACTGTAGTAAGGGCGACGCTCGAATAGGTGCTTCGCCACAAACTCTGCGACATCCTCCTTGTTTTGAATGAGCGGGCGTTTTATATCTCCTTCCAATCGTTTGGCCAATTCACCCACAGGAACATCCAAAAAAATGGTCTCTCCTTTTGCGTTTAACACATCCATATGGTTGTAAAAAACCGGAGTGCCTCCACCTAGGGCAAATACACCGCTTTCGTGTTGCTCGAGTAGATCCTTGAGCACAGCGCTTTCAACCTTGCGAAAATGCAGTTCTCCCTTGGTGTCAATAATCTCGGTGATGGATGCACCTGCAGTTCGCTCAATCTCAACGTCTAAGTCAATAAATGGCAGTGCTAGCGCTTTAGCAAGTGCCTTGCCTAGCGTAGATTTTCCGCTTGCCATATAACCGATTAAGAAAACTTTCATCCGAATTATTTGTTACAAAAGTACAGCGAATCAGAAGGTTAAAAGAGACCTGTGGAAAGAAGGTTGTTTTTTTTTCTTGGTGCGTTGCAAAATTTAAAATCAGCTGTATATTTGCAGCCCGCAAAGCGGATAAGGGTTGATCTCTTAGCTCAGTTGGTAGAGCAATACACTTTTAATGTATGGGTCCAGGGTTCGAGCCCCTGAGGGATCACTTAGAAAGCCTCCTCTTCACAGAGGGGGCTTTTTTAATGCGTGCAATTGGGCACAGAAAAAAGTTTGGACCTTATTAGCTAGTCAAACTTTTCCCATTAAATTTGCAGTCCTTTGCCCAGGTGGTGGAATTGGTAGACACGCCATCTTGAGGGGGTGGTGCGATTATTCGCGTGCAAGTTCGAATCTTGTTCTGGGCACAAAAAAACCCCGACCGTTCGCGGTCGGGGTTTTCTTTTTCTACCTTGCATTTCCATTATGACAGACCAGCAAAGTACCCCAAAAGAACCCTTGTCCTTCGCGCCGCCAAAGGCGATGACCAGAATAGCAAAGACTACGCAGTTTTTCAGCACAGGTTGGGCAGCAAGCATCGCTTTTCGCTGGTTTGTGACACCCTATCCTTTCAAGATCCCTAAGCGTGAAATTCCCTTTGAGCAGCGCTTTGGATCTCCAACGATGTTCACTCACGAAAACGGCAAGCGGTATCCGGTATACCAGATAGGCACGGGATCTAAAAACATCCTGCTCATTCACGGTTGGGCGGGCCGATTCACGCAATTTAGAGTCATAGTCGAGGCCATGGAAGCACAATACCCTGACCTGCTCAAGGAATACACCATTACCGGTTTTAACGGAGTGTCGCACCGCGGAGCCGAAGGCAAGCGCACCTTGATGCCTGAAATCGCCTCTTGTATTGTTCAAGTCGCTCAACACTTGGGCGAGGTAGACCTTGCCCTGGCACATAGCCTGGGCTGTGGCGCAACTATGTATGCTGTTCAGAATTTAGGTGCCCCCATCAAACGCCAAGTACTTATTGCCCCTCCAGGCCGCATCTCTGCGATGGTTGGTCTGTTTTGTGATACCATTGGGTTTAATCGCTCAGTACATGCCCGAATCGTCAAGAACATGAAGGCTAAATACGGAGAAGACTTTGACATGTTCAGTCCACCGGAATTGGCCCCAAGTAATACGATTCCTACCCTAGTATTTCACGACGTCGATGATAGAGACACACCAATTTCACTGGGTCGAGAAGTAGGTGAAAAAATGGCTCACGGAACCTATATCGAAACTTCCGGATTGGGCCACAGACGTATACTACGTGATTCTAAGGTCATTGAGCAAATCATGAATTGGAGTTTTAACATTTCTTAGCGAAAACCTTGGAGCGACATTTGCCGTTACTACAGCATGAAGAACTTCTTTCTACTATCCACCTTACTAATCTTGGCCGCATCGTGCAATGCGCAAAACAAGACTGACATGAACATTGACAAAGGGACTTACGAAATCACTAAATCGGAAAAAGAATGGCAAGAACAGTTGTCGCCAGAAGAATACTACGTTCTCAGACAAAAAGGTACCGAGCGTCCATTCACCGGAGAATACAACATGCATTTTGAAGAAGGTACCTACAACTGTAGAGCCTGTGATGCACCGTTATTCACGTCCGATTCTAAATTCGATTCACACTGCGGCTGGCCTTCGTTTGATGCAGGTATAGAAAGTGGCGCTATTGTGGAGAAACTCGACAAAACCCACGGCATGATTCGCACAGAGATTATGTGTGCAAAATGCGGCGGACACCTTGGCCATGTCTTTAACGACGGCCCTACAGCCACTGGATTGCGCTACTGCGTGAACAGTCTCAGTATTTCTTTCGACAAGGAAGAGAAATAGATTCAGGTAGAACTCTTTGATACTTAGCGCCTAGGATAAGGGCCGCGAAAAAAAATCAATATTTCTACGAAAAACTACTCATAGGGTCTTGCAAATACTATGAACGTGTCTATATTTGCACCCGCTCAGGGCGATTAGCTCAGCTGGTTCAGAGCACCTGCCTTACAAGCAGGGGGTCACTGGTTCGAATCCAGTATCGCCCACAACACTAAGAAAGCCATCTACGACAGTAGGTGGCTTTTTTCATTCAGAAGAAGTTTTAAGTAGTTTTGAGTATGAAAAAAGTATTCCTGCTTCTCGCGACGCTTACCGCTGCAACTTCACTCTCAGCACAAACTCAAGTTCTCTTCATTGGGAACAGCTACACAGGCTACAATAATTTGGCTACGATGGTTGAGAATGTTGCCGCTTCAGCAGGGTATAGCTTTTCAAACTCGAGCCTAACGCCTGGAGGAGCCACACTCTACCAACACAGCCAAAATACATCGACGTATAATCAAATGGGCAGTAAAAACTGGGATTATGTGGTCATTCAGGCGCAAAGCCAAGAGCCTTCTTTTCCAAACAATCAGGTCGCAACACAAACGCTTCCCTATGCCGATCAACTGGTAGACAGCATACGCAGTATTGTACCATGCGCCCAACCTACCTTCTTCAGAACTTGGGGAAGAGAAAACGGTGATCAGTGGAATTGTCCCTACTTCCCTCCACTTTGCACATATGAAGGTATGGACTCCCTTCTGCATCTTCGTTATAGAATGATGGCCGATTCCAACGATGCCTACCTCAGTCCTGTCGGTAGTGTTTGGAAATACATCCGAGATACTGACAGCACCATAGCACTCTACACTTCTGACGGCAGCCACCCGTCATTAGCAGGATCTTACGTTGCCGCATGTACCTTTTTCACAGTATTTACGCGCAGCAACCCTTTGAACATAACCTTTGATGCGAACCTAGATACAGCCGTCGCAAGTACTATCCGAGAGGCAACCAAACTCATAGTATACGACAGCCTTTCCCTTTGGAATGTCGGAAAGTTTGACCCTAGCGCTGCATTTACCCATCAGATGGTTAATGACTCCTTGTATTTTCAAAGTACAAGTGCCAATTATGACTCGCTCTGGTTCGACTTTGGTGATGGTAATGGGACTCACCTAGATTCTGGTCTTCATGCTTACGCTGTAGACGATATGTTCACCGTAACACTTTTTGCCTTTAAGTGTGGCAAGGTAGATTCGACCAGTATTTCTGTACAGTCCTCCTACCCTTTCTCCATGGCAGAATTTCCAAGTGAATACGTTGACGCCATTTCATTGATTAAGGAATGGAATGATGACATAAATACCATCATACTGTACGATGTGAGCGGGCGTAAGGCTGCGGAGTTTATCGATAAGGACAATTTAGACTGGCTACCTAATGGACTCTACATTGCAGAGATCCTGTGGAAAGAACGTCCATCGACTAGAGCTCGGGTGCACATAACAAGGTAAGCCCGAACCTTAACACCTCTGTGGCTGTTAATTATGAATGCAGATTATTCTTTCCATTTTTATTGCGCTCATGCAGCCTTCGACTACCCTCTTTGATTTTACGCCGTCCTCTTCTCTAAAAAGTTGGTACGTAGTAAACGACGGAGTTATGGGCGGCCTAAGTGAAGGTGCACTTGAATTGACTTCAGAAGGTCACGGGTCTTTCACGGGCCAAGTACGACTAGAAAACTACGGAGGATTCACCTCCATCCGATGCGCTACAGGCAAGATTGAAACGCCAGAAGGCGCAATCGTTCGTATGCGCGTAAAAGGCGACGGTAAAAATTATCAGTTCAGAGTGAAACATAAAGCTCGTGATTACCAGAGCTACATCACCACCTTCTCCACATCAGCAGAATGGGAAACCATAGAGATCCCTTTGAGCAAGTTGTATCCGTCTTTTCGAGGCCGTGTGCTTGATATGCCCAATTTCAATCACAGCTACCTCACTGAGTTCACCTTTTTGATAGCAAACAAAAAAGCCGAGACGTTCGAATTACTTATAGACTCCGTGGAACTCGTCCTCTAATTGCACCTCCAAAGTTAAGACCTACACCAGCCTTTAGCATAGTTGCAGGCTCACTGTAAGATGAAGGCTGACAGTAGCTTATTCCGCTTGTCACATCAATCAATAGGATTTCGCCTATCTGAGCAGAGAAGTAGGCATTAATCCCTGGGGCAATAATCATCGTTGATCCAAAATAGGCGTCTAAGGCCCATTCAACTCCGACTGTACGCTCAAAAATGAGGAAATCCCGGTTAACAATGTCCCAGCGAATCGCAGCACCAATCATACCAAAACTCCCTTGATCAAAGATGTTCTGCGCATAACCAACGCTGCCTTTCATGAAATAATTAGTGCCGCCTAAACGTTTACTCGCCGACAGCTGAGGACTTATAAGAATCATTTCTTCCCCGACGTTGTACGACGGATCGATCTCATCAATAAGCAATCCGTTTACTTGTAGTCCAAAGCGCCATTCTTCAATATCGAACTTCAATTCACCTATTGTACCCAAACTATTTATATCAGTACCGGGTACAGCTTCACCGTTCCTACGAACAATTTCTTGCCCGTGAGCGCTACAGATACCCAAAAGAAGGACTATTGTTAGTACTTTTTTCATTCTATAGGTTTAGGGTCACAATCCTCCGGCCAGGTAGGATCGCCAAAAATTTCAGTCATAAATCTTGGCGCTTTTCTTCCATCTAAAATACCAGCTGCTCCACGGAACATTCCGCTAGAGTTAAAGGTCCAAGTAGCATTGCCCTTGGCATCGATCGCGATCAAACCGCCATTTCCTGCATTTGAGTTGAGTACACCAAAAATGACTTCACGCGTACTCTGCTCCAAAGTCAATCCTTGGTATTGCATACGTGCATTGACTTGGAACGCCACGTTGTTTCGGATGTAGTATTCGCCGTGACCGGTACAGCTTACTGCCGCCCCGTTATTGTCAGCATACGTTCCCGCACCTATGATAGGTACGTCGCCCACACGGCCGTATTTCTTACCCATCATGCCGCCCGTAGAAGTACCTGCGTACAAGTTGCCTTGTACATCCAAAACTACCACCCCGACGGTGCCGTTCTTCTTCATCTGCTTCCAGCGCTCGTACTGATCTTTGCGTTTCGGTGTTAAAAAGTATTCGTTATCCACAAACTGATGATCCTGAGTCTTGGCAAACTCCTCTGCCCCTTCGCCAATAAGCAATACGTGTGAGGTTTCCTCCATGACCGCCCGCGCTAACTTCGCAGGGTTCATGATATGCTTCAACCCCGCCACAGCTCCCGCCATTTTGGTGGAGCCGTCCATGACAGAGGCATCTAGTTCTACTTCGCCCTGATCATTGAACACAGCACCTTTACCTGCATTGAAATGAGGATCATTCTCGAGCATGGTGAGGCACTCCACGACGACGTCCATCCCATTGGCCCCGTAGGTGAGCATATCATATCCCACCTTCAGCACAGCCTGCAAAGCAGAATCATACTCCGCGATTTGCTCGTCGTTGTAATACTTACGCTCTATTCCGCCCGCTCCCCCATGAATGAGAATGACCGGCCCATCAAATTTAAATGTTTGGTGGTTCTGCGCGGTAAGCAAGGTTGGTAATAAGGCGGCGAAAATGAGAAGGTGTCGCATAAGGTATTATTGTGCTTTGTTACTCGATAGGTTGTCCTAGAGCTGACCTAAAATACAAAGAGAATTGGCCCAAGAAAAACTTGATTGATCTATAAAATGTTAGTAGGATTGTAAGACAACTACACATCTTTATCATGGTCCAAGATTATAACGCCTACACCGCCACCGACAGGCAGGTTTGGAACGCCCTCTACTCGCGCCAGAGAGAAAACCTCAGCGACAAGGCCGATCCGCGTTATTTGGCGTGTCTCGACCAACTTCTTCCGGTCATGAGTGCGGATAAAATTCCGAATTACGACGAATTGAATGCTGTTTTAACAAAAGCGACAGGCTGGAGTATTCATGTCGTTCCAGGGTTGATTCCGGTTGAAGAGTTTTTCAAACTACTGGCGCAGCGTAAGTTTCCGGCATCTACGTGGTTGCGAAAGCCCGAGGAATTAGACTACCTCGAGGAACCAGATATGTTCCACGATATCTTCGGGCATATTCCCCTGCTCCTTGACCCTCAATACGCACAATTCATGGAAGATTTCGGCAAGCACGGGGTGGCGAATTTGAAAAAATCCCACGTCATTCGCCAGTTGCAGAACTTGTACTGGTTCACCATCGAATTTGGCGTGTGTGAGGATCCTACGAAGATTTACGGCGCTGGGATCATCAGCTCATTTGGCGAGACCAATCACATTTATGATTCAAAGACCGCGATATATCCTTTTGAATTGAACAAAGTACTGGACAACAGCTTCATCAACAGTGAAATTCAAGGTCATTACTACAAGGTCGGTGACCTGGAATCCGTCTACAATATCTCTTTTGAAAATATAGCTTGATTCAAATTAAGCCGTTTTCATGATGCGATGCATTGTACTCTTGCTCACACCGAAATACCGCGCTATCTCAGTCTGAGAGCAATATTTTTCTATGCCTGGAAATCTGTCTTGGATGTATTTCCAGTATTCCACCTTATCCATCATTTTCATCTTCAACAAGCGAAGTTTTCGCATCTGAACGAAGTGTGAGTTAATGTGCAGAAGAACATTCCGCATCGATTCGTTTTTGATGACGAAATCCTTCCACTCTTTATGGCTTAGTCTATAGGCAGTACCCGGGGTATACATGATTGCATCCGTTTTTGACGGCCCACCCCATAACAAACTATTTTCGTCACAAATGAATATTCCCGGCTCGGTCATTCCATTTAGCATCTTCGTGCCGTCTTCGAGTAGAATACGGTCAAAGCCATAACCGAAATGGATATACCATAGGTAACCGTCCTTATCTCCCATTTCCCATAGATTTTCATTCGCCTCGAAATGTATAGGACCTTCAAAAAGTGCCGAAAATTCCATTAAAAAAGGTGTCGATTCCGGCATCCCTGTAATTTGACCTAATCTACTCGCAATTACTAAATCCCCCTTCTTAGCCATCGTTGAATACCGTTTTGATAAACGTCTTTAACGACGATTTAGAGATATCGAGAAAGTTGGCAATATCTGCTCTAGGCACTAAGGTCAACAATCGTTTATTTGATTTCAGCCAATTCAAACTGTGCGACTTGCGATCTAGACCAAGATTATTGATATACTGCTGATAGGTGTACGCTGCCATTAACGAGGCCTGTACATTCAATGCACTTGCTAATTGAGGATTATCACGCTTCCAAGCCTTGGATTTAAGAGGTAACAAAATCATTTCGACTTCCTCGTAAATCCACCAATAACTGCCTTGTTTATTGTACATCGGATCTATCTCTGCCGTCAGAAACAAATCACCTCCTTCATAGAAGTGAGATAGAGCATCACGACCTTCAAAGTCGTGTTTAACGCCAATAACACCTCTGACCAATACACAGGCGCAATCGTGTATATCAATTCCTTGAGGTTGAAACACCCCCGGTTTTAAAGACAATGTGTGTACATGACGAGAAAGTTGAGCATTACGCATTAGGCCGCGCTGGTCAGGATGCAATAAATCAATCAACTTATCCTGCAGTAATCCTACGTTTACATGGACATGGGTCAAAATGAAACAGTTTCAAAGTGTTAGTAGAGTGTATTCCTAAGTTAGGATAAAATTTTTACAAAAAGTGCTGATTATCAATTTTTTAGAAAGTATCCCTATTTATCACTAGAAAAATAACTGGGTCAAAATGGAACAAAAAATGATTTTCAATTCAAGAATTTCGAATGAAATCACAAAACAAATACACCTATGAAACGATTTTTACTCTCTCTCGGAATTGCGTTAAGCTTTACCGCACAATCTCAGATCTGTACACCAGATACCGTACATCCGTCGATGGCATCTGTTGGTTATCCAACACTTGAATGGTCAGGTCTATGGGTGAATGGTGAGACACCATCTTTTGCTTGCGACAGTACTCAGCCGATGATGAATCTCGAGGCTGTAGTTGGACAACCTTTTGAAATCACCATGACTGCAGCCTTGGGAGATACCTTCCCGAGCGGTGGACTTCTTTTACCGACCGTACAATCTGCATTCTTATATACCACAACGATTCCATCCTGGCTGACTTGGGAGCTTTCAGACAGTATAACCTACCCAGGAGGAACACCAAGTACATGTGTCAAATTATCCGGTACTCCAGCATTGGCAGATACTACGTTCTACATGAGTGGTGTTGGTGTGGAAAGTGGATTCTTCACGAGCTGGTTCCAAGTTCAGGGTCTTTACTTTGGCTTCCCAGCAATCGATACTTTCGGCTTCTGTCATAATGTAAGAGTGTTCAAAGATTACACGGACATCGATGAGACCGAACTAGCAACCATGACTGTTGCTCCAAACCCAGCAAATGATTACCTCAATCTAAACTTCAACAAAGCTATTGTAACTGAAGATTTCCTTGGCCGAATTAAAGTGTACAACGTCATAGGTAATGAGGTTCATATAGTTCCTAATATGGAAGCCTCGAATTCTATTGGATTCGACATATCCGCATTGCCAGGAGGGAATTATTGGATTACCATTGATCTCGGAAGAGGTATGCTTCGAGAAGAATTTATAGTGGTGCATTAAGCACTTGCGAACCATGTTAAGCTTACTACTCGCTAAGAAAAACCTCAAGCTCATTTTTGGGCTTGGGGTTATTCTATTACCTATTTTTTCAAGTGCACAGTTTGCCTTTGAGGGCCCCATACCCGCAATTACCTCAGGTTATGGTTCTTTCGGGAATGACAGCGTAATACATGAGTTCTTTTCAATTCCACCAGATACAGTATTAGAGTGTAACGACACAGTGAAAGGCATAATTTCTTATCCCTTTAACGCTAATGATGCGTTACCTGTGGTTTTTAATTTTCCTGGAGGTGGATTTGAAGATGTAAGCGACAGCAATTACTTCCGATCCCAACAATTTTATCAAGAATTTGTGGCAAGCAATGGGTATGTAGCAGCAACCGCTCCGTACTACAGCGGCTCACCGAGTGACGAAGGGTGCGCCTTTCATTGGACCGAATCTTTGATAAAGGACAGGTCTGATCTCATAGATTCTACAAGGATGGGGCTAAGGGGCTATAGCCTGGGGGCAGGAGTTGCCAACTGGTTAGCATTGACACAATTCAATGACCGTGATTGGGGGGCGAACGGTAGATTCGTATGGCCTGATGCAGGAGCTAGTTTTGTTGGATTCCGAACCAATTGGCCGGATGATATTTATCGCCAAACTGATAGCGGTCTTGCAGCAATGCCAGATGATGTCTTGTACGTAATGACCATGCACGACTTTGACCAAGTTTGCGATCCAAGAACAGGAATAGACATGTTTAATTTCATGGGAGTACCGGATACAAATAAGGCGTTCTATGTTATCAAAGGCGATACGGTGAATAATTATATTTATTGGGCTACACATTTTACCCAAAGCACTTTTGCTCGAGATTCTTCACAGTTTTACACCTATTTAACCAAGCACGACGCCCTCGATTATTGGTTCGGAACTAGATTACTTCACGCCTTAATGGAGACGGCCTGGGGGACAGATCCTGTTGCTCGTAGGATATGTTTGGGAGACAATGATAGTATCCAAATGAACTGGGCGAATGGACAACTGCGAAGTCCTATTGTTTCTGATACCCCATGGATGACAATGTTCCACTCCTGGAACAACGGCAATGGTTATTCAAGTCCTTGTACTGTGCAATGGAATATGCGCCAGTACGTTACAGCTGACGCATGTTTTACTTTAGATATTCCTGAAATTGCCGCTGTTGCTAGTGTGACATTATTTCCAAATCCGGCAATACGCAATCAAGTAATTACAGTTGAATCAAAGAAAGACATTCAATCGTTGGAGATATTCAATCTGTTGGGCCGCACCATTAGCATATCAACTAACAATCAATTTATCATCGAAAAACCAGGAACCTATGTAATGGGCATTCGGTATACAGATGGGGCAACGCAAGCTCTTAAGTTTATTGTCAACTAAACTAGCATAGCATATGAAAAAGTTTATTCTCTTATTATTCTTCCCAGCTTCACTCTTCGGACAATTTGCCTTCGAAGGACCCATAGGACCTATAACAAGTGGATACGGTGCCTTTGGAGATTCTATGGTCACTAGCGAATTTTTCTATCTACCACCTGATACAACATTAGAGTGTCAAGACACCATTCACGGCATAATTACCTACCCCTCGGGAATAGACGGACCTCGACCTGTCGTTTTTAGATTCCCCGGTGCCTCAAATGAGAATCTTAATGATAGTATCTATTGGAATGAAAGTAAATTCTACCGCGAGTTCGTTGCTAGTCATGGATATGTTAGCGTGACCATGCAGTGGAATTTTGACAACAGTAACAACTATGGCTGTGCCTATCAAATGGTACAGCAGATCGCCAATTTACACTCAGACAAAATTGATACAACGAGGGTTGGGATTCATGGCATGAGTTATGGCGCTTCTATGACAAATTGGTTAAGTCTGAAAAAGTTTGCGGGCGATAATTGGGGAACTAATGGTCGATTCGCTTGGCCAGATGCTGGAGCTTCGTTTATAGGCTTCACAAACGATTGGCCAAATGACATAGCGACCCAAACGGATAGCGGACTTGCAGCAATGCCTGATGATGTGCTCTATCTTGTAACGCTTTCAGAATGGGACCAAACTCCAGATCCACGGACATTGATAGATATGTATAATTTTATGGGGGTACCCGATACTAATAAGGAGTTCTTCATTCTTCGTGGCGACACAGTAAACAACTACATCTATTGGGCCACGCACTTTACCACCAATACGTGGGATGAAGATTCTAATCAATTCAGTATTTACATCACGAAACACGATGCTTTAGATTACTGGTTAGGATCACGTCTGCTCCATTCTTTAATGGAAGCAGCTTGGAACAACGACCCTGTAGCTCGAAGAATCTGCATGGGTAATGGAGATACACTCCAGACGAAGATCGCTGGGGGTGCTATGCGGGGACCAATTGTTACCGACCAACCTTGGATGACCATGATTGCCTCTTGGAATTCAGGACAGGGCTATATGAATCCTTGTACTGTCCCTTGGAACATGAGGCAATATGTAACGGCAGACGCTTGTTTCAATTTGAGTGTACCAGAGGCGAATGACCATCCACAACTCAAGGTCTATCCAAATCCAGCACGAATCTTTAGTACGATTACAATCGAAAGTGACTTGGAAATTGAACACGTTTTAGTGGTGAATGAAATTGGACAACGAATTGCAGAATTCCATTCGAACGCATTTGAATTAACGAAATCCGGGTCCTTTTACCTCGGAATAACCTTTGTCAACGGCCGGCGTACCGCCGTAAAATTGAATGTAAGTGAGTAAAAACTTGTTGACTTAGGCAGAAGACCCGCATTTTGCGGGTCTTTTTTTATCTTGTGACTTGCAACACAACAATCATGGGAAAATTTAGATACCTCTTAGTTTTCACCTTACCGCTTCTTGCACTAATTAGTTTTCACTCTTTCGGCATCTGGTCTTACTTACCTATGCTCGAAGCATTCCTTCTGATACCGGTGCTTGAATTCCTTTTTGCACCGCAGTCCAGAAATTTGGATGACTCATCTCGTGCAGCTGTAAATACGGATGTTTTTTACATCTGGGCACTGCGAATAACTGTTCCAGTTCAAGTTTTCTGTGGAGTATATATGCTGGTTCAGATTTCAATGCCGCTTGATACCGTGACATTGATTGGACGGATACTTTCCTATGGAATCATGTGTGGTGTAGTTGGCATCAATGTGGCCCATGAATTAGGGCATAAGAGTAATGCCGTAGACCAATTCTTAGCTAAGGTCCTGCTTACATCCACATTGTATACTCACTTCTTCCTGGAACACAACTTCGGTCATCATAAAAATGTAGGTACACCTAACGACCCTACTACTGCGCGTCGTGGAGAATGGGTTTATGCCTATTGGTTTCGCTCAATCCTCTTCAGCTACCTCAGCGCTTGGCGCATAGGAATTCAACGTAGTAAAGGTAATATTCTGAAAAACGAGATGATCTATTACACCATAGTGCAATTAGCACTTTTACTTCTTCTTTACTCAAACTTTGGCAGTATTGGACTACTGGGATTCTGCGCAGCAAGCATAACTGGATGGATTCTACTTGAGACGGTTCAATACATCGAGCATTATGGTTTAACGCGAAATAAAATCAATGAGCACAGGTATGAAAATGTACAGCCTCATCACAGTTGGAACAGTGATCACATTTGGGGACGAGCCATACTTTTTGAACTGAGTAGGCATAGCGATCATCACTACTTACCGAATAAGGCCTATCCATTGTTGGATCATCACGATGAAAGTCCACAACTTCCAACGGGGTATCCCGGGATGATGCTTTTGAGTCTGATACCGCCCTTATTCATGAAAATCGTTCACCCACGAATACCTAATGTAGAATCAATTGCGTAATTTGTGGTAAGCCAATATCCAAAATGAGAAAGACTAAGTACCTACTCGTATTCTTACTCCCAATACTTGCCATCATCAGCTTGCATTCCTACGGTATTTGGTCTTATTTAACCGTTATCTGGGTATTCGGCCTTCTCCCAACATTAGATTTAGTGGCGGGGACTAAATCGAATAATCTCGGCGAGGAAGAACGCGAAGAAGTTGAAAATGACCCTTATTACCGCTGGGCACTTCGCGCAACAATACCTGTTCAGATATTCTGTGGAATATACATGCTCATGCAAACGTCTATGGAGTTAGATACCGTAACACGTGTAGGTCGCATTCTCTCCTACGGAATGATGTGTGGTGTCATTGGAATCAACGTAGGCCATGAAATGTTCCATACTGTTAAGGGTTTCGATGCCTTCTTGGGTAAATTTCTTCTAACCACCTCTCTTTATACTCACCTTTACCTTGAACATTTGTGGGGCCATCACAAAACAGTCGGAACTCCTGAGGATTCCTCAACTGCGAGACGTGGAGAATGGGTTTATGCCTTTTGGATACGCAGCATATTCATGGGATACATTCATGCTTGGAGCGTAGGAATTAAGCAGAGCAAGGGCAATCCGCTGAAAAACGAGATGGTCTTTTACACCTTGGCACAAGCTGCCTTGCTTTATGCTGTATATTTTTTCTTTGGACCAAGCGGCTTGTCTGCTTTCTTTTGGGCCAGTGTAGTTGGTTGGCTCTTATTGGAAACTGTTCAGTATATCCAGCACTATGGCCTAACTAGGAAGAAAGTCAGTGAATACAGATACGAAGACATTAAACCATGTCACAGCTGGAATTCTGACCACGTTTGGGGAAGGGCGTTTCTATTTGAATTAAGTCGACACAGTGACCATCATTACAGTCCACACAAAAACTTCTCATTACTAGATCATCACGATGACAGCCCACAGCTGCCTACAGGGTATCCGGGAATGATGATTTTAAGTCTTATTCCTCCTTTGTACATGCGGATTGTTCATCCACGAATACCAAAGGCCTCTTAATTGAACAAAGAGCTTATAGAACTCGTTAAAGGATAAATCCTTTAATCATGCAGAAATTCGCCTTTGCCCTTCTTTCTATCACTTTCCTATTCGCTTGTGAAACGACTGGACCCTCCACGTGTGGAGACGGTATTCAAAACGGCACAGAAACGGGCGTTGATTGTGGTGGCGATTGCCCACCTTGTGCAGCCTACAGCATCGAAGGACACGCTCAGAAAGGCCCATTTCTCAACGGAAGCTCCGTACTCATAACCTCATTGGACACCTCACTTAACCAAGTAGGTATCACTTACAACACCCAGATTCTCGATAACTCAGGATACTTCTTTGCGAACGGACTCAACTTAAACTCATCGTACGTTACCCTCCGTGCCGACGGTTTTTATTTTAACGAGGTATGTGGAGAACCGAGCAATGCTCAAATCACATTAAACGCAATCACAGATTTGAATAATGTCCCTGCGGTGAACGTGAATACATTGACTCATCTCGAAAAAGCACGGGTTGAATACCTAGTCGCTAACGGAATGTCATTTTCTAAAGCAAAGGAACAGGCGCTCAAGGAAGTTCTGTACACTTTCAGTATTGACACCACAGGCACCATGCCTTCTTCAGAGACACTGAGTATCGCAAACTCTGGAGCAGCAGACGGTATTTTAATCGCAATTACCTCCATACTTCAAGGGTATAGAAGTGAGAGTGAATTCTCAGATTTAATGGCCAATTTTGTTACCGACCTTAGAACAGACGGCACCCTAAACAGCTCTATTATCGCTTCAGAGCTCATGGCACATGCCCAGGTCCTCGATACCAATGAAATTCGCCAAAACATCATTGATCGTTACGCCAGTATGGGCATTACAGTCAATGTCCCTGCCTTTGGAGGACATATTCAAAACTACATTGATAATAGTCCACATACGGCAACAAGCACCGTAATTGAATACCCTGAGGACGGCCCTAATGGCAAAAGCATCTTAAATACCACAGACAGTATCTACAACCAATACCAGTACTATGGCCTAATGACGACACGACCGAACGATTGTGTAAGTCTTAAATTGGTCATAGAAAAACAGTTCTTTGGTTGCCAATACGGATGTTGGTTCTATTCAGTCAGTAGCGTACAGAACTGGAATATTAGCAGCTACGATCAGACGACTAATAGCCAAACATTCATCAGTACAGGCTTGGAGACCGATTTAGAAATGGGCTTCGAACCAGGTTGGTATACCGCAAGCATTTATTTAAATGACAGCCCTACCCCATCGCGTGTAAAGGAATTCAGGGTCAACTAATCTTGTGCAGTGCCTTGAACTTATTGTGAATTAAGAGCATTAGGACACCAAATGAAACGCCGAGAATAATCAATCCCTGGCTTAGAAGTCCTTCAGCCGTGAAAGAAAGCTTCAACAGAACTGTTGAAATCACAAATGATGAATTCCTAATAATTACCGGAAAGTTATCTGTATACAACAGGGAAAGCAATAATATGATCACGTCCGAGATGATCAAGAAGTTGTAAAACTCCTCGAAGAATATTGCATTAATCTCAATCATATTGGCCTGTTCGATATGGTTGAAGGTTGGAATAATCCATTCAACAAAGCTTTGAATCCCCAAGATGATGAACAGGAAGAATAGTCCGATGCTCAAGTAATGCTTGTACTTAACAAATCGCTTTATGTTTTCTCCTAGCTCCTTCTGTTCCTGCTCCTCAAAAGCGTCATAGCGTAACGAACCACTGAGTCTATAGAAGGAATAAATCAAAAAGAACAGGAGCATTACGCTAAACAAATCCACATATAAATGCACATTGTGGTCGCTCCACCAAAATTCTGATTTCAGATCTAGAGCTGCCATGTCTTTGAATAGTCCTCGAATCAAAATCAACGCGATAACCTCGTATTGCTTGGCTATATACAGTGTTGTACTTCGCCTCAAATAATAAATCATCAGGTACGCTTCGTAGACCAATAAAATGGAGAACGGAGTGTAGATGGCGCTAATGGGATCCTTTAACAAGGAAGCATCAACACCTCCTGGAATGTAATCGCGCAGTAGGTGTAATATGAGGTGTACAATGAAACTTAAGATGGCCGCATAGAGCATCCCTCGACCGAGCGACTTTCTAAATGCGTATGTAAAAACAGGTATGTGCATTTCTTAATTCTATTCATAATCAACAAGTTATATATGAATTAGTTCAAGAGGAGCTCTGGTGGTTTTTTACATCTACCCTAAAGAATAAGCAAGTTAGTATAGCTACCTTTGCCGCGCATAAAATGCCCAATTATGTTAAATGTATCTAACGTCACGCTTCAATTTGGAAAGCGTGTACTTTTCGAAGATGTCAATATCAAGTTCCATGGTGAACGTTGCTATGGCCTCATTGGCGCCAACGGAGCCGGTAAATCGACTTTCTTAAAAATCCTCAGTGGTGAGGTTAGTCCTAATTCGGGAAACGTAAGTCTTGAGAACGGCAAGAGAATGTCTGTGCTCTCTCAGAATCACTTTGCTTTTGATGAAGAGACCGTGCTTAATACGGTTATCCAAGGGAATCAGCCTTTATGGGATCTGATGCAAAAGAAGGATGCCATTTACATGAAGCCAGACTTCAATGAGGAAGACGGTCTTATCGCTGCTGATCTTGAAGTTCAATTCGAAGAAATGGACGGTTGGAATGCAGAAAGCGATGCCGGAAACTTGCTGAGTGGCCTAGGTATCTCTACCGATGATCACTACACCCTAATGAAGGATATGGAAGGCTCCGCAAAGGTTCGTGTACTACTTGCACAGGCCCTTTTTGGCAACCCGGACTTGCTGATCCTGGATGAGCCTACGAACGATTTGGACCTCAAGACCATTTCATGGTTGGAGGATTTCTTGATCGATTTTAAAAACACTGTAATCGTTGTGAGCCACGACCGTCACTTCCTAGACACAGTTTGTACGCACATCGCGGATATTGACTTCAAGCGAATCAAACTCTACACCGGTAACTACAGCTTCTGGTACGAAAGCTCACAACTGGCCCTCCGCCAGCGTCAAGCAGCCAATAAAAAGGCGGAGGATAAGCGTAAGGAACTTCAAGAGTTTATTTCGCGCTTTGCAGCCAACGCATCGAAAAGCAAACAGGCTACTTCAAGAAAGAAAATGCTCGATAAAATCAACGTGGATGAGATCCAGGCTTCTTCTAGAATGTATCCGGCCATCATCTTCGAACAAGAACGCGACGCCGGTGACCAAATTCTTGAAGTTGACGGCCTTGCTGCCCACGACGAGCAGGGTAATGTGCTGTTCCAGAACCTCAGTTTTAAGCTCAACCGCGGCGATAAAGTGGCGTTATTATCTGACGACCACAGAATCCTTACTGCACTTTATGAAATTTTAGCTGGTAAGCAACAACCGAGCGCAGGCTCGTTTGCTTATGGCCAAACTATCAAGCATGCGTACTTGCCTAACGAAAACGCTGCTTTCTTTGAAACCGAAGACAACCTTATGGATTGGCTGAGAGAATACAGCCCAGAAAACAAGGATGAAGTATTCGTTCGAGGATTCTTAGGGAAAATGCTCTTCTCAGGTGAGGAAGTCTTTAAAAGTGCTTCCGTTCTGTCAGGAGGTGAAAAAGTACGTTGTATGTTGAGTAGGATGATGCTCCAACAAGCAAATCTTTTGTTCTTCGATGAGCCTACCAACCACCTCGATCTTGAAAGTATTCAAGCGCTGAACAACGGTATGAAGGACTTTAAAGGAACCTTGGTTTTCAGCTCACATGATCATACCATCAATCAAACGGTAGCAAATCGAATCATTGAGATCTTCCCTCACGGAGTTATGGACAAAATGGTGGAATACGACGATTATATTTCCAATGCAAAGATTTCGTCACAGCGCGAGCAGATGCTCGGTGCTTAAACACCAAGTTTGAACCTTATGAATGCGGCTGTTGGCCGCATTTTTTTTACCTTCTCGCCTCGAAAACAAAAACACATGAGAAAATCACATTTACTCTTAGCCGCCATGCTCATGGCCACTGCTTCGTTTGGTCAACGAATGAAGAAGGAAAAACTAACAGTTAAATACATCCAGCCGCCAACCATACACCTTGAAGAAGGCATGGGATTCCACAGCGAAGTTATCCTTGACTACAAAGCTGAAATTGATGCAGAACTTGCTGCTGCAGAAGAAGAGTACCAACAAGCCCTTGCAGAATACCCTGAAAAAGAGGCAGCTGCTAAGGCCGCACACGACGAACTTGTAGCAAATTACGAGCGCGAATTAGAAGCTTGGAACAACAAAAGCTCGGTGGGTAAAATCATTGAAAAGCAGGTTTTAGAAAACTCAAAACCACAACCACCGCGTCCTTACTACCCGCCTTCGAAGCCTTACAAACGTCAGGTTACCCACCAAAAGATTTTTAACGAAGCCCAATTGGCCAGTACTTACTGTAGAGTAGAAGGACTGCAAGAAGATCCAAACGGCGTTGGCATTGAGGTACATCTTTTCGGCTTTGAAAACGATGATCCAGTGGCGGAGAAGAAAGAATTTAAGGAGTACAACAGCAAGACCAAGCAAAGTACCACCATCATTAAATCGCAATGGGTTTTCAACTACCGACACAGCATGACACTCCGTGTAGTTCACCCAAACGGCAGCATCATTCTTGACGAAGTACCAAACAGCATATCTGACTACAAGCGCTTCGAAAGTCCATTAGAGAAACGCAGCTACCCTTCGACAAATGCTCAAACTTTCATAACGAAGCTTCAGAGCACGTCTGTTGAAGACAACCTTGGAACCATCCAATGGTTAATTAACGATAAGCTAGGGACTACTGAGCAAACTCGTAATGCCCAGGTTATCTACGTAAACAACAAAAAAGGCGCATACGACGACCTAGAAAATGCAATGTACGATGCCAAGGAAGGCTACGGAATGCTTCTTTCTCGTCCAGACGATGCAAAAGCAAAACTTCTGAGTGCTGTAGAAGCATGGGAAGCGGCGATTGAGGAAGGCGATTGGAAAGATAAGAAAGCACGTATCAACAAGAAGATCATTCCTGATTTGTATAACAACGTTATCCTTGCTTGTACTTTAATCGGCGAGTTTGACCGTGCAGACGATCATTACAGCGCATCTTTACGTCTCGACCTTGCAAACAGAGACGAGAACAATCTCAAGGAATTAAAGCTATTGAATGACGATCTACGCGAACGTCACCAGAAGTAAAAATTCCTCATAATTCTTTGAAAGCCATCCTTTACGGGATGGCTTTTTTTACACCCCTATTTCGAGCCTACGCCACTCAACAGGTGTAAGACCAGTGACCGCTTTAAACACTCGATTGAAATAACTTTGCGATTTAAATCCAGCATATAATGCCGTTTCGTACAAGGTAGTGCGGGGTTTACGAAGAATGCGTTTGGCTCTATTGACACGTTCACTATTAATGAATTGAACCGGTGTCATACCTAATTCATTCTTAAATGCTCTAAAAAACTGAGCCCTAGATAGGCAGGCACGCTCGGCCAACTCCTCTATCGTTAGATCCGAAGTAATGTTTTTTTGAATATAAAAAATGGCGTGTGCTAAGCGGTTGGACACATGTAGCTTTTGCACATTATCCAATAGGAATTGCTTCGCTTTTGTTTTTAAAAGTTGGGCTACAAGTTCTTTTGTGATGTTCGCTGCTCTAAAATCTCGTAGACTATAGTCTGCATCAATCATCGTGCTGAACAATGAGTTGATAGTGGCGCTCAAGTATGGACTGTTATTTAAATAATGGTTGTGACGGGTCCATGACCATTCACTACCGTCAAGTTTCATTTGATTCTCATTTAGCCAAAGCGATACTTCCGAAATTAAATCAGGACAGATTTCAAGCGCCATACACTGAGTGGGTACTGCCTTAGTAGCCTCAGGAAAATCAATAGTCATTGGTTCCATAGCAGGCATTGCAATTGTTTCACCAGGCACGAATTCAAACGGCTCTTTTTCAGCTAGATGCATCACCTTCTTCCCTTGTATCATACTAACAACGACTGGATTGCTAAAAACTAAATCAAAGTCAAAAGCTGTGCGTTGCGTTTCAAAAACATTTAACTCACTACAAGCGGACTGATGTCTAGTCCTATGTTCTACTTCTGATTTAGGAGAAGAAAAGATTTTATGCTTCTCCTTAAGGTTAATGGAGTTCAACATGGTTTTGGCGGTGGTTCTTTTAGGTACAGTAATTTACTAAAAAACCTTCTTTCTCTTCGTAGAAGCTAAAAATGAGACTATTGTACAAAAGGATGCGACTTATCAAAGGGTCAATACGCCCTTTAATCCCCAACTTGATGCAAATCAAAAACTTATAAAAAATGAGCTTACACAATCGCCCTGAATTAAAGTCGGAATACGGCAATTACATCGGTGGGAAATTTGTTGCAGCCGCAGACGGACATACGTTTGATGTTGTTACCCCTATCGATGGTTCGGTAATCACAAAAGTTCCTCGTAGCAATGCTAAGGATGTAAATGCAGCAATCGATGCAGCGCATGCAGCATTCGCGACTTGGAAAAATTCATCCGTGACTGAACGCAGCAATATGCTTTTGAAGATCGCTGATATCGTTGAAGAAAACCACCATTACCTTGCCGCAGTAGAAACTTTAGACAATGGTAAAAGTATTAGAGAGACCATTCACGCAGATATTGCCTTGGTAATTGATCACTTCAGATATTTTGCCGGCGTTATTAGAGCTGAAGAAGGAACAGTTTCAGAACTTGATGCTACTACAGTTAGTGTTAACATCAAAGAGCCTATTGGCGTCGTTGCACAAATCATTCCGTGGAACTTCCCGTTACTCATGGCGGCATGGAAGATTGCACCAGCTCTTGCTGCAGGTAACTGTGTTATCGTAAAACCAGCAGAGCAGACTCCAGCAGGTATTTGTGTGTTTATGGAGTTGGTCGGACATCTTATCCCTGATGGTGTCTTAAACATTGTCCATGGATTCGGCCCAGAGGCAGGAAAACCGTTGGCACAAAGTTCAAGAGTTCATAAAGTGGCGTTTACTGGTGAGACTACGACTGGTAGACTTATTATGCAATATGCATCTGAAAACCTGAATCCTGTTACTATGGAGCTTGGAGGTAAGTCACCAAACGTGTTCTTCAAATCGGTTATGGATGCGGATGACGAATTCCTCAATAAAGCTATTGAAGGCGCAGTTATGTTCGCGTTGAACCAAGGTGAAGTTTGTACTTGTCCTTCAAGAATTTTAGTGCACGAAGACATTTATGAGCCATTCATGGCTAAAGTCATTGAGCGCACCAATGCTATCAAAATGGGTAATCCTTTTGACGAGGGCACGATGATGGGAGCGCAAGCTTCAGAGGATCAGTACAACAAAATTCTGAACTACATCGATATCGGCAAGGAAGAAGGTGCTGAAGTATTGTGTGGTGGCGCCTCTGCAGATTTGGGTGGTGATTTAGGTACAGGTTACTACATCCAACCAACCATCTTAAAAGGCCACAATAAAATGCGCGTATTCCAAGAAGAAATCTTTGGTCCTGTGACAGCTGTAACTACTTTTAAAACAGTAGAAGAAGCGCTTGAGATTGCGAATGACACCTTGTATGGACTAGGTGCCGGAGTTTGGACACGAGACGCTCACGAAGCATACCAAGTACCTAGAGCCATTGAAGCAGGTCGTGTTTGGGTGAATTGTTACCATGCTTACCCAGCTCATGCGCCATTTGGAGGTTACAAGCAAAGTGGATTTGGTAGAGAAACGCATTTGATGATGCTAAATCACTACCGTCAGAACAAAAACATGCTTGTTTCATATGACAAGAATGCACTAGGCTTCTTCTAGAAAAAAGAAGTTGAATTAAGCGATAAAGGCGTCCTTTATAATAGGGCGCCTTTTTCTTAACTTTTACCTATGAACAGAGTAGATTTTACACCTGCCGCCAAAGAACTAATGGATGAACTTAAGACCTTCCATGGACCAATAATGTTCCACCAAAGCGGAGGATGCTGTGATGGCAGCTCACCGATGTGTTTCGCTTTAGATGATTTTAAGGTCGGTGAAGTAGATGTCTTTTTAGGTACTGTTGATGGAGCACCATTTTATATGTCCTCCTCACAATACGAATATTGGAAGCACACTCATCTAACGCTCGATGTTACACCAGGTAGAGGCTCATCTTTCAGCATTGAAATACCAACAGGAAAGCGTTTTCTAATCAAAAGTAGATTACTCACACACGACGAGATAGAAAACTTACCCGAGGCACCGAGAGGTAAACAGCACTAGCTAGTATAAAGGCCACTGATTCAGTGGCTTTTTCATTTTCAATAAACTACTTTTGCCGCTTCTAACACTCTACTTTCATGAAGCAGTTCTTCAACAACTTCGTTGGCAATCCAAAAAATGACATTCTTTCAGGCATCACCGTTGCCCTTGCACTTGTACCGGAAGCGGTGGCTTTTGCATTCGTGGCTGGAATCGATCCGCTCGTAGGCCTCTACGGTGCCTTCATGATGGGATTAATCACTTCACTTTTTGGAGGTCGTCCAGGTATGATTTCTGGCGCTACTGGCGCGATGGCTGTAGTGATGGTACATCTCATCCAAAAAGGAAATGAAGTTGGAAATGCTATGCAGTTGGAGAACCTAGGCTTGAGTTGGCTCTTTATCACCCTGCTCATTGTTGGATGTATTCAAATACTTGCAGGGCTTTTCCGCTTAGGAAAGTTCGTTCGTCTTATCCCGCATCCAGTAATGATGGGTTTTGTCAATGGATTGGCTATCGTCATATTTTTAAGCCAATTAGGCATGTTCACACGTGTAGTTGATGGGAAGAAGGTTTGGATTCAAGGAAGCGAGCTGTATACAATGATGGGGCTTGTTGGTCTTACCATGTTAATCATGTGGTTGCTACCTAAGGTTACCAAGGTGGTCCCTGCCGCACTCACTGGAATCATTGTAGTTGCCGCCTTAGCAATTGGTCTAGGACTAGATGTAAGCACTGTAGGTTCGTTCATTCGTGAAGGCGGTGGCGATGGTCTTCAGGCTGGACTTCCAACCTTACAGTGGGATATCTTCAATGTACTTCATACGGTTACAGGCCATTGGTCTACCCTATTCTCCACCGCATTTCTCCTGGCTGCTGTTGGTCTCATTGAATCTTTGATGACCCTGAATCTAATTGACGACCTTACCGAATCTAGAGGCTCAGGAAACCGTGAATGTATCGCCCAAGGGAGCGCCAACTTAATCAATGGATTGTTCGGCGGTATGGGTGGCTGTGCAATGATTGGTCAAAGCATCATCAACGTTAATTCTGGAGGTCGAGGTCGACTTTCAGGGGTAGTTGCAGCCCTCGGTCTATTATCATTTATCCTTTTCGGAGCTCCACTTATTGAACAGATTCCTATCGCTGCATTGGTTGGTGTAATGTTCATGGTAGTCATTGGAACATTTGCCTGGTCAAGCTTCAGAATCATCAGAAAAATCCCTACAGCCGATGCTTTTGTGCTCATCGCTGTGAGCGCCATCACAGTTTGGCAAGATTTGGCCATAGCAGTAATTGCCGGTGTTATTATGAGCGCTTTGAAGTTTGCTTGGGACAATGCCGTTCGTATTCGTGCTCGGAAACGCATCAAAGAAAATGGAACTAAAGTCTACGAAATCTGGGGACCGTTATTCTTCGGTTCGACACAAAGTTTTGCAAGCAAGTTTGACGTTAAAAATGACCCTAGTAAAATTGAGATCGATTTTATCGAATCTCGTGTAAGCGATCATAGCGGTATTGAAGCTTTGGAACGCATCATGGATAAATACATCGATGAAGGTAAAGAAGTTCTACTTACGCATCTGAGCCCTGAGTGTCAAGGATTGCTCAAAAAGGCAAATCCCAACTTTGATAAATACATACAGAGTTCTATCGAAGATCCACGCTACCATGTAGTTACTGATCTCATGGACGCCGAGGTTTAATCCGCTAAGGATTTTTACAAGATCCTTTGAGCTCCGAATTCCGAATCAATAAAGCCCTTACATGCCAGTGGCATGAGGGCTTTTTTTATGGATTAACCTTTCCAAGCAAGCTTGCAGGTTAGCCCATAGAAAAAGCCCCTCAAACTTTCGTTTGAAGGGCTTGTGGTATTCTTCGTGACCGTGGAAGGATTCGAACCTTCAACCGCTTGATTCGTAGTCAAGTACTCTATCCAGTTGAGCTACACGGCCATCTTCCCTTGCGGGAGGGCAAATATATAGTAAAATGTTAGCCTGTTACAAGCCTAAAAGAATTTTTTGGAAATAAATTTTAGAGAAATGATACCCGGTGAGGATAGCTTATTGAATCTCAACAGTTAAGCCTACATCAAGCATTAAATCTGCCTTTGAACGCAGTTGCTCGTAAGATCCAGAGAGCACTTGGCACTTGCCTTTATAGTGTGTAATCCAAGCACATTGCTCCGCCTGTTCCTCGGTGTGATCACATACCGTACACAACACTTCAATCACAAAATCAAACGAGTTCTCATGGTCGTTAAACAAGACCAAGGACTGTTCCTTTAAAACAACAGAATCGTGACTAGGTTGATATTTTTCTTGCGTACTCATGGTGTAAAAGTAAGACCTAAATCGAGATAAAAACACAGTACCTCTACTACTTTTTAAACGAACTAATTAAGACTCCTTAATGCCGAATCTACGCTTGAGCAGCATGATTTTTCCTTTACCCGCTAGATTGTAAGTAAATGCTGGCTGGTCGCCTTTTGCTGCAACGCTTCGGTCCTTCGGATCTTTGGCTAAAATGCTCGCATTGAACTCTTCGTCACTACTGCGCAAACTCATTACAGTTCCCTTGAATGCGATATAGAAGAAGTCTGTACCATTGTCCAGATAGAGGGTAATCTCACTGCCTCTGCGGCGCTCTTTGATTTCCACCAAACAATCTACCTCAGCAAAAATTGGAACGTTATAGATGTTTTGAATAAAGGCTTTACCGTCGCTTCTAAAACTTTTATAGCGTCCGCTGTATTCCAGGTTTATACCACTCATTACTAGGCTTTGACGGAGTTCTTTTGGGAATCGGCCATCGGCTTCAATAGAACTTAATTCATTCAAAAACTTAGATGCTGCCTTTTGACCTAGGAGGCCATAAATACCCTGTACGTAAGCTTCATCGTCACTTCTCAAGGTTCCCGATCCGTCCGAGAATAGACCACCTACCAACTCCCACGCGTCCTTGTCTACCGGAGCATCTAGAGTCCACACTGCATCAATACTTACGTCGTCCTTATCCAGATCGTGGCGCACTTCACCGGCCATAGCCATGTTCAGGCCTCCTGAGTTTTTTAAAACGTTGATAGGTCCTGTGGCATAGAGGTCACAATCGTAATTGTGGAATACCAAGTATGGATCCGGAACAGTGTTATCCTTGAGCTTTTCGTAAGTCGTTATTACATAACCCTCTTCCTGGTTGTCATAGAACAGTACACCTGTAGCTGAAAGCAGCTCTATATCCGCACGATCTGCGTATTTAGATAAGAAGTTACTGTGCCCGCCCAAGCTGTCTTGAGAGATGTAGATACCGTTAAAGGTATTGTCGCGAAGTTGCAGAGGGTCATTTTCAGGCAGTTCAATCACGATGTCCGTGGGATCAATGTAGCTGGCAATATCAAACCAAGTGGTCTGTAGGTTCTTACAATCGTTTTGGATAAGTATTGACCCTTTAAAGAACATTGGCTCCTGATCTGCTTCAAGCTGCACTTTTCCTCGATACCCGAAATACGGACTCAAGAAGAAGTCGTCCTTTTCTTCAATTTCTGCGAGACCGATGGTCATGCCGGCTGTATCAGGCTTAATACTTTCAAATTCGATAGGCCATGTAGAGCCTTCTTCATCAAGGTAATCGTACATACCGTGTGCGGTGTAGCGATAATGTCCTCTAATTCTTGTGGTTGCCTCGTAGAAGGCGTGAAGTTTAGAGTAGCGATTGGCTATAATCTCTGAATTCTCAAGAGGATCCATGGCCGCATTCATGCGCACCACTACATAGCCACTATCCGGTATGATACGCGCATCAGCTACATCAATTTCTGGAACATCGAAGGCTTCGAGTACACTTGGAGCCAAGTCGAAACGGGCGAATCCAGCACTGAAGTCTAGGCTATCTTGAAGCGGATGGGTACTCACCAAATAGGCTTCATTGTCAGTATTGTGTTTGATGTCCACCTTGGCTTGGTCCATCTGCCATTCTGCATGGTCCATGTAGGCCATGTATTGGTTGGCTGGAAACTCTATAAAGCTTGCCGGGTCCAATTTATCAAAGACCCCTTCGCGCTTGTCAAAATCTACCCGAGCGGAACTCTCCAACATCTGAAAAGCCCATTGCTCGTCACTGCTTTTAGTTTTCACTCGGAAATCTTGCTCGCCGCTTTCAAACGAACGTCTGTAAAAGGTATATCCTTCGATTTCGCTGTTGTGCTTGGCTGTGAGATATCGGAGTTCTCCCGTACCAAAAAGCCCGCTAGTGCCATAGGTCAGCTGACCTTCAGCTACTACATTTTCAGGGCCGTACATGCCAAAAGGTATGGCTCGGGTTTCAGCCTCGATGTAATCGCTGTACGGAAACCAATGGAATGGATTGTCCCTACCTGAGGCCTGCGGATAACCGCTCCCTGTAAATCCTTCTTCGATATCAAAGGTGGTCGCCCTACCCTTTGCATCATCTGGGAACATGAGGATATCCGGACATATTGTTAGGCTCTGAAGGTATTTAATCTGCCCTTCCGCGTGGAGGCCTTGGTTGGAGAGTGCAATTTCACCTTCAAAGGTGCCTTTACCACGATAGTTAGGTGTTGGCGGCATGGTGGTTGAAAACCCGAGCGAATAGTCCGGCATTACTTGCAGCGGCTGTGGGAAGACTGGGAAGATGTCGGCGCTGTGGAACGTTGCATCGAAGAGAATACCGTCCGTAGTCGTGTTGTCTAAGGAGTCGATGGTGAATGGCTCCACAGCCATGTAGAATCTAGAACGGTCGTAGATGCCGTTGTGAATCTTTCTATCGTCGTAATAAACGAATGAGTTATTCAGGGCTTGGAAGATCGGATACTCAGGATAGTATTCTTTCGAACTCTTGTTGTCCGGCTGGTCGATGAGCAGTTGACCCTGTAGGTCAGAAAGTACGGTCTGCACGTCTACAAGGGCTGCACGCTCTCCAGGAGGTGGGTTGAATTCGCGCACCTTGAAGCGCATTGAATCGATCTGAGGCATGTCCACGCGGAACCCTTGGTAATCGAAGGTGTATCCCTGTCCCCAATAATTGAACAGACCGGCGTTAATTCGTCCATCAAAGGTAAAATCCATGTCTTTTTTCATGGTGATCCTACCCCCTCTCGGGTATAAGTTCACTTGCTGCGAATCACTTACTGCGATGCGCTGTACACCCGCAATATCCATTTCATAGTTGAGTAGGGATATCTGTGCATTGCTTCCCTGACCGATGCGAGAAACGAATTGGATCACGTCATAATCTCGTTTTCCGGTCCAATTCTCCAAGTATTCAAACAATCGATCGGTTAAAGTGATGGTCTGAGCGTCCACATCAAACTCTACAAAGCCTTGAATGGCCATTTCAAAGAGAAAGCGTTCACCACTTTCGGGATCCATACGCAAAGCATAGGTCAACTCACGCAGCGGCATATTTTCATAGCCATACCCATACGCCGCATTCTTTAATTCAATCAAAGGATGTGTCCGTTGTAGTCCTGCAATTTGCTCCATTCGGGCGATACGGAAATATTGCTTGGACTCAAATACAGCGGCCTGTTGAGAGCCTAGATTGAGGTTGCGTAAGGATAATTTTGGAGTGCCTTGGTTCCAGATCAGCTGGTCCACATTCATGTCCATGCTGTGGTAGGAATCCGTCCAAGAGCTTAGGCCTAAACCCGTTTTGTAACGAATGATACGTACTTGACCCGAGCGTGGGTCGAAACGCATTTCACAATACGGATGGTACAAACTGTCCTCGCCAAGATGCGCGGTGACCTCAACGCGGCCGGAGCTTAGCAGGGAATCCCTGAATAAGAATCGTCCACTGCGCAAGGTGATGATTGTATCATTGTTGTAGGTGAATTGCACCTTTGCCATAGCACTATCAGGGGATAGTCCGTAATAGTTTGGGCCTACAACTCCTAGACCGCCTCGGAAGTGAACTTCATTATACACATTCGGAAGCAGGAAGTCATTTTTATAACTGGCAAATCGTGGATATTGGGCACCGCGCTGGGCACGAGCACTTAAGCGCTCCTCAAAGACCCCTTTGAGAGGCTCATCATAAAGCTCAGATGCATAAAGCGTCGCAGAATCTGCCTTAAAATATCCTTGGCGTGTATCAAGGGTCCAATTGGAGAGTTCGCCATATAACTCATCTTCGAACTTACCGACACGGCCCCAGAATACAGTACCGCCGTTGGCTTCAAGACGGCCGGCACGCGGATAGAATCGACCCGAAGTACCCATGATTATTGTGCTGTCTTGACGGTACCGTCCAATAATATCGCCATCGCCGATGAGGAAGTAGAGCTCCTTCTTGTCGAACTGCATGCTCCACTCACTGTACGGGGCTTTCCAAATCAAATCATTGTTATCGTAAAAGCGGTGCCTAACGATGTTGGCATACAACTGATCCAAGTAATCTTTGGTGCGTGAAGATGGATTTGAACGGATGTAACCGTTTAGGTGGTCGACAACTTTGAGCAAAGTGCCGTACTCCTCGTTGTTATTGATGTATGCGGTAATTCGGAACAATTCTTCCCATGCATCAGGATCAGTAATTCGTTTGCGCAGCATGTTGTTGCACAGGGTAATCCAATCCTTCTCCGAATCCTCGTCGATGGCATAGATCACATCGGGCAGTAAGGAGTCCGCAAAGAGTGCTTTACGCTCTTTTGGAAGTTTAACCAAAGCGGTAAACTCCTCTGAGAACTGATCAATGGTTGAAAAGCGGACGACCTTTTGTGCGCTCATTTGGAGCGACAGCAGCAGTGCCAAAAGCCATCCGAATTTTCTCATTACTTCACCATTTTAAGGCTGCGCCATTGTTCGCGCTCTTTTACACCTACGTAAGTTAACCCAGCAGCCGATGCAGATTCACGAAGTGTAGGAATGTTTTCCTCATAAAATCCGCTGAAGAATATCGTCCCTCCCTCTTTCAACGCGCTTACGTATGCGTTCATATCTGCAAGGAGGACATTTAGATTAATATTCGCACAAATGGTATCATAGGTGCCTTCGATAGCATTTGCTCCGCCAACCTCTGCGGTCATTTTGCTTTGGTTGCGTTCAGCGTTTTCCAAGGTATTTTCAATACACCATGTATCTATATCAATACCGTGCACCCTCGAAGCACCGCGCATATCCGCAAGAATTCCTAAGATACCAGTACCACAGCCCATATCAAGCACTTCGTGACCTGTAGTGTCAGTCTCTAGCAACCATTGGATCATCATGTGCGTAGTCTGGTGGTGTCCTGTACCAAAGGACATTTTCGGCTCTATGAGCATGGGATACTCAAAGCCTTGTTTCTCTTCGTGGAAGGGTGCTCGAATGTATACGCGACCATCAACCTCAATAGGATCGAAATTGTTTTCCCATTCCGCGTTCCAATTGACTTGTTCGATTTCTTGGGTAGCAAAACTCGTTTGCACACCCTCCCAAAGGAGTGCTCCCTTCACAGAAGCCTCATCGTAATCTTTTTTGATGATGTATGCCTCAAAGCCTTCTGCGGTCTCTGAAAAGCTTTCAAAGCCTAAGGTACCTAGTTGGGCAATAAAAATGTCGCGGAATGGTTCAAGTGGTTGAACCTTTACCGCGACTTCAATATAAATAGGCGTATCCGACATGGATTATGCGTTAGTTCTAGCAGCAATGATCGCTGTAAAATCTTCTGCTTTCAGTGAAGCACCTCCGATCAAACCACCGTCGATATCTGGCTGAGCAAAAAGTTCAGCAGCATTGCCTGGTTTACACGAACCACCATAAAGCACAGTAACATTTTCAGCAGTCTCTGCATCAAAGCGCTCGGTGAGCCAAGCACGGATGCCTGCATGTACCTCTTGCGCTTGCTCTGGTGTTGCCACCTCGCCAGTACCAATAGCCCAAACTGGCTCGTATGCCAAGATGATGTTATCCATGTCTTCAGCGATGAAGCCTTCAAGACCTTCAGCACATTGCTTTAGGATAATATCCATAAACGCCCCGCTTTTACGCTCTTCCAGCGTTTCACCAATACAGTAAATGGCGGCCAATTCATTATTCAAAGACTGCTCAATCTTCACCTTACAGCTCTCGTTTGTTTCGCCAAAGTACTGACGGCGCTCACTGTGGCCGATGATTACTGCATCAAGATCCATGCTCGCGAGCATTGGAGCGCTAATTTCTCCAGTATAGGCACCGCTGTCTTTCTCGTGTACGTTTTGTGCAGCAACCGCGATGTACTCGTTGTCCACCAATGCACCCACTACATCGCTTAAATACAATGCAGGCGGCGTAATGATTACACCAGTTTCACCCACTACTTCTTCCGTCAAAGATGCCTTTAGTCCATCGACCAATTCCATAGCTTCAGCGTAAGTAGTATTCATTTTCCAGTTTCCAGCTACGATTCTACGTCTCATTATTGTGTTGTTTTTGATGTGTCGTTTTAAAATAATTCTGCCCGAACCCTAGGGTCCAAAATGGCGTATGCTATATCCACCAAGGTGGTGATGATGACAAAGATGGCGGCAATAACCAAAACGCATCCCATTGTCACCGGCAAATCTCGTGTATTTAATGCTTCAACCAACAGTTTTCCCATACCGTTCCAACCAAAAATGATTTCAACAAAAACGGCTCCAGCAAGCAAGGAAGCGAACCATCCACTAACTGTGGTAATAATAGGGTTGCTGGCTACAGGGAGTATATGGCGCAGAAGTACGCGACCTTCTGGAATTCCTTTTGCCCGCGCAGTACGCACAAAGTCCATTGCCCCGACTTCCAAGATGCTTTTACGGGTCAATTGTACAATGACTCCAACAGGACGTATTCCAAGCGTTAGCGCAGGGAGTATCAAATTTTTAAGCTGTAGGTAGCGCTCTCCACTGTAGTCGTCTACCTCATACAAGGAACCGGTCAAGCTAAGACCTGTCCACGGCCCCAATAAATAAGCGAATACCCATGCGAGTAACACTGCCGTAAAGAAAGACGGCAAACTCATACCCAAAGAGCTCAAAGTCGTCAACGCGTGATCTATCCAACTGCCTTCGTTATAGGCAGCTATGGCGCCTAAGAACATGCCCAAGAGTACCGCAAAACCAATCGAAGTAGCAGCAAGTAGCGCTGTATTGGGAAAGGTGGCACTGATAAGTCTACTAACAGATTGGCCCTGTCGCTGGAAACTCTCGCCTAAATCTGGTGCCGAAAAGGAAAACCCATCACTTGTATCGAAGGGAAGTATTCTGCCCAAGTAGTTCACGTATTGAACGGCCACCGGTTTATCCAAACCGTATTTCGCACGAACTGCAGCGAGCGCCTCAGGGTCTTCTCGCTTGCCCAGCATCATTTGGGCACTGTCGCCAGGTACGATGGTAAAAAGGAAGAAAACAAGCGTGGCCACTCCCCAAAGAGTGAATAAAGCCAATGCTATTTTTCGCCCTGCAAATGCCATTACCTCGGACTGTCGTTGTGATGGAATTTCTTCACCACACTGCCTTTATTCAGAACGACCCACCCTGGATTAGAACGCACCATGGTCTTCAGGGTTGTTTCATCAGTAAAAGCAAACGGTGTTTGATCTGTCAAACCGTAGCTGGCAAAGTCTTCCGGCATTGAAGCACTGAGTACAATGTGCGGCGTCCCCTCACCTGCAAGCTTCTCAACGGTCGGCAAGACATTGTTCCATCCTTTCTCCGAAGTCTTCGCGTGGTTATAAGCCACCAACAGCCAAACCTCATCCAAAGCCAAAATACTGTCCGTGATATCGCCGTAATCGTTCATGATACTAAAGTCATGCACCGGCGGCTCATACCCTTCTGCAACCTTGACCGTCTTACTAAGCTCGCTCAGCATGGTCCACTCGGTTTTCTCCCACCACTTCTCGCCTATGTACTCGGTTGAAGTGATTTCCGTCATTTCACCTGCCTCATTCTGCATGGTATAAATGACCTCATATTTAGGGGGCTCCAAACCAAGCTCTTCTGCCGGTTTCATGCCTTCGATGATACTTAAACCTTCAGCGTATGGACGGAAATCACGAGAAGGAAGGTGATTCATCACTTGGTAGGTAAAAACAATACTAAAGCCCAATCCAAAGGCCATTAAGGCATACGATGTGATTTTTGGAACACCATTAAAGATTTGCTTTTCACCCCACCAAAGGATCAAGATGAGCCCACAAAGGACAACATCCTTATAAAATGACTCCCAAGGCGTCAAAGGAATGGCATCGCCAAAGCAACCACAATCCGTCACCTGATTGAAATACGCACTCCAAAAAGTCAGAAACGTAAAGAACCCAATCATTCCACTAAGCAACAGTAGCACCGCTCGCCTCCAAAGACCTAGCAACAGCGCTAAACCTAAAAGCACCTCAACCGCTACCAAAATGATGGCAAGCGGCAATGCCAATGGTTCGAAGATCGGAAGGTTTAGTACTTCTTCGCTGAAGTACTCTTCGAGCTTGAAACTAAATCCTACTGGATCGTTCATCTTCACCAATCCGGAAAAAATAAACAGTCCACCTACAAGTACTTGTGCGATTCGGGTTAGGAATGATTTCATCATGTTACGCCGCTTTTTCCATGAACTTAATTAACGCGAAAACACTGTAATTGATCATATCTAAGTAGTTCGCATCCAAGCCTTCGCTCACCAGCGTCTTACCCTTATTGTCCTCAATTTGCTTAACGCGCAAGAGTTTCTGGATGATCAGGTCGGTAAAGCTCGAGACACGCATATCACGCCATGCCTCACCATAATCGTGATTCTTCTTGAGCATCAACTCCTTCGCTTCATTGGCCTTTTGCAAGTACGCCGCAGAAGCTTCTTCCCAATCCATATCCGGTTGTTCTGCTATGCCCTTATCCAACTGAATCAGAGCCATGATGCTGTAATTCAAGATGCCAATAAACTCTCCCTCAAGCGGATCGTCCACCAATTGTTCGCCCTTTTGCTCAATGCTACGCAGGCGTTGTGCTTTGATAAATATTTGATCGGTCAACGACGGCAAACGCAAAATGCGCCAGGCCGTGCCGTAATCTTTTCCTTTTTTCTCAAAAAGTCCGTGGCATTTAGAAAGCACGGCATCGAATTGTTCAGCTGTATTCATTTGTTAGCTTTGCTTCTAGAACGAAGATACGAAGAACAATGCCGGAGTTTTTGCTAAAGGTCGAAGGGACAATTCACACCTTATCCACACCGTGGGTCATGGGTATATTGAATATCACCCCAGATTCTTTCTTTGAAGGGAGCCGATTCTCCAGCGCTGAAAAGGCCGCCCAGCGCGCGGAAGAGATGATTGCCGACGGCGCGAAAATCATTGATATTGGTGGATATTCCTCACGGCCTGGTGCAGATGCTGTTTCTCCAGAAGAAGAATGGCAGCGCTTAGAAAGCGTCATTCCTGCTGTGCGCGCCGTGGTAGATAAACATCCGGGTACGTTCATTTCTGTCGATACTTTTCGTGCAAGCGTGGCGGAGAAAGCTGTGGGTGCAGGCGCGCACATGGTCAACGACATCAGTGGCGGAAATTTGGACGACCGTATGTACGAGGTGGTTGCCAAACTCCAAGTCCCCTACATCATCATGCACATGCAGGGCGATCCAAGCACCATGCAGATCAACCCCACCTACGAGCACGTCACACAAGACATCGTCAAGTTCTTCAGCGAAAAATTACCCCAGCTACACGCCATGGGCATCCATGATACCATTGTCGATGTAGGCTTTGGATTTGGAAAAACTCTCGAACACAACTACCAGCTCTTGCGCGAGCTCCATGCCTTCCAACTGCTAGGCCGCCCAATCCTTGCCGGTGTGAGTAGAAAAAGTATGATCTACAAAGCTTTGGGTACGACAGCCGATGAAAGCCTCAACGGCACAACCGCTTTACACATGGCTGCTTTGCTGCAGGGAAGTAACATCTTGCGCGTTCACGATGTGAAAGAAGCGATGGAAACCATTACCTTGTTTAACGAATTGATGCCGGAAGGCGTCCACCACCTACTCTACCCATGGGAGCGTTAAACTTCGGAGTGCTCGATGCACTAGATATTATCATTGCAGCCTTTTTGCTGTACCAGATTTACCGACTGCTGAAAGGCACTGCTGCCATCCGCATCCTCTTGGGAATGGTCGCCATTTACCTCTTATACCGCCTGGTCCAATTGCTCGAAATGCGTCTGCTCAGTGAGTTCCTCGGCTCTTTCATGGGTGCGGGACTCATCATTTTGATTATTGTCTTCCAGCAAGAAATCCGAAAATTCTTACTCGTGGTAGGTTCAGCCACCTTTACTCGTCGCCAAGGCTTACGAAACTTATTGAAACTGAGCACCGAAGACGAAGGTGCCAAAGCCGATGTAGATGCTATGGTGAGCGCCATGGTGGAATTGGCCGCTACAAAAACTGGAGCGCTTCTCGTGATCAAACGCACTGACCCACTAGGCTCATTTGCATCCTCAGGTTCTCCGATGAATGCAGACCTCAGTAAAATACTCTTGGAAAGCATCTTCTTCAAAAACGCACCCTTGCACGATGGAGCAACCATCGTTGAAGGCGGTACCATCATTGCGGCCGGGACCGTACTCCCCCTTTCGGAGCGCAGCGAGCTACCCGCCCGCTTCGGCCTCAGACACCGCGCAGCAGCGGGTATTTCAGAAAGAACCGATGCATTGGCGGTAACAGTTAGTGAAGAAACTGGCAACATCCACATTTTCTACGACGGAGATTTCGAGAAGGTCCAAAAGGAAGACCTCACGGTACGCTTAGCCAAGCTCCTTCAAAACAAATAGCAAATGCTCGGCTACGCTCATGAGCCAAAGCCAAACCGTTTCATAGAGGTCCAGAATTTCCTGTGGCAGAAGGCTGGCAAAAACAAGCAGTGGAACACATGCCCAAATCATCAGGGTTATGAGCGGGACGACCAAAAGATTTCCAGCAAGGAAATAAGGACTAGAACCACCGAAGGCCCCTTGTACTATGGGTAATGTTGCCGACCAAGCGGCCAATGAAATCTGAATCGGCACAAAAAACCAACTCCCTTTCTTACGGATACGCCGGTAACTGTAATGCAGAATGAGCTGTTCTCCCTTGCCTTTGCGTAGTGCGAGCAAAATGGCAAATACTGCCGTATAGCTTAGCTGAAACGACAAAGTTCTAGGTGCTGCGGGGTTGATAAAATAATGCCCTATCGCAACGATCATCGGAAAATGCAGGGAAGGGACGCGCCATTGTTGTAAGATGGCCAGCCTTGCCAGTGAATACATCCACACCGCTCTCAATACAGATGGGCTCGCACCCACCATGTGCGCATACACAAACAACAGCATGCATTGACAAACGTGCGCCACTACCTTGCCTTTTGGACTGCGCACCCAACTAAATAAAGGCCGAAGCAGCATCACCCAAAAGCCAATATGAAATCCGCTGACAGCAAGCACATGAGAGATGCCCAAATCACGAAAAAGATCCAACGTAGATACTGGCAATTCGCTCTTATCTGCAAGCAATACTGCCTTTAAAAAACCACCATATTGCGCATTACTTGCCCATTGAATGTGCCTTCCAAATGCTTCGCTTAGCTGATTTACGGAAGTACTGAACTCGACAGGCAGAGTTAGAGGATACCAATACCTCCAGTTTTCAAAACGCATGAGCAGGTACAGCAGAATGACAGCTATCGCCACTACCTGTAAATCCTTCCAGAAAGACCGCCAAGAACGCGGGAAAAGCAAGGCACCCAATAAAACAGTGAGATCCATACCCCAACTCTGGTGCAGAGCACTGAACATACAGGTAAAGAAAAGCGCGCGAAGAACCATGCTTATTAAGCTGGCACATACGCTACTTACACCCTAAGAATATGGAAAATTAAAAGTTTTGAACCGGCTCGAAACTGAGCTTCTGGAAATAGAAATCGAGAATCTCTTTCCACTGGAATCCGCCCACTGCCATGCGCATAGCGCCTTGCTGAGCCATACCCACGCCGTGACCAAATCCGTAACCTTCAAGATGAACCGTATCACCCACTACACTTGCTGTAAAGTAGGTGCTGCGCAGTTTAAAATGACGACGTAAAGTCTCTAGTTTAAAGATCTGATCGCCTATGGTATAATGCGTTTGACGACCTTCTGGCAACCCAGCAAAAAAAGCGCTCCAATCAAAATCCTCCGCAATCTTGAAGTAGGCCTTCCAATCGGACAGAGCGATATCCTTCGTCCATCGGTACTTGCTCTCCTTTTTGCTAAATGGATCAAAAACGGCCCTGCAATACGGCAATTCCTGAGACCATACATCTTGTGGAAGCACCGTCTGTCCCCCACTGTTGCTGTGGTAAAAGCCTATGATTGGTTTACTGCTGTAGGTTGCTATGGTATCCTTAGTCTGGGCCACCGCCTCCGATATAATGGCAGCATGTTTTCCATGTGGTACGCCTTTGAACGCCTGAGAACTCTGGTCGTCTTTGATGTGGTAACCTTCCTTTTTGTGCTTGCCCATATTCGTGATGAGCCAGGTTCGCGCCAGTACAGCCTGCGCTTTGTGGTATTCAGGTTCTGCCGACATCCCGCCTTCAGCCTCAACCACACCGGCGATGTAAGGCTCCACAGGGACCTTTACTATGGTCTCTAAATAGATGAGGTTGGGACGAATCGTGACTTTTCCTAGATAGGGTCTTGTTGGGGTCCAATTCTTACCGCGCCAAGCCCGCATCTCGATAGTATCGCTGGTGGTAAATACAATGGAATCACACCCCGCTCTATTCAGCCTCAAATCGCCGCGGAAGGTGTACAACGGGTGTACATCGTCCACTCCATAGTCCATGGTGAAGATGCTATCCGGCGTGTAGGCCGTTAATGTATACATACCTGATTTCACCTTTAACTGAAGCCGGCCGTACTCCACATCTGCAAACGTTAGAACCCTAGGTCCAGAGGCATATGACGCATACTTCTGACCAAAGGCCATGCTTACAACAAGCGAAAAACAAAGCGCGAAAAGTTTCCTCATTTTAGTCCTTTAATACGGCTAAAATACGCGGTACCGCATCTTGCGCAAGGTTTCGTGCACCCATTCTTTTGCGAAGTCGCGCCATATCGTGTAACTGCTGCTCCCCACCAGTCGTAACCAAAGACTTGAGTTGCTCGAGATGCACTTGCTCCTGTAAAAATTCTGGTACCATGGGCTCATCCATAATAAGATTCGGTAAGGAGAAATAGTCCACCTTGACCAATTTCCTGGCGATGGCCAAGGAAATAGAATTGGCTTTATAAACCACAGATTGTGGAATGCCTAAGAGTGCAATTTCTAACGATGCCGTACCACTACAGGTCAAGGCATATTCCGATCCTACCGCTGCCTCTAAGAGCGAACAGTCTTCAACAACAAGGTTGCCCGGAAGTTGCCTGTAGGGCCAGCTATCTCGCACTGAGGCCGCTCGTACCACATGAAAACGATATTCTGGAAGTGCTTGAGCCAACGCAATAAACTCCGGCATTAAGCGCTTAATTTCTTGCATACGAGAACCGGGAAGCAATACAACTTTCTTGCTGCCCTCCTCGTACAACTTCTCATTGGCGTACTTAAGAAGCAATGGATTGCCTACATAATGCACATCATGACCTCTAGCTGCGTACCAATGCTCTTCAAAAGGCAGTATGCTTAAAATGGCGTCGCTGTATTGGGTTAGCGGTTTCAACCTACTCTCCTTCCAAGCCCAAATCTTTGGTGGTATGTAATACACCACCCGAATGCCTTGAGACTTCGCCCATTTGGCAATACGTAAGTTAAATCCTGCGTAATCCACTAGGATGAGTACTTGCGGCTGAAATGCAGTAATATCTTCTTTTACCGCTTGTGCTTGTCGGTAGATGGTAGTTGCTTTCAAAACAACCTCGACGAAGCCCATGAGCGGCTCGCCCGGCAGATCAAAAAGCTGTTTCATTCCCGCTTCTGACATGTGGGTACCTCCCCAACCTGCTTGGTCTACTTCTGGAACAGCATCTTTCAAGGCGCTTACTAAAGCTGCCGCTTGAATATCGCCCGAGGGCTCCCCTGCTATCCAGAATACCCTCATTACCTCAGAATGAATTGAAACAGGATGATTGCTGCTACACTCGGCAAACAGCTCAAAAGTATCCCACGAGCTACGCGGTCTTTTTCAAAATTGATGGCCGTAAAAAACAGGATGGCATTGATGATGACGCCAAAGGTGATGGCACGCATAACAACCAATCGCCATGCCGGATTGCCTAGGTCACCCACGTCCGCAAGCATTGGATAATTATCTAAAGCTATAGCAATGCTAAAAACAGGCGCACCTATGCCAACGATAAAGCCGGCGAAATAATCGATAATTCTTCTAGTCTTCAAAATTCCATTGGTTTAGGGCAGCCACCGCGTGATGAGCAGTCAAATCAACAGTAATAGGCACTACAGTAATAAAACCTTCGTCTAAAGCAGCGATGTCTGTATCATCGCCGTTATCGTAGTTGACGAACTTCCCGGTAAGCCAGAAATACGGGCGGCCGAATGGATCAACACGCTCGTCAAATTCCTCTTCCCAATTACCGATAGCCATGCGACATACTCGAATGCCTTTATAAGGAGCTTTGGCATTCTCTGGAATATTAACGTTTAGACACGTACCTGTGGCTAGACCATTGTCGATGACTTGCTGGATAATCTTACGTATTGCAGGCTTAGAAGCCTCAAAGCTCGCTTCCCAACTGTGCTCACACAAACTAAAACCTATAGCCGGAATACGTTCTAAAGCACCTTCCACGGCCGCACTCATGGTACCGCTGTAGATGACGTTTACGGAAGCGTTAGATCCGTGGTTAATACCGCTTAGAATCAAATCCGGACGGCGTGGCATGACTTTATTAATAGCAAGCTTAACGCAATCCGCAGGTGTTCCGCTCACCTTGAATTCTTTTTGAGGCCCTTCGCTTTTCACCTCAGATACTCGCAAACTGACATCCAAAGAAATAGCATGACCTTTACCGCTCATGGGTCCATCAGGCGCCACTACCCAGACTTCACCAAAGTCATTGGCGATTTCTGTCAAGACTTTGATGCCCGGAGCGGAAATACTGTCATCGTTTGTGATGAGAATTAGAGGCTTTTTTGTCATCTTTATATGGCTTTATGCCAAAGTTACATGGATTCGCGCGGCGGCACATGTTTTGGTCTATGTTTATAACGAAAACTTTATAACAACCTTATGTTCGGAATCATCGTCCTATTTGTCATTATCGGCTTCATCGTTCAGCAACGCCTAAAGTCGAAATTTAAGAAGTACTCAAAAGAGGCCTTGAGCAATGGTATGTCCGGTGCTGAAATCGCCCAGAAAATGCTCGAAGATCATTTCATTTATGATGTCCGTATCGAAAGCGTAGCAGGAAAATTAACCGACCACTACAATCCTGCGAATAAAACGGTAAACCTTAGTCCGGAGGTCTATTCTGGACGCAGTGTTGCTGCCGCCGCTGTAGCGGCGCATGAAGTTGGCCATGCCGTACAACACGCCAAGGGTTACAAATGGTTGGAGATGCGCTCACAACTAGTACCTATGGTTCAGTTTAGCAGCCGCATTATGAATATCGTAATTTGGTCTATGATTCTTGGAGTCGGTTTCTTGGGTATTTTCGGTGTCAACACAGCCATTTGGGTATTGATTGCAGCACAGATGGCAATTACTGCGTTTACACTTGTAACATTACCCGTTGAGTACGATGCATCTAACCGCGCTCTGGCATGGCTCACTGACAAAGGAATGATTACTGCGCAAGAGCACGACAAAGCAAACGACGCATTGAGCTGGGCCGCCAGAACATATTTAGTGGCCGCATTAGCTTCCATGGCACAGCTGGCATACTACTTCTCGCTGCTGCGCGATTAACAAGTAGTATAATTCGATATAAAAAATCCCCTGCGCCGATGGCACAGGGGATTTATTTTTTGATGTAGGAACGGATGGTTATTTCTCCACCTTATAACCTAATGATTGTAGGAAAGCAATTTTTTCATCAACTACAGCTTGCTGACGATTTGCAATTTCCTTTTCAATACTCTTCTTCATTCCTGTCAATTCTTGTTCAGAAAGTTTACCAAGAAATTGTGAAGCAAATAAAGATTTTAGTGTCTTGTTATTGTTCTGATTTGCACGGATGTGCGCTACCAAAGCCTTTGGTTTCATAGTAAAAAGTTAAATTGTGTGTAGGACAAATCTAACAAAAAAAACTATTGCAAATCTTCAAGATTTTTTACCCCAACATGACGCACAGAAATTAAGGGCTCTGCATACGAAGCACCGATGACTCTACCCCAATCTTGCGCACGTGCAATGACCGATTTAAAGAAGCCTTCGCTCGCAATTACCGTCTCAGGCTCCGTACTATTTGGGTCAAAAAATTGGCTTTTGTGTGCCTTAATTGATGCCATTTTCTTCTCAAAACCTTCGCTAATATCTACGACAACCTGTGGTTCTAAATTGTAGAATTGGAGGTATTTATACATAGTCTTAGGACGCCATGGTTCCAACGCTGTGTCCCCATCATGAATGACAATTTTATGCAGACCAGAAAGGAAGCAGGCCTCTTCGACCAATCTTGAAGCTCTTCCATGATCAGGGTGCCTATCCGTAGGCGCATTCATCAAAACGATATCAGGTTGGTATTTGCGCAGAACACGCACCACCTCTAGCTGACTTTCGTGCGAATAGTCAATACGACCGTCGGGCATTTCGAGGTTTAAGCGCACACTACAACCCAGAATAGCGGCTGCGTCTTTCGCTTCTTGATCTCTGAGTTCAGGGGTACCTCTAGTACCCATTTCACCCCTTGATAAATCAACAATACCCGTGGTTAAACCACGCATGGCATGCGTGGCTAAAATACCTCCGGCACCCAACTCAACATCGTCAGGATGTGCACCAAAAGCAAGGACATTTAGTTTCATAGCAGTTTTTTACCTGCTGCGAAGTTCGTGATTTCTGCGCTCATTGGATCCATACGACTCTCATAATGAGCCACCCAGTTGCCATTTTCATCAATCAAGAACTTGTTGAAGTTCCAACTCACTTTGGCATCGTCTACGCCGTTCAAGGATTTGTTACACAACCATTGGTATACTTCATGACCGCGGCTTCTGTTGGTTTTCACCTTGCTCATCATTTGGAACGAAACGCCGTAATTCTTGGAACAAAAGCTCTTTATTTGAGCTTCGCTTCCCGGCTCTTGGAATCCGAAATCATTCGCTGGGAACCCAAGAATTACAAAATTTTCACCACCGAAGCGCTCGTGCAATTGTTGCAATTCTTCGTATTGTGGGGTGTACCCACATTTCGAAGCAACATTGACAATTAGTACACGCTTTCCTTTCAAAGCGCTAAATGAAAAATCAGCACCGTCAATGGTTTTGGCGCTCAGGTCATAGAAGCTTTTAGATTCCATTGGTTCGTTTGTTGTTTCTACTGCCAAAGCAGTTGTTGTATTCGAGACAGGTTCGTTGGCACATGCAATTAATGCAATGCTAAACAAGAGGTACTTCATATCTATTGAGTCTTTTCAATTTTAGGTTAGAACAAGAATTGACCACTAATGTTTGTTGTAACTTTGTTTCAATCAAATTCTAGGATGGCGAAGATAGGTCCACTCATTCAACGTTTTGCGCAACAAGAGCTAAGAAATTCCAATGCGATTTTTTCTCTTGGGCTTTACCTTGTGGGCATCACCTACCTCATCTATTTACTCGGAGGTCAAAATGCTTCCGACTCAACGTGGAATACATTGTTGTGGATCGTAGTATTCTTTGGCGCGATTAATCAAGCAAGCCGAAGTTTTGAATTTGAAAGCGGCGATTACTTCTACTATTACCAAACTATAGCCGGGCCGAAAACGACCATCATTGCCAAACTCATTTACAACAGCCTCTACATGCTTTTGCTTTCAGCGGCAGCCTGGGCTCTTTTTAGTCTGTTCTACGGAAATAGTGTCTATAATCCAGCCGTCTTTGCCTTGGGGCTAGCACTCGGCTGTGTTGGGTTTAGCGCCATTTTAACCTTGGCCAATGGGATTTCAGAACGCAGTGGTGGAAATGCCACACTGAGTAGCATTCTAGCCATTCCTTTAACACTTCCAGTCCTCAAAATTGTCAGTGCGATTAACATTCAAGCAATGGTTGGAGCGCCCCTTGAGGAAGTATATGAATTAGTTGGCTCATTATTCGCGTTAGATATCGCAATTGGGCTTCTTGCCTACCTCCTCTTTCCGTATCTTTGGCAGGATTAAAAACACCCAATGACTGGACGTATTTACAAAGCACTTGGAGTTGCGTTGGTACTGTATTCTTTAATTTACGGATTGCTAACTAGTGTTCCAGATTTACCAATCATCGAGCAGAGCATTCGAAATCTGTTTTACCATGTGAGCATGTGGTTTGCAATGGTAGGAATGATGGCTGGAAGTTTCGGCAATGCCGTGGGGTTTTTAAGAGGAGAGAATCTTAGCAAAGACCGCAGAAGTGAAAGCTTGGCTGAAACTGGAATGCTCTTCGCATTCTTAGGATTATTTACAGGAATGATGTGGGCCAAATTTACCTGGGGTGCTTGGTGGACAAATGACCCAAAGCTCAACGGTAGTGCGATCACCATACTTATTTACCTCGCATACTTCGTGCTGCGCAACGGTATAGAAGAACCTCGTAAGAAGGCGCGTATTAGTGCCGTCTACAACATATTCGCGTTTGTCATGATGATAGTTTTCATTGGAATACTACCAAGAATGACAGACAGCCTACATCCTGGTAATGGCGGAAATCCTGGATTTAACTCCTACGATTTGGACAACCGCTTAAGGATGATCTTTTACCCAGCAGTCATTGGCTGGATTTTGGTGGGAACATGGATCGCTTCATTGCGTTACAGAATTAAGAACTTGAGTCAATCATGAAGAATTTAGCATACCTTTTTGCAGCATTAGTACCTTTTCAAGCGCTCGCGCAGACAGAAAATGTCATGTATACCGAAGGCAAAATTTATGTCGTTGTGGCTGTCATTGCAATTATTTTCCTTGGACTAGCAGGTTACTTGTACCGTATGGATCGTAAAATCAGTGCACTAGAAGATGAAAAATAGTCAGATTGCCATCATCATAGCCATTGCTGTATTGATAGGCTATACACTTGTGCGCTTAGGGAACAGTTCAACCTACAGCAGCTTTAGCGATGCAACCGCATTGAACGGAGAAAAAACTACGGTTATAGGATACCTTGATCTTGAGGAAAGCATGGACTTCAACCCTAAAACCGTACAATTTGCATTTACAGCAAGAGATAAAAAGGGAAACTCTAGTAGAGTAATCTACAACCAACCTAAGCCTCAGGATTTCGAACGTTCCGAAGAAATCACCATGACAGGTTATGCCACTGACAGTGCCTTTATCGCCACGGATATCCTGATGAAATGTCCATCGAAATACAACGAACAGAACGAGGTAGACTCGGACAAGATTTACAAATAACCATCTATGGAATACGTAGGCGAACACCTTTGGGCCGCTAATCTCGGTAGAGGGCTCACTGCCTTAGCCTTCACTATGGCGCTACTCTCTACTGTTGCTTATTATCTCAAAGGCGACGACTGGAAAAGACTGGGGCGTATATCCTTCAGGGTGCATGCAATATCCTTGTTTGGACTTATTGGCACCTTATTTTTCATCATGGCCAACCATTATTTCGAGTTTGACTATGTCTGGAAACATACTTCCCTCGATCTACCGGCGCGTTACTTATTCTCAGCATTCTGGGAAGGCCAAGAAGGTTCATTCCTGTTATGGATGTTCTGGAATGCAGTGTTAGGTTATATCCTCACCTATTCCGCCAAAGCCTTTGAAGGCCCCGTGGTAGGAGTATTTGCTGCTGTTCAAGCCTTCTTAGTGAGCATGATACTCGGCGTGTATGTCGGCGATATGCACATTGGTTACAGTCCATTCATTTTGGTTCGTGAACTGCAGGACAACATCGGTTTACCGTGGACCCAATTCAGTGATTACCTAACTCGTTTCCCAAATTTTGCGGACGGCTCAGGATTGAATCCGCTGTTGCAAAATTATTGGATGACGATTCATCCGCCTACCCTTTTCTTGGGCTTTGCTTCTACCCTAGTGCCCTTTAGTTATGCCATTGCAGGACTTTTAAGAAAAGACTACAAAAGCTGGATCAACAGCGCTCTAATTTGGAGCTTCTTCTCCGTGGGTATCCTAGGTGTAGGTATCCTCATGGGTGGTGCTTGGGCTTATGAAGCGTTGAGTTTTGGCGGCTTCTGGGCTTGGGATCCAGTAGAGAACACCTCTTTAGTACCGTGGCTTACCATGGCTGCAGGTGCACACTTACTGTTGGTCCAAAGAAACAAAGGCGGCGTTATTCCATCGGCGCTATTCATGCTGATCCTGACATTTTTACTCGTACTCTACTCTACCTTCCTAACCCGATCAGGTGTTCTCGGCGATAGCTCTGTACACGCATTTGTAGACCTAGGTTTGAGCGGTCAATTACTCATTTACCTCTTGTTCTTTACCATCGGCTCCATTGCATTGCTTTTGTTCCGTTATAAGGGATTACCTAAGAAGGAAAAAGAGGATAGAATGGACAGTCGCGAATTCTGGATGTTCATAGGAGCACTTACCTTACTAATCAGTGGACTTCAAATCACACTGAGCACTTCCTATCCTGTCTTCAATCAGCTCTTTGGCCCGGAAGGAATGATTCATCTGTACGATCAAGACAAGGTTTTAAGCGACCCCATCGAACATTATAATGCCATCCAGGTGCCTTTCGCGATCATTATTGTTTTATTGATTGGTGTGGGCCAATTCCTTTCCTACCACCGCACATCTACCAAGATGTTCTTCCAACGACAAATCTTAACCTTGGTGCTGACCACGGTACTCACCGTTTTAAGTGCTTGGGCCTTGAGTATGTGGAACCCAATGTATATTCTTCTACTGTGGACCTCTTATTATGCGATTGTGGGTAACCTAGAATTCCTCATTCGCTGGGCAAAGGGAAGCTGGAATGTTGCAGGCTCTACAGTTGCCCACGTTGGCTTCGGATTAATCATTGCCGGTGCATTAGTTTCAAATGCCAACAAAGACATCATTTCTCAGAACAAGACCTTCATCCACGAAGAATTTCCTGCCAATGAAAACTTACTCATCCACCAAGGCGATACTGTACAAATGGGCGACTACTGGGTGAGCTGGACGGGTCAGGAAGAAGAAGGCTATTATCTTAATTACGTATTAGAATTCTTCGAAGAACAGGGTGATAAATTGGTCTCAACATTTGATTTGAAGCCACGTATTCAACTGAATGAACGCATGGGTAACGTTGCCGAACCTTCTACAAAGCACTTCATCGGTAGAGATATATATACCCACGTCACCTACGCTGATCTCCGCACCATGGAGGAAAAAGGCGAAGAAGAGTGGAAAAACGAATTTGACTTAGAGCTCAGTCAAGGCGAAAGTCACTTCCTCTATGGCAAATACCAAGTACAGCTCGACACCATGGTTGTAGAAGCGCCAGGAAGAAGCGAAGGCGGTTTCGATTATGCAGTACTAGGCGCTGGACTTAAAGTAACTACTATGGAAGACAGCGTCTTCAAAGTAATGCCAATCTATGCTGTTCAAGGTGATGAAGCCAACCATGTTGATGCGGAAATCGAATCCCTGGGATTGAAGTTTAGGTTTGAACGCATCAATTACGAAACAAACAAACCTGTAATTACAGCCAGTGAACATGTCGAAGCTGAAGAGCCATTCATTTTGGTTAAGGCTGAAGTATTTCCATGGATTAATCTATTGTGGCTCGGATCTATCTTGATGGCCATAGGTACTGTGATTGCAATGGTTACTAGAATACGTAGATCGTGAAAGTAGCCATCATTGGTAAAGGAAACCTCGGCAGTCATCTGCATAACGCGCTACAACCAACCTGCGACATGCAATGGTACGGTAGAGAATTTCCAACAACCATAGATGCTGATATCGTCATCGTATCTGTGAGCGATGATGCTACATTGAAAGTGATAAGCGACGTTCACGCGCCATTCGTTGTTCATACCGCTGGGGCTGTCGCTATGGCGAATCTCGAAAGAACCGGTGTTTTTTATCCTTTGTTCAGCTTTACCAAAGAGGCAGTCGTACAATGGAAGGACATTCCGTTTTTATTAGAATGCAGCCGTGAAGAGGATATGCCTGTCCTCGAAGAAATCACGCGCCTAATTGGGGCACGAGCATTCCATATCACAAGTGAGCAACGGACCAAACTTCACGCAGCAGCTGTGATGGTTAATAATTTTACCAATCACCTATATACCTTGGCCAAAGAACATTGTCAGCATTACGACCTCCCTTTTGAAGTCTTGCATGCCATTATGCGCCAAGGTCCGGATAAAGCCATAGCTTTAGGTCCGAAAACCGCCCAAACAGGACCGGCACGCCGCGGAGATGATCGCACTATCAAACATCATCTAGAACAGATACAAGATCCTACCACCAAGGCGCTGTACGAATTACTAAGCGAAAACATTAAGAAACGCTATGAACTATAAGGAGATATTCAAGAACATTACCACGGTAGTTCTTGACGTAGACGGAGTACTTACCAACGGTGACATCATTCTCATGCCAGGTATGCAGCCTGTCCGTAAAATGAACGCCAAAGACGGCTATGCCATGCAATTGGCTGTTCGTAATGGTATTCGGATGGCTATCATTACTGGCGGCAGATCTCCAGAGGTCAAAGAGCGATTGCAAGGATTAGGGATTACAGACATCTACTTGGGTGCTTCATCGAAAATGGAGTCTTACGAAGACCTCAAGATGTGCTACGACCTCACGGACGATGAAATACTCTACATGGGCGACGACCTTCCAGATTACGACATTATGAAAATAGTTGCTCTAGCGGCAGCGCCTCAGGACGCAGCACCAGAAATCAAATCGGTTGCAGATTACGTAAGCCCAATCGATGGAGGTAAAGGTTGTGTTAGAGATGTGTTGGAGCAATTGCTCAAAATTCAGGGCAAGTGGGCCCGTTCTGAAGACAGAACTTGGTAAGACTTAAGTAATGATCGCACTAAATAAAAAACTCGTTTTAGGTTCTAAAAGTCCGCGTCGCGCTGCACTTTTAAAAGAAATGGGTTTTGACTTTAGGGTTTTGGTTACAGAAGCCGACGAAAATGCCCCCGACCATTTGAACGGTATTGAAACTGCGGTTTGGATTTCTGAACAAAAGGCCAAGGCGCTTCAACCTGCACTTTCAGAAGATGAGCTCGGTATTACTTCTGACACTGAAGTTTGGCTGGGCAACAGAAGGTACGGCAAGCCTACAAGTCTTGAGGATGCGAAAGAAATGCTACGTTCACTCAGCGGAAAAACCCATGAAGTCATCACAGGCCTCACCCTTTGTACCGCAAACACCTTAGACTCCTACCACGCAATGGTCAAAGTGACTTTCGAAGCTTTGTCGGAACAGGAAATCGACCATTATGTGGGCACCTTCAACCCCACAGATAAAGCAGGTGCTTACGGCATCCAAGAATGGATTGGACATACGATGATTAGTTCCATCGAAGGAGAATATAATGCTGTAGTAGGACTACCTACTTCAACCCTTTATAAAGCTTTGAAAGAATACGCGTTGTAATTACGCGATTTCGCCGACTGGAAGATCTATCATCCAACCGTAAGAATCTTCACTTCTACCAAGACGGATATCATTCAGTAGACGCTTAATCTCCATAGCCTTGCCATCGGCCAAGACTGGTATGCTAAAGTTCTCACCATTGTATCCAATGGTATCAATCTGACTAACAACAGCAGCCGTTCCCATACCAAAGGCTTCCTGAAGTCTCCCCTCACGTGCAGCCGAAACGATTTCTTCAACAGAAATGGCGCGTTCTTCAATAGGCCAGCCTTGGTCTTTGACCAGCTGAATAATAGAACGGCGCGTTACACCAGCAAGAATGCGATCTGTCAACGGTGGTGTCAAGAATGTGCCATCGATTAGCAACATCAGGTTCATCGTTCCACTTTCTTCGATGTACTTGTGTTCTTTGTGATCCGTCCAGATTACTTGGTTATACCCTTCTTTGATGGCTTGTGCCGTTGGATAGAAAGAACCACCGTAATTTCCAGCAGCTTTTGTGTATCCAATACCACCGCCTGTTGCACGAGTATACTCTTGCTCAATTTTCACCTTTACACTTCCGCTGTAATACGGACCTACAGGACAAGTGATGATACAAAAGGTGTAATCATCGCTTTGACGTGCGGCAATAAATTCTGATGAAGCAAATAAGAACGGACGAATGTAGAGGCTATGATCTTCTGCATTCGGTACCCAATCAGCATCAATTTCGAGCAATTTCTTCAAACCACCCATGAAAATCTCCTCAGGAATCTGAGGCATCATGAGGCGCTCTGCGCTTTTATTGAGACGCGCAAAATTGTCTAATGGACGGAACATACTAATTGCTCCATCATCTTTGCGGTAGGCCTTCATCCCTTCAAAAGCACTCTGGCCGTAGTGTAATGCATGTAAGCCGTACGAAAACTCTAACTGACCGTAGGGACGAATTTCTGGCTCTAACCATTGTCCATCTTTGAAATGACAAACAAGCATGTGATCCGACATGTGTTTTCCAAAAGGAAGGTTGGAAAAATCGATACTAGATCTACGGCTTTGTTGGGTCAGTTCTATTTTCATATTCTGTTTTCTTGGGCACTGCAAATGTACTAATTTTGAAGGTGTAAAACTATTTGTGTGATCTACCCACTTGGTAGCCAAAGCGCAGATTTAACAAAAAACCCGAATGAAACATCTACTCATTGCAAGTCTTGCAACCATTGCCCTGATTTCTTGTCAATCTGCTAATTCCGAGAATGAAATTTCTCAAGAAGAAGTACAGGCCTACATGAACTTTGGCGACAGCACTTTTGCTGTTGAAGATGCTTTTTCAGCACAGGAGTTAATGGCCAATTTTTCTTCAGCCGGTGAAGACACTGTTTACGCCACAGTTGAAGGACCTATTACACAAGTGTGTACTGTAAAAGGTTGCTGGATGGCCACTGCTATTGACTCCAGCGAGAACTTATTTGTGGATTACGACTACGAATTTTTACTTCCGACGAACAGCCAAGGACAAAATATGGTAATGACCGGCTTCGCGTATTGGGACAGTACCTCCGTGGCAGAACTTCAGCATTATGCGGAAGATCGCGGCGCGAGCGAAGAAGAAATTGCCGCCATCACAGAACCAACAGGCGAGGTTAAATTCAAAGCGACGGGTGTGAAAATTCTGATCCCAAGTGAAGAGTAAGATCCTCGTTTTATTGGGCGTAAGCCTATTCGTAGCTGCCTGCTCCTCTTCTAACAGCGAGCCGAAGAAAAAAGGGGGCTGGCAACCTGAAATGGACCAACCCAGTGAATTGGCATCCATTATGCGTGTGCTCCATGACGAAGCCACGGAACGAAAGGGAACCTTGGAAGCAGGAGAAATGGCAGTTGCAAATTCTCAACTCATCTTTAAGATGATCACCGCGAAGCCCACTGAGCCTCATATGGTCGGACCGGCTTTTGAACCTCATGCTCAAGCCTTTATAGCGAGCTACGGTCAATTAAACACAGCAGAAGACGTACAGGGACAGATCGAAGCGCACAACAATCTTGTAAAGAGTTGTGTTGCCTGTCATATGAACTTCTGCCAGGGACCTATTCCTCGCATCGAAAAACTGTACGTTCAATAATGAAAGCTAGCCCAAGGAACTTTACTACCTCATCAGACGGCAGTTTAACCATTTGGGTTCCTGAACTAGATGAACACTACCACAGCATCCACGGTGCAATTACTGAAAGTCAGCATGTGTTCATTGATGCGGGTCTTATGGCCTTAGATAAGGAAGAGATTTCCATTCTTGAAGTAGGGCTTGGAACCGCATTGAATGCTCGACTTACCTTGGAGCAGAAAGGCAGTAGAAGCATTCGTTACTTCGCCTTGGAGAAATTTCCACTGAATGACGAGGAGGTCAATGAAATTGAAACACTCGGTCACCATAAGGAAGCCAAACTACTCAAGGTTGGCTCAGGTAAACCAACCATGATTGAGACTGGATTTACATTTGAACTTAGCACAGATGACTTGCGGAATTTTAAAACTGATGAGCCCTCGTTTGACCTCATCTATTTTGATGCGTTTGCCCCTTCTGCACAACCTGAGCTATGGTCAGAAGAAGTATTTCAAGCCATGTACGATGCTTTATTGCCGGGAGGTGCTCTGGTTACCTATTGTGCCAAAGGCGTTGTAAAAAGAACCATGAAGTCTGTCGGGTTTGAGGTAGAGGCACTGCCAGGTCCTCCCCGCAAGAGAGAGATGACGCGCGCATGGAAGAGATGATAAAATTCAATGCACGCTGTTATGTGCTCATACGTTCGAAACAAAACCGAATTCTGGTGATGCAAGAACGTTGGCAAGGTGTTGATCTGAACAAGTTTCCCGGAGGAGGACTAGAATTAGGCGAAGGGCTCCTTGAGTGCATCCACAGAGAAATCGCTGAAGAGTTTTCTTCAAGTGAAAAGTTAGCATACAGCCATTTTTTCACCCCTACCGAATGCTTCGCCTCGCGATTTAAGCCGCAAGAACAACTGCTGTTGAATTACTTTACCAATAGTGCTGAGGCAGACGAACAGCAATGGTCACTCATACCTAACGATCCTAACCTCTTAGGAATACAATGGCTTGAACTCAAAGCTGAAAATGCGCAGTGGTTTACGTTGCAAAGCGATAAAGACGCTTTCTTAAAACTACTAGAAGCCTAATCGTCGAGATACAACCTCATTCACTCGGTGGTATAATAATTCAGGCTTCTTTGTGCGCCAATCGAAGAAGTCCAGATCTCCTCCTAAAACAAAATATTGATCGACACCGTAGTTACTGAGTTCAGTGAGTACATGTTCTCTTAGATTTAGTAGAGCCATCCATCCGTCGGGCACTTCTTCCAACCACTCCTCGTAGTAATCAGTTATATCTGCATGAAAATTCAGAATGTTTTCTCCAATCAAAATGAATTTGTCAATACCTAGTGGAAGCATTTCATCTACTAAATCGCGTTTAATACGCATTATGTCGTTGTGCACCGCGTCGTTCCATTCGCCCAGAAATTCGATCACACAGTAACCAATGGCGTAATCGACAAAGAGCACTTTTAGAAATAGGGTTTCGCACCCAATGGAGTCCCATTGAGGATGAATGACATGGTCGTAGATCTTATCGGTGAAGTACACCTCGCTATTGAAATAACCGTGGAAGGGACTTTGTGGATCCTCGCTAGCCACATAGAGGTGTCTCCAGTTGAAATAAGGCTCGATGGTATGCATTAAAAAAAAGAATTGGCTCCAAGTTTAACAAAAACGACTCCGCTTTGTTAGCTTCCTAACATAAATAATCGTCATGTCCATATTCACCATCACAGGCGCCACCGGTTCCGTGGGAAAAGCCATTGTCAAGCAGCTTCTGCACGAGGGGCATAGTGTGCGCATTCTCAGTACAAGAAAAGGGTACCAATGGAATGCAGTTGAAGTCTACTATTGGAACCCAGAACAAGGCAGTATCGACGACCAAGCGTTGGAAGGTGCTGACTTTCTCTTGCATTTAGCCGGAGCTACAGTAAGTAAACGCTGGACGGCGTCTTACAAGCGGGTAATCAATGACAGCCGTATCTACACTTCACAAGTCCTGCATGACGCCCTAAAGCGTGTAAAGAATGGACCTTCGTGCTGTGTAAGTGCGAGCGCAATAGGTTATTACGGTTCTTCCTTCGATCAAAAATTTAACGAAGAGCACCCACCTGCCACTGATTTCCTGGCATCGGTAACTGAAAATTGGGAACGGTATACTAAGCAGCTAGAATCGCCTACATGTAGGAGCATTCAACTACGTATTGGCATTGTTCTAGATCGTGGTGCTGGTGTACTGGGACGCTTGGTGCCGCTTGCCAAAGCAGGCATAGCATCACCGCTAGGAAAAGGCAATCAATGGACAAGCTGGATACATGTAGAGGACCTCGCTAGAATGTTTATTTACGCGGCAACTCATCCTATTGATAGCGGCGCATACAATGCTGTTAGCTCCTCACCGCTTACGAATAAAGAATTCACTCGGGCCATATGCCGCGTATTGTGGAGGCCTATGGTTTTTCCTCCAGTTCCAGAAATGCTCTTAAAGCTGGTTCTTGGAGAAATGTCTACACTCGCCTTGATGAGTCAGAGGGTCAGCAACGGCAAAATTATATCGGCGGGCTTCCGCTTCAAGCATGTGAACATCCATGCAGCACTTAAAGACTTATTGAAATAAAAAAAGCCCCGCGGATGCGGGGCTTTTAGTTTAGCTTGGTTGCTGATTATGCATTCGCAGTAACCACAAAGTTGAGTTCGATAGTGTGATCAATCAAATCCTCTTTCAAAGATTCAGCGATTGAAGCATCTTCTCTGTCGTGGAATTTCACGCCCCATTTTGTGCGGTCGATACCGAAAGTTGGCGCAGTAAAGTTGACACCTGTCTCAGTCACTTCGATGTTCGCTGGGAACTCGATGCTGTTTGTAACACCACGCATGGTCAAGTTACCCACTACAACACTGTTGGTAGCCTCACCTGCTTCAGCTCTTACTTCAACAATTTCAAATTGTGCCGTTGGAAAGCTCTCAACAAAGAAGAAATCTTCTGATTTCAAGTGACCAACTAGGTAACCACTCTTGCCTTCATCTTCAATATCTGTATTTACAATTGCGTTCATATCAATGGTAACGCTTCCGCCTACAACTTGACCGTCTTTTACAGCAAAAGAACCGTCTTGGATGTTGATCAGACCAACGTGTTCGCTGTTAACGAATGATTTGAAACCTCTCCATTTGATTGCAGAACCTTCAGCTACTGCGTAAGATGTTGCTTCAGCTACTTCAATTACCTCTTGAGCTTCTCCAGTAGTTACTTCTTCAGCTTTCTCTCCTGCACAGCTTACAGCCAATACTGAAGCCGCCATGAACATTGCGATTTTTTTCATTTTTTCTCTTTTGTATGGTTAGAAATTCAGTGTAAAAATACACGATTAATGTTATAACAACTATCTGCTCAAAAAAAAGTTCACTACGCGTACATTTTTTTTCTTAGACGAAATGCCAATGCACTGACAACCAATGTTATGCTCCCCGCTAAGACATAAGGATATGTAAAATGCATTCCATAAACCGCACCTCCAACTGCCGGACCCACCACCCTAGCAAGAGACCCTACGCTTTGATTGGTTCCCAAAATTTTACCCTGGGCATCTTTAGGGGCATAGGTGGTCAGCAAACTACTTACTGTAGGGGTTAGAAGGGCATTACCGAATGATAATAAGGTCATACAGAGGAGTTCCAAATAGAATTGGTCCGTAGGAACAAAGGGCATGAAAAACAAGCCGACAGCCACCAATAAAGTTCCAAACAAGAGTAGATTTCGCTCGCCAAACCAACTGTTAAAGTAACCGATGAGACCGCCTTGAATAACCACCGCCAAGAAGCCTATGTAGGCAAAAGTGTAACCGATGTGCATCTCACTCAACCCGAAATGCTCGGCCCACAATAGCGTAGAAGTGATCTGCATCATACTAAAACCAAGGATATACACGAAGTTGATTGTGAATAAGGCATTCACCTCAGGCACCTTTCTAAAGGCAAAAATGTCCTTAAATGGATTCGGAAATAGATTCACACTATCGGCAGGTTCTTTCAACGTCTCTGCCAAGAAGAAATAAGCGAGAAGGAGGTTGATTCCACTCAAACCTGCCGCGAAATACCCCACACCAGAGACCCCGTAGTATTCGTTAACGATTCCGCCTATGCTTGGGCCAAAAATAAAGCCTAAACCAAATGCTGCCCCAATGATACCGAAGGCCTTCGTTCGTTGCTCTTTAGGTACAATATCACTAATGTATGCCTGAGCAACACTGAGATTGGCCGCACCGAACCCTTTCAACAGACGAGTGGCAAATAAGAGCCACAGGACCGTTGCATTGGCAAATAGTAGGTACGCAACCACCATGATACTGATGCTCGCTAACATGATAGGACGACGTCCGTACCTGTCGCTCAATCCACCCCAAAAACTGGCAAAAATGAATTGCATAATGCTGAAGCTCGTGCCCAATAGACCAACCATCGCATCGGTAGCCCCTAATTCCTTGGCATAAATGGGAAGGATGGGAATGATAAGACCAAAGCCCATCAAATCCATGAAAATGGTAAAGAAGAGAACAACTAAAGCCTTATTCCTCATGCTTAGGAGTTCTTAAGTTCTTGACTTGTATTCCTTTGTCGCTGACCTTGTACGCATGCAGTTCCCTTGCGCGAAGAGTAGATTTAAAGACCTCTTGCGCTTCGTTTTCAAATTGATCGAAATTTTTATAACGTGCACTGTAGTGCCCTATGAGTAAGTGTTCGACACCTGCCTCATTGGCTACCCTAGCCGCCTCTTTTGCTGTGCTGTGCATAGTTTGGCGCGCACGCTCAGACTTGTCTTCACAAAAAGTACTCTCGTGATACAACAGGGTTGCTCCCGCCACATAGTTTGAAGTCTCAGGAACATACATCGTATCCGAGGCAAAGGCATAACTCAGTGGCTTGGGTGGATCGAATGTGATCTCTTCGTTTGATACCACAGTTCCATCTTCTGCGGTCCAATCCCTTCCGTCTTTAATCCAGTGATAATCACAAACAGGGATGCCCAATTCGTCAGCACGTTCTTTATTAAGACCGCGCTGTAGTGGCTTCTCTTCAAATTTAAATCCGGTCGTTGCTATTCTATGCTTGAGCGGGAAGCTCGATACAGTGTAGGCCTCTGTTTCTAAAATCACTTGAGGCACCTTATGTTGGGTAATCACAAATGAAATCGGATAAGAGGTAAAGGTTCCCGCCGCCCTAAACTGCGTTAGTACAATCTCCTTGAGTTTAGGAGGTCCATAGATGGTCAATGGTGTCGTGCGCCCTAGTAAATGAAAGCTGCTCAATAAACCGACTAATCCGAAAAAGTGATCACCGTGAAGGTGGGAAATGAATATGTTATTGATGCGGGAGAATTTGGTCTTAGATCGACGCAACTGCTTCTGTGCACCTTCCCCACAATCAATCAAGAAATAGTGCTCCCGCATTTTCAAAAGCTGGGAGGTCGTGTAACTGTTGGAGGTCGGTGTAGCGCTGGCTGCACCTAAAACTACCAACTCAAAACTCATTAAGAATTACCCAGTTTACGCTTCTCAGCTAGGAGGTACAGCACGGCCATACGCACGGCAACACCGTTCTCCACTTGATCGAGAATAATAGCATGTTCGCTATCGGCCACCTCGGATGTAATCTCTACGCCTCGGTTGATTGGACCCGGGTGCATGACAACGATTGGCTTTTCAAGGGCGTCTAGGTGTTCCATGGTCAGTCCGTACTGAGCGCGGTACTCGGCGATGGATGGGAAGTATTTGATGTCTTGGCGTTCGTGCTGTACACGTAACATGTTTGCAACATCACACCATTCGATGGCTGTTTGCAAGTTGTGCTCTACGCGAACCCCGAGAGTGTGCATGTATTTTGGAACCAAGGTTGTTGGTCCACAAACCATGACCTCAGCACCCATCTTTTTAAGAAGAAGAACGTTTGATAGTGCAACGCGGCTGTGTACGATATCTCCGACGATCGCAACTTTAGCGCCTTCCAAACTTCCTAAGCGTTCTCTTATCGAAAACGCATCAAGTAGTGCTTGAGTAGGATGCTCGTGTGCCCCATCTCCAGCATTTACAATAGAAGCATCTACATGTTGAGAGAGGAATTCTCCAGCACCTGGATTAGGATGACGCATGACCACCATGTCCACTTTCATGGAAAGGATATTGTTGACCGTATCTACCAAGGTTTCTCCTTTCTTTACTGAGGATGATGCTGCAGAGAAGTTGACGACATCCGCACTTAAGCGCTTTTCTGCCAATTCAAAAGACAACCTCGTTCTTGTACTGTTTTCGAAGAAGAGGTTGGCAATAGTAATATCTCTGAGCGTTGGAACTTTTTTGATGGGTCTGTTAAGGACCTCTTTGAATTCTTTGGCAGTGTCTAGAATGAGCTGGATATCCTCTGCCGTGAGGTGTTTGATACCCAACAAGTGATTCACTGATAATTCGCTCATGAAGCTGGTTCCGTTAATAATACTGCATCGCGGCCATCTACCTCTTCCCACAGTACCTCAACGCGTTGTGAGGCTATGGAATCTACTTGTCTGCCTTTGTAATCAGGCTGTATAGGAAGGTCACGTGAAAATCTACGATCAATCAAAGTGAGCAACTCCATTTTTGACGGACGTCCGTAACTAAGGATGGCGTCCATTGCAGCGCGCACACTTCTACCCGTATATAATACGTCGTCAATAAAGACTACTTTCTGATCCTCAACAAGGTGTTCAATTTTAGTCTTGTTCGGTTGTAAATGGCCCGGTCGTCTTCTGAAGTCGTCTCTATAGAAAGTGATATCTAGAAGACCCGTACGGATGCTACCTACACCGTATTCTGCTTCTAACAACTTCACCAATCTACTGAGTACTTGTCCTCCACGAGGTTGAAGGCCTATCAAAATGGAATTTGAAAAATCACCGTGATTCTCGATGAGCTTACAACACAGCCTGTTCAAAGCGATGTTCAACTCTCTGGAGTCTATGATTTCTCTCTTGCTCATGCTGCAAATTTATGCATTAATATGAAGCAAATAAACTTCCAAGATCGATCCCAGAGAAATTCCCACTACTCATCATCACTACAGCCTTAATATCGCCTTTACTTTCAAGTGCTTTGGCCAATTCCTGTGCATCATCGAAAACAACAACACCCTGCCCGAATGCCGACTGCACGTCTTCTTTGCTCAGTGGTGGTAATTTCTTGTGTGAGACAGCTTGGGGACTGTAATATACCCAACGCTCTTGGGCGGGATCAAGGACTCCTTCATACTGCGGTATGAACTCTGGATTCAGACTGCTGAAGGTGTGTAATTCAAGTACTGCGCGAACATCGCCGTATTGCTCAGCAAGCGCTGCAACTGCCGCTTGTACTTTTGACGGGGCATGGGCAAAATCGCGGAAAACAGGTATGGATGATCCTGCCAACCTTTGCATCCTATTTTGTGCACCCGTAAAACTTGCAATGGCATCGTGGAAATCATCTTCCTGCAGCCCCATTTCCAAACAAATCCAGCGCGCCGCTTCAAGATTGCTGAGATTGTGCTTACCAAAAACTTGCAAGGGCATGGCACCCTCAGCCGTTTCGATGTACGTAGTTCCTTCATCGATAAAGTGTTCCGGCAACGAATATGGAAAACGCTTCACAGGAGCATCGCTCTGCTCTACTAATTCCTTGAGAACAGGATCATTCTCATTGTAAATCAAAGCACCACCAGGTTCGATGGTATCGATGTATAGCTTGAATTGGTCCACATAAGATTCAAACGTCGGGAAAACATTAATGTGGTCCCATGCAATTCCTGTAATGACTGTAATATTTGGTCGATACAGGTGAAATTTTGGACGTAAATCTATCGGCGAGCTCAGGTATTCGTCACCTTCCATAACCATGAAATCCGAACCACTTTCGAGCTCCACCATACAGTCGAAGCCCTCTAATTGCGCACCTACCATGTAGTTGGTGGACATTCCCGCATGCTGCATTGCATGTAATACCATTGCCGTTGTAGTGGTCTTACCGTGAGAACCCGCGATAACCACCCGAGTCATGTCTTTACTTACCTCGTAAAGAAATTCAGGGTAGCTAAAAATGTTAAGGTTGAGCGCTTGAGCTTTAAGTAACTCTGGATTGTCTTTTCGCGCATGCATTCCAAGAATGATAGCGTCTAGATCTGAGGTGATGATGCTTTCGTCCCATCCCTCAGCGGCAGGAAGCAAGCCTTTAGCAGCCAATCTCGAACGAGAAGGTTCGAAAATTTGGTCGTCAGAACCACTGACCTGGTGACCAGAGTTGTGTAAAGCAATGGCGAGGTTATGCATAGCAGAACCCCCAATGGCGATGAAATGTACTCTCATTTTTATTCTTCGAAATAAAGATTCCCGAATCGTATACGGGTGCCACGCAAAGATAAGAGAACTGCACCGTCATAGCCGTCATTGGCTTGTCTCGAAGAACGAGGGCTTACTCTAAATTTCTGGCGCTTGTTTCTGTTTAAGACCGTGTACACCATCTCGGCATCGTGGCTTAAGCTTACCATGACAAGATTGCCGTTCTTCGCATTGGTGATGGCACGCAGTGTTTTCTTACCCCAGCGCTTGGCATTCTTACGGTGATCATTGAAGACAAAGTGCAACCCCGATTCATTCACCAAGAAGGTATAACCGAGGTAATAACCACCATCATTCATCGAACTTTGACGTTTTGGTACATGAGCATACCAATCAACTTCGCCTTTTGCATCAATACTCAAGACAATAATGTCATTGTAATAGTAATAATAGTTCGTCGTCGTCGTTCCACGCGAGGTTTGTACAGTTTGTACACGCACTTCGTAATCCTCTGCGATCACATAGGCGCCGCCATCGGGTCTTGGTAGAAACTGACGGAAAACGAAATTCCTGCGAATACCTTTTCCGCGACGCGCTCTAAATCGGTTGAACTGTGCAACAAACTCCTGAGTGAACGGATTCAAATTGGTCGAAACCACCTCACCTCTATCCTGGTCAACACTGAGGTAAAGTGCTCCATCCATGTCATAGAAGTTGCGTTTACCATAAAAGCCGGAAATGGCCATTTGGTTGTCTTTTAGATCACATTCGATACCCAATGAATGTACTGCGACATTGCGCAATCCCAGGTCGAATTCGGTGATTTGGTTGTTATCACCAGCGCCAATACGCATCAGCTTGTAATCTAAATCTTTTCCACTCTGCAACATCACGTTCGGACTATTGTCGAATACGCTCAGGATGAATACATCGCCGGAGTTCGATAGATCAAAATCGATGATATTGAAATTTCTATCGCGTACATTGAGTTCTATGTCGGCATTCCAATCCTCTGCAAGGTCTGCACTGTAAACTCTAACGTAAAAGTTTTCACTACCAAAGCGCTCGTAAGGCGGATTTGTAAATACTGCGAACTTCGATCGATCCTGAGAGGCTTTAATCGTAAAGTCTCCTTGCGAACGTCTTTTTGAATCTAAGGTCTCTATTAGTTTCGGCGCACTAAGATTGGCAAGTGTATCCAAGGTTCGAACCAGTAAGTTTCTAGTGTCCGATTGACGGTCGTAGCTTTCGTAAAACAAATACTGAACACCACCGAGCATGAGACTTTCCTTAAAGTCTACCCTGCGTCCATTCCATTCCCATCTCGGGTTTTTAAGCAACCATTGTTCGCTTAAATCGTAACGATTATAATACGCGAAATATTCGTCGCGAGCACCTGAAATGATCGATGCAGCAGCAGGCCGGTAGGTAAAGAAACCTTGCTCGCTCGATTGCAAGAGTCGATCAAATTTTGCACTTCTAGCATTGTATTCTGGACTCCATTCTAATAAAGGGTATGAACCCTGTGCAAACCCTGTTGTTACTACTAAACAACAAGCAATCAGTGTGATGGAGCGCTTAAGAAAAGTGGTCATAGAAAACGGTAAAGTTTTTGTACATTGATGGTAAGATACAGCACCCTAATGATAAACTAACGCAGTATGAAGAGATTTCTGTATTCATTAATTTTCCTAGGCCTCCTGAGTGTTGAAGCAAATGCACAAGCTGTGATTGTTCGTAAACGCGATCTCAGTACAACGACCTATGGGAATTCTTCGGTACAGATCAGCCCATCGAGTTCGAGTGCAAATCTAGGCGGCATGTATTACAGCCGTTACAATCACGCATTAAAGATTAGCCCAGCTTCACTCATTGCAGGGGAAATCCCTCTTTCTTACGAACATAAAGTCAGTGATTATATCACTATTGAAGCTGGTATGGGACTAACCACCTACAACCTGACCGAGGATCTCATTCGTGGATACAGCGAACGCGGGGATGGAGAAACTGTGAGTAAAGTAAGCTACTCAGCGCTTTTCAATACCAAATTCTTTCCAGAAGGAAATGCATTCCAAGACGGGTACTACGTGGCATTCAATCTAAACGTGCGTAACTATGCTCAAGACTTTACCACACTCGATGATTTTGGAATGGATACAACGGTAAGTGAATTTTTCCGCTGGTCAGATGTTGGCTTCACCATGGGATATCAAAGCCGTCCATCTGAAAAAATGATACTCGATTGGTACATCGGCGCAGGGATTCGACAAAAAAACAGGTCAACGACAGATTACGAGCAAATCTTTGATCCTACTTCAGGATTATTCGTTGGTCAATACAACTTGAATGAAAGTACCAATGTGGCACCAGCGCTATTGGGAGGTGTGAAAATCAGCTTCTTGTTCAGGTAACCCCCCTATTCCACCACCACTTCAATCGCGGCGATAGCTTCGTTGCTTATCTTTTCTGCTGTGGAATAGGTATCAACGGTGGTATGAGTGAATCCGTCGTTTGCCAAACTTACATTACCTAGTAGAAGGTCAAGATCTATTTTAACTACTAATCGGTCACCTGGGCGTACAGATACGTCAAAGGTGCGTGTTCTATACAGTGCATCAGTTCCTGTATGCCATATGATACCACCATTGGTCGCAGCATTGCTCAAGTCGCCGCCTGCGTTGAATCGTCCTTCCGCTTTAAGAAACCTGTATTTAGACGCCCACGTCCAATACATGGCAAAGGCACTGCTCAAAGGGTGTGTAGTTTCGAAGGAAGTTGGGTCCATGGCATTCATATCCGACGGGACACCCAAACCGAAACTAATTTCATCTGCTTTACGCTGTAAGTCCAATGTATAGGCGCTTAACGCACTATCGCTAGGGTCAACGAATAGTACATCACTTAGGAGCTCATCGCCGGCTCGAAGATCGCTTACATAGAAGTGGAAAAGATCAACAGCTATCGCTGTATCTCCTTTAAAGAAGGGGGTGCTTTGGGTGTACGGCACACCGTTTTGTATCCACTGAAATTCAACGGTCACCTCATTATCTCCCGGTCTACAACCGGCGAGGAGCAAGAGACATAAGAGTCCAGCGAAAGAAAGCCTTTTCATCCTTGCGCTAAAGTTTGAATACAAACTCGCTCTTTAGATTATCGCTGAGAATCTGGGCTTTGTTGTAATCTGCAGCATCGCCTGGATCAGAATAGATCTCCGGTGTTGAAGAAGGCTGTAGGCCCAAGAATAGCTTTTCAATATCTAAGTCAATAACGAAGAAAACATCCTTATTAGCGGCGACATTGAAATTGCGCTTTTCACTGCGCTCAATAACCATATCCTCAGTAGCAATTCTCCAAGTAAAGGTGCTTGTAGGTGTGGTAAACAAAGAATCGTTCGGATCAAAAACTCTACCCTCTAATTGGAAGAAGCTGTGCCCAGTAGTTGGTCCGTTCCACAAATGCCCTTTTACCAAAGGATTCGTTTCTTCTAAAGTTTCCGGGGCTGCATAAGCACGTGCACTGTCCAAACCGATGTGGTAATTCAAACGTCCATTGTACGAACCGCGCGGCAATTGTGCGAGCTTAACCTCTGAAGTAGTAAGCAAATCAATAGCTGTTAAGTCATTCTCTGTACGTGTAGTATCCTTTTCATCCACACTTACAAACTCTGCACCACTCAAGGTGATGTAAGCATGACTCAATTTAATGAGATCGCCGTTGATTTGATATACTGTGCTTGTATCTGCAATATCACCGTCAAAATACTTGTAGGCACGGATGTATATGTTACGATCGTCCAGCGCTGCTGGATCAACTACGGTAATCTCACGTTCACACGAAGCGAATGCACCAATGGTTAATAATGCTACAATGAATCTTTTCATTCTTCCTTTATTTTCAAAAACTCTGGCGCCTGTTCAATGGCCACCATAATTTGGTCTAACAAATCATCATTCTCTTTGGAAAAATCAAGTTCCAAAGGCTCCTTAAAGGTAATGGTTAATAGGTTACCTGTACTCTTCACAAACATACCCGTTTTATCGAAGGCTCGACGAAAGCCGTTAATGACTACGGGAACCACCACAGGATTCAACTCTCGAATCAAATGAACTGTACCTCTTCTTCCCTTTACGAATGGGCGTGTGGTGCCTTGTGGGAAGGTAATGGTCCAGCCTGTTTCCATTGCTTTTTTAATGTTTGCAATATCCTTTGGGTCTACACCTCGATTGATTGTTTTACCCGCCTCTCGCCAGGTGCGCTTGATACTCACACTTCCTGCATATTGCATCAGTTTGGGCAACAAGCCCTTCTTCATGGTCTCTGCAGCCGCAACAAAGAAGACATTGAGCTTAGGACGAAACAATGTTGTAAAAGGCACTCTGTTGTACACCTTATTTTCAGCGGCGTTAAAGACCTGGTACATCGCACTTACATCGGCGAAATACGTTTGGTGGTTGGACACAAATAACACGCCACGCTCAGGTAGATCTTTAAGTTTATCCCCACCGACAATCTGCACTGAGTTCAAACGAAAGAATCGGTACCAAGTGATTAATCCAAAAACGAAAATGACTGTTCTTTTGATCAACAGATTATATCCGAAGCTGTCTTTTTTGAAAGGGTTTAACACGTGTACTAGTTTCAGTGGTTCGGCAAATATACTCCTTAGGACAAAAGCCCCACTATTCTTGCCGTGATGATTGCTGTTGCACCCCAGATGACTTCCTCACCCCATAGGTATGCCGGGACTTTTACCTTGCCGTATTTTGTTGGAACAGTGGCCTTTCCAATGAGTTTGCCCGATGTTAACACCGCTAGCGGTATGGAAAAGGTATATGCCACTTCACTAGGGTCAAGGACCAATTCTGGCAGCTCTTCAGAATAGCCGATGTAAGGATGTACAATAAAGTTTGACGGGGGTATGTAGAGGGGGTCAAGTTTGCGAATCACTCTCACGCTTTGTTCAGGAATCCCCACCTCCTCCGCAGTTTCTCTTAAAGCAGTTTGCTCGTAGCTAGTGTCACTAGGTTCTTTTTTACCACCAGGAAAACTGATCTGTCCGCCGTGTGTACCGTCGTATGGTGGACGCTTCATAAACAGCAGTTCAAGCCCCCCCGACCCTTCAAAAAGGTGAGCCAATACAGCCGCCTTTTTGGCTTGGTCTTTCGTTTTTTGTGAGGTGTGTACCATCTTACGAAACCAGGGCATCATTGGATTTTTAAACGAGGGGTCTTCGTTTGTGTGGGCCAGCTTAGAAAGGAGTTGATCTGTATTCACTGAATAAATGTACCGAAACGGAAATTGGCCATGAACTTTCCTTTCAATTTTTGTTATCTATTAAAGTCCTAGCCTCCATAAGATATGACTATTACTCAATTCCGTTACATCGTAGCTGTCGACAACCACCGCCATTTCGCGCGTGCTGCCGAGGCTTGTTTTGTTACCCAGCCGACATTGAGTATGCAGATTCAAAAGCTCGAAGAAGAGCTCGATATCCTAATCTTCGACCGTTCTAAGCAACCTATTGTACCCACACCATTGGGCGAAAAAATCTTAGAACAAGCGAGAAAAGTTCTACAGGAAGCTGCCGTTCTTGAGCACATGTCCAAACAAATTAAAGGCACCTTCGAGGGCGACCTTCGGCTAGCCGTTATTCCAACCATAGCTACCAGCCTTTTACCGCGATTCTTGGTGGAGTTCAACCAAGCTTTTCCCAAAATCAAGTTGTTTGTTGAGGAAATGAAAACAGCGGATATGATTGAGGCCTTGCGCAAAGACCGCATAGATGTTGGCATTGCAGCTACGCCTTTAGAGGAACGTGGTATTGTAGAGAAGCCATTGTACCACGAGCCGTTTGTCGCATTCGTTCCCAGCTACCACAAGTTTTCTAAGGACAGGTTCTTATTGGCTTCGGAAATTAATGCCGATGAATTGCTCTTATTGAACGAAGGGCATTGCTTCAGAAACAGTGTGCTTTCGTTGTGCAATGCCAAAAATCTCAATGGAAACGGGATTCACATGGAAAGTGGACACTTTGACACCTTGGTAAAATTAGCCGATAAAGGAATGGGGATGACCCTATTACCGTATTTGACCGGCATCGACCTTAACGACCGCTACAAGGGCTCAATAAAGCCTATTGCAGAACCCACACCTACCCGTCAGGTGAGCCTCATACATTCACGTACGCAGCTCAAACTTGAGTGGATCCAAGCGCTAGAAAAGGTTATTCTTAAAAACCTACCGAACAAAGTGCTAGAAGTCCCAGAACAAGTGGTTAGCCCAAAGTAACGAGCACCATACCAAGAGCGACGAGAATGGCAACGGCAATAAAATTGAGTATGATACCTCTTGCCATCATGTAGTTCACAGTCAACTTACCCGTAGAAAATACAATTGCATTGGGTGGTGTGGCCATTGGAAGCATAAATGCGCAACTCGCGCCCAAAACTAAGGGCACACTCAAGATTTCCATCGACCAACCAAACGTAAGCGAGAGGCTGAGCACAAGCGGCATTAAAGCACTGACCAATGCCATATTACTCAGTAATTCCGTAGCAAAAACCCCTAGAAGTGCCATGATGAGCACCCAGAACAAGATGGGTATGTTTTCGAAAGACTTCATTCCCACTTCTAAAGCCTCAAACCAATAGCTCTGCTGTAAGGTACCTGCCAAGGCTAATCCGCCTCCAAAAAGAATCAAAATTCCCCAAGGGAGTTTAGACGTGCTCTCCCAATCAAGTAAGTTTTTACCCGATTCTCCTGTGAGACTGAAGAGTAATACAGCCGCAAGTAATGAAATCCCTGTGTCCGACCAATGAATATGTGCACTCACGGCACCCAGATAGGGCCGCATAATCCACAACAAAGCCGTCGAGGTAAATATAATGGCCACTTTTCTCTGAGTCTTATTCATGGATCCCAAGCGGTTCCATTCCTGTTCTAGGTATTGTTCGGTTTCACTTTGTTCTTGATCCGAAAGCGGTAGTTTCCTCAGACTACGAGAAAGAATAGTAAATGCTGCTATGCCTATAGTCGCCGCTGCTGTAAGACCAACAGGCAGCCATTCTACAAATCCAATCTGACGGTCTAAATGCTCGCTTAAAAATCCCGCAAAAATCATATTTGGCGGTGTACCAATAATTGTTGCCATTCCACCAATATTGGCCGCCCAAGCAATGCTTAAGAGTAAAGGCCGTTCCATTTTTTCAGCGGATGCCCTTGGAAGAACCGCTAAGACACTCGTAGCAATAGGAAGCATCATAATGGAGGTTGCCGTATTACTGATCCACATGGACATGAAGGCAGTACTAAGCATAAAGCCGGCTAGAAGGCCACGACTACCCGTACCTGTCCGGCGTAAAATCCAAAGCGCTATGCGGTAATGTAGGTTGGTTTCTTCAAGAGCTCGTGCTATGATAAAACCACCAAAAAACAGATAGACCAAGGGATGGGCATAGTACGAAGACATACTTTTTGCTTCCATTAGTCCGAAAAGTGGGAACAGAAGTAGAGGCAAGAGTGCGGTGACCGCTAGATGTACAGTCTCAGAGATCCACCAAATAAGCATCCAAGCAGTGATCCCTAATAAAACAAAGTGTGATTCAAAACCACCAAAGAAGGCAATAATAAAAGCCGAGATTGGCCCTGCAAGGCGTATTAAGGATGTATTTTTGTTGCTCATTGAGTGCGTATGAAATTGGTTTTTGCAACCCACAATGCGGGTAAGTTACGAGAGGTTAAGGAATTAATTGGACACAAATACGAAGTTATTGGTCTGAGTGAACTCGATGACCTCGAAGACATTCCTGAAAACGAGCCAACGCTGCAGGGCAATGCTTTGGTAAAAGCAAGGACCGTATGGAACAAATACGGGCTGGCCTGTTTTTCGGACGACACTGGATTAGAAATTGACGCATTAAATGGTGCCCCTGGTGTTTACAGTGCCCGTTATGCTGGATCTTCCAAAGACCCTGAACAAAACATGGCCAAAGTGCTGAGCGAACTTGAGGGAAAAGAAAATCGCTCGGCTCAATTCCGTACTGCCGTTGCACTCATTATAGACGGTAAAGAACACGTATTTGAAGGTATTGTACGCGGAAAAATAGCGATAGAAAAATCCGGATATCAAGGTTTCGGGTACGATCCTATTTTTATTCCCGAAGGGTACACTGAGAGTTTTGCTGAAATGGATAATGCTAAGAAGAACAGCATGAGCCACCGCGGTCGCGCTATTGCCAAGCTCGTGGAGTTCTTGATTTAGTCCTCTTCTATTTCGTTAGGATTCGAAAAGAAACTGAAATTCACATGACCGTATCTGCGGTGTTCGGTGAATCCAGGCAGGTGACTTAAATCTGTTTGGTCGCTGTGCTCAATAATTGCTTCACCCCCTTCAGCCAATAGCTTGTGGTCAATAATGCCCTTTGCTAAATCTTCGTAGTGTTCCCATTCATAGGGCGGATCTGCAAATACAATGTCGTATTGCGTAGCATTCCTACGCACCCACTGCAAAGCGTCGGATTGAACCGTCTGTATAGAGGCGCCTAATTCTTCGTTTGTTTTAGAAATGAATCGGACGCACTCGCGGTGCATATCAACAGCTACAATTTCCTCGGTTCCTCGAGATGCAAATTCGTAAGAAATATTACCAGTACCAGAGAACAAGTCTAGGACGCGCAGATCTTCGAAGTAGTAGCGATTATTGAGAATATTAAAAAGGGCCTCCTTCCCAAAGTCGGTTGTTGGACGCGTTGGGAGGTTCTTTGGAGCAGTAATGCGCTTACCCCGCCATTTTCCACTAACTATTCTCATAATCTTAGTAAAGGACCGTAAGATGCTATATCCACCTTGTTCATGGCTGAACTAAGCGTCACGTACTTTTCAGCTTTAATCGATTTTACCACTTTGAAATAGGGCTTTACGAATGCTAATGCTTTTTGATGATTCAGTCCACACACCTCTACTGTAAGGGTTTCGCGGTCCCAACCCAACTGCTCAGTAATATTACCGAGGTGGTACAACAGTTCTTCATTCGAAGAGGTAGGAAGTGTATTAACGAGTTGGTAGCCCTTCGAATCTGCTGCAAAGTAGGTAGCTGTTGTCGATTCAAGATTCACCCATAACCTCGGCGCTGAAGCCTTTGGAAGGCGCTCCATCTGAACAAGCCAGTTGTGCTCAACATCCTTTGAAGCATTATGCGTCAAAGCGTACACTTCCACTGCTAGGGAATCGGAAGAAAAAACTCGATCTGCTTCGCTTCCTAACAATGTTTTGGTCCACTTTTTATCCTTGGTTCCTAAAGCTTTCGGCAACAGTGCTGATTGACCAAATTCTTGAGCCTTTAAAACAGATCCTGGCAGCTCTGAGAATGATGCCAATAACTCCTCAAACGGGTCCTCGGTCAATTCTGCAGCAGGCACGAATCCAATCATATACAACTGCTTGGTTTTGGTGTTTTTAACCAAAAAAGAAAGTCCATCCTGCTGGCGCAGGATGGACAATGTGCAGTTTTCCGCTTTCGCCGTTTCGAAAGCTGGATCAATATTATTCTGTCTTACAACGTGTGTTCTCGTAGTTACCACTGATGGTTGGTTCTGTTAGCGACCCGATTGTCCAAGCGTCGTTTTCTACTTTCTTGTATGCCTGCGGGTATTCTTCTGCAATATCAGCAAAAATTACTTTGTAAGGAGCGCTTACTTCAAACGTAGCTACATCTACACCATTCTTGTTGATTTCAGAAGCATCCATTGTAAATGTTGAATCTGTCCCCGAAATGTTTCTCAAGGTTTCGGCCATGAAACCTTCACCGAACAACTGCGTGCTCACTGACTCTTGACCAAGAACGCGGATGATCACTGAATCCTTATTCATATCCTTCTGGTAAATCTTATCATAGTACATGAACGACGTATCCTTACGCTCGATAATGCTAATAAAACCAGTGTCTACAAATCCAACGAGCTCATCGATAGACGCACAGTATGATCCGAATTCGCTTTTGTACGCAAGTTGCGCTTCGCGAATACTCTCTAATTGTTCCGTAACCTCACACAATCTCGTATTTTCAATACGCTGAAAGTTGATAGGTTGCATAATACTTTGGTAGATTCGTACGGTCAGCAATACTGACGTTACGATTAGAACTGCTTTAATTCCGAGTTGTACCTTTGAATTCATTGTTATCGTTCAGGATTAATCGCTCCAAAACTACAATATTTTTTCATTGCTTACACCGCAAAGTACATATGCAGATTTAACGGGTTTCTTTCCCTTCGAACCCACTGAGGATCAAGATGTTTTGCTCAAAAAATTGGCACTATATCTCAGTGTTAAGCGCATACATCCAGAGGTTCTCATTGTCAAAGGGTATGCGGGTACTGGTAAAACTACGGTTCTGCGATCTGTAGTGGCTGCGCACAAGAAACACCAGCGAAAAATAATGTTGATGGCACCCACTGGTCGCGCGGCAAAAGTTATGGGTAGTGCTGCGGGCAAAAATGCCTTTACCATACACCGCAGCCTATACCGCCCTAGTGTGAGTAATGGAGGCGTTGCCAACTTTGTTTTGTCGAACAATCCCAACAAGAACACCACCTTCATAGT
>QQUU01000089.1 GCA_003385605.1 Bacteroidota bacterium
TAAACAGCTCTTTATTCCCGGGTAACCCAACGATGTGGGCACCTCGCCAAAGCAACGATTACACGCACACTACGAAATTGACTTGGCGCTCAAAGGCTGTGGGTAAAATCAGCTTGACCAACAGCCACAGCCTTAAAGTCAACCAAAATTCTCGTACGCTTCAGATTGTGGGATTCGACGCTCTACTAGCGCCTGGGTTCCAATACAACCGCTCCAACAATCTTGACAATGCGACCACCTATACCCACCACAGTAATTTGAGCGTCTTGCAATGGCAGAAGCGCTTGAATACGAAGTCCGGGTTGAATTTCTCTGCGGGTCGACTCTTCACCAACCTTCGTGCAGATGCCAATGGTCGCCCTTTCCGTGCGGCAACGGTAGATCAGATATACGACGAGGATTACATCTATACAGGGCAGATGACCTTGTTCAACCCGGACGATCCTTCCGGTACCTATTACCTCATTCCTGGTGATGGCTTAGTAAATAATGGTGGTATCACGCCGATTTGGCACGACCACTACGCCCAAGAATACACGCTGAAAGGCAAATTGACCTACACGCCAAATAAGATTCACCAAACCTCTGCGGGTTGGGAGCATGCATTTACAGAATACCAGTGGGTCGATGTGTTCCGCCCATGGGTAGGTGCTCCGATTGTACTAAATGACAGCACCACTACGCCGTCAATTTCTATTGGTTCCAGCAATGATATTTGGAAGGTGAACCCTCAAAAGGGCGGCTTCTTCGTGCAGGACCGTATCGAATACCAAGGGATTAAAGCAACCTTAGGGATGCGTTTGAATTATTGGGCACCCGGAGCATTTGCCGATGAAGCTGTGAACGACCCTTCTTCCCCAGTATTGGATCAGGTACGCCAAGATTACATGGACCAGACCATTGGTGTCGCTGGGCTTCGTTGGAAACTACGCATGTTGCCGCGTTTGAACGTGAGTTTCCCGGTCACTGAAAACAATGTCTTGTATTTCAACTACGGGCACAGCATGCGAACGCCACACCCACGTTTCCTATATGCTGGCCTAGATCCTGAATACCAAGACCGTTCCTTCCTCTCTAACCTTGGGAACCCGAACCTGAATCCAGAGGTCAACATTTCATACGAGATTGGATACAAGACCCTTTTGGGTACGCGCTTAGGTTGGACGTTGAATGCCTTCAACAACAACCGCTTTGATTACATCGTGGCGCGCCGTGTTATTACTACGGATGCGACGGGTCGTCCCGTGACCAAGACCATGTACATCAATCAGGATTACGCGAAAGTTTTGGGTGTGGAGACCCAGTTCAATGCCCGCTTGGGTGAGAGCTTCCAGACGTTTATCAATGGTAGTTACCAGCAGGCACGTGGTAAGAGTAATTCGGCTCGAGAGAGTGCCCTACAGATTGCCCAGACCGGTGAGGTGCCGTTGTCTCAAGAGCAATTCTTGGCCTGGGACCGACCATGGAAATTCAATGCGGGAATCACTTATGCCAACGACAGCAGCAAGTGGCGTGCAACAGTGAGTGCTCGCTATTCTTCGGGCTACCGCTATACCCCTCAGAATTTGGTCGGCTACAATGATTTAGGCCGTCCTCAGTTTGAAGTAGATAATAGTCGATTCTTGGAAGGTAGAGGTGCCTACTGGTTTACTATGGATGCCAAAGCAAGCTACCAGCTGGTCACTCTTGGCGGAGGACGAGGGGTGGCGCTGAATGCTGAGGTGACCAATTTCACCAACAGAAGAAATGCACAGATCATCAACCCGATTACGGGAAGAGCCTACGAGTACGGAGACGATGTACCGCTGACTTGGCGCGATCCTCGACCTGAATTTAATGGCCCGCAAGAAAGTGGAACTGACCCTCGGAATCCTGCGCGGTACGCCGCCCCGATTCAATGTATGATTGGAATTCAAATGTCATGGTAAAGCGTATATTACTCTTCTTGGCATTGGCCGTAGCCCCAGCAATGAAGGCGCAGCTCCTTCCAAACTACGGGGAAGAGCGTGCAGGACTTAGTTCTTTTACGTATTTGAAATCTCCAGTAGATCCATGGAGTGCCGGTTTGGGCGGAACTGCCTTGGCAAACACATCGTCGTACGGGCTAGTGACTAACCCCGCATTGCTCTCTGCAGGTATGCAGCAGGGCGTGTTCACGGGTTCTAGAATGCTGGGCGGATCTATCGGGCACGATTTCTTTAGCATTTCGAAGGCGCGCAACCCTAACCAAGTGGTTGGCGTGTCCCTAAATTCTTTGACTTCCGGAGGAATTGTTGAACGCACCGTTTGGCAGCCGGAGGGAACGGGACGAATCGTCAACGGCGCTTTACATTCCGTGGGTGTCGGTGTGAGTCAACGCTTCTCGGATTATTTCAATGCTGGTGTTCAGCTTAAGTATGGGCAAGAGCAGCTAGGAGCATTCACCGCACATTCTGTGGCCCTTGATCTTGGGTTCCATTACGAGTTGGACTATCGCGAACTCAGTTTCGCTGCGGCCATTTTGAACTTTGGTCCTTCAACGTCCATTGTTCAGACCGGATCCTTGCCGACGACTATTAATACCGATACTACGGCCTCTTCCGTGGCTGCACCTCCACAAGTGTTTGCTATGGGGATGCGATTTAACGCTATGGACCGGGGCGATCATAAGGTCTATACTTCGTTCCAATTGAACCACCCTTCAGACAACAACGAGAACTACAGTGTAGGCGCGGAGTACTGGTACAAAGAAATTATTGAGGTGCAGTTGGGTTACCGCATGGTGAGCCGCTGGGGAGCTCCTAGTTTCGGATTCTCCACCAAGACCCAATTGGGTGGGTGGCCGATGAAGATGGGCGTTAGTGCCATTCCATCGCCAGCCGGAAATTATCAAACGGTATTTGGCTTGACCATTACCCCATTAAACTGGATGTTATGAGAAGAGTAATCGCATTATTTGCTTCCGTCATTCTGCTTTCTTCCTGCGAAGACTACTGGGGAAAGAAGACCGATATCAGCTTTATTGATATTCCGAATTACGAGGTTCGCGAGATTGCTTATGTGCCCGTGGAGCCGAAGCTTTATGATGCCGCCGCGCCGATCGATGTGACTATAGGATACGATGAATTCATTTATGTAGTGGACAGTACCACTTCGGAGATTGCCCGCTACGATATGGCATTCCAGCCACAAGGTCGCTTGTTCGTACCTGGGGTTTCTAAGGTGGTGCAAGACCGACGTTTGAATCTATTAGCCATTGGTACCTCCGATACGACAGTCAATGGGGTAGACTATGATTTGACGACCATTTATAGAATCGATTTTGAAAACAACGGCATCCTAGACTTTACACAAGCCTCTATGGAAAAGGTGGCGGTACATCCGTTCTACTTTAAGAATTCGTTTTCCTCTTCCGACGCCTTTGTGAAATTTACCGACATCGCCGTTCAAGGGGGTGTAAGCGGTCAGCTTAATAACCGTTATTACGTCAGTAGAACAGGTGAGAACCAAAACAATGCGGGCTTTGGTCCGGACAATGCTGTTTTGACCTTTTCTAATACCGACGAATTCGTTTCTGGCATTCCGGTGACTGCTGCTGGTGCTGTTTATGGCGATTACTTTAAGCGTCCTCTGGCGTTGGCGAGTTTCACCCAACCGCCTCAGATTGCTGCACGTCCTTCTCAAGATTTTTGGGTAGCGAACAGCGACCCAGATCAAGCCATTCAAATCCAACATATCCAGTTCGAAGAGGGGCCGTTTGGCGCCGTGTACCAACCAATCTTCTATTCTACTACGGATCCAAACACCACGGGTTACCTTCAAACAGCCAATAGATTTACCGAACCTTGCGACCTCGCTTTTGCAGGTGATGCAAGCCAATTCCTCTTCGTCGCAGACGCTGGTGTTGATTCGGTATACCAATTCACCTCCACTGGATTAGAGGGTGTGCCGCCACCTCCTGCGAGCACAGCAGAACTCAATGCAATTTCCACCTTAGGCGGCTTCGGTGATTTACGTGCTGTAGCTTATTACGACCGCATTCTCTATGTGGCTGACGCTCAAAGTGGAACCGTTTCAAGATTTAAACTAACCTTAGACTTTGAATAGCAAAAGAATGAGGATTTCTATGTATATTCTAACCGCTAAAATTTAGCAACCACAAATAACACTCAATCAACAAAAAATCATGAGAAAGTATCTAGCGATAGTACTGGTTTGCCTCTCTTATATGGGGTTTGCACAGACTAACTATGTGGTCACGTTTAAAGTGAACACCGCGAACATTACGGTAGGGTCAAACGGCCTTTATCTAGGTGGCGGTGTAATCGGTGGAGCAAACGCCGTTCAACTTAGTGACCCTGATGGAAATGGTGTTTATGAAGGCACCGACACATTAAGTGGAGCAGGTGGAGGAAACTTCATCTTCTTGAACAGTCCCTCTTGGAGCGGCGACTGGGGAACTAAAGAAAATCTCGCAGGTCTTTCTTGTGCAGATGCTAACAACTACAACGATCGTATCCTACCAAGCTTTACGCAGGACACGACTTTGTTGTTCTGTTTTGGATCTTGTGCAACGGACACGGTATGTCCAACATTGCCTACCAACCCTGATGTAACGTTTAGCGTGGACATGAATGGCGTTACGTCTTCATTCACGAATGTTTACGTTAGTGGTTCCTTAAACAGCTGGAGCGGTAATGCCAATCAGTTGACCGATCCAGACGGTGATGGTATATACGAAGGCGATATCAACCTTGCGGCCGGTAACTACGAGTTCAAGTTTACGTACGACAACTGGACGGGTCAGGAAAACCTTGATCCTGCAACAGCAGATTCAGTATGTACATTGACCACGGGTATATACACGAACCGTTACATCACAATTGGTTCTTCTGATACTACTTTACCGACCTACTGTTGGGAAGAATGTACTGCTTGTCAGTCGACATACACGCCTACAGCATGTGGCGATTTGTTCTTCTCTGAGTACGCAGAAGGTTCTTCGAACAACAAATACATTGAGATTTACAACCCAACAGCGAACCCTGTTTCGTTGAGTGGTTACACGGTTTATGCTAGTGGTAATGGTGGTTCTTGGACCAACTCATTTACGTCAAACGCAACGATTGCATCGGGTGATGTGTACATGATTGCCAACAGCTCATTGAGCAGCACAGTTATCGGTAACGCAGATACAACATTGTCTTACCCTTCCATCGTTCACTTCAACGGCGATGACGCCTTGATCTTGATGAACGGTAATGATACTATTGATGTATTGGGAGTTCCTGGTGTAGATCCTGGTTCAAGCTGGACTGTTGGAACCGGTTCAACTCAAAATCATACTCTAGTTCGTAAGGCTACAGTTGATATGGGTTCTACAGACTGGACTACTGGTGCAGGTGAGTGGGATGTATATGCAAGTAACACTTGGACCTACTCAGGTGCACATTCAAGCAACTGTGTGGTTACTCCAAACGATGTAACCTTCCAAGTAGACATGAACAACGTGACTTCGTCGTTTACGAACGTTTACGTAAGTGGTACAGTGAACAACTGGAGCGGTAACTCTAACCAATTGACAGATCCAGACGGCGACGGTGTATACACAGGAACGCTATCGTTGATGCCTGGTTCTTACGAGTACAAATTTACTTACGATAACTGGGTTGGTCAGGAGTCACTAGATCCAACTCTGGACAGTGCGTGTACATTGACCACAGGTATTTACACCAACCGTTACGCGACGTTCGGCAATGCTGATACAACGCTTCCAGTGGTATGTTGGGAATCTTGTGCCTCATGTCCAGTACAAACAGACTTTGCAGTAACCTTCATGGTGAATACTGCCAATATCACTGTCGGTACTAACGGTCTCTACCTTGGTGGTGGCGTTATTGGTGGTGCAAATGCTGTACAGCTGAGTGACCCAGACGGTGATGGAATTTATGTAGGTACGGATACATTGAACGGTTCGAACGGAGGTAACTTCATCTTCTTGAATAGCCCAGCGAATGCTTGGGATTGGAACACGAAAGAAAACCTAACCGGTTTGTCTTGTGCGGATCCAAACAACTACAACGACCGTATTCTACCGACGTTTACTCAGGATACGACATTGATGTTCTGTTTCGGAACGTGTTCTACTGATACATCTTGTACGGTAACCACGACGAATCCAGACGTAACCTTTAGAGTAGACATGAGTAACGTTAGTGCGTCGTTTACGAACGTATATGTGAGTGGTACGTTGAACGGTTGGAGTGGTAACTCGAACCAATTGACCGATCCAGACGGTGACGGTGTATACGAAGGTGATATCAACCTTGCAGCTGGTAACTACGAGTTCAAGTTTACGTACGACAACTGGACAGGTCAGGAAAACCTTGATCCTGCAACAGCAGATTCAGTGTGTACATTGACTACAGGTATTTACACGAACCGTTACATCACTATCGGTTCTTCAGATACAACACTTCCAGTATACTGTTGGGAAGAGTGTGTTTCTTGTGCGCCTGCAGCAACAGGATGTGACGAGTTGTTCTTCTCTGAGTACTCAGAAGGTTCATCAAACCACAAATACTTTGAAATTTACAACCCTACAGCGAATGCAGTTTCGTTAAGCGGTTACACGGTTTACTTGAGTGGTAACGGTGGTTCGTTCACGAATACATTCACTACATCTGCATCAATTGCATCAGGTGATGTGTATGTAATTTCAACCAACCAAGCGAACTCTGCGATTCTTGCAGAAGCAGATACGGCAATGGGCTTCCCATCGGTGGCACACTTCAACGGTGATGATGCCTTGATCCTTGTAAACGGTACGGATACTATCGATGTTATCGGTGTTCCAGGTGTTGATCCAGGTTCAAGCTGGACAGTTGATACAGGTTCTACGAAAGACCATACATTGATTCGTAAGTCTTCAGTGAGTGCTGGTCAAACAGATTGGACAGTAGGTGCGACAGAATGGAACGTACACCCACAAAACACTTGGTCTTTTGTAGGTGCTCATACATCGAACTGTATCTACACACCTCCTGCACCATCGTTCCCAGATGTAGTTGCCATCAATACATTCAATAGCATGGATGCCAACGGCGTTGCAGATTCTATTGGTGCAATGAAGTGGGTGAAGGTTATCGTGACTTCGATTGACTTTGACGGTAATGCAGGGTACTCGTTCTATGCAGAAGATGCTACGGACGGTATCAATATTTGGAACTTCGCAGACAAGAGCGGTTACACTATGCCGATGATGGGCGATAGCTTGTACATCCACGGTGAGGTTGCTCAGTTTAGAGGTTTGACAGAATTGGAACCAGATTCAATTTACCTGGTAAACCAAAACAATACGCTTCCAGCAGCTTCAGTAGAAACTGCTTTGGACGAGACTACGGAAAGCGAGTTGATCCAATTGATTGGTATGACTGTAGTGGATCCAACGCAGTGGCCAGCTTCTGGTTCTTCAGCGAACGTAGATATTACGAACGGTACAGATACGATGACTATGCGTATTGATAGCGACACAGACATTGACGGTTCAACAGCACCAGCGGGTATGTTTGACGTTACTGGTCTTGGTTCTCAATACGATTTCTCTTCGCCATACGATGAAGGTTACCAAATCTTCCCACGTATGTTGACAGACATCTTCGAGTACCCAACGATTCCAACGTACACTATTAGTGATGTAACTGGTATAGATGCTGACGGTGTTGCCGATAGCTTGGGTGTATTGTGTAAGGTGGTTGGTACAGTAATGGGTGTAGACCTTCAAGGTTCTGCAACTGCTATTCAGTTCACTATCCATGACGGTACAGACGGTATCGGTGTATACTCTTCAGCACCAGCTGCACAGTCGTACACGGTAATGGAAGGCGATCAAGTTCGTTTGATTGGTTCTATTGGTCAGTTCAACGGTTTGACGCAGATGTATCCTGATAGTATTGCGTTCATTTCTTCGAACAACACGCTTCCAACTCCAACAGTAGTAACGCAGTTGGGTGAGAATACGGAAAGTGAGCTTGTGACCTTTACAAGCGCAACACTTGTTGACCCGTCTCAATGGACAGGTTCAGGTTCAGGTTTCAACGTAGATATTACCAACGGTTCAGATACTATTGCAATGCGTATCGACAATGATGTAGATCTATATTCTCAGGCAGCGCCAACAGGTGCATTTGATGTAACGGGTATCGGTGGTCAGTATGACTTCTCTTCTCCACATACATCAGGTTACCAATTGTTGCCACGCTACCAAGCGGATATCGTTCCTGCAGCAGCAGTATACGTTCCTAAGATCGTAGTTAGTGAGATCATGCCAGGTTCAAATGCTTCTTCTTGGAATGCTGACTGGTTCGAAATCTACAACTATGGCGATACGGCAGTTGATCTAGCAGGTATGTCTTGGGACGATGAAAGTGGTATCTCAGGTACGTCAACATTCCCATCGGTTACAGTTGCTCCAGGTGAAGCAATTGTTGTTTGGGACGACGTAGCAGCGAATGAGGACAGCTTACTAGTAAGCTGGAAATTGTACCCAGGTTCAGTTCAAGTAATCTCTACAGATGAGCTTACAGGTTCGTTCCCATCATTGAGCCAGAACGGCGATGGAGTATACCTCTTCGATGCAGCAGGTATTGAGTTGACCAAGAGTGAGTACATCTCAGGTACTGCTGGGTACTCAATCGAGTTTGATACTACCGGTGCTTCACTAGGTAATGCAGTTGACGGTGTGAACGGTGCGTACACTTCATTGAATGGAGATGTAGGTTCACCAGGTAACCTAACGCCTAATACAGGTGCAGGTGAGTTCACATTGAACGGACGCATTTACCCGAACCCGAATACAGGTCAGTTTAATATTGAAATGGACCGTACAGACAACTACACCGTTGAGGTGATGGATGTTCGTGGTGCAGTTCTTTCAAGAATGACCGTAGAAGGAAATACCATCTCTGTAGATGTGAATGTAAGTGCAGGTATGTACTTGGTTCGCGTAAGCTCTGCAAGAGGTACAGTAACTCAGCGTGTACAGGTGCTCTAAGCCCTATAGCTGAGAAGCGGATATGAAAAACCCGCGGCCCATCGGGCCGCGGGTTTTTATTTGATTGAAAATTTGGGAAATGTCTTAGGACAATAGTGTCCTTCGATTAATTCTCGGTAGACTTCGAGCTGATGATGCTCTTTTCAGGATATACGAAGTTGTATTCCGGGCCTTTGAGCATGCGCGGTTCAAACTCCAAATCCAGGTAGTTACAGATCGTTTTGAGTGTGCCTTCTGGGTCGCCAACGAGCTCTTTAAACGTGATGTTTAATGCACGGTCGGTCACCTTGTTGATTTCATTAATGACCAGGTCGTATTCACGGCTCGCTTGCTTCTCGCTCATTTCAGTGCGCTTCACGATGGAAGAGACCACTTCCTCCTTCTTGCGAACGATGGTGATGATTTTGGCATCGCGATCGATGTAATCTTGTAAGGTTAAGCGGCCGGTTGGGAATGGACGCAACTTGTGCGGTTTTGGTTCCCGGCCGAAATTCAGATTAACTATGCGGTTAATGAGGTGTCCAAAACGTGAGGCACGTTGGTTCATGCGAATTTGACGGTACGCCAAAAGCTTGTTGCCGTTGTAGCGTTTACCAATCAGTCGAAACGTATCCTTGGTAACACTCTCAAAGAGCATGTTGATCTCTGAATGGCCTCCAAGCATGGCCGCAAGCAGGGTAGTACCGCTGCGCTGACAGCCTAAAAGAAGAAGAGGTTGTGACTGATGGTTTTCCATTATCCGAAGATGTTGAAGTTCTTTTTAACCCAATTGGCCCCTACGTAGGAGGTCACAAAGTAAAGGACTGTTTTTAAATCAAGAGGTGCCTTGCGCAAGAATTGACGTGCTTGCTTCATATCACCGACGAGGTAGAAGTAGCGTGCCCTGGAACCGTGCAGACGCCTGACGGCCAATTTATGAAGCGCTGGGTAGCGGTCTTTATACTGTGCAGCAAAAGACATGCTGTAGTTGAAATCTATTTCTCTGTAGCGCGGATTCAGGCTAAGGTTGGACCCTTCTACGATGCGGATGTAAAGGCTTTCTGCAATTTCTGCAGAGTGCTGTCCTTCAAATAGGCGAACGACCCAATCGAAATCGACCATACCGTGTTCTTCTTCAAAAAGTATGTGCTTTAAAGAACTTTGGTAAACGATGGCACCGAGGTAGGTGTTTTGGCCTTGCTTGGATTTAGACAACTTGCTGGCGAAGGTGGCATTGGCCGGGAAGTGTTTGATGGGCTCTTCCGGGAATCTAATGCGCACGGTCTCTGTTCCCTTTTGCCTGTCAATCAATGTATAGCCGCTCGTCAGGATAGGGGCCGCGTCGAGGTGAGGCAGCAGCTTTTCCAACTTAAACGGTTCCCAAAGGTCGTCGTGGTCTGCTATGCATATCCAATCGCCGGTGCAGGCTTTAAGACCGATGTTGCGCCCTGTGTTGGGGCCTCCGGTATTTGCCTTGGTTTGGAGGATTTGAATGTCTTTGTACGAAGCTAAAACTTCGAGGGTGTTGTCTGTGCTGTGGTCGTCTACGACGAATACTTCCAGTTCAAAATTGACCCCGCGTCCCTCTTGGTTCAAGATGGAGTCTAAGGCAGCGCTAATGGTGGCACTTCCGTTGTAGGTGGTCATGATAACAGAGAAGCGAATCATTAGGCACGAACCTTTAATTCCTCGACAAGTGCAAGTACAGCATCGTACTCTTTCTGATGCGTTGTAATGCACTGGTCCAATTCATCTTTCTCCTCCTGCGTCAACGTTTTCTTCCACTTTTCTAAGGAGTTTCCCTTTGTTGTGGTGTTGATGTTGGCCATTTTGGTTCGAGCAATCTTTGCGGTCTCCGTAGCATGCTTTTCGTGCGTGCCAATAAAGTTGAAGATTTTCTTCATCAGCGCTTCTTGATCGGCAATGAGGTCTTCGTATTGGACGACCATCACCTTTTCAGGTCCAAGTCTTTTAGCCGTTTCAAGGCCAATTTTATTCAATCGTATCCACATCTCGGGAATGAGTCCGAAGGTGGGCGGGTAGCTGGTTGGACCCAACACTGTCTCTGCGGTCTCATCGACGAGGGACCAACAGTCTTTATGATCTTCTGGTAAGAAAGCGACCTTGCCTTTCTTGGTACGGTAGAAGTTGAAATGGACCTTCATCGAGGCGCTGTGCCCGCGAATGTCACGGATGATGTACACAAATTTACTCGTGGGGAAGAGCTCGAGTACATACTCCATCTTGTTGATCAAGTGTGGGCTCTTGTTGACAGGGATGATGTTCTCCCAGTCGTGAAAGACACGGCCAAATTCCTTGTTGTATTTGTTTGCCGCACGCATCAGATGGCGCTTAAGTCCTTTACTTTCTTGGACGAAGTTGAAGAAGTAATTGCTCATCTGGTAGGTATACTGTCCCGAGGCATCTTCTGCGGTCTTGTGGACGCATTTAGCGCCTATTTGCGCCCCTCCAATATGGTTCCAAACCTTGTCTAGCTCGTCGCCTACCTTGAGCAGCTGAGGGTGACTAACTACCTTGCTCACCAAGAAGGTGGTGCCGCTTCGCATGACCCCAGTAATGAAAAGGGGTGGTTCAACCTCGCGCGACGGCGGCTGAGGATGCGTTTTAAGTGCTTTGCGAAGAAATTTAGGTAATCTGATCATCGTTTACTTTCCGAGCTTCTTCAGTCGGTTGATCACCTTAGTCACTTTGCTCTTCTTATTGGTGAAAGTATCGTTCTCCGCATCTGGTCGTTGAGCCCACAGGGTACGATGGTCCTCTTGGCTGTGTGCAAACTCATCAGCCGGACGGCCGTTGCTGTAGTAGTACAGCGCGAGAGATTTGCGACTCATGCCCTCTGGACATTGCAGTGGGTCTGGATGGCCGTGGTAGCTTTTGTCTGTGGTAGAGAAGATAGCCATGCGGTTAAACAATGGAAGGATCTTCGCGCCACATTCGCTCATGTCTGTTTTCCACAGCTCGAAGTGTCCGCCGTAGCTTTCGTCCCAATCTTTATTGAGGTAAACCAAGACGTTAATGCGTCGGTCCAAGCCTAGCGTTTTGTGCTTGTTGAAATCCACATGGATTTTAAGGAATCCACCCGGCTTAATCTCGTGCTGTCCGGCGCCATGGAAGTACGGGTCATTGACCAAGGTTTCTTCGATACCTGTGAGTTCTTGCAAGAAATTCAGAAACGGCTCTGAGTTCAAATAATGCATGAACGCTTTGGTCTTCTCGCCGAAGAAGCGCTCGCCTTTGGAACCAAATTTCACTTGAACGTCATCCGCGTAGTTGGTCGTGTCCTTTTTGCTGAGATCGGGGAATTCTGCGAGAATTTCGTTGAGTTTCTCTTCGTCGAAGACGTTGTCGAAATAAATCGAAGGGAAGGGTTCGGCGTTTTTGTACGCGTCCTTGAATTTTGCTGCAACTGCTTGCAGGTCTCTGTATTCTTCGCTTAAAAATGCACTCATGCTAATCTCTCTTAGAAGGCTAAGATACTAAACCTACCCTAAGGGTAGGGTGGCTAATTCTGCACTGTGGCGATGATGAATTTGCGGTTTACTGCAAGCACTGCCAAAACAAAAACTCCACGAATTACAGCACCTAAGAAACCTGTGACTGGGAGGTACATTGTGGCGCCGAAAACAAGAGCGCCAACCACAATGATTTTCACATAGGTTGCACTGAAGGGGAGCATGCCCGATTTGCGGTAGATGAGCACCGCCTTCATAGCATTGAACAAGAACATGGAAATGACACCGCTGTAGGCGACCCCAACAATGCCGTAGGTTGGGATGAAGTAGAGGTTCAGCGCTATAACTAGCGTGATAAGTATGGTTGAGAAGTAAAAGTTGAACCTGAAGTAGGGACTGTTTCCGATGATTTCGCCGTTTGAGCCGAAGGAGGAATCGATGAATCGGGCCAAAAGCACCCAGCCGACCACTGGAATGGCAGCATTAAATCGTTCGCTATTGGGGATGAGTGAGAAAATCCAGTCGATGTTGGATAGAATCATGATGACCATCAAGACGTTCACAAGTACCTGTATGGTGGCTGTTTTCTTGTACAATTTTGACAACATGGTGGTGTTGTTCGTGTTCCAAGCTTTCGCAAACTGCGGTGCGAGCATTTGGTTGATGGGTCGTTTAATGCCGTCAATGACGGACCCCATGAAAAAGGCAATGCCATATATACCTACGCTGCTGTAGTCGGTAAGCAAGGACAGCATTTGTATGTCGATGGTCGAGAGACCGAAGGTAACCACGGTGGTCATCACGCTGTAGCGCATGAAAGTGCGCACCACTCCGGGAAAGGCGGTAAAGGTGTGCTTTAAATGGAATTGGACCCCGACTCTTTTCCAAGCATAATAGAGCCCTCCCAAACCGAGTCCTAGTGTGCCCAGGCCGAAGAATAGCATCCAATGGATGAAGCCAAAGCTGGACCATAAGACGATCAATCCGCCCACGAGCATTACGCTGCGCAGTCCAATATTTTTAAGAAATAGAGGCACAGCGATGCGCTTAGTTGTCGCGCTCACGCTCGTTGCACTGAGCAGCGCCATATTCCCCGCTACAGTGAATCCGAGCACGGGCAATAACCACGTGTAGGTTTCCAAATGAAAAACGGGCGCAAGCAGTGGTCCACAAAGTGCCATCAATGCTCCAGACCCGAGGATAAGTGCCGTGTTTTTGCTGAAAATAGCCTGCTTGAAATGGTCCCCTACGCTTTCGTCTGCATGAAATTTGGTGTACGCGCGGTGATTGCCGAAAAGAAGAATATTGGCCAATAATATGGTGGTTCGCTCAATCCATCGGTACACGCCTAATTCGCCTGTGCTGAAGAGCTTGGGCAAAAGCCAAATGTTCAAGATTACACCGATACCAATCCCCAGCAGGTTGATCAGTGCTCCTTTCGATATCTGTCGTTTTTGAGTGTCCATCTCCTTGGTGGTGAAGTTAGGCCAATTTTGCTCGCCTAGTTAACGAGGTAATCACTACTTATCTTATCAAACGCGGCCAATTCCGCTTCGATCCAATCCTCTTCCTTGCCCAAGTGTTTCGCCATGATTGTTGCTACCTCGGGCGCAATGCGGCGGGCTTCTTTCGCATCGAATAGCAATGCGCGGTGCCTGCGTGAGAGCATATCTTCCAAGGTCATGGCCATCTCCTTGCGCACTGCCCACCGAATCATGGCAGGATAGAGTTCGAATTTTTCGCTCAGACTCTGTTCTTCGTGACGCTTGATGCGCTTGCGAATTTTCTTTCGAACAGTTCCATACACATGCAACGGATCTGACCAATCGGCATTGGTTTCAAAACCGTGGATAGGCAAGTTTTCCGTTTGACACTTGCGCGGAGGTAAGGCACCCACAATAATGGCATTGTCGATGGCATCTTCACCCATCTTACGGTAAGTGGTCCACTTGCCACCAAGCACAGAAATAAGCCCGGTAGGACTTACCAATACTTTATGGTGCCGACTCACTTCTTTAGTGCTGCCTTCTTCGCCTCCAGCCGCCAAAGGGCGTAGGCCAGCGAAGGTGCTGAGAATATCCTTTTTGGTAGGCTTCTTTGCCATATAGTGCCCGGCATTTTCCAAGATGAAGTCGATTTCTTCCTCTGTGGCAACAGGGTCATTGCTACGTTCGTTCAGTGGGGTGTCCGTGGTTCCGACCACCACTACATCGTGCCACGGTACTGCGAAAAGCACGCGTCCGTCGGTAGTATGGGGGACCATGATGGCTTCCTCACCGGGTAGGAAACTTTTGTCCAATACGATATGCACTCCTTGTGAAGGCCGAATGGAAGCCTTGGCCTCTGGGTTGTCCATCTGCAGGACATCGTCTGCAAAGACTCCAGTACAGTTGATGATGGCTTTCGCGCGAACTTCAAATTTGCTGTTGCCTATAGTATCATGAGCGGTAACGCCAACCACATGGCCCTCTTCCTTGACCAACCCTGTGACTTTACAATAGTTAGCTAGCGAGGCACCGTTGGAAGTGGCAGTACGGGCCAATGAAATCGCGAGTCGGGCATCGTCGAACTGTCCATCGTGATACAAGACGCCACCGCGCAGACCCTTGGTTTCAACATTTGGTATTTTATCCAGTACCTCGTCCTTTGAAATCAACTCGGAAGGGCCCAAGCCGAGGCGCCCTGCCATGAGGTCGTAAATCTTTAGGCCTATGCCATAGAACGGGCTGTTCCACCAATCGTAGGATGGGATGACGAATCCTAAATTTTTTACCAAGTGTGGGGCGTTTTGACAAAGCAGTCCACGCTCGCGAAGTGCTTCAATGACAAGACTGATGTCCCCGTTTTGCAAATAGCGTACTCCACCGTGGGCCAGTTTGGTACTTTTTGATGAGGTTCCCTTCGCAAAATCATCCCCTTCTAAAAGGCCGACTTTGTAACCGCGGGAAGCTGCATCGACCGCAGCACCTAGACCGGTAGCACCGCCGCCAATGACGAGGATGTCAAATTCTTCCTCCTTGAGGTCAATGATTGATTCTGCTCTATTCATCTGCACCGGCCTCAATCCAGCCTTTGGTCGAGTTAATTCCCTTGTTCCACTGCTGACGCAAAAGCGTAAAGTCTCCATCAGCTGGGTTGAATGTTTGGTCTATCTCGGACAATTCTTTGAGCTCTTCCAATCCGGACCAAATACCCGTTCCAAGACCCGCTAAAAGTGCTGCGCCGAGTGCCGTGCTTTCTGTTTCCATCGGTCGAATCACCGGACATCCAAGCAAGTCACTTTGGATTTGCATCATGGTGTCGTTGGCACTTGCTCCACCGTCCACTTTGATGGATTTTAGGTCTTCGCCCATATCCTTAGCCATAGCTTCTAGTACATCTGCAGTGCTCAGCGCGATAGCTTCCAATGCAGCATAGGCGATGTGTGAGGTATTCGTTCCTCGGGTGATGCCCATGATGGCGCCACGCGCGTAGCTGTCCCAATGCGGTGCACCTAATCCTGTAAGGGCGGGGATGATGGTGATGCCACCATTATTCCCTTCTTTAAGGGCCAATTCTTCAACGTCTGCACTCTGTTCTATGAAGCCCATGCCGTCGCGTAACCACTGCACTAAGGAGCCAGCTACGTACACCGAGCCTTCAAGGGCATAGGTAAGTTTACCGTCCATTTGCCATGCCACGGTACTCAACATTTTATTGGTGCTTCGAACGATTTGATCGCCCGTGTTTGACATGGCGAAACAACCGGTACCGTAGGTGTTTTTCGCCTCCCCAATGTTGAAACAGAGTTGGCCGAAAAGTGCAGCCTGCTGGTCGCCGGCGATGCCTGAAATAGGCACTTCGGCGCCAAAAACTCCCTTATCCGTTGTCGCTAAATTTCCACTGCTGTCCACGACTTTCGGAAGCATGGACATAGGTACCTCAAAGAGATTGCAGAGTTCTTGGTCCCAGCCGCCATTGTTGATGTTGTAGAGCATGGTACGGCTGGCGTTGGATGCATCTGTGATATGACTTGCGCCACCTGTTAATTTATAGATGAGCCAAGAATCTACCGTTCCAAAACAAAGTTCGCCTCGCGCTGCGCGCTCGGCCGCGCCTTCCACTTTGCGTAAAATCCAGCGGATCTTACTTGCAGAGAAATAGGCGTCTACAATGAGTCCTGTTTTTTCTGCGACCATCGCTACATTTTCGCTCGAGAGTGAGCTGCAGTAGTTCGAGGTGCGTCGGTCTTGCCATACGATGGCATTATAGATGGGTTCACCGGTAGCGCGGTCCCAGATGATGGTGGTCTCGCGTTGGTTGGTGATGCCTATGGCGGAAATGCCGGTAGCTTTAATTTTCGCAGCTTTTAAGGCGGCGGTGATGGCTTTTTGTTGGGTAGCCCAGATTTCATTCGCATCGTGCTCGACCCAAGAGTTGTCCGGGAAGTGCTGGGTGAATTCAAATTGACCTAAGCCGATCTTTTTAGTGTCTTTATCAAAAACGATGGCACGCGACGAAGTAGTACCGGCGTCAATAGCGAGGATATATGGAACCATAAAAGTGTTAGTGTTACTGCCTTAAATATATGGAGAATGCACGATGAAAAGGGGCTGTGACCTGATAAATCATTATCTTAGCAATGAACGTAACACACAACACTCATGAGCGCATTTTGGGCAGAATTTGTCGGAACTTTTCTATTGATTTTTATTGGGAACGGCGTCGTTGCCAACATGGTACTCAAAGACACGAAAGGGGGCGGAGATCCTGGTTCGTGGATCATGATAACCTCGGCTTGGGGCTTCGCTGTTTTTGTGGGCGTTGTCGTGGCTGGACCGTACAGCGGTGCACACTTAAATCCTGTCGTGACCTTGGCCTTATGGTTGGATGGAGCGCTCGAAGGCTCCCAGGTTGGTGTGTATATGTTGGCTCAGCTTTTAGGGGCTGCTGCGGGTACCACGACAAACTACATCTTCCATAAAACGCATTACGACATCACCGAAGATGCAGCCTCTATCCGAGGTTCTTTCTGTACTTCCCCAGCGATCAAAAGCACCTGGAACAACTTCTTCAGTGAGCTTGCGGGTGCCTTCGTACTTATGTTTGTCATCTTCTACATCTCTGACGGTGCCTTTGAAATGGCCGGCGAGGAGGTACCTGTAGGGTTGGGTAGCGTAGGCGCACTGCCCGTGGCTATTCTTGTTTGGGTTATTGGTCTAGCATTGGGTGGAACCACGGGTTACGCCATCAATCCAGCGCGTGATCTAGGCCCGCGCATCATGCACCAATTGCTGCCTATCAAAAACAAGATGGATTCGGGTTGGGACTATGCGTGGATTCCTGTGATCGCACCACTTTGCGGGAGTGCACTAGCATATGCTGTAAAAGAGTGGTTACTCATGACGGTATAATTTTAACCAAACTAAATCTTGTCTTTAATTACTGGTAATATTCATCTACCATCTTTGTGATGGATGAAGATAAAAGCTGTATTAATTAAACTTGGCGTTCAGCCCACACCGGGTTTAGTCTTCACAGCGCTAATCATTTGGCTTCTTCCACTAGGCACCCTTTGGTTGGTGCTTTTTTTATGGCTGAGAAAATCTATTCTTTACCTAATGGGTCGAACAGTGATTGTTGCTCGAATTCATTAAAAATATATTGGGCTATCTTATCTTCGGCCCATGCAAGAACGCTTTCCAAATCTTATCATTGGTGGTGCCCCAAAGTGCGGGACCAGTAGCTTGTATTTTTGGTTGAGCGCGCATCCAGAGGTCTTTGGTTCTCCAAAGAAGGAAACCTTTTTCTTCGCGGACAAAGTGAATAGGTTCAATGCTTCGGCGAATGTGCACGAGCATGAATTAGACACGTATTTACAGTTTTTTAAAGACGCCGGCGATGCTAAGATTCGCTTTGAAGCGACGGCCCATTATCTATACGAGGAGCAGGCATTGAAGGCGTTTTCACAGGCTGAAAATCCGCCGAAAATGATCTTCTTGTTCCGCGAGCCTTCCAAGCAGATGTACAGCCATTACAAGATGGAGAAGTACCGTACCAAGCGCGTAGACATGCCGCTGGATGACTACATAAAGCTTCCGAAGATTGAGATGTATGTCGATTATGCTACGTACGTGAAGAAGTGGGTAGATGCGATGCCGGAAGGTCATGTACGCATTTGGTCCTTTGAGGATTTTATGTCGCGTAAGGTGGAGGTAATGCAGGAAATAGCGGATTATTTGGGTATTGCCCCGTCCTTTTATACCGATTTTGATTTCGAGCACCGCAACGAGAGTGTGGCCATTCGCAGTGGCGCTTTGCACCAGTTGGGACTGCGTCTACAGCCGCTCATTCCACATTTTATTCAAAAAATGTTGCTTCCGGTATACATGAAACTCAACAGTGGAGGTCGTGCGCCAGACAACGAGGCCGATGAGCCTGTAATCTCAGCTTTTAAGAGCGCTCATGCACAAGTTGGTGCTGATCTGAAAGCACTGTTCCCAGAGATTCGTCTCGAGAAGTGGGGATAAGCCTGCCTTCCGTGGCCAATTTGGTATAGAACCCCCTTCGAACAATCTTCCCCTTTTTGCTTGTTGACTAAGTAACCTAAAGTCAATCAGCATGTTAGAACACCATAACCTATTCGTTGGAATCCTCTGCATCGCAGTTGGAATCTATGTTGCAGCTACCGGTCAGTCGACCGTAATTTTTGTCGTTGCTAGCACTCTAGGGCTGGCAAATCTTCACGTTTGGAACATTGTTGTGCGCAAACCAGCATTGCGAAGAAAAGAGCAAGAATTGGAATAATATTTCCGACATTTAGGGCATGAAATTGAACAACAGATTCACCCTATTCCTTTTTGGTCTTCTCTTGACCATAGGCGCTTCAGCGCAACCTTTAACCTACTACCAAGACGCTTGGAATGAAGATGGCGACGACCTTCGTGAGGCATTGTATGACATTATCCGAGTCCACACGAAACTGCCGTATTCATCCTCTTCTACAGACACTTGGGATGTCTTGAAAGCTTCCGATGTCGACCCTTCGAACTCCTCAAACGTCCTTTTGGTTTACGCTGGTGTCTCTGTGAATGGTCCACAGGAATACAATAACGGCCAAGGCTGGAACCGCGAGCACGTATGGCCGCGTTCTTTGGGTGGGTTTGGAACGAGTGCCGGTGTGGGTACAGATGTCCACAACCTGAAGCCGGCGAGCATTACATTGAACTCCACACGTTCAAACCATGAGTACGACGAGCTCGGCACCGGTGGTAATGCCGTAAACTACAACGGCAATGCAACGGGAAATAGATTAAACGCAAGTGCTGGCATCTTTGAGCCGCGCGACGATATCAAAGGCGATCTAGCACGTATCATCATGTACATGGACCTTCGCTACGAGGGCCAGCAAGGCGAGCCGGATTTGGTGATGCGTGAAGCGTTGAACTCGGGCGGGAATACCTTTGCTGTAATGTCCACTCTTATAGATTGGCATTTCCAGGATACCGTGGACCAATTTGAATTGGACCGCAATGATGCCATTCATAACATGCAGGGCAACCGCAATCCATTTATCGATCATCCAGAGCTTGTACATTATGTCTATGGAGATTCTGTAGGTGTTGCTTGGAACCCATTCATGGACGTCATCATTATCGAATGTGGCTTTGGCGAGCCGATAAAATATTATCCCAATCCTGCCGACACGGAATTGCACCTTGAAACCCCTTTTGCAGGCACTGCACACTTAACTTCAGTGGACGGGAAGCGTTTTGAGTTTGAGCATATTCTGGGTACCAACCGCATCGATGTTAGTCATTTGCCTTCTGGCCAATATACCCTAGGTTTCAGCGACGGTACCAAAGAGAAAGTACTGGTCGTTCACTAGCACAAGGCGTAAAAAAATCGCATGAAAACAAACACCCCCGGCGCGCAGCGCCGGGGGTGTTTTTGTATAACCTATTTCTCTAATTCTAGCTCAACAGCTTGCGAACAATGCCGCTGATGACCTTGCCGTCCGCTTGACCGGCCATGGAGCCGGTGGCTTGGCCCATTACTTTGCCCATGTCCGCCATGGACGAAGCACCCGTTGCAGCAATGATCTCCTTCACCTTAGCTTCAATGGCTTCTTCGCTGAGCATCTCTGGGAGGTAGCGCTCGATAATTTCGATTTGTGCCTCCTCCGGTTCAGCGAGATCCTCGCGTCCCTGCTCGCGGAAAATGGTTGCGCTTTCGACGCGTTGCTTGCGCAGCTTGGTTAAGAGTTTTAGTTCATCAGCCTCTGTCATCTCTGTAGCTCCTGCTGCAGTTTTTTCATTTAGTAGGGCTGTTTTGATGGCACGGAGCGCTTCAAGGGCCACTCTATCTTTTGCCTTCATTGCGGTCTTGAGGTCCGCCATGATTTGTGCTTCTAACGCCATATTAATCTACGTTGTCGTGTAAGAATGAATTATTTGTTCTGAGATTTCCTTCGGTATCAACGCCTATGTTCGAAGGTTGTTCGTCGGACTTGTGGTCCATATCTACATCTAAACCTTGACGCATGTATGCTGGAATGCGTTCCGCCTCATCGATCTGATGAGCACTCTTGAACTGGTACTGATAGCTCGATAAACGCGAGATGCGTTCTTTCACCTTTTTTGGAAAATCTCCGGCATTGGCAGCTTTTACTGCTGAGATGGGGCGATCCATATCGTCAACGCCTGGCATCGGTTCTTCCACAGGCGCTTCAATCTGTTCTGTAGCTCGAACTTGGAACTGCATTGCAGGACTTTCTTCTGCTTCTTCAACCTCAATTTCAGGGCTGTTAAATTCTGGTGCAGGTACTTGGAAGCTATTTTCAATGCTGTCCTGTTGTGCCTTCACTTTTAGTCCTGGCACCTCACTTAAGCTTAAGTCAAAAGCTTCGTAGGAGGTTTCTGTAGCGGGTGCTTCACCTTCTTGTGGTGCAGGTCGCTCTCTGGCTTCAATCTCCTCGAGGTTTAGTGCAAAACCATCGCCTTCGATATCGTCTAGTGTAAAGGTTGAAGTGGTTAAGGTTGGTGCTTGTTCTTCGAGGGCTTCCGGCATAGGTTCTTCGAATGCAGCATCCGTCGATTCCTGCTGTTCCACCATGCCTTGTGGGCGCTCCATAGGCGCTGGGGCTGGGGCCTCAAATTCGGCAGCTACCTCTGGTACGGTAACGGGTGCCTCAGGCTCTTCCTCTACTTCGTCTACAATAACGAGTTCAATCTCTTCTTCTTCAGGTTCAATGGCCTGAGAAAACAGATCCCATGCAGCTACTTCAAGGCCGCCTTGCGGCTCTTCGGTTTCTTCCTCTTGTGCTTCTAAGACGGGTGTATCTTCTTCAACTTCGTCTTCTAGGGTATGGATTACAGGAACAGTATCCTCTGTTTCTGCTGCGATTTCTGGGATTTCCTCTTCCAAGGTGGTTTCCGATTCTACTAGCTGTGGCTCATCGCTGGTATCTTCAGCAACGATCTCTTCTTCATCGAGTTCGTCTTCCATGTCCCATTCAAGGACATGAACCATGGGCTGCTCGTCCTCGAATTCTTGTCCTTGCAGACTAGATTCAAAGATGCTTTCGTCTTCTTCAGGAATCTGAGGGAAACCGGCCCTAGGATCTTCTTCAAGTAAGGCTTCGGCTGATATTGATTCGTCTTCTTGTACTTCTTCTTCGGTAGTTTCGGCGATGGGGTCCTGCTGCGTCTCAGCGATGAACTCCGATGCTTCATCAGCCGGGAGTTCCTCCTCCTTTTCCGCTCCGAAGTGTGGGGTTTCTTCCTCTTCGAAATCTCCAAGGTCCATAACAACTCGATCCTCGGGTTCCTCCTGTTTCTCGGCAGCAGGTTCTTCAGGGGTTTCAAAAACCTTGTCCTGCGGTCGAGCTACTACAATTGGCTCTTCTTTCTTCTCGTCCAAGGTGTGTACTACAACTTCCGGTACATCCGTTGGTAAAACTTGTTTGCCTGTTGGGAACCCGGTAGCGATAATCGTACAGGTGATTTTGCTCCCTTCTTCTTGTTGACCGCCAATACCCATGATAACGTTGGCATTGCCGCCCGCTTCGCGTTGTATGTGGTCTGTAATCTCACCTATTTCATCAATAGTGATCTCGTGCTTTCCTTCTCCTGAGGTGAGTAACAATAGGATGTTTTTTGCACCCTTGATGTGATTGTCGTTGAGAAGCGGTGAATCCAGTGCGGCACTGATGGCAACTGCTGCACGGTCCTCGCCTTCAGCGGTTCCTGTACCAAATAGTGCTGAACCGCTATTTTCTAGTACGGTCTTCGCATCGCGCAAGTCAATGTTCTGTGTGTAGTGGTTGGTGATGACTTCGGCAATACCCTTTGCTGCTCCAGCCAATACTTCGTCGGCTTTGCTAAAGGCGTTGCGGAAACCAAGGTCACCGTAGACTTGGCGTAATTTATCATTGTTGATGACGATAAGGCTGTCCACAGATTCACGCATCGCTTTGATACCAACCTCTGCTTGCGTCGCACGAATATTGCCCTCAAAAGAGAACGGCGAGGTGATGATACCTACGGTTAGGATGCCCATGTCCCTTGCTGCCTTCGCAATGACTGGAGCTGCTCCGGTACCGGTACCACCGCCCATACCCGCAGTAACGAAACACATTTTCGTCCCGTTTTCAAGCATTTTCGTGATTTCGGCAATGCTCTCCTGTGCGGCACGGTGGCCAATCTCTGGATCTGCACCCGCGCCCAACCCTTCGGTGAGGGAGGCGCCCAGCTGTACCTTGTTAGGTACGGGGCTGTGGTACAAGGCTTGCGCATCCGTGTTACACACGATGAAGTCCACGCCATTGACACCGACATGGGTCATGTGGTTGACAGCATTTGAGCCGCCGCCGCCAACTCCAATTACTTTGATCACGGAGCTGCGGTTTTTGGGAAGGTTGAATTGAATTCCGTCTTCGATCATGGTGTTGTTATTCTATATCGTCGTCTTCTAACCATTGTTTTATGCCGCTCACAAAGCCTTTCCAAATAGGGTCTTTGCGCGGTTTAGCTTTTGTTGAGCCTTCCTGCTCTGGAGCGCCTTCTTCCAATACTACTTCTGGCGCAGCCTCCTCAGGTGTCGCTTCAGATTCTGGAAGTACGATCTCGTTAGGGTCGTAGGCCATAGGCTCTGTAGTCTCTGCCAGCGCCATAGATAGCAGACCTATGGAGGTGGCATAAACTGGTGAGGCCAATTCTTTCTGGTAGCCGCTCGCAAGGTGCTCGTTTGGATAGCCGATACGCGTTGGCATTCCGGTGAGGTACTCGACCAATTGGCCCATATGCTTTAATTGAGATCCACCGCCGGTCACGACAATACCTGCAATCAACTTCTTGCGCGGGTCGTTTTGTTGGTAGTTGCTGATCTCACTGACTACGCTTTCGATGATCTCCTTCACTCTCGCGTTGATGATCTTTGAAAGGGTTTTCAGACTAATTTCTTTAGGTGCACGTCCGCGCAATCCTGGGATGCTGACAATCTCGTTGTCTTTGTTTTCTCCCGGCCATGCTGAGCCGAATTTTACTTTTAAAAGCTCGGCTTGCTTTTCGATAATCTCACAGCCTTCTTTGATGTCCTCAGTGATGACCTTACCACCAAATGGAATGACTGCGGTGTGGCGGATGATGCCGTCTTTGAAAATGGCAATATCCGTGGTACCCCCACCAATATCTACCAATACGACACCTGCATCTTTTTCGTCTTCGCCCAGTACAGAATCTGCCGAGGCAAGAGGTTCTAGAGTGATGTCTCCAACTTTAAGCTCGCTTTGTTCGACACATCGTGCAATGTTTTTGATGGAAGCAATCTGACCTACAACGATGTGGAAGTTGGCCTCTAAGCGCGAGCCGTACATTCCGCGGGGGTTGATGATGTTGCTGTCCCCGTCCACGCGGTATTCCTGCGGGAGTGCATGAAGAATTTGCTCTCCAGGCATCATTACGAGGTTGTTCACATTTTTCTTGAGCGCCTCGAGATCGGTAACATCAATAATGGCTTCGGCATCGTCGCGCATGATGTAATCCGAGTGTTGCATAGAGCGAATATGTTGACCGGCAATACCTACCATCACTTCAGTGATTTTGAGACCTGAAGCTTCTTCTGCCATTTTAACGGCCGCTTGAATGCTTTCGATAGTCAAGGTGATATTGGCGACAACGCCGCGCTGAACGCCAAGGCTCTTGCTTTTTCCGATGCCTAAAACGTCAATCTTTCCGTGCTCGTCCAATCGGCCCACAACGGCAACAATTTTCGTTGTTCCGATGTCCAATCCGACGGCTAATGGGGCATTTTGTGTCATCTCGATGTTGTTACTACTTGGTTCTTGTAGCGCAAGTCAATGCGCTTTATCTCTTTTAATTCTTCTTCCGTGTGGGCTGCGTAATACGCTGCCAGTTTTTTTAGCTCCCCGTCTAAACGCTCATCGTTGTGCGCTTTCGCGACGTGTTGGTATGCTCTCGGGACCAATTCCACAGTCCCACTGTCCACCGCCAATTGCGCGATGCTATTTTCATGGACGATGTTGGCCATCTTTTCAAGCATCATACCTGCTTCAGCAAGCATTGAACTGTCGGCAGTTCCCGTGATTACAGGCAGGTCCAACCATTTGCCTTTGGGCTGTTTCAAAACCTCGTGATTCTCGGTGATGAAATAGTTGTCTTCGCCGGCATACGCCAGGGCAACTGCAGTCTTGCTCAGTACTTCAACAACCAAGCTGCTGTCCATATTCCAATATACCTGCGCTTCTTTCACGTATGGCAAGGCCTCAACAGAGGTTTCTAACAAAAAAGCATCGATGTTTAGGGCGACAGAGTCACTTTGTTGTTCGAAGAATTGTGCAACGGTCTTCTCCAACAGTTTTTCTGTTGTAAGCCCTTGTTTACTAGGGTCTTCGATAGAAATCTCTAGTTTACTAAATGCTGTGTTTTGTACGTATTCTTCGCTAGCAACACCGGCTAAAATGAGCCCAATCGCTAGAACGAGCAGCAGAAGCATGCCTAAAACCTTCCGTTTCTTCATGTCAATTCTGCTTTAAGAGGTCCAACTAAATCTCCGATATCGCCTGCTCCTACCATGAGGACAACCTCGGGCTCAAGCGCTTTGACACGCCCTGCGAGAACATCTTTCTCAACGACTTCAGCATGGGGTATTTTCTCGGCAAGAGCCGCACTAGTTACACCCGGTATCGGCGCCTCGCGGGCAGGATAGATCGGAAGTAGTACGGTCTTGGTGGCGCGTGCCAGCTGTGCTTGGAATCCGGACATGAAATCCCTTGTTCTAGAGTAGAGATGGGGTTGAAATACCAACACAATATTTTTCTCTGGGTACAAAGCGTCAACACTGTCCAATAACGCCTCAAGTTCTGTAGGGTGGTGTGCGTAATCTTCAATAATGACCGGCTCCTCACAGTGGAATTCAAAGCGGCGCTTGATGCCTTTAAAGCTGCTCAGCGCCTCTGCGATTTTTGCTCCGTCCACTCCAGCGTATTGCGCCAAGGCGGCTGCAAGGGTAGCATTGTACACGTTGTGTGCCCCAGGCATCTTCAGACTGGTGGCGTGCTCCGTGCCGTCAACCACCAGAGTGAATTCATAGGCGCCATTTGCCGGACGCACATCTTTCGCGTGCACCTTTGCGCCAGTGCCCAAAACACTTTCGCTTGGCTTTATATCTGCCCCGGTAAAGGTGGGTCCACTGACTTGGGCCACAAAGGCTTCAAAAGCTCGGGTCAATTCCCCGGCATCTCCATAAATATCCAAATGATCCGCATCGACGGTCGTTACTGCGGCAGCTTCTGGGTGCAGGTGCATAAAGCTTCGGTCAAACTCATCGGCCTCCACGACCACCCAAGGTCCTTCACCCAGGCGGTAATTGGTGCCCGATTCGCTCATGATGCCGCCAATGAATCCAGTAGGGTCTTCGCCCGCAACCGTCAAAATGTGCAACAGCATCGCCGAAGTGCTCGTCTTGCCGTGGGTCCCAGCGATAGCGAGACAGCGGGCAGAATTGGCCAATAATCCCAACGCTTCCGCGCGCTTGATCATACCGAAATCATTGAAAAATTCCAGCCAACCCAAATCTTCGGGCATCGCAGGCGTGTAAATCACAGTCGTGTGCTCAGCCGCCCAACCCGGGTAGTCCTTTGCATCGTCCTCGTAAGTGATGATCGCACCCTCCTCGGCCAATTCGTCCGTCAGCTTCGTGCGCACCTTGTCGTAGCCAAAAACAGGCACACCTTTGTTCAGATAATGGCGCGCAATGGCACTCATGCCGATCCCGCCAATGCCTAAAAACACGATATGTTCCTGCTTTCTACTCACCTAAACCATCAATCAAATCTGCGATATCACTTGTCGCCTTGGGAAGCGCTAACCCCTTAATGGCAGCACTCATTTTTTCAGCGATTTCTTGCGTTTGCATCGAAGCCAATTCCTCTAAGAACCGCTCCTCCATGTCTTTTTCACTCACCAAAATGGCTGCGCCCTTTTCACTCAACGCCCGAGCATTATGGGTCTGGTGGTCTTCGGCGACATTGGGAGAGGGGATAAGGAGCGCCGGCTTGCCGATCAGACAAAGCTCGCTCAATGTTCCCGCGCCGGCGCGGCTTACAATGGCGTCTGCCGCGGCATAGGCGACCGACATATCTTCTATAAAGGCCTGTACCTTAGTGCCATCACCCGTCATGCCTTGGTATTCTTCTTCGTATAATTTTCCGCACTGCCACATCACTTGCCAGCCTTGCGCTCTAATGTCCGCCAAGCTTTTAGCCATTTGTCTATTGATCGCGCGAGCTCCGAGGCTGCCGCCGAGGACGAGCAGGAGCTTTTTACTTGGGTCAAAACCCATGGCCGATTTGCTCGCTCCCTGTTGCGGGAGCTCGCGCGTAAACACCTCTCGGACAGGATTTCCTGTGAGGCGTACGCGGTCGGTAGGGAAGAATCGAGCGGCATTTTCGTAGGCGGTACAGATGTATTTCGCCTTTTTGCCCAACCGGATGTTGGTAATACCTGCGTAGCTATTTTGCTCCTGAACGACAGTTGGGATACCCATGCGTTGGGCCATTAAGAGCACGGGGCCGCTAGCATAACCACCAGTGCCAATAACGGCATCGGGCTTCATCGTTTTTAGCAGGGTGCGGCAACGGCTCAATGCAACGAGCAATTTGAACGGTACGTTCCAGCTCTTCCATGGTTTTTTACGGTTAATTCCAGCAATGGGCACACCGGTTATTTCAAAACCTGCGGCAGGCACTTTGGTCATTTCCATCTTGCCCAAAGCCCCCACAAAGTGGATCTTGGCTCCGGGGTGGCGCTTTTTGAGTTCGGTGGCAATGCTCACCGCTGGGAAAATGTGTCCGCCGGTTCCACCGCCGCTGATGATGAAGGTCTTACTCATGGGCCAGGGTGTTATTGTTGGACATCATTGAATCTTTCATTTCCTCTTCCTCTTGCGGGCTGGTGCCGACGATACGCTCGACATCGGTGTGACTCACAGAGAGAATGATACCAAGGGCAATACAGGTCATCCAGACGGAAGAGCCCCCGGCGCTAAGGAAGGGGAGCGTTTGCCCGGTTACTGGGAAGAGGCTCGTGGCCACACCCATATTCACAATGGTTTGCAGGACGATTCCTGAGGAGGCCGCAAGGACGAGCAGGGTGCCAAATTTGGTATGTGCCCGCCGTGCAATCTTGACGAATCGTCGGAAGAGTCCTCCGTAAAAGAGAATGAGTAATGTGGCGCCAACTAGGCCATATTCTTCGGTGATGACTGCGAAGACAAAATCAGAATTGGACTGAGGAAGGAAGTTTTTCTGAATGCTTTTTCCAGGTCCCTTGCCAAAAACCTCACCTTCGGCGATGGCCATTTTGGCTTGCTCTGTTTGGTAGGCGCCGTCCTCATCGCCTCCGCCGCTAAAGTTGACAATACGAGCCTTCCAAGTGGCTACACGGTTACTGATGTTTGGGAAGGCCATAACGATGAGGATGAAGAGCCCAAGGGCTGCGACACCTGCTGCGACAATCTTCCATAAGTGTTTCCAAGGCACCCCAGCGATGACCATCATTAAGAAGCACATGGCAAAAATGATCGCTGTGGTGGAGAAATCGGCCGGTAGGATGAGCGCAAGGGTGCTGCCTATCATGATTAGCGGCCATTTTATGTCTTTGAATTCCGAGATGTCTCTGGGTTTCGAGAACCATTTGGCGAGCCAGACCAACAGCGCTAACGAAGCAAAGGCTGAAGTTTGAAAGCTCATTCCAATAACAGGGATGCGTACCCATCGAGAGGCATTGGCTCCACCCATTTCTTGACCTTGAAGCAAGGTGATGACCAGCAGTATTAATGCTACCGGCATCAAGAGTTGGGAAAGTTTGCCAATGAGTCTGAAATTCAATCGGTGGACACCGTACATAAAGACGCCGCCGATACCTAGGTGCAGTAGGTGTCTGGTTAAGAAACTAAAGGTGTTTCCCCCACGGAATTTATGCGCCAAAGAGCTGCTCGCACTGTAAGTCGGCAAGAAACTGATGAGCATCAGTAGGAGGATGAGCCCCCAGGTAAGGAGGTCTCCCTTTAGATATTTACGAACCGTATCCACCTCGAACGATTAAAGGTTACGAATCTGGTTTTTGAATTGGTTTCCGCGATCCTCGTAGTTCTCAAAGAGGTCAAATGAGGCACAACATGGGCTGAGTAAAACAGCATCGCCTTTTGCAGCCAATCGAGCAGCTTTGCGAACGGCAGATTTCATAGAATCGGTTTCAACGATTTCACAGATGCCCTCAAAGGCTTCAATGATTTTTGAATTGTCCGTTCCTAGTGCGACAATAGCTTTCACCTTGTCTTGGACTAGGGACAGTAGCTCATTGTAGTCGTTGCCCTTGTCCACACCACCGACAATCCAAACCACAGGTTTGTCTTGGCATTCGAGTGCGTAATAGGTAGCATTTACATTGGTTGCTTTGCTATCATTGATGTACTCCACACCACTGATGTTTAGGACGCTTTCTAAGCGGTGCTCCAAGGCATCGAATGATTGTAGTTTCGTACGGATGGTCTCCTTTCTGATTTTTAGCAAATGAGCACTTAGGCCAGCTGCCATACCGTTGTAGGTGTTGTGCTTGCCCTGTACTGCCAATTCTTCAATAGTCATAGCTTCGTTGTTTAGTGTAATTTTTATGTTGTTTTGCTGATAATGTGCCACGCGATGCGGTCCTGCTGGAGTGTCAATCCCAACGGCCAATACCTGTGGCTGTATTTCTTTTTTTGATTGCCATTCCTGCAAGAATTCCTTGCTAATAGCGTCGTCGTCGCAATAGATAAAATGCCCGCCATCTCGGGTGAAATCCAGCAACTGAAATTTGCTTCTCGCGTAGGTAGCGAGGTCGTAATTGTACCGGTCTAAATGGTCCGGCGTGATGTTCGTTAAGATGCTGATGTGCGGTTCAAAGAGATGTGCATCGTCCAGCTGGAAACTGCTTACCTCTAAGACGATTACTTCTGGATCGCCCAATCCTGCGTCCATTCTTTCCGCCAAGGCGCGACCAAGACTTAGACCAATGTTGCCAGCGAGTACAGTGTCTTTTTCACCGGAAATGATGTGGTGGCAAAGCGTAGCAGTGGTCGTTTTTCCGTTTGAGCCGGTTACAGCAACTATAGCTGCGTCCGTGTGTCGTGAGGCCCAATCCACTTCTCCCATCAGCGGCAGTCCACTGTCTTTGACCTTTTGAACGATAGTGGCCTTGTGCGGGATACCCGGGCTCTTGATAATTGCCTCGGCCTTTAAAATCTCGGCTTCTGTATGTCCACCTTCTTCATAGCGTACGCCCCAGCCATCTAGCCTGACTTTGTCTTCGGCACTCAAGGTTCCGTATTCACTCAAGAATACCTGAACGCCGAGCTTAGAAGCAAGCTGCGCTGCACCCATGCCGCTTTCTCCGGCACCTAAAATGGCGATATGGCTGTACGGTGTTTGCACCTATTATCTCAGTTTCAAAGTGGCGATTGCGGCTACCGCGAGCATGATGCCTACGATCCAGAATCGGGTTACAATTTTGGTCTCTGGGTAGCCTTTTTTCTGGTAGTGGTGGTGGAGCGGGCTCATCAAGAATACGCGACGTCCTTCACCGTATTTTTTCTTGGTGTACTTGAAGTAGCTCACCTGAATGATGACGCTCAGGTTCTCTGCGAGGAATACCCCAGCGATAATCGGAAGTAAAAACTCTTTGCGCACAGCCAAGGCCAATACTGCGATGATGGCACCTATGGCTAATGATCCGGTATCTCCCATAAATACTTGTGCGGGAAAGCTGTTGTACCAAAGGAAGCCGATGGCTGCTCCAATAAAAGCTGCAGCGAAGATTACGAGCTCACCGGTATTCGGGATGTACATGATGTTCAGGTAGCTCGCGAAAATGATGGAGCCGCTCACATAGGCTAGAACCAGTAAGGCGGTCATAGCTATGGCTGAGGTACCCGTGGCTAGCCCGTCCAATCCGTCTGTAAGGTTGGCGCCGTTTGATACCGCCGTCACGATGAATATTACAGCGAGAATGTAGACCACTGCTGTCAATGGTTTTCCAGCGTCGCCCATCCAATTCGTGAAATAAGCGTAGTCGAATTCGTTGTTTTTAAAGAAGGGAATGGTCGTTTTTGTGCTCTTGTGTGCATCGCCGTACGAAGGGCCTGAAGCAGCCTCGAATTGTTCCGTTTGAACGACAGGCAACTGCTCCTTGATGGTCACTTCTGGATGGAAATAGAGCGTGGCGCCAACGATGATACCCAAACCGACTTGGCCAATGACCTTGAAGATACCGCGCAGTCCTTTCTTGTCTTTCTTGAAGACCTTGATGTAGTCGTCTACAAAGCCGATTGCCCCCATCCACAGGGTGCTAATGAGCATTAGGATGATGTAAATGTTGTCCAATTTTGCCCACAACAGTGTCGGTACTATAATGGACAATAGGATGATGGTACCGCCCATCGTGGGTGTACCGGCCTTCTCTTTTTGGCCTTCGAGACCTAAGTCGCGCACTGTTTCACCCACTTGCATGGCGTGAAGGCGGTCGATCAATCGCTTACCGAATACCATTCCAATAAGGAGCGACGTGATAACGGCCATAGCCGCACGGAAGGTGATGTACTGAAACACCCCGGCACCCGGTAGATCGTAGGTTTGGTCTAGGAAGTCAAATAGATAATACAGCATCTTATGAGTTTAATAGGTGTGTTACTTCTTGTACGTCGTCAAAAGCGAGGCGTTCGCCTTTGATCTCTTGGTATTTTTCGTGGCCCTTGCCAGCGATGAGTACGATATCGCCTTGTTGTGCCATCATTACGGCCGATTTGATGGCCTGCTTGCGATCAACAATCTCCAAGCTTCGACTTTTAAGGTCCGGGCTCAATCCATCGGCCATTTCTGCAATGATGTCGTTGGGATCTTCGTCCCTAGGATTGTCCGAGGTCAAGATGACTGTATCGCTATTTTGTGCGGCAATCGTCGCCATCTGCGGGCGCTTGCCCTTATCTCTATTTCCGCCACATCCTACCACAGTGATCACCTTTCCTTGACCTTCATTGATGGTGTCAATGGTGCTCAATACATTCTGAAGTGCATCAGGGGTATGGGCGTAATCGACGATGGCTGTGATGCCCTTGCCTTGGATCGTTTGAAATCTTCCTTCTACCGGTGAGAGTAGGCTTAGCGTGGTTAGTATCTGCAACGGATCCTTGCCAAGTTCAAAGGCCGTGGCATAGGCTGCACATAGATTGTAAGCGTTGAAATCTCCCATGATGCGCGTCCAACATTCTTGCTCATTGATGGTCAGTAGCATACCGTCGAATTGGCGCTCGAGAATTTTCGCTTTGTAGTCGCTTGGAAATTGTAGGGAGTAGGCGCGCTTCGTCGCTTTCGTGTCTTGCACCATAGTTTCACCGTGCTTGACATCGTCGTTGTATATCGCGACGGCTTCTGGCTTTAGTCCGTCAAATAGCATCTTCTTCGCCTTGATGTAGCTGTTCATATCACCGTGGTAGTCCAAATGGTCTCGGGTGATATTGGTGAAGATGGCGATGTCGTAGTCTACGTGTGCAACTCGGTGCTGTACCAAGGCGTGTGAACTCACTTCCATGAAGCAGAATTTTACGCCTGCATCTAGCATGGTGCGCATGTGCTGTTGTACGGCAATGGCATCCGGTGTAGTGTGTGTCGCAGGAATAGACTCGCGTCCAATTTTCACATCTATCGTGCTCAGCAAGCCACACAGCTCGCCCTCAATCTGCGAGAAGAGGTTGAAAAGCAGCGTGCTGATTGTTGTTTTACCGTTGGTTCCAGTGACACCAATAACCTTCATGTCCTTGGACGGGTTGTCGTACCAGTTGGCTGCAACAGCGCTTAATGCGAAGGCGCTGTCGGTAGTTTGAATGTAGTTGACCCCTTCTATAATGCGCTCCGGCAGTCGCTCACAGATAATTGCGATAGCACCAAGCTCAACAGCCTTATCGATGAAAAGATGGCCGTCTACTTGTGTGCCAGGTACAGCGACGAACAATGAATTCTTTGCCGCCTTTCTGCTGTCGTAACAAATACTCTCAATGGCGATCTGCGTGCTTCCGATGACTTCCTTGAGACGGACGCCGTAAATGAGGTCTTTCAGTAATTTCATCGCAAGGTCAATTTGATTTCGGTTATGGTATTCAGTGGTGTACCTACGGCAGGACTCTGGCTCATCACATGACCCGTTCCTTTCATGCTTACTTTAATATTATGCGGACCCACTGCCTGTAGTACTTCGCGGGCATCTAACCCTTTAAAGCTTGGCACGTAATTTTTCTGGAAGGCCTGGTCAATTCTTGGAATCGACCCTGTAGGAACTTCGTTGATGGCAAGCAACTTTGCATCCACTACCTTCGCCTCCTGCGGCATCTGGCTGTATACTTCGTCTGCAATTGCCTTAAAGACTGGTCCCGCAACAATGTTTCCGTAGTAACCGAGCTGTTTTACCGGTTTGCTCACCACTACTACACAAGAATATTTTGGATTCTCAGCAGGGAAGTAGCCTGCAAAAGAACTCTGGTAATCCTGTGAACCTTCGACCCAATAGTTGAGCTGGCAGGTTCCCGTTTTACCAGCCAATTTCATTTTTCCGTTCTTCAGATTGGTCGCGGTACCGTTCTCCACGACTCCTTCAAGCAGCGCTTTGAGCTTATCGTTTGTCTCCTTCGAGCAAATGGCTGGGTTGAGCACCTTTGTTTCAAACTGCTCTACAGTGCGCCCGTGATCCATGATGCGGTCTACCACCTGCGGCTGTACCATAACTCCGTCGTTTGCCACCGCATTGTACATGGTGAGAAGTTGTAATGGCGTAAATGCAATAGAGTAGCCGTAAGCTACCCACGGCAAGGTCACCCCAGACCAATTCTTGTCGCTCGGTTTCGGAATGGTCGGTGCCGATTCACCTTTGATACTTACGCCGGTCTTCTCATTGAATTTGCGGGAGTACATGAAATCAATGAAATCTTCTGGATCGTCTTCAAAGTTCTCATTGACGAGTTTCACGATACCTGTATTCGAGCTCACCTCAAAGGCACGACGAAGGCTAATTACTCCATATCCGCCACGGCGTGAATCGCGCACCTTGCGGTCGTATACTTTAATCACACCATTCTCCGTATCCACACGAGCATTGGTATCTACTTTGCCAGATTCTAAAAGCGCCATCGTCGACAGCAGCTTCATGGTCGAGCCCGGTTCTGTCGCTTCCCACACCGCGTAGTTTCTCAGCTCAGAGTAGGTACTGTCCTCATTGCGGCCAAGATTGGCCATCGCCACAATCTTACCCGTCGCTACTTCCATGACAACCGCACAGCCGTGGTCGGCTTTGTATTTTTTCAATTGCGTCAACAGGCTCTGTTGAGCAACGTCTTGGATGCGCGTATCAATGGTAGTGTATACATCAAAACCGTCTACAGGCTCTACAGCCTCTGGATCATCAATCGGCTTCCAATCCCCACCGGCAATCTTTTGCTTCAAACGACTTCCAGGCTTACCCTTCAAATATTCGCTGTAATAGCCTTCTAAGCCGGCACTGGCTCCTTCAAGATCATACCCGATGGTACGCATCTTTATGTTGGTCGCCATCTGTATGCGTTGCAGGTCTTCTTCAACGATAATGCCCCCACGGTTCTGCCCTCTTTTAAGAATAGGATACTGGCGCATGCGCTGCAGTTCACTAAAATTCAGTTTGCTCGCCAGTGGGATGTACCTGCGCTTTTTCTCACGTTGTTCTCTCAAATATGCCGCCCAGCCTGAAGCACTGTATTTGGTATTAATCGTGGCCAATTTTGCCCCCAATTCATCTACTTCGTTCGCGAATATTTCAGCGTCCACCGTGACTGCGTCGAAGTGCACTTTATACACTGGTTTGGTGGTTGCCAAGGTCATACCGTCTGCAGAGTAAATGTCCCCGCGCTTTGCTTCAATGGTGTGTCGCTCAATAAGACGCTCTTGGCTCTTTGCGCGAAGCTCTGGACCTTGTACCAAGCTTACCCAGTACAGACGTACCAAAACAATAGCGAGCATGAGGTAGATTCCTCCGCTTGCCCAAGCCACACGGCTTTTTATTTTTTTGATCTCTGTACTCACTCTTTTATCACAATTTTCTCCGGCCGAACCTGTGGCTGTTGTAGTCCTAATTCTTCGGCCTTGCGAATAACCCTGCTCTCCAAGGAAAGCTTGGTCAATCGTTCTTTCGTTTCCGTATGCTCAGCTTCTAAGGTTTGTCGCTCTTTGCTGAGGTTGTCTATCAAATGCACCTTCTTGTCCGCACTGTGGCTAGTGTAAATGCTGATCAGTGCCAAAAGGCTCAGCCAGCCCGCGAAGGGCAGGAATTTGATGACGGCTTCGTCTGTTATTCTCAGACGCGCACCAAGGCGACCAAAAAAATCTTTCACCTTACTCACCTCTATTCCACTCTGTTTCTGTTCGTTCCGCCACGCGAAGCTTGGCGCTAGTTGCGCGCGGATTTCTTGCGTTTTCTTCTGCGCTTGCCACCACAGGCTTGCGCGTTATCGCCTTTAAAGGCACATGTTTCACTCCATAGAAATCGCTCTCGGTTTGACCGGACGCTTTTCCTTCACGGATGAAATTTTTCACCATTCTGTCCTCAAGACTGTGGTACGACATGATGACCAATCGGCCACCTGGTTTGAGCACATCAATAGCTCCGTAGAGCATGTCCTCCAATACCTCGAGCTCACTGTTGACCTCCATGCGCAGTCCCTGGAATACCTGTGCTACGTATTTGTGCCACTGCCCGCGTGGTGCCAAAGGCTCGCACAACTCGCGCAATTCCGCGGTCGTAGTTAGTGGCTTTGTAGCACGTGCCATGAGCAATGCGTTGATCAACGAGCGCAATCCTTTGATGTCGGTGTGCTTTCTAAAGAGATCATAGAGGGCTTGTTCCTCGTAGGTTTCCAATACTTCCGCGGCACTGATTCCGCTGCTCGGATTCATGCGCATGTCAAGCGGTCCGTCGAAACGAATGGAGAATCCACGCTCGCCGATATCGAACTGGTGTGAAGACACGCCCAGATCCCCAAGGATACCGTCCACCTGTCTTGCGCCGTGCAGGCGTAGGTGATTTTTGATGTAGCGGAAATTAGCTGCGATAAATACCAGGTTGGGATGCTCTGGAAGGTTCGCCTTGGCATCAGGGTCTTGGTCAAAGGCATAGAGCTTCCCGGTGGTGAGCTTTTCCAAAATGGCTTTGCTGTGACCACCGCCGCCAAAGGTCACATCAACATAAGATCCGGTGGGATCAATGTTGAGACCTTCAAGGCATTCCGCTAAAAGGACTGGATCATGATAGCTCATTCTGACTTGGATTTATGCCGCCCATTACTTCTTCAGCGAGCAATCCAAAGTCATCACCATCTACATTAACTGCATCTTCATAAGCCTGCTTGTCCCAAATCTCTACTATGCCGTTGTGTGCGCTGAGCACTACCTCCCGGCTGAGGTTTGCGAAAGATTTTAAATCTGGGCTGATCCCTATACGGGTAGCGCCGTCAAGCTCGACCAATTTGACTCCTGCAGTAAATAATCGAATAAAATCGTTGTTCTTCTTCACGAAGCGGTTCAGTGTATTCACCTTACCCATGACCTCATTCCACTCTTGCATCGGGTACAACTCAAGACATTTGCTAAACACACTTCTCTTGAGTACGAAAGCGTCGTCCATAGCCGGCGCCAACTGCTTTTTTAAGGCAGCAGGAAGACTGATGCGACCCTTCGCATCCATCTTGCATTCGTGTACTCCAATGAGGTTTAACATGTCTTTTGATTGCTCTTCTTACAAAAGTAGAATTATCATCCCACGATTTCCCACAAACGTACACATTGTGGATAACTTTTCCCACTTGTTTTTCTAAAATGTCCGTTAGCCCTTATTTAGAGCGGTGGGAAGAAGTGGGAAAGAGTGAAAACTGGATGTGAATAACATCGTTCATAACCTCGACTGCAATGGACCCGAAAAATGCCCTAACTTTGCGCCAATACTGAGAACCATGAAGATTACTAGTGCCGATTTCGTAAAGTCTTCCTCGATCATCGAGGAGTGTCCAAAGCCGACGAAAAATGAATTTGCGTTTATCGGAAGATCGAACGTGGGGAAGAGCTCTTTGATCAATATGTTGGTGCAGCGCAAAGACCTTGCGAAGACCTCAGGTCGACCGGGGAAAACCCAACTCATCAACCACTTTGAGATCAATGAAGATTGGTATTTGGTCGATCTCCCTGGGTACGGTTATGCAAAGACGTCAAAGAAGAACCGTGCGGTTTTTCAGCGCATGATTACTTCCTACATTAAAGAGCGTCCGAACTTAATCAACACCTTTGTTTTAGTGGATTGTCGCCACGATCCGCAAAAGATCGATCTTGAATTCATGGAGTGGTGTGGTATGGAAGGCATTCCCTTCTCTATTGTCTTTACCAAGATTGACAAACTGGGTTCCTCTTCGCTCATGAAACAGATTGCGCGCTACAAGAAGAAACTGCTCATGCAGTGGGAGGAATTGCCACCGGTATTCATGACCTCGGCAGAAGGTCGCACCGGCCGCGAAGAATTATTGCGATATATCGATACCGTACATCAGAGCATTACCCCTGATATGTACGGACAATAATTAGGGCTTAATTTCTATCCCTCTTTTCCGGGCTCAATAATGCCTGATTTCTCACCGAAGTAGCGAGCGAAATCGCGCATGTCGGCAGCCAATGCGGTGTCGTCGGTGGCACGCTCGTAACCGTCAGCCATAGAGATAAACGTTTGGTGGAACATGCGCTTCATATCATCCATGAGCATGTCTTTGGTCCACAGATCTATGCGTAGACATTCTGAAGTCTTTTCGTCCCAAACACCCATCATGAGTGCCTTGGCTTCTTCATTGGTCACCCCGCCGTCGGATGCGTCCCAAACTATAGTTTCAGGGATGCGGTTTTCATCCAATCCAACGGTGATCTTGATTTCGCTTTCTTTCTGTACTGCCATTACGGTTTGTATTGTGCGTCACGCAAAATTCGTTGCGCATCGCGGATCTTTAAAAGTTCTTCGAGGGTCAATTCCGATTTCTTCGCAAAGCTGCGCATCATTCGGTACCCTATAAATTGAGCCACCCTGCCTGGAATTTCTGCATCCATAGCAGTGCCCATTTTGGAAAAAGGAGCCGGTTCCACTAATCTTTGGCGCACCATCATATCGGTAGAAAACAGGAGCTTTTCACGTACCAATACTTCCCAAATTTGTCGTTCGTTTTCGACCAAGAAATTGTATTCCTCTAAGCTGTATCCCAACACCTCATGTGCAGGTATATCACCCATCACAGCTTCAACCGCCAGGTGACGTTTGCCGTGATACACCATCTGACCCAGCAAAGAAGGGTCATTAAAATTTTGCAATATGCGTCCTTCTACCAAAGCATTAGCATAGCTCACGCCCAATTGGCGCTGCTCCATCAATACTCTTTGGTATCCCGGTATAGCATTATACCCTGGATATCCAGCGCCCAAGAAATTGTCCAATCCCACAAACGCAATAACAGAATCCTGACCACCCAAAAAATACAGACAAGGGTTCTCTAGATCAATCCCGCTGATGTAATAGAACAACTCATCCGGCAGCGCAACACCCAACAGCTCATTAGCATTGGCGCTAATCTTTGCCAGCGTTTCTGTAACCTTATTCTGATCAAATAAATTTTGAACGTTGGTGTAATGGTCGATGAGCACTTGATTCTTTCGCTCGTTCGCCCAAAAGAATCGCTCCGGCTGATTCATCACAAAAGGCCAATACACCTTCTGCATCTCCGCCCAAGGCAAGCTGTCCCGCCCAAAGAGTACCTCACCAAAATCATGCACCTGCCAATCTACTTGACCGTCATTGCGCACTTCAAACAGTGAACCTTCTTTTTCTCCTCCACGTTGAATAAAGTAGAAGGCAGCAATCAAAACTGCTGCGGCGAAGAGGTATATTTGGTGAACTCCTTTCATCGGGTCAAAATTAAGTGCTAGGCAATGAAATTACAGGAAACAGCAGATCATATTACGAATTGGTTGAAAAGCTATGCAGAGAACGCTGGCGTAAAGGGTTTTGTTGTAGGTGTTAGTGGCGGGATCGATTCTGCGCTAACCTCCACACTCTGTGCCCGCACCGGCCTCGAAGTACTCACCCTTGAAATGCCAATCCACCAGCATCCCGACCAAGCTTCGCGCGGTCAGGAGCACCAGGCATGGCTCGCATCTAACTTCCCGAACACCCGTCACACCCAGGTAGACTTAACTCCTGTATACGACCACTTTGTCGCTGCAATGACTCCAGACGGCGCGGACCACGAGCTCTCTCTAGCCAACTCCCGTGCGCGCCTACGAATGTCTACTCTATATTACCACGGCCAAGCCAACGGTTTATTGGTAGCCGGTACGGGCAATAAAGTAGAAGATTTTGGTGTGGGCTTTTACACCAAATACGGCGACGGTGGGGTAGATCTGAGCCCTATCGCGGATCTATTGAAAACAGAAGTATTTGCTTTGGCGCGTCATCTCGGTGTGGTCGATAGCATCTTGGATGCCAAGCCCACGGATGGTCTGTGGGGCGATGATCGTACAGATGAAGATCAGTTGGGAGCCAGTTATCCAGAATTGGAATGGGCCATGGCACAACAAGAAGCTGGCAAATCCGCTTCAGATTTCTCTGGCCGCGAAGCAGAAGTCATGGCCATCTATCTAAAATTCAACACTGCGAATAAGCACAAAATGCTGCCTATTCCGGTGTGTGAGATTCCAGCGGAATTCAGATAGTTAGTCTAGCCACACTTCGTCAACGAAGAAGTAACTCGGGTACCCTGCACCGGGGTGCCAGTCTTGGAGTTTTCCAGCATTGGTGAATTTCACGCGTACTTTCTCCACTGGGCGCTGAGAATCATGGGCAAAAATGACCTCCTTTCTTGTGGCCTCTTCCTCTCCCAATGGATTCTCCATAGGCAGCATGTCAATGGTCTGCCACGCTGAACTTCCCTCGTACCAAATACTTATTTCAAGTGCCTTAGGCAAAGCAATCCAAGCGCGAATATCTTTTAAGACGCCAACACTTATGCTTCTCATAGCTTTCGGCCTTTCTAAACTGATTTCGAGCACCGCATCTTCTCCTTGGATGCCAATCCAGTGGCCTTTGCGCCAATCTGTATCTCCCTGAATACCGTCGACCGCGGCACCAGCACCACCTGCGGTATATTGTGAGGTAGGGGTTCCTTGTATCCAGCGAGCACTATAGTTATCATCTCTCTTAGTGAACACCGCCTTCGCGATGTGATTGCCGTATCCGTAATGCGGGGTAATGGCGGTAACAAAACCATTATCGTAGGCTGTGCCCATGCGTTCTCGACCCTTGCGGTCTTTTTTCCATTTTACGTTTTCGTAGCGGTCGTAGCGCCACAGATCATAGCTGCCCGTGGGTATAATTTCCACCGGAGTCTTCCCAGAAAAGGTTCTATTTACACGAATGATGGGTGCAGGAGGCGTAGGATTATTGAGGCTCGTTGTATAGCGTTGTGTGGTCTTCCAGAGTCCCTCGTTTGAACCACGTTCTACCTCCCAAGTACCTCCTTCAAGCAGCTTTTGATGAGTGACGTAGCGCTTTTGTTTATGTACTAAAACTTCTTCACCCAGATGGTAACTGGATAGGTAAGGCCCTGTTCCTTTAGCCGCTATATCCAATGATTTTCCACTGGCCAATTCAAGGTGAATGGCGTCCCATTTGGGTGTACTCAGCTGGTAATGTGGTTGACCGGGTACCAATGGGTAGAGTCCCATGGAGGCCATCACGTACCAGGCACTCATCTGTCCACAATCTTCATTACCACTCAACCCGTCTGGAGCATTTTGATATTGTGAATTCAAAATTTCATTGACCCAATAGCTCGTTTTACCTGGGTTGTTGGTGGCATTGTAGAGGTAGGCAATGTGGTGTGAAGGTTCATTGCCGTGTGCGTATTGACCGATGAGTCCTGTGATATCTGCTTGCTCTCTGCCCGTAGTTTCGCTTGGTGCGGTAAAGAGCTCGTCAAGCAAATCCTCAAGTACATCATGCCTGCTTTTAACAACCATTGCTTGCTTTTTGCGCGGCAGAGAATTCCAATTTTCGCGAGCTGCTCTAAAATTGGTCAATACTTCCATCCAACCCTCGATATCATGTACTGGGGAAAAGCTGTATTGATAGGCGTTGGCTTCAGTGAAGTGATTATTCACCTCTTGTGGGGCATAGGGCGATAAGAAATCTCCATTGGTCCGCGGACGTACAAAGCCGCTTTCCGGATCAATGAGCGAGCGGTACGCAGAAGCCCGTTGCTTGTAACTATTCATCATACCGAGGTTTCCCAGTCGCTCGGCCGTCCATGCGATACATGCATCGTCATAGGCATATTCGAGCGTCTTACTGACCGATTCACTTTCGTCTTCAATACTTAAGAACCCCGATTCCTGATAGGCGCCCAATCCGAACACGTCCATCTCAGCCGTGGCACGCATTGCTTCTAAGGTTAATGCAGTATCGGTATGGTAGCCTTTGGCAATGGCATCGGCGAGCACACTCACACTGTGGTAACCAATCATACAATCGGTTTCATTACCGGCCAATTCCCATATAGGTAAACGCCCCCGCTGCTTGTGCATGTCGAGCATGCCGTAGATAAACTCCTGCGTGCGCTCGGGCTGGGTAATGGTGTACAACGGGTGGGCCGTTCTATAGGTGTCCCAGAGTGAATACACCGTATAATGTGCATGCTCGGTATCGGTGTAGATTTTGCCGTCTGCACCGCGATAACTGCCGTCTACATCACTCCATAAATTGGGTACAGAATAGGCATGGTATAGCGCTGTGGCAAAAATCGCCCGGTCATCTGCGGAGGCACTTTTTACCTTGCTTTTGGCCAATTCCTTCGCCCATTTCTCTTGTGTTTCAGCGAATACCTCTTCAAAGTTTTTATTAGTCAATTCTGAAACATAATTTGTCCACGCACCCTTCTCTGAAGTACCGCTTATCCCTATGCGAATAGTGGTTTCTTTTACACCCTCTGGCATTGGAATCCAGTACACTCCATCGCTGATCTCAATAGCTGTATCAGGTCTTGCAGTGATGTCCATTCCAAAATAAAAATGCTGCTCTCTCGCCCAACCTTCTGAAATTCTACTTCCTTGCCATTCACCAATTCCAGTGGCTTCAAACGACTTTTTAAGTACTCGGTCTCTAAAGTTCAAATCAACCATAATACCAGGTTCGCTACCCTCGCCAAACCGGATTCTCAAGATTCCCGTTCGATCCCCCGCCGTCGCTTCAATGCGCGTGCCGTCGTCAAGAATGCAAGCATAGTAGCCGGCCTGAGCATGTTCGTCTTCTTTGAAGAATTTGATATGATCCCCTTCCTTAGTCGGTGAAGAATAGGGGAGTAACAACAAATCACCATAATCGCTCACTCCCGTTCCGCTGAGGTGGGTACAGGTAAACCCATACATAGCACTGTCGGTATAGTGGTAGCCACCACAGCCGTCCCATCCGTCGTAGCGTGTATTAGGGCCCAATTGTATCATCCCAAACGGCGCCTGTGCACTAGGGTGCGTATGGCCGTGGCCACCGGTTCCTATAAATGGATTAATGTCTTTGATAGAGGTCCATTGTGCTTCTTGGGCCGTGGTGGTAAGACCGAAAAGCAAAGCTGTGATAAGCAGAGTGTTTCGCATGTCCCCAAATTAGGAAATAAGCAGTAAGTTTAAGCAAACACAGAACCCATGTCACGCAGAAAATTTCTGAAAAACCTCGGTGCTCTCGGTGCCGGAACCGTACTCTCACCACTCGCTGCTCAGCCACATTCTTCTTCCTCACTTCCATCAAAAAAGAACAGCCCCGTTGTCATTAGTACTTGGATACACGGTATGGAAGCTAATGCTGGGGCGTGGGAGATATTGGGTGAAGGAGGAGATGCTTTAGATGCTGTTCAAAAAGGTGTAGCGGTTACGGAAAGTGATATGACCAACAGGAGTGTAGGGCTCGGTGGAAGGCCAGACCGCGACGGACATGTGACTCTAGATGCTTGTATCATGGACCACGATAGCCGCTGTGGATCCGTGGCTTTCTTGGAGGATATCCAGCACCCTATTGATGTCGCTCGTGCCGTTATGGACAAGACACCTCACGTTATGTTGGTGGGCGAGGGTGCCCAAAAATGGGCGTTAGAAAACGGGTTCTCAAAAGTGGATTACCCCGTGCCGCTGCCGCAGGTTCAGAAGGACTATGAAGAGTGGCTTGTAAAGTCAGAATATAAAACAGGCGTCAATGTCGAGAATCACGATACCATTGGCATGCTGGCCTTGGACGCCAGCGGCAGAATGGCAGGTGCGTGCACCACTTCGGGCATGGCTTACAAGATTAGAGGTCGTGTTGGCGATAGTCCCATTATTGGTGCAGGTTTGTTCATCGACGGAGATGTCGGTGGTGCGACAGCCACAGGTGTGGGCGAGGCGATGATTAGAACTGCTGGTGCTTCTGCTGTGGTGGAAGCGATGCGACGTGGAGCTTCACCGGAGGAAGCCTGTTACGATATCGTACAACGAATATTGAAAAAACATCCGGGCGTGGAAGGCATGCAGGTTGGCTTTTTAGCAATGAATGTGCAAGGTGAATACGGCGGATACAGTGTCTACAACGGATTCAATTATGCGCTGCGCACGCAAGATCGCAATGAAATGGTGGATGCCAAATACATGAGAACATGGGAGTAAAAAATAGACAGAACCGCCGCTGGATTACAGGTGTATTCGCAGTGGTCATTAGTGTGGTTGTGGTCCTTTTTACAAGGTCTGTGTCCGATTTTAACGAAGGCCAAGTTTGCAAAGAGTGGGCGGCCGTGGATGCCCTGATTCCGCCTGTACGTTCTTATGATTTTGACAGTTCTGCCTGGAATACGTTGGAGGCACCTGTGTTTGAATTGGACTCGAATTTAAATGAGGAAGTCTATCGTATCGTTTCCGATGAAAATGGCATAACAGTTTTCCACGGCGCCGAGGGCGACCATCGTGCACAGAGCACCTTGGGTCAATTAGGCATGTTGGGAAATGAGGTTGCCTTGCCCTGGGGTGAAATTTTTGACGAACCGGTATTTGCACACCGCGGCGTACTTATGGATGTTTGTCGTCATTTCTTTACGGTCGATGAGGTCAAGCGTCAATTGGACCTCATGGCCCTGTATAAATTCAATGTGTTGCACTGGCATTTAACCGAAGACCAAGGGTGGCGAATTGCCATGGATGCCTATCCAAAGTTGGCCGAGGTAGCTGCTTATAGATCCCACGGTGATAGCGTTTACGGAGGGTTCTATACCCGAGAAGACTTGGAGGAGGTGGTCGCCTATGCAGCCGGTTATGGCATTGAGGTCATTCCTGAAATAGAATTGCCCGGACACAGTCAGGCGGCCTTGGCAGCCTATCCTCATTTAGGCTGCAGCGGTGAGCCCGTAGCGGTGGCTACCGAATGGGGCGTTTTCAAAGACATTTATTGTGCAGGAAATGAGCAGACCCTCGAATTTTTGGAGGATGTGCTCGACTATGTCTGCGAAATCTTTCCTTCGAAATACATACACATTGGTGGGGACGAAGCGCCAAAGTACCGGTGGGAGCATTGTCCGAAATGCCAGCAGCGCATCAAAGAGGAAGGCCTTCGGGACGAAGAGGCCTTGCAAGGTTGGTTCAACACACGAATTGAAAATTACTTGGCTGCCAAGGGCAAGCAAATCATTGGTTGGGATGAAATATTAGAGGGCGGTTTGAGTCCGAACGCAACCGTTCAGAGTTGGCGCGGATTTGAAGGCGCACAGCACGCTGCGGAGCAAGGCCACGATGCCATTGTGAGCCCTACTTCACACGCCTATTTTGACTATCCAGTGAGCAGTATAGACGTACCGAAGGTCTACGACTTCAACCTGTATCCTGAAAAATTGGACCGATTCACTTACGGCCATCACATCATTGGCGGTGAGTGCAACTTGTGGTCGGAACGCATTCCTGATATAGAAACCCTTGACCGAAGATTCTTGCCCCGAGGCATAGCTATGGCAGAGGTTCTGTGGTCACACCCTGCCGAGCGTGATTATGACGCTTTCTGGCAAAGACTTCAACTTCATTACCCAATGTTAGACGTTTTAGGGTACAGTTACGATGTTGAACAGGTACCGGTCGTATTGTCGTCTTCTAATGAGAGCTATAATGGCAAGCTTGAGCTTAGAGCAACAGCAACCCCAGCCTTCCCCAATCTGCAACTCGAACTACGTTCATCTACAGGTATAGTAACGGATACCACAGCGACTTTTTCTAGTCTCGGACTTCATTCGATGCAGGTTCAGCCTCAGCGCGATGGTCGAAGCATGGGGCCGGCATTGACCTACGATTTTGCCGTTCATCAGGGGCTCTTAACACACAGTTGTTTAACCTCTCCCTCCACACCTCCGTATACAGGCACAAACGACATTCCCATGGCAAACGGTGTGTTGGGCTCGACAAATTTTAGAGACGGAAACTGGGTAGGTTATTTTGGTCCGGACCACTTTGGCGGCCACTTTGGATGGAAAGAGAAGTACATCATAGATTCGGTAAAAATCAACTTCTTGCAGAGCCGATTATCTTGGATTCTCGTTCCCGAAATGGTCTATGCCGACATCTACGTCGAGAGCGATGTGATCGAAAGGTACCAGTGGGATAGAGACGTGAGTATCGACAAAGAAGGCACCTTCATACATACCATGACCTTGGCTCCAGAGGGCGGGTTTCCGCCTACAAATTCTATTAATTTCGAAATCCCGAATACCGAAAAATTGCCCGACAATCATCCTGCTGCAGGACAGCCTGTATGGCATTTTTTGGACGAAGTACAGATCTATGGCCGACCGTATAGAGATTGAGATTGCCTTAGAAGAGGCAAGGCATGCAGAAGGGCTTCATGCTTTAGGTGTGGATCGCATTGAATTGTGCGAGAATCTAGCAGAAGGAGGCCTCACACCTTCTTTTGGTAGGGCACGGGAAGTAGTTGCTGCTACGCCGCTTCCTGTGTATGCCATGCTACGTCCTCGAGCAGGAAATTTCTGTTATTCCTCCAGCGAACAACACCAAATGTTGCTCGATCTTGAAATGCTTTCGAAGACGGGAATTCGAGGTGTTGTAGTTGGTGCATTGACTGGGGAAGGCTTGTTGGACGAGCGTTTTATGACCCTTGTTACGGCTAAGGCGAAACAGCACAATCTAGGCGTCACTTTTCACCGTGCCTTTGATGTATGCAAGGACCCTGAGGCAGTACTACAAACTCTCATTGACTTAGGTGTAGAACGCATCTTGACCAGCGGTTTTCAGCCTAAAGTTGATCCGGAAGGGCTCGCAAAGGCCCTAAAGTGGGCTTCAGGTCGTATCGAAATTCAAGCCGGCAGTGGTGTGAACGCTGAGGTCGTGCCTAGTCTCAAAGAAGTAGGGGTGACTGCCTTTCATTGCACCGCAAGGAAATGGTCGGCTTCTGATGACGATTCTTTTGGCTTTGAAGGCGAATGGAAACGCGACGAAGACAAAATCAAAGCGCTCGTTACTGCAGCACGAGCGTAGGGTATAAAAAAACCCACGCCGCAGGCGTGGGTCTCTTTAAATAAATGCTGTTACTCTTATTTCTCCCAGCGTTGAATCTGCTTCAAAGTAAGATTCACTGGTACCGGTAATTGAGGAATGCTCAAAGAGATTACGGTATCAAATCTGAAGTTGAATTGCTCCTGCGTCAACGTTCTGATATCAAATTCAAGGTTGCTCGGCACCAAGCTTGGACCACCGCCAAGTGGATTGTCAAACCCTAGGTCAATGCCATTCAAAACAAGGATGGTATCGTTTTTAATAGACCAACCCATGCTATCCATTCTAACACCTGCTGAATCTATGGTAAGACCTCCGTTTTCCATGAAGTTTGCTTCCATGAAAGTAGACGGGCTTACATCACTTGAATCTAAAAACGGCAATGCCTGTACTTGAAGTTCTTGATTCACTCCGGTCCATAGACCAGTTACCTTAAACTCTGTGCTTTTGTTTTCCCATTTCGTACATGCTACTGCAAGTAGGCCAACGGCTGCAATAAGGGCGATTTTTTTCATGTGGTTGTATTAAAATTCTGTTCTTTCTAATCTATTTCTGTGCCAAAAGCCGTGTCGCCTCGGATTTATCTGCGGCCAACTGCTTTTTAAGCTCATCCAAGTTATCAAATTCCTGTATATCACGAAGATGATGGGTCAATTCAAATTTCACATCCGCACCGTAGAGCTCAATTTCAATTCCGATGCAGTGTACTTCCAATTTGCGCTGTGCACTTTTTAGGGTGGGTCGACCTCCTAAATTGGCCATCGCGGGATATACTTCCCCATTAACATGGAGCAATCCGGCATAGACGCCATCTGCTGGCAACAGTTTGTGCTCGAAATCACATTCTATGTTTGCGGTAGGGAAACCAATAGTTCGGCCAATCTGATCGCCTTTCACCACGCTACCGCTAATGCTGTAGGTAGAACCTAAATAATTATTGGCCAGTTCCACTTTGCCTTCAGCCAAGGCAGTCCGAATTTTGGTACTGCTTACATTGACCTCGTCGATATCTAATGCTGCTATTTCCTCAACTTCAAATCCATAGATGGGGCCAAACTCCTTCAAATGTTCGAAGCTTCCTTCTCTATTCCTTCCGAAGTGGTGGTCGTATCCAATGACCAAGTGCTTTACTCCAATAGTGTTGACCAAATGTTCTCGAACAAAGTCCAAAGATTGTGTTCTTGAGAACTCTTTGGTAAAGGGATGAATGATCAAATGATCGAGTCCAGTCTTCTCTAGCAGTGCTATCTTCTCTTTTTGACTGGACAACAGTTCCAACTCGACATCGGGTTGCAGAACCAATCTTGGATGCGGTGAGAATGTCAACAAAACGCTTTCCCCATGCACTTCGCGGGCCTTTGCAACAAGTTGATTTAGAATCTTTCTATGGCCCAGATGCACCCCATCAAAGGTCCCTGTGGTAGCCACTGCACAAGAAAGTGTCTGAAAATTCTCTAAACCGTAAGTTACTTTCAACGTCTGTTGTAATTTGCTCCAAAATTAAGCATTGCAAACCGCATCCCAATGAGAAAGATTTCATCAAGACAAGCCGTTCAAGCTGGATGGATTAGATACAAGAATAAAGCCGGAATGTATACGGCCTTCACGCTGTTCAGCGTGATCGTTTCCTTCGTTGTTGCGACTGTTGCAACGGGTATTGGTGGGGTATTCTCCTTCAACACTTTCATTCAAGCCACGGTCATTGCAATCTTAGCAGGTATAGTAAGTGGTCTTTTGAACGTTGGATTCGCTCATTTTGCCCGTAAAGATGAAGCAGGTGAAGATGTGGAATTTGGCCATTTTTTAGACGGTTTTAGATTCAATGTTAAATCGGTAATCGTGGTGATGGTGGCTACGGTAATGCTATCTCAGGTTGCCTCACTGCTGATGCCGCCTGAATTAACGACATTTCAATTGACCGAAGAACAGAGCCAGGACTTTGAGCTTATGATGATGGCGTTTGAAGACCTCAGCGAAGTGCTGCAGGCGAACATGGGGAGCTTTTACCTCTTCGTAGGCTTGCAAATTTTCCTGAGCATCGTGTTGATGTTTGCGCCATATTTCGCATCACTCAACGGTAAGGATGGATTAGAATCATTGGCCGATTCCATCAAGCTTGCCCTCCCGAATTTCTTGAAGATCTTCTTGGCAATATTCTTAGTTACGCTTATTGCGATACCCGTGACTGTTCTAACTATTGGCTTAGGCCTTTTGGTCATTGTACCGTTCATGCAGTTGGTGGCCTACGATATCTTCGCCCAGCTCACGGAAGAGTAAAGACTAATTCCTTCTAAAGAAAGGATTACCAGCTTTTGCTTCGGCAAAAGACTGGTGGACCTCTGTGGGTTGCATTCAACAAGAATCCCAAGCCACTGAGTGGCCCTGTGATTTTTTGTCTTTACACTCACCTGAGCAAACTCCGTTCGGTAAAAACGAAAAATCCCAACCTGTTCAGGTTGGGATTCTTGTTGTGCGGATGAAAGGACTCGAACCTTCACGCGATAAAGCACTAGTGCCTAAAACTAGCGTGTCTACCAATTTCACCACATCCGCATCAAAATTGGACGGCAAATATAAGTAGTTTCTATAAAATCGAATCGTGTTTTAAATAAATTTCTGCTTGCCGAGGGAAAAGAGTAATTTTGATTTAAACCCAAGTATATGCCTTCATTCTCCCCAGAAGAATTAATCACTAGAGACCGCCACAGAATCCTATTGGGAGCTGTGGGTCCACGACCTATTGCCCTAGTTAGCACAGTGGATGAATTTGGAAACCCGAACTTAAGTCCGTTTAGTTTCTTCAACATATTTTCTTCAAATCCTCCGACGGTAATTTTCTCTCCTGCACGCCGTGTAAGAGATAATACGACCAAGGATACGTTGCACAATGCGCTTCGTGAGCAAGAGGTTGTTGTAAATGTGGTGAATTACGATCTAGTGCAGCAGGTGAATTTGAGCTCGGCAGAATATCCTTCTCATGTGGATGAATTTGTGAAGAGTGGATTGACCCCTGTTCCCTCGGAGCTCGTAGCTCCACCGAGAGTAGCTGAAAGCCCGGTAAGTCTTGAATGTATTGTTAAAGATGTGGTGGCTTTAGGTGAAGAAGGAGGCGCAGGTAATCTGGTGATTTGTGAAATCAAGAAAATTCATTGTGCGGCTCACGTGATGTCTGATGAAGGCGGCTTGGACCAAGAGGCACTTGACCTGGTTGGTCGTATGGGTAAAAACTGGTGGGTGAGAGCCTCCGGTGACGCACTTTTTAGCGTTGGTGCTCCCACGGTGGGTATTGGTGTTGATCAGATTCCAATGGTCATACGTAACTCGACTGTTTTAACCGGGAATGATCTTGGGCTCTTAGGAGGTGTAACAGTGCTGCCTACAGAAGAAGAAATAGAACAAAAGAAAAATGACTTTGATATCCGGAGATTATTGCAGAATTATGCAGACGGAATCGAACGTCGCGAAGCCTTGCATGAAGTAGCAAGGGAACTGCTTGAAAATGGGCATGTTCACGAGGCTTGGAAAGTATTATTAATAGATAAATCGGCCCGATAAGAAGGGTAAGAAGATGAACATTGAAGCGAGAATTGAGAAAATAATGGATGAGCAGGTGATTTCTGACCGATTCAGAAAGCGCGAATTCGTAGTACAGACGAAAGAGCAGTATCCACAAACCTTGTGTTTTGAATTTACTCAAGATAAAACTTCGGTTCTTGATGCTTACCAAGCGGGGCAAGAGGTAAACGTAGAGTTCAACATTCGTGGTCGCGAGTGGACACCTCCGCAGGGTGGTGCTACGCGTTACTACACTACGCTTCAGGCTTGGAGAATGTCTCCACTACAGCAAGCAGCTGCGCCGGCACCACCATCAGATTTACCTCCAGCGGGTCAGCCATTCACTCCTAGCGGTGACGATAGCGTTCTTGACGACGATCTACCGTTCTAATTCACCTAAATCGTGGGGCGCTCCATTAATCCATTGCACTTTATCGGCCAGGACGGTTGGACCGTTCCGGATCCCGATACAGCTGCGAATAGCGAAGGGCTCATCGCCCTTTCGTGGGATTTAGCGCCTGAGCTTTACGACAGGTGTTACCACAAAGGCATCTTCCCTTGGTTTGAGCAGGAGGGTGTGGTATTCTGGTTTTCCCCTGAGGTCCGCTCCATTACACCGACTGCCGAAGTCAAGGTGGCAAAGAGCATGCGTCCCTATTTGAATAAAAAGCACTGGCGTTTTTCGGTCAATACCGTCTTTGAAAAGGTCATTGAGAAATGCAGTGAGGTTCCACGCCCTGGTCAAGCGGGTACATGGATCAGCGAGAAATTTCAAACGAATTTCTTGCACATGCACCAATTAGGCATGGCGCACAGTTTTGAAGTTTGGGAGGACGATGAACTCATCGGGGGAACCTTTGGTGTGATGACGGGCGGAGTATTTGTTGGGGAGAGCATGTTTCATACCCGAACCAATGCAAGCAAGTTTGCTTACATAGGCATGTGTCAGCACTTGAGCCGTAACGGAGTAGAATTTGTGGACAATCAATTGCCTACGGAACACTTGGACAGCCTTGGTGCATGGAATATTGAGCGAGACGAATTTTTAGAGCTCCTAGAAGTTCATTCTGAAAGCAGAGAACGCGTCATTCTTGAAGCGCTGCCTAGAACTACCCTACCTCTTTAGGGCACCTGAAAGTGTATTTAAGCTCAGTACGCTGAGTGCGATGAGAACCCCAGGTATAAGGCTGAGATAGCCCTTGCCAGTAATGATATATGGGTAATAATCGCGAATCATGCTGCCCCAAGAAGGTAGGGGTGGTTGCGCACCAATACCCAAAAAACTAAGTCCACTTTCGATAAGAAGCGCACTCGCGAAATTCGTTGCACAGATCACCAGGAGGGGTGCAATGGTATTGGGTAGAATTTCTTTAAACAAGATGTGGGAGGTGCTGAAGCCAAGTACCTTGGCGGCCTCGACATATTCTTGATTTTTCTCCACTAAGAATTGGCCACGGATAACGCGGGCAACCTCCACCCACATGGTAAGACCTACTGCGATGAACACCTGAAACAGTCCCTTGCCCAAAACAAAAGTCAGCGCGATGACGAGCAGGAGGGTGGGTATGGACCAGAGGACATTCATCAGCCAGCTGAGTATGGCGTCTATTCTACCTCCAAAATAGCCTGAAATTGCTCCCACGGGGATGCCAATTATGAGGCTAACTAGGACGGCGATAAAGCCCACACTAAGTGATATGCGACTGCCAAGAACCACCCTCGAAAAGTGATCACGGCCAAACTTATCGGTGCCAAAGAGGTGCAAGCCGTTCACCGTTTTACTTCCTGGTGAGAGCAATGTATGCTTCAAATCCATCGTGTTGGCATGAGGCGCATTATCGAGGACGACAAAGTCAGCGAGCAGTGCAGCCAGAATTAAAGCTACGAGCCATCCGAGCGCTAGTTTTTGAACTGTGGAAAAGGTGCGTATCACAAGAGCTAATCTAGCTCAAAAAAAGGACTACTTCAGTGTAGCGATAATCTCAACACCTTCTCTGAGCACAGCATCCTTGGCCAGGTTGCGGTACCATTTGGTGTAGATGTCCTTCTGGACGCTGTCGGTTTCAAACATCACCAAATGATCAGGTAGCGGAACTACGCCAGTACTGTCTTTCAATTTGTAGAGATTTTTGAATCGTTCACCCTCCTTTTTAATGGAATCTTGGAAGCTCACGTAGGCATTATAATCCAACGGTATGAACGCGTTTTCCTCACCAGATTTAATCCATTTCGCATACTCGGCCGATTTAATAAAGACTGAATCGGCTTCTACGCGTTTCACAGAGGCTTTCTGTGCCTTCTTGAAAGATTTCGACCACCCGTCTTCTTCAGTATAATTTGCTTTCGCAACATAATCTACCGGAAGTGCATGGTCGTATTCTTTTTCGCCCATATCAATAAGGTCGTAGGCACCTGGAAGCGAAATATCTGGAACAACACCTTGAAGCTGCGTGGTACCCCCTGATATGCGGTAAAACTTCTCTGTGGTAATCTTGATGGCTCCTAATGGTTTGAGATCATTCAATGGGCCGTTTACTGCACGGTCCAGGTCGAACATGTTCTGAACGGTTCCTTTACCAAAGGTGCTTTTCGATGGGCCTACAATAAGTGCACGTCCACGATCCTGCAAGGCAGCGCTCACAATCTCTGAAGCAGAGGCGCTGTAGTTATTGACCAACACGACCAAGGGTCCGTCCCAATACACTTTAGGGTCTTTATTGCCTTTTGCACGTGTACCGTTTTGGAAGCTCTTCACCTGAACTTGAGGTCCTTTTTCAGTGAATAGACCTGCGATCTCGGTAGCGGCTTGTAGTGAGCCACCACCATTGCTACGAAGGTCGAGAATGATGCCGTCCACACCTTGCTCCTTGAGCTTGATGATTTCCGCTTTTACGTCCTCAGCAGCATTGCGGTTGTTCTTGTTGTAGAAATCCACATAAAACTTCGGGAGCTTGATGTATCCTGTCTTGGTTCCAAGCTCACGAGTGAGCGAATATTGACCGTCTTTTTTCTTGTAGGTTTTTCCGTCCAATACCGCGCTACGAGCAAAGGTGCTTTCGATCTCGACAACGTCGCGAATGATGGGGATAATTTGACGAGAGCCGTCTTTCTTCTTTACCGTTAGACGCACTTCCGAGCCTTTTTTTCCGCGAATGAGCTTGATGGCTTCACGTACTTTGTAGCCAATGACATCCACGGGTTCTTCACTGCCCTGGGCCACGGCAATGATGCGATCACCCACCTCGAGGTCGCCCTGTCTCCAACAGGCAGATCCGGCGATGATGCGTTCGATACCGATGTAATCGCCTTCTTGTTTTAATTGAGCACCAATTCCTTCAAACTGCCCCGTCATGCTCAGCTCAAAGTTCTCGTTTTGCTGAGGTGCTAAATAGCTAGTATGCGGGTCAAAGGTTTCACAATACGCGTTCATGTACATCCCGAACCATTCAATACGGCTCACGTCCATCAAATCTTCGTACCACTCTTCTTGAAGTTCCAATTCCTTTTCGCGCGCTTCTTTTTCTAGCGTTGTAAAATCTTTGAGTTCTACCTCCTCGTCGGTTTCAGCGTCCTCTTTTTGGGCATTGTCTTTTTCGTAGATACGGTTAAGGATGCGCCATTTCAAGTGTTGCTTCCAGCTGTTCTCTAGTGCTGCAACGTCGCTCGCGAATGGGCGCTCTTCAGCGTCTGAATAAATGCTTTCATCCTCAGTGTAATCGAAGGGAGCAGCTAGTAGGCGCGTGTAAATCTCTTTTGAACGATCAATACCTTGGATGATTAAGCCATAACTCTTGTCAAAGAAAGCAGTGTTGGTCGTGTAAAAAGCTTGATCTAGATTGTTCCTGTCTTTGGCCAATTCATCTACCTCTGCCTTCGTTAAAAAGAGTTTGTTGTAGTCTATAGCTTCTATGTAGGCGTCAAAGATCTCGGCACTCAGCTCGTCGTTCATCTCCTTGGGCTGCAAGTGTACATTGGTCAATGCGTCGCGAACGAGGGCGAAAATCACGGCCTCTTTATCTTCTTCTGTGCCGTATTTGTTGAATCCAAAAATGATTAGGGCCACACCTAAAAGTGGCAAGAGGTATTTGAGGTTTTTACGCTGCATAAGCTTGGAATACATAGGAAATGACAAGGTACGATGTTAAATGAATTGGACCACACTGAAACCGTTAAAGGAATACAAAAGCTCATTCCATTATATAACGCCATAAACCACAAATTGTTAGTACCTTTGCACCCCTTATTACAAGGATGTATTTAATCTAATTGAAAGCAGATGAACATTAGCAAGAACGAAGTAGATGCACTAAACCTAACGGTAAACATTGAAATCACTCCTGAAGATTACCAGGACAAAGTGAACTCTGTGCTACAGAATTACCGCAAGAGCGCTAACATCCCAGGATTCCGTCCAGGTAAAGTGCCAATGGGTTTGATCAAGAAGCAATACGGTAAAGCGGTATTGATTGACGAGATCAACAAGATGCTTCAAGATTCAATCTATAACTACATCCAAGAGGAGAAGTTGAACATTCTAGGTAATCCACTTCCAGTAGAGCAAGAGGAGCTAGATTTCGATACTCCAGGAACATACAACTTCGGTTTCGAACTAGGTTTGAGCCCAGAGGTTGATGTTAAAATCACAAAGAAGAACAAAGTAAAAGGCGTCAAGGTCGTTGCAGACGATAAGGTTCTGGATACATATATGGAAGATATCCGTGGCCGCTACGGTAAGATGTCTACTCCAGAAAAGCCAGCAGCTGATGATATGTACCACGGTTCATTTACTGAGGTAGATGCTGATGGTGCGGCTGTAGAAGGCGGTATCGTTAAGGAAGATGCACAGTTCCTAGGAACCAACTTGAAGACGAAGAAAGCGCAAGGTGAATTGGCCAAAACTGCTATGGGCAGCACTACGACTTTCGATGCGAAGAAGTCGTTCGGTAAAGATTACAACGTTGCAGGATTGCTCGGAGTGACTGATGCTCAGTTGGAAGCTTCTACTGGATCTTTCGAATTCAAGCTCACGAACATCAGCCGTATGGAGCCTGCAGAGTTGAACCAAGAGTTCTTCGACAAGGTATATGGTGAAGGTGCAGTGACTTCGGAAGAAGAAATGCGTGCTCGCATGAAAGAGGAAGCGGAGCGCATGTACCAAAACGAAGCGGATCAGTACTTCTTGAATAACGTTGCAGAATACTTGCTCGACAAGACCAAATTTGACCTTCCTATCGCATTCTTGAAAAAGTGGATGCAGACTTCAGGCGAGAAGCCATTGACTGCTGAAGAGGTAGAGGCTGATTGGGAAAAAACAGAAAAAGGATTGCGTTACCAATTGATCGAGAACGCGGTAATCACTGCTGCTGAAATTAAGGTAAGCCGCGAGGATCTTCTAGACCACACTGTAGGTATGGTGAAAGCACAGTTCCAACAGTACGGTCAGCAAGTGATGGACGACGAGATGTTGAAAGGCATTGCGGAGAACGCACTGAAAAACGAAGAGGAAGTTCGCCGTATCAGTGATCAAGTATACAACGCGAAGCTTCTCGCACACTACAAAGAGTCTTTCAAAGTTGAGGAGAAAGAGGTGACTTATGATGATTTCATCAAATTGGTCACAGAAAAGGCATAACTTAGAACAAAATCTAAGGGAATTGTCTTAACCTTCAAACCAACTTTGATTCATGGATTTAGGAAAAGAATTTAAAAAGTACGCTACCAAGCATGCCGGCATTCAGAGCATGTATGTTGATCAGTACGTAGATGCATCGTTGACGCCATACATTATTGAGGAGCGCCAAATGAACGTTGCACAGATGGACGTGTTCTCGCGTTTGATGATGGACCGCATCATCTTTTTGGGAACAGGCATCAACGATCAGGTAGCAAACATTGTCCAAGCACAGCTACTCTTTTTAGAGAGTGCAGATGCGAAAAAGGACATTCAGATATACATCAACTCACCGGGTGGTTCTGTGTATGCAGGACTAGGCATCTATGATACCATGCAGGTAGTCAACCCGGATGTCGCCACAATCTGTACAGGTATGGCAGCTTCAATGGGTGCTGTACTAATGTGTGCAGGTGCAGAGGGCAAACGTTCAGCATTGAAGCACAGCCGTATTATGATCCACCAGCCTATGGGCGGTGCTCAGGGACAAGCTTCAGATATGGAGATCACTTTGCAAGAGATCCTCAAGCTGAAGAAAGAGTTGTATTCTATCATTTCTCACCACAGTGGTCAGCCTTTCGATAAAGTAGAGGCAGATTCTGACCGCGATTACTGGATGACTTCGCAAGAGGCGAAAGACTACGGTATGGTTGACGAAATTTTGCTCGGCAAGAATCAAGCGAAGTAATGAGCGAAGAGAAGAACATCCACTGTTCCTTCTGCGGACGCAGTAAGGATGAGGCAGAGATGATGATTGCTGGTGTGGATGCTCACATCTGTGACCGTTGCGTTGGCCAAGCGGGTGGTATCCTTCACGCTGAACTCGGTGAAAAACCGCAGTCTAATCCATTGGATGTTGCGGCGAAGCCAGAGTTTGATTTTACCCCAAAGCAAATCAAAGAGCACCTCGACGAATACATTATTGGTCAAGAGCCTGCCAAGCGTACGCTGGCGGTAGCAGTATACAACCACTATAAACGTATTGGTTTGGTCCCTTTGAAGGATGCACCGGACGTCGATAAATCCAATATTGTTCTAGTAGGAAATACAGGAACAGGGAAAACGCTAATGGCACGTACCATCGCCAAGATGCTCAATGTGCCGTTCACCATTGTAGATGCTACGGTACTTACTGAAGCAGGTTACGTAGGTGAGGACGTTGAAAGTATATTGACGCGTTTGTTGCAGGCAGCCGATTATGATTTGAACCGTGCTCAGGTGGGTATTGTGTTTATTGACGAAATCGACAAGATTGCACGTAAAGGAGATAATCCATCCATTACACGTGATGTAAGTGGGGAAGGCGTTCAGCAAGGTTTGTTGAAGCTTCTTGAAGGTTCAAAAGTGAATGTACCCCCAAAAGGAGGTCGTAAGCATCCGGACCAAAAGTACATCGAAGTTGATACCACAAACATCCTCTTCATTGCAGGTGGCGCCTTTGTGGGAATTGAGAAGAAGATCGGTTCGCGATTGAATTCAGCAACACTCGGGTACTCGAAAGAGAGCCGCAATCACGTGGAAGATGATGAGGTACTGAGCTACATCACACCTTCTGATCTTAAGAGCTTTGGATTGATCCCGGAGCTCATAGGTCGTATGCCTATTGTAACCTTTATGTCTCCGCTAGATAAAGATGCGCTTCGTGCCATTTTAACCTTGCCGAAGAATGCGTTGGTCAAGCAGTACCAGCACCTCTTCCATATGGACGACATCGCCTTGTCTTTTGACGAAGAAGTGTACGATTACATCGTTGAGGTAGCCCTCGATTACAGCCTTGGCGCTCGCGGATTGCGCAGTGTTTGTGAGGCCATCCTTACGGACCACATGTTCGATGCGCCGGGCATGGAGGAAAAATCCATTCACATCACCAAAGAGTATGCGAAAGCGCAGATTGAACGAAGTTCGCTGCGCAAAATCCCAGCTTAATAACAACTAAAAAAGCCGCCCATCGGGCGGCTTTTTTGTGCTTTGGCTTCGCTGTTCGCGCAGCCTTTATCTCATAGTGGTGTACACATTCTGTACATCGTCGTCCTCTTCTAATTTCTCAATGAGTTTTTCGATGTCCTTGGTTTGTGCTTCGTCCAGTTCTTTCGTTGTGGTTGGGATATATTCAAAACCAGATTCTATAATCTCGTGACCCAATCCTTCTAGGCCTTTGGCGATGTTTCCGTAATCCGCGAATTGGCCATAGATCATGATGATTTCTGTTTCTTCGCCGTCTTTTTCCTCGGTATCCTTAAACACATCTTCGGCGCCGTGGTCGATCATCTCAAATTCGAGCTCTTCTACATCGATATCGCCTGCAGCAATTTTCACGTGGCACTTGTGTTCGAACATGAACTCCACCGAACCTGATGTCCCAAGAGAACCATCACATTTATTAAAGTACGAACGTACATTCGCTACCGTACGTGTGTTGTTGTCTGTAGCGGTCTCCACCAAAACAGCGATACCGTGTTGACCGTATCCTTCATAGATAATGGTCTTGTAGTCGCTTTGGTCTTTCGACATTGCCTTTTTGATGGCGCGCTCCACATTGTCCTTAGGCATGTTGGCTGCCTTGGCATTTTGAAGCAACATTCTCAAGCGGTAGTTAGAATCTGGGTTATCACCACCTTCTTTTACGGCCATGATGATGTCCTTACTAATTCTCGAGAAGGTCTTCGCCATCCCTGCCCAACGCTTAAACTTGCGTTCTTTTCTAAATTCAAATGCGCGTCCCATAAAGGTCAATTTCTTTTAATGCAGCCCAAAAATAACAACTATCGGCGAGCTTTCTTCTGTGAAGCTTTCTTTGCCTTGCGCTCTTGCTCAGCTTCCCATTTTTTAATTTCACTTCTTCGGCCAATTCTACTTGTGATGTAATCCTTTTCTAAATCCCATCCACGGGCGGGGCTGTATTCTCTTCCATAGAATATGATTTGCAGGTGCAGCTTGTTCCATAGTTCTCGAGCAAACAATCGCTTGGCATCCTTCTCGGTCTGATCTACCGATTTGCCGTTAGAGAATCCCCATCGAAACATTAGCCTTTGTATATGAGTATCTACTGGGAATGCAGGTACTCCAAAAGCTTGACTCATCACTACGCTAGCAGTTTTATGACCTACACTTGGCATAGCCTCTAAGGCTTCAAAACTTGCCGGGACTTCGCCGTTGTAGTCGTTTACAATAGTATTCGAAAAGGAGTGGATGCCTTTACTTTTCATTGGAACCAAACCACAAGGTCGAATAATGGCGGCGATTTCGTCCACGGTCATTTTGGCCATGTCGTAAGGGTTGTCCGCCACAGCGAAAAGCTTTGGAGTAATTTGATTCACGCGCTCGTCCGTGCACTGTGCACTCAGCACTACTGCCACAAGCAGGGTAAAAGGATCTTTGTGGTCGAGCGGTACCGGCGTTTCCGGATAAAGACGTTCCAGTTCATCGACGACGTATTGTACTTTTTCTGCTTTGGTCATGTGGAAAACTATTTATTGCTAACAAGGGTTCTAAGGAACAAAACAAAGCTAACTTCGAGTTGTTGAGAAATAAAATCAATTCACAATGGCATTAAAAATTGGACAAAAAGCACCTGCATGGAGCGGTGTAAATCAGAACGGAGAAAACATATCCTCAGAGCAGTTCTTAGGCAAAAAAGTCATCCTGTTTTTCTACCCTAAAGCAAGTACTCCTGGCTGTACGGTCGAAGCCTGTAACTTTCGTGATAACTACGCGGATTTAGCAGCAAAAGGATTTGAAGTAGTAGGCGTTAGCGCAGATTCAGTAAAGCGTCAGAGCAACTTTGCTACTAAGCAGGAACTCAACTATAATTTGATTGCTGATGAAGAAAAATCAATCATTATGGCATTCGAAGCCTGGGGTTGGAAGAAGTTCATGGGTAAAGAATATGAAGGCATCTACAGACATACTTATGTGATCGATGAAGCAGGAATGATCGAGCAAGTTTTGGAAAAAGTGAAAACTAAAGAAGCTACCGAACAGGTGCTTGAACTCTTCGAAAATTAATTTTCTCTGCATAAATTATTAGAAAGGCTTTGAAGTTTCAATCAAAGTTCTACATTTGTACAAATTCTAATATTTTTAGCATTCTAAGATTATGAGCGCAGACAAAGACGCCAAATTAAAGGCACTCAAACTCACAATGGACCGTATGGACAAGGCATACGGTAAAGGAACAGTAATGAAAATGGGCGATGCTCCGGTTATAGAAGTAGATTCTATTCCTACTGGATCATTGACTCTAGATATTGCGCTTGGTGTAGGTGGATATCCTACAGGTCGTGTGGTTGAAATCTATGGACCAGAGAGTTCAGGTAAAACAACATTGACCTTACATGCCATTGCTGAATGTCAGCGCAAAGGCGGTATTGCCGCATTTATCGATGCGGAACATGCTTTTGATCGTTTTTATGCTGAAAAATTAGGCGTGAATACCGATGAGCTCATCGTCTCTCAACCAGATAATGGAGAGCAGGCTCTAGAGATTGCGGATAATCTAGTTCGCTCTGGAGCTATTGACATCCTCATTATTGATTCTGTGGCTGCATTGACACCAAAGGCTGAGATTGAAGGTGAAATGGGAGATGCGCGCGTTGGTCTGCAAGCGCGTTTGATGTCTCAAGCACTTAGAAAGCTTACGGGAACTATTAGTAAAACCAACTGCTCAGTAATTTTCATTAATCAGTTGCGTGAAAAGATTGGAGTGATGTTCGGTAACCCAGAAACGACTACCGGTGGTAATGCCTTGAAATTCTACAGTTCGGTTCGTTTAGATATCCGTCGTTCTACTCAAATTAAGGATGGCGATAAAGTCATAGGTAACCGCACAAGAGTGAAGGTGGTTAAAAACAAAGTAGCCCCTCCATTCCGTTTGGCAGAATTTGACATCATGTATGGAATGGGTGTTTCAAAAGCGGGCGAATTAATCGATTTAGGTGTCGCTCACGATATCCTCACAAAAAGTGGATCTTGGTTCAGTTACGGCGAAACAAGATTGGGTCAAGGACGTGATACGGTCAAGCAGTTGTTCATTGATAATCCAGAATTGGCCGAAGAAGTCGAAGCAAAAATCAAAGCTGCACTAGCAGAAAACGACTAAGTGTCTATTTTACACTAAGTTATATTGTCAAAGGCGCTGATTTTCAGCGCCTTTTGTTATTAACGTGTTCATATAAATTTAACGTTGAAACCAACTAATCTGTGAAGACCTTGTTAAATTTGAGATGAATAACCATTTCAAAAACAAACAATGAAAAAGGCTTTACTAATTGTTAGTGCTTTCATGGCGAGTTTCGCTGTTTCTGCACAGGACGCATCTGCAACAGCAGATTCCTTGTTCAACATGTTGGACGAGATTACAGTAGTATCCGATGTAATTGATGTTGCTGTAGCGCGTGAGACGCCTGTTGCAGTTTCAACAATCTCACCTTCGGACATCTCACTGAAAGTGGGTAACATGGAGTTCCCAGAAATCATGAACACTACGCCAGGTGTTTATGCTACAAAACAAGGTGGTGGTTACGGTGACTCACGCATCTCTTTGCGTGGTTTCGACCAAACCAACACTTCTTTCTTGATTAACGGTCAGCCGGTAAACGACATGGAAAACGGTCGTCTTTACTGGTCGAACTGGCAGGGTCTAACTGATGTTGCTTCTGGTATCCAGATTCAGCGTGGTTTAGGTGCTTCTAAGTTGGCTGTTCCTTCTGTGGGTGGTACAATCAGTATCTTCACAAAAGCAGCTGATATGAAAGAAGGCGGTTCGTTTACTCAAGCAGCAGGTAATGATGGTTACTTTAAATCTTCAGCTGTTTACAACACTGGTGTAAACGAGAAAGGTTGGGCGACTTCTTTGCTTTTGAGCCGTTGGATGGGTAACGGATACATCAACCAAACTCAAGGTGAAGGTTGGAACTACTTCGCTTCTGTGGGTTACGCTCCTAAAGGTTCTGATCACAGCTTGAACTTTACGTTCTTGGGTGCTGGTCAATGGCACCACCAGCGTGATGTATGGGTAAGTATTCGTGATTACCAGCACTTTACTGCTGATAACGGTTTTAAAGGTGAAGGTGGCGAAATCAACCGTCGTTGGAACACAAACGGTGGTACGCTTAACGGAGAAGAATTCTCTATGCGTCGTAACTTCTACAACAAACCTTTGGCAACGTTAAACTGGGATTGGGAAATTAACTCAACTTGGAAATTGGTTTCTTCTTTCTACGGTTCTGCAGGTCGTGGTGGTGGTACTGGTCCACGTGGTAACAACTACCGTGCTGCTGCATCTGATATCCTACCTTTCCGCAAGGATTTGTACGAGCACTACATCGAGAACGGAAGAGGATCAAGAAACGATGACGGTACTATCGATTACGATGCTGTAGTTGCTTCGAACCAAGACAACACAGATGGTTACACTGGTGCTATCTCAGACTTCGCCGGTCAGCGTATCGGTTCGAACGGGTTCCGCGATAGCAACGTAAACCGCGAGATCTTGATTCGTCGTGCTTCGATGAACTCACACAACTGGCTTGGTGCAATCTCTAACCTTGAAGGTCAGTTTGGAAAAGTACGTACGTCTATCGGTGTTGATTTGAGACAGTACAAAGGTTTCCACTATCGCGCCCTAAATCATCTAATGGGTCTTGATGGATACTACTCAACTGGTAACGATAACTCTGCTGGTCAGATCATCAATACTACAGTTAATGCAAGCCCGTTCAACAACACTGGTTTGAACGGTCCTAAAATTGCTTACTACAACGTAGGTAACGTTGGTTGGGCCGGTCTTAACGGTTTGGTAGAATACAACGAGGACAACCTTTACAATGTAGTCCTTCAAGCAGGTCTTAGTAACCAAAGCTTCCAACGTGAGGATTACTTCGCTCAACCGGCAAACCCAATCTCTGATACTCAGAACTCTTTGGGTGGTTACGTGAAAGGTGGTGCTAACTACAACATGAACGATGCGTCGAACTTCTTCTTCAATGCAGGTTTCATATCACGTCAAGCACAGTTTGGTGCAGTATTCCCGAACTACGCAAATACGATTAACGAAGATTTGGAAAACGAGGAAATCGTTTCATTCGAAGCAGGTTACGGTTACACATCGAACAACCTACGCATCAACGTGAACGCTTACTCTACTACTTGGGGTAACCGTTTCCAAACAGTTTCTTTGAGCAATGCTCAAGGTGTTGACGGTACTGCTCAGTTCCGTGATATCGACGTACGTCACAACGGTTTGGAGATTGAAGCAGATTACTTTGCTACTGACAAACTACGTTTGAAAGCAATGACTTCATTCGGTGACTGGAGATACACTAAAGACTTTACTGCTACTTTATTTGATGACAACCAACAAGCAATCGGTGAAGGTACATTGTACTTGAAAGGTGCTAAGGTTGGTGATGCAGCACAAACTACTGCATACTTCACAGCAGATTACACTGTAGCTAAAGGTGCTAGCATTGATCTAGGTCTACGTCTAGTTGACGGATTGTACGCTGACTTCTCAATCGTTGATGAAGAATTCTACGCTCCTGATAACAGAGGTGCAGTAAAGCTTCCTTCTTACGGTCTAATCGATTTGGGTGCTACTTACAGAATGAACGGATTTACTTTCCGTTTGAACGTGAACAACTTGGCAAACACAGTATACATTGCTGAGTCTAACACAAGTATTCACGCTGAAGATGGTGACCCAACATGGAACGGTATCAACACTGCTAACTCAGTGTGGTTCGGTTTCGGTCGTACGTGGAACGCTTCTTTGCGTTACAACTTCTAAGAGTCGATTTATTTGATTCTCAGCCCCGCCGCTTGGCGGGGCTTTTTTTTTGCCTCATTTTTGGGAAATGAATTTGACCCTATTGCACAAAGCCGCCCTTTATTCGATTGTCGCTAGCTTCTTCTTTGCTTGTTCATCTCCAAATGAGGAGTTGACCACGCAGCAAGAGGATGCTGCTGAGGAATTGGCCCCAGTGAACAAGGGGCGTTCTGCATTAGACAGTTTAAATGCTCTTATTATTGACGATCCAAATGATTTGGATGTGCTTGAATCGCGAGCACGACTGTATTTAGGTGCAAGAAACCTTGCCTATGCGCAGGCAGATATCAATGCAGTTTTAGCTGTCGATAGTAATAGAGTGGGGGCGTTAGAAATTCTAGGTGATTTAGGTTTTGCCTCAAATAAAACGCGCGAGAGTAGGGACGCTTGGCAGAAATGTATGCGCCTGGATCCGGAATATGTTCCGTGTCGTCTTAAAATGGCGCAGCTCTATCATGTGGTTACAGAATTCGAGAAAAGCGCTGAGCTTGTAGATATAGTGCTCAACCTAGATCCTCAGAATCCCGAAGCACATTTCTTGAAAGGCTTGTTGATGAGGGATGCCATTGGAGATACAGCACGTGCCCTTCAATGGTTTCAAAAGGCCATCGATATTGCGCCAGACTATGTGGAGGCTATTGATATGTGCGGGGTGCTTTACAGTGCTATGGGGAACCCTATTGCCATCGCTTATTTCAACAGATTGGTAGAATTGGACCCTGAGAATAAGTTGAGCTTTTACAACAGAGGGATGTTCTATCTAGGTCAGCAGGATTGGAACGGTGCCTTGGAGGATTTTACGACCTGTACAAAATTGGACCCGGCAGATATTGAAAGCTTTTTTAATCTTGGTTACATCCACCTTCAGCTGCAATTGCCACGTGAAGCTATTGGGTACTTTACGCAAGCGTTGGCCATTCAGCCCATCAATCACAGGGCATTGTACGGTCGTGGGTACAGCTTTGAACTCTTAGGCGACATGCCAAATGCCGAGAAAGACTATCGGGAGGCATTGAGTTATAATCCTGATCACGAAGGTTCTCGTCAGGGCGTAATACGCATTCAAAACGCGAAGACTCAGGCTGGCCTGAACTAGTATACGAGCTCCTTGTACTTATTGGGGTAGTCGGAGATTAATCCATCGACACCCATATCTAGCAATCGCTGCATATCCGCGACTTCATTTACCGTCCAGGGGATGATATCAATGCGTCTAAAGTGGCACCAATTCACAATCTCAGGAGTTACGGTTTCGAAATTGGGACTATACACATCCGCAGGGAACCCAAGTTTGTCCATGGCCGCTGCGGGATCAGTTTCATCTTCAGTCAGCAGGCATAGTTTAACTCCGGTGTGCAGCTTTCTCAGCTCTTGGAGTGTACGGACATCAAAGCTCTGTATTGTCACTAGATCGAACAGATTAAACTCAGGGTTTAGTGCATCGTAGCGTTCTAGGAAAGTTGCGATGAGCCGTGCAAATTCCTTGGGTTTTGGGTGGTATACCCCGTCTCCAATGGGTCTAGATTTTGTCTCTATATTCAGTTTGCGCCAGTTGCCCGTGCGACTGAGCATATTAAACAGTTCACTTAATGACGGTTTGTAGGTGGCCATGGCCTTCTGCTCAGGAAATCTAGGGTTGCCCTTACTTCCACAATCAAACGCCTGAATTTCCTCTGTTGTCATTTTATAGAGGTTGTAAGCCATTGGGTTATCAGCGAGAACTGCAGAGTCCAGGGCACAAATCTCAGGATTGAGCCAAGGCTCGTGGGAGATAATCAGGTTCTTGTCCGCACTCACCACAACATCTAGTTCGAGGGTAGTCACTTCCTCTATGCTCAATGCATATTCAAATCCTTCCAAACTATTTTCCGGATACAATCCTCGGGCACCTCGATGACCCTGGAAATCGACCTTTCTTTCAAGTTTGGAGCAGCTTGTAATTGCTAGGAATAGCACAAATAGCAGAAGTGTGCTGTTATAGTTGGAATTCTGTAATTTCATAGGCCTTAAGTGAGTCTCTAAAATAACCCTTCCCATGCAACAAAAGGTAATACTTGGCCTTAGTTTTGTAGCCCTTATGACACAATGTACCATGAATGAAACCCCGAACACTGGTGAGCCTATTGCGAAAGAGGTAGCTCACGAAATGACCATCCACGGCGATACCCGCAACGACGAGTATTACTGGATGCGTGATCGCGAGAATCCAGAGGTCATTGACTATTTAAATAGTGAGAATGCCTACCGTGAGCAAATCATGAAGGGCACAGAGAAGCTTCAAGAGCGACTCTATGAGGAAATCGTGGGTCGAATCAAAAAAGACGATAGCTCGGTACCATATCTGTTGGACGGCTATTACTACTACACTCGATTTGAAGGTGAAAAGGAGTACCCGCTCTATTGCCGTAAGAAAGGTTCTTTGGAGGCTGAAGAAGAGGTGATGCTTGACGTCAATGAATTGGCCGTAGGTCATTCGTATTACCAGATCGCAGGATTGAGCATACACCCGAACAACCAAAAGATTGCTTTCGGAGTAGATACTGTCAGTCGTCGTATTTACACCATCTATACCAAAGATCTTGTTACGGGTGCCATTGATATTGTAACGGAAAACGAGTGTACTGGAGGTTCTACTTGGAGTGCGGATGGGAATTACTTGTTCTATACCGTTAAAGATTTAGAGACGCTTCGCAGTAATAAAATCAAGCGTTGGGACGCGCAAAGCGGTTCACATGAGCTCATTTTTGAAGAAGAAGACGAGACCTTCACTTGTTTTGTATACAAGAGCAAGAGCCGTAAATATTTAATGATTGGTTCTTCCTCGACAATGGCGGACGAGCATAGATTTTTGGCTGCGGATAACCCAACAGGGGACTTTCAGATTATTCACCCTCGTGAGCGAGGTCTTGAGTACAGCACTAGTCACTTTGGTGATCATTTTTACATCCGTACCAATGCGGATGAAGCGACCAATTTTAAGTTGATGAAGGCACCGTTAGAGGCACCTTCGAAAGAGAATTGGACCGACGTGCTTCCACACGATGAGAATGTGCTTTTCACAGATATGGAGCTGTTTGAAGATTACCTTGTTACAGAGGAGCGTTCGAACGGATTGGTTCGCATTCGTATCCAACCTTGGGGTGGTGAGGCGTATTACTTGCCTTTCGAGGAGGAAACCTACACGGCCTACGTGGGCAACAATCCTAGCTTCGACCAGAAACATCTGCGCTACGGCTACACCTCGCTAACAACACCAGGTAGTGTAATCGACTATGATTTTGCCACTGGTGAGAAAACGGTTCGTAAAGAGCAGGAGGTTTTGGGCGGCTATGACAAGTCTAAATATGAAACCAAGCGCATATGGGCTACCGCTGATGACGGCAAGAAAGTAGCCATGTCAATTGTCTATAGAAAGGATTTAATCCGCGAAGACGGCCCTAATCCCACATTGCTCTACGGTTATGGATCTTATGGATATACTATTGACCCTTCATTCTCTACGGTACGTCTTAGTCTGTTGGATCGCGGCTTTGTATATGCTATTGCACACATACGCGGTTCGCAGTACATGGGAAGACCTTGGTACGAAGACGGTAAGATGTTCAATAAAATCAACACCTTCACTGACTTTATTGCTTGTGGCGATGCGCTTGTAGAGCAGGGCTATGCAACGCCGGAAACGCTTATGGCCATGGGTGGTTCTGCCGGCGGTTTATTGATGGGAGCTGTAGTAAATATGCGTCCAGATTTGTTCCGAGGAGTCATCGCTGCGGTTCCGTTTGTGGATGTGGTGACGACGATGTTGGATGAATCGATCCCGCTTACTACTGGAGAGTTCGACGAATGGGGTAATCCAAAGAACAAGGACAGTTACGACTATATGCTTTCCTACAGCCCTTACGATCAAGTAAAGGCGCAAGATTATCCTGCGCTGTTGATCACTACTGGTTTGCACGACAGCCAGGTGCAGTATTGGGAGCCGGCGAAATGGATAGCTCGTCTGCGTAAAATGCGCACGAACAAGGATGAGGTATTGCTCATGTATTGTAATATGGAAACCGGGCATGGCGGTGCTTCAGGCCGATTCGAGGCGCTCAAAGAGACCGCTATGGAATATGCCTTCTTCTTGGATTTAATGGGGATTAAATCATGAGTATAGTTATTGAAAACCTCACGAAATCCTACGGCAGCCAGAAAGCGTTAGATGGAGTGAGCCTTGAAATAAAATCGGGCCAAATCACAGGTCTTCTAGGCCCAAATGGTGCTGGAAAAAGTACCCTCATGAAGATCATCACAGGATCTGTTATTCCTGATACTGGAAGCGTGATGGTCAACGGTGTGGACGTACTCAAAGAACCCCTCAAGGTTCAGCGTGTTCTGGGATACCTACCTGAACACAACCCCCAATATTTAGAATTATACATTAAGGAATACCTCGAATATGTGGCTTCCATCTACAAAGTAGATAAATCAAGAGTGAGCCAAGTCATTGATATGGTAGTCCTAGGCCCCGAGCAGCATAAAAAGATTGGAGCGTTATCTAAAGGGTACCGCCAGCGTGTTGGTCTTGCTGCTGCTCTTATTCCCGACCCACAGATTCTGATTCTTGATGAGCCTACCACAGGTTTGGATCCCGCACAACTTGTAGAGATCCGTGCGCTTCTTCGTGAAGTAGCTCAGGAGAAAACCGTCTTGTTTTCTACCCACATCATGCAGGAAGTCGTGGAGCTTTGTTCGAGCTGTATCTTTCTTAAGAGCGGTCGTCTTCAAAGGGTTCTCGAACAAGACGATATTGCAAAAGGACCAAAACATTTGGAGGAGATTTTTGGGAAATAGCATTGGTTTCTCATATCTGAATCAATTTTCTTTAAGTCACCGGAATTCCCTTTAAGTAAAAGGGCTATTTTCTCATTAGTGACCCTACACACTTGTGTTCTCCGAAAGGAATTTCCTACCTTCATCGGAAACCACACTCAAAGTGCTTTATTACGCGCAATCTTGGGAAGATACCAGCCTACTTCGAAGCATCGTTGATGCGAATGAAGTCGACCATTATCACATGGTTGCAAGTGGTGGTGACCATGCACTTAGTTTGCTCAATCACGGCATTCCGCATATCCATCTTGTAGATACGGAACAAACCCAGCTTCAGCACGTACAAAAGAAATTAGAGGCTTTACACGCAACTGATCGTGATAGCCTGTTCGGGCTGCATTCAAGAAAAGGTTTGCTGCACGAAGGTAGATTGGAGGGGTTTCTTCAAAAATTCTCGAGGGTATTTCCACTTTTATTGAGTCCCGGTGCGCGTAGAGCGATGGTGCAGGCAAATTCACCGGAGCAAAGGGCTGAAGTGTATGACAAGCTTTGGAATACGAGAAGGTTACAATTTTTATCGAATCGTTTTTTTTCAAGAGAAAATGTAGATACTAATGCACGCCACCCTGGATTGATTCAGGACAAAAGCAAAAAACCTACGCAAGTAAACTATGTTGATGAGTTCAAAGCGAAGATGATCGCTCATTCCCTCATTGACAATCCATATGTCGATTATATCGTTCACGGGTACCATAAAAACAGCAGTTTGGACTACCTCAAAGGAAATTGGGTTCCGGAACCGAACGCAATAACCCTGCATCATACCGATATGAAATCATATGTGGAGCAGCTACCTAGTGCCCGTCACATGATTCATGCTTCTGATATTATGGAAGCTACCGACGGGACTTTTAATAATGACTTTTTTGAAGCTGTGGATCAGGCCTGTACGACCGGATCAATTTTCCTTTATTGGGAACACCGCTACACGGTTCAAGTACCAGATTCATTTAAAAACCAGTGGAAATTGGTGCCAATATCTCGCGACGATAGAGTGCCTTTCTACAACAACTTTTATTTATGGCAGAAGCAAAGCAAAGTTTAGGTCGTAGACTCTATCAATACCAGCTCGAGCGTTTTCCTTTGGTATTCCTTTTACCAACTACATTGGCTATTATCCTGTCCACTATGTCGGTTCTAGAAATGGACGGCTACTATGCACAGTGGTGGAAGTACGGGTTGCTCGCAGTCGCAGGCTTGTCTTTCTTATTACATACCCGTGTCATTGACGAATTACGAGATAAGGACGTCGATGATGTCCACCATCCCGACCGACCACTGCAGCGTGGTTTAATTACCGAAAAGGAAATCCTAAGACTGGGGTACTGGAATGGAGGCATATTTATCAGTATTCACATCGTTTTAGATCCACTATCCGGACTGTTATCTGCGGGCCTTTTGTGTTACTCTATCCTTGCACGTTATGAGGTGGGGCCTTTAGCAAAGCTTAAGCCACACTTTTGGCTCTACAATGTGATCATGCTGATGCAAATGTTATTACTCCAATTAGTCGCTTATGCTGCCATTTCAAAGACGCTTCAATGGTCCGAAAATATTTGGTGGCACGCCTTCGGTGTATTTGCATTGAGCGCCTTAGTCGAAGCTGCTCGTAAGTGTCTTCCTCCTGAGGAAGAAACAGACTATCGGGACAGTTATTCTTCAAGATTAGGCACTTGGGGTAGCGCTATTGTTACCATTTTCATTGGCGTACTAGCGATGATCTGTTATCTGCAAATTCCGGATGTTTCAAGTACATACCTAGTGTTGTCAATCCTTCCCTTGTTTCTCGGTGCCGTACGGTACGCGAGTAAACCCAATCAAAAAGGAAAGTACAGCATTCAGGTGGGAGCTATCTTATCTTACTTACTTCTGAATATTACAGTATGGCTCTAAAGTTTGGTACATATGGCAATAAGGCCAAGGGTCTAGCAAGTCTGCAGGATCACGGCTTTAGAACACTTCCTTTCACATCAGTGTGTGTTGACGATTCACTTGGGAATCTTGACACCGTGTCCATCGCTTCAGCAGTGATTAAAGAGATCGGCGAGTCTAAATACTATGCGGTTCGTAGTTCGAGCATTACTGAAGACACCGAAGAAAGTGCAGCGGCAGGCCAATTCAAAACCCTTTTAGGAGTCACCAAAGAAACCCTTGCAGCTGCCTTGCAGGAAGTTGCGGCTAGTTTGCCCAAGTTATCTTCTCAAGAGGAGCCTCATGGCGTAGTTATCCAACCTTTGATCTACGGCGACGACAGCGTATCTGGCGTGATGTTTACCCACGAAGAACGCTGGATGGTGAACTACGCACCTGGTCTGTGTAATTACGTCGTTCAGGGATTTGAGGTAGCACAGCGAGGCTTCCACCCTAGCGGAAGATCCTGGATGGCGAATGGAGAAGAATTAAGTAAAGGTCAAGTTTTTGATACGAGTTCTGGACAGATAGTGACCAAAGAACTCCGACGCGTTGCTTGGACTTCGGACGTGCAGAACAGCTTACTTCGTCTATACCGTAAAGTGCAACAGCATTTCACCAAACCAATGGATGTTGAGTGGACCATTGTCGATGGGCAGCTCTATGTATTGCAAATCCGACCCGTTACAGTGGACTGGTTGCCACAGCTTTGGTTATTTGATAATTCCAACCTAGCCGAATCTTACACAGGAACTGTTAGTCCTATGACGGCTAGCGTGGCACGTCGCCTATACAAATACGTATATGAGGATTTGCTCACGCATAGCGGTGTTCCTAAACGCACTATACGTAGACATCAGAAGGTCTTTGACAACCTTGTAAAAGACTTCAATGGCCGTATGTATTATGTGATGAATCATTGGTATTCCATGATGGTGTTTCTACCAGGTTACGAGAGGAATAAGGAAAACCTAGAGCGCATGATTACTGCTGAAATCAGACAGGAAATATTCCTGCCCGAAAGTATGCTACCTCCTCTATGGCTGAAGTTTGCTTATTATGCAATTACTGTTTGGAAAGTCCTTCTATTCCCACTTACCAAATTCAGATTCAATCAAATTGTCCAAAAAGACTTCAATGTTTTAGGAAGGACCGATTTTACCAAACTCTCAACTCCAGATTTACACGCATTATGGAACCGTTGTGAGAAAAGATGGCTCCGTCGGTGGTACGTAACCGTTGAGAGTGATACCGTATTAATGACCTTCTTAGGTTGGGCTGAGAAAAAATTTAGCCCGGAAGAGCTGCAAGGTTTTCTTTCCGTAGAAACTCCAAGTGTCACCCAATTACGAGACTTCAAAGCCTTAGCTCATGAGGTAATGGAGGATGCACTACTAAGAGAAGCACTAATCGCAACAGATGAACCAAAGTTCCATTCCATTCTGCAGCGAAATCAAGCACTTCAGGAGCGATGGACGACCTACTTTTCTGTATTTGGGGGCCGATTCCCCAATGAACTTAAATTAGAGTCGCCGAGCCCAATGGATGATTTCGGTGCCTTGTCTAATGCTATTCAAGAGATAGCTTCAAGTCCGCTCCTTTCGAAAGGTCCGCAGGTCAACCAAAGATTGCCTTGGGGCATAAAACAGCTTCAGCGCTATATCAAGCAAAGAGAGGCATTCAGGTTACTTCGCTCGACAGCTTTTGGATGGTTACGTCGTATACTACTTCAAGCGGGTTTGAACGCAGCTAATGATGGCCACTTAAATGAGCCAGATGACATTTTCTATTTGAAAATTGACGAATGGTTTGAAGGGAACACTGAAGGGTGGAAACAAAAGATTGCCGAGCGAAAAGTCCAGTACGCTGAGCATGCTAAAGACAGATACCCAAGAAGTTTTGCTGCCACTCCAACAGGAGAAGCGCCCCCATATATTCCTGCCACTGCTGCTGGAGAATCTGTTCAGGGACAATGTGTATTCCCTGGAGTCGTAAACGGCAAATTATTGGTCATGGAAGAATACCGACCAGGACCTTGGCCAGAGTTCGATATTCTTGTCGCAAAACATACGGATCCTGGATGGAGCCTGCTTATAAGCAAGGCCAAAGGATTAGTTGTAGAACAAGGCGGACTACTTTCTCACGCTTCTATTGTAACTAGAGAATTAGGTATACCCTGTATTATCGGAGCGCCAAATGCTACAGCACTATTACAGGACGGCGGCGAAGCTGTTTTGGATGCGGCTAGTGGAACATTAAAACCAATATTATGACACCTACGCTAGACCATTTTGAAGATTTCGTTCGCTACCGATCAGCAAACCTTGGTTATGAATCGCGTGATTACGAACGCAACTGCTGGGACTTTTATTCATCTCGACAGAATGCACAGTGGATAGATAATGAACATTTCTGCATGGGTACTTATCCGTTTATGGATGGTCATGCCTTTGGGTTTTTCGAACTCAAAGGAGGTACAAAAGAAAGTCAGCAAGAAGCGTGGTCTGAAACAAGGGCGCAATACGAAGGTCCTTTGTATGGGCCTATCAACGGTTCTACTTTCTTGCCCTACAAGTTCATATCGATGACCGATGGCAGTCCCGTATTTCCGGGAGAATGGGATAACGACCCTAAAGTGGCCGAATTCTTCAATTCGTGTAATCCCAAAAAGGTAATTGAGTACCGCAGCGCCTATCGAACTTACTACGATGGGGTAATTGAAGTTTCTGAGCCTTATTTGCAGGGCTGGTATGATAAAGGCTTTTCACTTCAACCTCTGGATCTATCCTCTGAAGGAACGCCCAAAGCGCTCCTAGAAATGATCGATGCTATCTTTAAGAATAATTGGGGGTATGAGTCTATGACCAACGAGCAATTTCAGGCTTGGCTCGAATCAATGACCGTTGGTTCACCCAATATCCCTCTCCTTTATTGGGTTCAAATAAAAGAGCAAAGGGTAGGCTTTGCCTATTTATCCGAACTGCCAGATGCCACGTTAATCTTCAAAACGGCAGGTATTCTACCAGAGTTTCAAGCGATGGGTGTTGGCAACGCTATGGCGGGCCAACTCCACAAGTTGGCAAAATCCCGCAGCGCTGAGAAATGCATCTATGCTTTGGTCCAAGTAGATAACCGAGTCAATCGCATGCCTGATCCAGATGTGACAGATATGCGCAGATACGAAACCTATATTTTTTAAACCATGCCATCACTTACCTTCTTTCTATATCAACTTCTTTTCGTGGCTATGATGGGCGCTGTAGAGGTATTAAAAAGGACCACCAAAATCAATGTTGAGTGGTCCAGAAAAATCACTCATTTACTATGTTCTACGGGAGCTGTCGGTTTCGTAATTTACCTGACGCCTTACGAAGTCTTACTTACCGTAATTGTCTTTACCGTTGCTTTGATTGTTTCGAAATCTACGGGTATACTTACCAGCGTCCATGACGTCCCTCGAACGACGTATGGAGAGGTCATCTTTCCAATCGCTGTTGGATTAGGTGCTTTGTTCTATCACCCAGATTCACCATATGCCCAAACGGAGAGTACATTACCTTACATCTATGGAATCTTAATTATGGGATTAGCAGATTTAGCGGCCAATTTAGTGGGCCACGGAATCCCAAGCCCTATACTACCACTTTCCAAACGCAAGACGCTCGCTGGAACCTCTGCATTCTTCATAGTTGCAGCCATCGTAGGGATTTCAATGGGAATTCCTCTCCCAGAGGCCATTCTATTCGCCGCCATACTTGCTTTTATCGAATTAGTAGTTCCCTACGGCTTTGATAATCTGTTCTTTCCGGCCTTAGGGGCCTATTTAATGGTTTTCTCTATGCATTAGTTTGGTAGAATGCCTTTAACCACCCTATATTTGCCGTCCTATTAGCGCGGAGTGGAGCAGTTGGTAGCTCGTCGGGCTCATAACCCGAAGGTCGTAGGTTCGAGTCCTGCCTCCGCTACAAGGAAAAGCCTTGATGCAAAGCATCAGGGCTTTTTTTATGTCTTGAATCGAACAGGTTAATGAAACACCTTTTAATTGGACCGGCCTTATATACGTTTAAGGGACATACCTCGTTATCAATCAAACTTGGTAAATTATTTAATGCATAATGAAGATAAGAGGGAAAGTTCTTGTAGTGGTGTTTTTCTGTTGTCAATCACTAGTCGCACAGACCTATGTTAGAGTCGGTCCGAGTGTTTTATTTAATTATAATTTCTTCGATGAGTTGGTCTATTCAAATATCGGGGGCGAAGTGTCCGCAGAATTTAGCTTGTCTAGAAAGTTCACGATGAATATACCTTTAATGGTACATTATGGGGAGCATGAAAACATTTTTGATGAAGCGGTCACTACAAAAAATACACTCATAGGTATTAGTCCTGAAATTAGGTATCACACAAGAAAGAGGCACAAGGATGTTTTTTACGGTATAGGTGGAGAAGTAAAGCATTTAAACTCCATGAATTTTGTCCCACCCGATGAGAACAATGAAAGCTACACTTTATCGAATTGGGAGTACAACGTTGTATTTTCTTATGGTCAAAATATTTCTTTGAGGAAAGGTCTTCTAACTCCAATCGTTTACTTCGGTATAGGTCATGGACAAGAAAATGAGTATTCCTACAGCGCTAGAGGTGGATTTACCTACGGCTTTAAAAGTAAAGTCAAAACCAAGAAAAGGTTTAATAAAAGTAAAAGTTGGCAATAGTTGCATTGCAAGGCCTTACCGGGCAATAATTCACTAAACCTGATCAGGTTCATCTATACGATTTACATTCGACCTTTTCTCCAGAACGTCTACAAGGAAAAGCCTTGATGCACAGCATCAGGGCTTTTTTTATGCACTCAAATGAACTCTTTGTCAATGTGCGTTTATCACCTATGAGGCCTTTTCTGAAGAATTCTTGGCTTCATGGTCCTTAGTCCTGATATAGTTTTTCGCATAATAGTCTTCAAGACTTAGATAGAAGCTAATTGTCATGACAACTAAAATGAATGCAAAGGCGAGACCTGTTATGGTTGTTGTGCTTTGAAGGGCCGTGAGCCCGCCATAAAGTAAAAGTACAGATGCTGTTGCACCTTCCATA